>JAAOXG010000017.1 GCA_013036995.1 Lacrimispora defluvii
AATTTCCTATTATATAAAAAACCGGCACAGAATCCATCCTCTGTGCCGGTCTTAAACTCATTATTTGGTCGATGAAACGAACCGGTCATACTGCTGCTGTTTTACTTTCAGCAGATCCTTTAATCCCATATTGTCAAGGGTAGATAAATAGGAATCAAATGTGTTAAGATCTGTCGTTCCTGTAATAAATGCCACATTCATTTCATCTACATAAGTAGTAATATCAACCAGATATTGGGATATAATATTCTGCTCATCCTTTGTAGAATAGATGAATGGCCAGGGTGCCTTGGAAAATGCCTGCAGCTCCTTATCCTTATCAACATGCCATTTTGGAAGAAGTACATCTGTCGCCTCTACCGACTGCTGGGAAGGAAGACATCCTGCATTAATACCAAGCTGCTGAAGCCAGTTATTATCAGAAGCCTTTTCTGTATAAGCCTTTTTCCCGTCTGCTGACACTGTATAGCTTTCCCCTTCCAGTCCCCATACATAATAATTCTGTGCTTCCTCACTCATTGCATAATCTAAGAACTTAATGGCAAGAAGCGGGTCTTTATCAGACTTGCTGACACCGAATATATTGGCGATGGGATTTCTTCCCAG
Source organism: Lacrimispora defluvii (assembly GCA_013036995.1). Lineage (GTDB taxonomy): Bacteria > Bacillota > Clostridia > Lachnospirales > Lachnospiraceae > Lacrimispora > Lacrimispora defluvii. The sequence goes on from JAAOXG010000017.1 coordinate 607, forward strand.
ATAAAAACCTTTTGATTCTCCGGAAAGAGGTGGAATTCCAACCATAATTCCTTTTTCACCAGTATACTCCGGATACTGCTTGCTGTAAAGCTGTGACATCTGCCAGCTGTAGTCAAATGTAGCACCAGTTATATTACGTGCACAGCGCTCTGTAATCTGATCCCGGGTAAGAGATGTATACTCTACTTCCAAAAGACCTTCTTTATAAAGACCGTTTAAGAACGTAAGATACTTTTTGTAATTCTCAGATTCTGCAGCTGAATAGTGTACCTTTCCACTTTCATCCGCATAAAAACCATCCACCAGGTTAAGACCAAACGCCGGACCAAACATAAAGGGAAGATTCTTAGCTGTTACGCTTAATGGAATCTCATCGGTTTTGTCTCCATTTCCGTTCATATCATTATCCCGGAACGCACGCAGATCTTCTACAAACTCATCAAGTGTGGTTGGTACCGGAAGACCCAGCTGATCTAACCACTGCATATTCATCATGGTACATGGCTGATAATTATCCGTTACAACCGTCTGGGGTACATAGTAAATATGGCCATCCTCTGCAGTCAGACTTGCTTTTATAGCCGGGTTGCTATCCAGAAACTTCTTATAATTGGGCATATAATTCATATACTCATCAAGAGGATAGAAAAGTCCTCCGGTAATATAAGTCATGTTATCATCCAGATCAGGAAGTTCCACAATATTCGGAAGATCCGAACCGGATGCCAGCATGGGGCTGACGCTGTCCTTATAATTAGTAGGTGAGACAAGGGTCCAGTCAATTGTCACCCCTGCGTTGGAAGCAATTTTCTTAATAATATCTGCGTTGGCATAATCTACGGTAGAGTACCAGGAATTTTGTGCCAGAATACTGACCTTTGCATCAGGTGTGTTGGTTACCGGTGCTGCCCCTGTGTAATTAAATTCAGCCTCATTGCTTTTTTCCTCTTTTGATTCCGCCTGGGTGCTCTTCCCTGAACAGCCAGATAACGCCGCTGCAGCTATCATTGCAGATAAAACTGCTGCTTTCCAATATTCCTTCTTTTTCATTGTAACATCCTCCTCATTTTTATTATATATAATCAAAACATGATTATCCTTTTACTGCTCCCAGCATGGTTCCTTTTACCAGATACTTCTGTATAAAGGGAGTAAGACATACGATTGGTACCATGGATAAAACGATGCAGACGTATCTGATCTGAATGGTAGACTGAGCTGCTGCACTGGCGGCCGTTGCATTGCCGGAAGCCTGCATGATCTCTGTAGATGCCATCAGAAGAATTCTTCTAAGAAACAATTGCAACGGCTGAAGATTCTGCTTTCCGATATAAAGCAGCGCACTAAAGAAATCATTATACCGTGCCACTGCATAATACAGAGTTAAAACAGCTAACGTCGGTTTTACTAATGGGATTGCAATTTTTACTAAAATCTGAAGGTCATTTGCACCCTCAAGATACGCATTTTCAAACAATTCCTCAGCAATGCCCTCAAATGCAGAACGGCAGATCATAACGTTATAAGCACTGACCAGAACCGGAAGTATCATTGCCAGTCTGCTGTTATACAAACCAAGCCCGGTTACAACCAGATAACTTGGTATAAGTCCACCGGAAAAATACATGGTAAATGCCAGCAGGAAATTCATTTTCTTTCTTAAGAAAAACCGTTTTCTGGAAAGCGGATAAGCTGCCAGACAGGTAAATACGATATTTAAAAAGGTTCCCGTAATCGTATAATAAAATGTATTTCCATAAGAAATCCATAAATCCTTATAAGACATAACCATCCGGTACGTATCCAGATTTATATCCACTGGAAACAGGGTTATTAATCCCTTGTTCACCGCCTCGCCAGAGCTTAAGGAAATGCTTACAACATATACGAAGGGATAAAGGGTAAGACAAACTGCCGCCACGATCAGTACCCAGATGCAGATATCAAACAGCTTATCTGTAATACACTCATTTTTAAACTCTATCCATGTGCTTTTCTGATTCATCTCTTCCTCCTTACCATACCGATGTTTCTGTCAGTTTTCTGCTGAGCCTGTTTGCCGTAAACACGATGACAAAACCAATCAGAGAATTAAACAGTCCCACTGCTGTTGCATAGCTGTAATTCTGGCTTCCAATACCCTGCCTGTAAACATAAGTGGAGATAACATCTGCCGTATCATAGATTCCGGAATTATAAAGAAGATAAACCTTCTCAAATCCCACATTCAGGAGATTGCCCAGTGACATAATAAGTAAAAGCACAATGGTTGGCTTAATGCTTGGCAGCACCAGATAACGTATGGTCTGAACCTTGCTTGCACCATCCACCTTCATTGCTTCATAAAGCTCCGGCGCAACGCCCATAATTGCAGCTACAAAGATAATGGAATTAAATCCAAAGCTCTGCCAGGAACCGGAAATAACATAAACAGCCCGGAACCATTTCGGCTCTCCCAGGAAGTTTATTGCGGTCCCCCCTGCCTTAACGATCAGCTGGTTAATAATTCCGCTGGACGGTGATAAAAAGTTTGTTATCATTCCACAGATAACTACCGTAGAGATAAAATAAGGCAAATATGTAATGATCTGAGTCCCTTTCTGCAAATACTTGTTTTTTATCTGGGTAATACACAGTGCAAAAATAATAGGAATCGGAAACCCAAATATTAACGAATAAAACGATAGCAAAAAGGTATTTCGGATTAATCGGAACGCATAAGGTGAGTTAAAAAACTGAATAAACCATTTCAGCCCCACAAAGGTACCTGTATAAAGGCCCATCATTCCGCTGCCCGCCTTAAATTGTGTAAACGCCATTACAAGACCTGTCATAGGTAAATAGGCGAATATCAGATAATAGATCAAAACTGGTGCAAACATTAGAAGCAGATATTTATCTCTCTTCACATTTTTCCGAAACAGCAGTTTTTTTTCTTCTTTCGAGAGTTTTTTTATCTCTGGCTTTGCTTTTTTGCTGGCAAGCACATTCATTTCTTTTTTCCCCTTCCATTTGATGAGTTGTGAGTAAATTGTATAATTTGCCCTACTTTTTTACTAGTTTCACTTTTTCCGAGGGCATTTTGACTATATAAAAATGAATGAATCAAAAAAGGAAGCAGTATTTACTATCCTTTTTTGATTCATTCCTGGTTTTATAGCCTGTTTATTTGTTGATTTATTACGACTCTTCTTCCGCTGTTTTTTCTCCCCGGAAGTCACTTGGATTACACGCCATAATCGCTTTAAAATTTCTTCTGAATGTCAGCATATTGGTGTAGCCACATTCTTCCGCTATTTTATCAAGGGGAAGAGAGGAATTTTTTAAAAGATCAATGGCATAAGAAATTCTTCGTTCCTGCACATATTTTAAATAGGTCATGCCAAACCGCTTTTTCACCAAAGCAGTTACATATTTACTGCTTACCGAAAAATGGTCCGCTATCTGGGTAAGGGAAAGGTCCGGATTTTTGTCATTTTTATTGATATACTCAATTAATTCCAACTCATTCTGGAAATATTCCTCTCTTAATTCCTCAGATTGGTCCACTTCAATAAATAGCCCTTCTATCAGATTACTATAATATTCAATGACCTCATCCATGGTACGGTAAGAAGGGCAGACATCCACTCTTCTTAAGGGAATGCCGCACTGATCCCATACTGCCTGCATTGCTTTCGCAACGGTAACATAAAGCTCACTTAACAGAAGCTTTCCGGCATAAACAGAATTATCAAACTCCATCTGGTTCTTCTTCTCAATTTCCTCAAAGAAATGACTGATAGACTCCCTGTCCCTGTCCTTCATCCCCTTAGTAAGCTGTTTCACTCCATCCTTAGGAAAATAATAATTCATAGAACAGTCTGACTGTGGATCATGGAAATAGATTGACCCTCTTCCCTCCCATAGGATTTTTTCCAAAGCAAGCATTGCATTGTCACAGGAAACAGATATCTCTTCCAGTTCTTCTTTAACTTCATCTGCTCCAACGGTCACCATGCACCTGGAATCCAGGGTCTTTTTCATCTTATCAAAAAACTCGTAAAGCTTATCTTCCAGACGCTCTCCGTTATTGCTGTTAAAAATAAGATACACATGGAAAGAATCCTTTTTATAAGACAGTATCTTAAATTCCTCATCTGATTCCTGTTCCGCCAGCATTGAAATTGCTTTTACCGCTTTCTTTGCCTCATCCTTACTCCATTTTTCTCCATAATATAAATCAACCATTGCCGCCAGAAAAAATACTCGTTTTAACTGAACAAAATCAGTTAGAAATTCTTTATTACCGGATTCACTGTCATTCCCAAGAATAAGACTATGAAGGATTCCCTGGCTGGCATAGGGCGACATGTTATGAACCTGCTGCATATACCCATTACGCTCTCCAAGAAGATCAGCCACACCGGAGACAATTTTTTCTGCTTCGTTTTTACCCTCTTTTCTGTCTTTCCCTACTAAAAGTCTGATTTTCTCAAATGGGGACGAATACCGGTTTGTAAAAAAGTAAGCGAGAATTAAATACCCCGCACAAATCAAAAATCCAAATACCAAAGCAAAAGAACCCAGGTCCGATAACTCAAAGCCAAACTTATTATGATCCGCTATAATCTCATAAGAGATGGCACTGCTTACCTGTGATGTCTGTTTAAAACTTCTTCCATCTGTAATCCCCTCTTTTATGACCGGTTTTCCATTATAGTAAACTGCATATCCCCGGGCTTCCCCAGATGCAGTCTTAAGCATTTCCTCTATCTTCTGATTTTCAAATAATACGCAGATAATTCCTCTCTGTGAACCAGATCCATACTGATAGGCTCCACTGTATATCAGATATTTTTTTAAAAAGGTCAGCTGGCTGTTATTCATATTTAAACTGGTATTTAAATCTGTGATTGCCAGACGGTCGGTTTTCCATTCTGATAAATTAATGCGATCGGATAAGTGAATCACCTCATCACTGGTATATACCTTATTGTAATGATTCATCATCAGAACAACATCTGAAATATTAAAATCATCCCCAGCTGTTTTCTGATAGCGGATGTCATTTAACACCTGATACAAAAGATAGGAATCAACCGGACTTTGCATCTGAACAGTCATATACAATTTATTAATCAACGAGGAATTATTCAGATTTGTTATTATATTCTGGGCGCTGTAAATCTGCTGATCCATCCCATTGGCAAATGCCTGGGCCTTTGTTTCATAATATGTTACTGCCTGATTTTCTTTCACTTTTGCAGCCTCATAAATGACTGTAACCGAGTAAATGAGAAAACTTAATATAATGATCAGACAGTAGGACAAAAACATATTTTTAAAGAATCTGCTCTTACGGGCTTCCATAGCATTCATATTTTATTCACCTTATTATACCTCTTACATTCCCTATGTTTTTTACGGTACAAAATCTTATTAATAATATACCAAACCCACCCATTGATAGCAAGAAAATTCATCTGCACTCATAGTTCCTGCCTATAATTTGAACTGTTTTTATGCACTTTTGATATAAATTTAACGAATCAACAAGCATTAAGAAGCATTATTACATAATATTTTAAGCAATCTTTAAAATAATATGGTGTTTTTTACAATTTCCAGCAATTTTCAACACTATTTATGTTGAGAATCTCTCATCAGTGAAGTATACTTAACCTGAAAGGCAATACTGTTAAAAATGACAAAACGGGAGATGATTGCAATTTTAGGTATGGTAATTGCAGACGATGAAAAAAAGATCTGTAAGCTCATCGAATATTTAGTTAATTGGGATGAAATCGGCATCCGGCTGCTAGGAACCGCATATGACGGTTTAACTGCTCTTAAGCTGATAAATGAAAAAAAACCGGATATTCTTCTTACAGATATCCGAATGCCGGGAATGGATGGTCTTCGTCTGATTGAAGAAGCAAAAATGCAGAATGAAATTCTCAAATGCATCATCATCAGCGGATATAAAGACTTTCAGTATGCCCAGCAGGGAATGCGGTTTGGAGTAAGAGATTATCTGTTAAAACCCATCAACCAGGACGATTTAACCCGTACATTAAAAAAACTGGTTAAGGAAACCCAGGAGCAGATATCCATACAATCCACACGCCTGCATCTTGAGGAAACCATAAAGAATTATACAGGAACATTTAAACACCTGTTTTTAAAAACTGTTTTACAAAAGCAGCTGAGCGAACAGGAGGAGAACATACTGCAGGAAGTTGAGAAAATGAACGCTGCTGATATTATGAAGAATTCAGCAAGGTGTATTGCAGTAAAACCCAATATCAGTTACAGGGAATTTACGGAAGAAAGCTACCAGCTGCTGACAGAGAAAACCCTTGAAATAGCTGAAGTGGAGTTTTCCTCCCATAACTGGATCTGGATCTCTGAAGTAACAGAAGAAGGAATATTCTTTCTTCTCTTTTCTGATGCTCTTGACAGGAAAGAACTGCTGGAATCTATAAATCACATAAAGGAACGGGTTCTCAGTCTTCAGGATTTATTTCCCAGGCTCTACTTTAATGCTGTCGTCAGCGAACAGGCAGATAGCTGTATCCAACTGATTAAGCGAATTAAGGAAAGCCGTATTGCCATAGGAAACCGTTTTCTCACTGGCTTAAATACAGTCTCAGAGATAAAACCACCTGTTGCAAATGCGAATCTTTCCTCCGCCATGGACGCCAGAATCTTAAAGCTTCTGGAAGACAGGCCGGATGCCTTTGATATGGAAGAGATTAAAAAATGTGTGGAAGCTGCAAAGCATATTATGAAGGCAGAAGATATAACCACCTGTTTGCAGGTAAAGAAAAATCTCCTGCTGCTTCTTAACTATTATCTCAATGGATTCAAACAGCTGGACTCCTCTTTGGATGAACACGAAAAAGAATCCTGGTTTTCTGAAATGTACGAACACTGTACAAGCCTGGAGCAGACATTTAGGCTTTTAGAAGATACTCTTTGTGAAACACTTATGAATGTGCTGGACCATTTGAAAAACAGAGAAATAAAGCCTGTCATTTATGCCAAGCACTATATAGAAGAAAATAAGGGAATTAATATTAAGCTGGAAGAACTGGCTAAAAATACAGGATTCAGCTACACCTATTTTTCCTCTCTTTTCAAAAAAGAAACCGGAAAAACCTTAACCGAGTATATACAAATGGTGCGCATTGACACAGCTAAAAAGCTGCTGACCGAAAAAGAAAGAAGCGTCAGTGAGGTTGCTGAGCTGGCAGGATATAATGATATCAAGTTTTTCACCAGACAGTTTAAAAAAACCCTTGGCGTATCGCCCAATGAATACAGGAAATTGTTTACCAACCGGTAACTGGGAGGAATCTAATTGAAAAAGCAATGGTTAAAAAACCGGTTTGCCTTATGGATCGGTACTTTAATATCCTGGAGCATTCTTATGCTTCTTATGCTTTTCCTGATTCTGATGGCGGATCACAGTCAGGAATCCTACTTTGCAGTGCTTCTGGTTCTATTCATGGGTATGGGATTATTTTCAATTCTCCTTTGGGGAAAAGCAAACATATGGGAACCACTGCGTTTTATGGAAAAGCAGGCAGAGCTCTTTAATAACGGGATTATTTTCACTGAGCTCTTTAAAAGTCTGGAAGGCATATCTCCCGGCTTTGATGAATTGTTATCAGGACTCCATACCAGTCTGGATAAGGATAAAATGATTGAAAATGCAAAACAGCAGGCACGTTATCTGGCCTTACAAAATCAGATCAATCCTCATTTTCTCTATAATGTACTGGAATCCATCCGTTCAGATGCCATTATGGCGGGAGTTCCTGAAATTGGGAAAATTGCAGAAGCACTGGCGGTCTTTTTCCGTTACACTACTTCTAATATGGAAAGTCTTACAACTCTGGAAGAGGAGCTTTCCAATGTAAAAAACTATTTTTTAATTCAGAAATACCGGTTTGAGGAAAAGTTATATCTGGATATCCTGCTGCCAGAGGAGGAGAACCTTCTAAAAGCCAGAATTCCAAAGCTTACTCTTCAGCCAATTGTTGAAAATGCCATTAAGCATGGACTAGAGTCAAAAGTTGAGGGAGGAAAGGTGATCATAGACATTGATCACAGTGATACCATACTTTATATTTCCGTCTCAGATGACGGCATTGGTATTGACGAAGCCACAGTCGAGCATTTAAATGATACACTTCTTCATATGGCAGGCGGCACTGGTTCCGTGAGAGAAGACAAAAAAGGCGGGATTGCACTGAATAACGTGAACTCCAGAATACGTCTTCTTATGGGAGAGGAATACGGAATACATCTGTTTAGTTCCCCCGGAGCCGGCACTGAGGTGTCTCTTACACTTCCCTACATACTTGATGAAGCAGAGAGGCTGGAAAAATGAAACAGGAAGTATTGCGATACGAAAATATCTACTGTTCTGATGGAAATCAGACTTTACTAAAAGGAGTATGCCTGCGAGCCTTTCAGGGACAGATTTGCTGTGCCATTATACCAAATTTAATTGAAAAGCAGAACTTTCTAAGGCTTTTGAACGGCACATTAAAACCAGATTCCGGCTGGATCTACTGGGATGGAGAAAAGATAAAGTCTTACCGATCCCAGGATCAGATTCAAAAACAAACCTCTTTCATAGGGAAAAACCGTGGCATCTTTTCCCAGCTAAGTGTGGAAGAAAACATATTTGTGGCTAACAGTAAGGTATTCTGGTGGAACCGGGCCGCTTCTCTTTGCCGGCTGGCACCGGATCTTTTAAAAGAGCTTGACCTGTCTCTCCCCATTTCTTCCAAAGCCCATATACTGGATTACGGAAGACAAAAGCAGATCGAACTTCTCCGTGCCTACGTATCCGGGCGAAAGCTGGCAGTTATTACGGATCTGGAGATGTTTTTATCAGAGGATGAAATGAACGGTTTTTTTGAACTATCCGCTAAATTAAAAAGGAAAGGGATGACCTTTCTCTATGTTTCAGGAAGTGATTCCGATTTATGGAAGCACGCTGATGAAATTACCATTATAAAAAATGGTAGATCCTTAAGCCGGTTTACTCCCCATCACTTTATTCAGTCAGTCAATGAGCAAATCATTGCAGATACTGATGATATTCAGGATCTAAAATTGAATCCCATAATCTCCTTAACCCGTTATATAAAGGGAGGGGAACTGTTAAATATTCTGGACACAAATTCTGCAGAATGCAGTCACGCCATCTCAATGCTGGAAGGCTGCCGTTCCATAACCGGAAAAGCGATTATATCCAACCGGTCGGATACGGTTTTCCGCTCTGTTTTAAACGAGATTGTTTTCATTGAGGCCAGGTCATTAGATGAGATGATATTCACCGATATGACGATTATGGAAAACTTTATTTTTATGTTCATGCAAAAAAAGTCTGGCATTCAATTGAAAAAGTCATATCGAAAACTGGTTAAAAATATGACTGAAGGAATTTTTACAGAGAAGGAACTGGGGGAGAAAGCAGATAAAGTAAGTGATGAGTGCAAGCTGAAACTGATCTATTACAGATGGATTTTTCTCCGTCCTAAAATACTGGTTTGTATCAAACCATTCTCATCCATTGATTTTCAGCTGCGTTCTCTGACTATCAACCTGCTTGATGAAGCATTAAAATCCGGAATTGCAGTCATACTTATTACAAATCATATGACAGAAGCATATACCATGAAAGGAAAACATCTGACCGTGGAAAATGGCTGTTTGTTTACCGATTAACTGCTTCCATTTCCAACGCATCTCTTTAAAAAAGCCTATCTCTGCCGGGCTTTTTTTCATCTGATATAAATTAAGATATCGAAACATCCACCCCCTTACAGCGCAAATTATACCATTGTTTTATTGTGTTTTTGTCTATAAAATAGTAATTACATTGAATCATTTTATGCAACTTGTATAATACGTGTTGTGAAAGGAGATTAAACATGAAAAAAAGAATCTTATCCACGATGTTAATTTCTGCCTTACTGGTATCAGCTACCGGCTGCGCAGGAAAAAAAGCGGACACACCGCCAGCCAGCAGTGAAGCTGCCACTACTGCTGCCGCTGCTGCCGCTTCCACCGCCGCTTCCACGACGGGAGATATCAAAATCGGCGTAATCTTAAAAACGCTTTCCAGCGAATACTGGAGCTATGTAGCCGCCGGCGTAAATGCCGCTGCCAAGGATTTAGGTGTTAAAGTTGACCTTCAGGGTCCTGCTTCAGAAACAGCTTATGACGAGCAGAACAATATGATTGAGACCATGCTGGCAGGAGGCATTAATGCATTTGTTATCTCTCCTCTCCAGTCAGAATCAGTTGCCAGCGTAATCGGTGATGTAAAAATACCAATCATTACCGTAGATACCGATGCTGAGATACCCGGAAAAATAGCCTTTGTCGGTACTGGTAATGACAAAGCAGCCTATCAGGGCGGATTATATGCTGCAGAAAAAGCCGGCAAGGGAGCAAAAGCAGTTATCATAGGCGGCGTTGAAGGAAACGCAACCAGCGATGCCAGACAGGCCGGTTACGAAAGAGCGATGAAAGAAAACGGAATAGACGTGGTTTCCGTACAGTATGCCCAGTCAAATCCTGACACGGCAGCCAATGTTATGGAAAACATGATTACTGCTCAGAGCGGTAACATTCAGATCGTCTTATGTCATAACGATGATACTGCTGCAGGAGCTGCAACCGCCTGCAAACAAAGCGGATTAAAAGATGTAGTCATCGTAGGATTTGATGGAAATCAGAGTGGTGTTCAGAATATTATTGACGGAACCATTTCTGCAACCTGCGCACAGTCAGCATACACCATGGGATATAAAGCAGTAGAATCTGCAGTCAAAGCAGTAAAAGGCGAGACGGTGAAATCCTTTGTGGATACAGGCTGCGAAGTTATTTCCTCCGACAATGCAAAAGACTACTTAGAAAAACTGAAAGGCTATTTAAAATAACCTGCTTGTAAGAAACAGAAAGGGTTGAACTGCTATGAGCTTAATGGAACTGAAAGATGTGACGAAACGCTTCCCAGGAGTTGTGGCTCTGCGCAATATGTCACTGGAAATAAAACCAGGCGAAATTCATGGACTGATCGGTGAAAATGGTGCCGGTAAATCCACGCTGATTAAAGTACTGACCGGGGTGTATACCCCGGAAGAAGGTACTCTCATTATGGATGGGAAAGAGGTCTCCTTTAAAAACCCCAGGGAGGCTGCAGCTCATGGAATCGCCTGTGTTTACCAGGAACTTAATATTGTACGCCTTCTGTCAGTCACAGATAATATATTTATTAATAAAGCGCTGAAAAAGAAGAACAGCCCGCTCCTGGAATATGAGAAGATGCATGAGATGGCCCATGAGGTAATGCTGTCACTGGGACAGGATATTGATGTTAAGAAAGAATGTGGTTCCTATGGTATGGGAATACAACAGATGGTTGAGATAGCAAAAGCTGTTTTAATAGATGCAAAGCTGATCATTATGGATGAGCCGACTTCCAGTCTTGGAGAAAAAGAGGTTGCCCAATTAATGAAGACAGTCCGTTCTTTAAAGGAAAAAGGAATCTCCATCCTGTTTGTATCCCACAAACTGGAAGAACTCTTCGAATTATGCGACCGCGTAACCGTTATGAGAGATGGGGAACATATTCTGACAAAAGATATTTCGGAGATGGACAATGACTCTCTGATCTCTGCCATGGTAGGAAGAACTCTGGATAACCAGTATCCAAAGATATCCACCACCAGAGGAAAAGAGGCCTTAAGAGTAGAGCATCTGAATTCAACCGGACTTTTAAAGGATGTGAGTTTTCATGCCAATTACGGAGAAATTCTTGGTTTTGCAGGACTGGTAGGTGCTGGCCGTACAGAAACGTTCCGCGCCATATTCGGTGCTGACGGCCACGATTCAGGAAATATCTATATCAATGAAAAACCTGCCACAATTAAAACTCCAAAGGATGCAATCCGACAGGGCATCGCATTTTTAACAGAGGACCGGAAAGGCCAGGGCCTTGTTCTGACCCAGTCTGTACGTACCAATCTCATTCTCAGTTCCATGAAAAAATGCAAAAAAGGACTCTTTCTGGATGAGAAACACATTGACCAGCTAACCGGAGATAACGTAGAAGGTTTAAAAATTAAAATATCAGATTCTAAAGAAGCAGTGGGCCAGCTGTCTGGAGGAAACCAGCAGAAAGTAGTAATCGGCAAATGGATTAATACCAATGCAGATATCTATATCTTTGATGAACCCACCAGAGGCATTGATGTAGGCGCAAAAGTTGAAGTTTATAACATCATGAACAACCTGATTAAAGCAGGGAAATGTGTAATCATGATTTCCTCTGAGCTGCCTGAAATTATCGGAATGAGTGACAGAGTCATTATAATGAGAGAAGGAAAAATCATGGGTGAGCTTTCACGAGACAGTGACTTACTGAATCAGGAGACAATTATGAAAGCTGCCTGGGGAGGTGCTATACAATGAAAACAAAAAAAATGAAAGACATAGTCAGTAAGGCAGCTCCGCTGTTGGCTCTGATCCTGTTGTTTATGATTCTGTCAGTAGCAACAGACAAATTTCTTACAATGAATAACATGATGAATATCTTACGGCAGACGGCCGTTAACGGCCTCATATCCGCAGCCATGCTGGTTGTACTGATTACTGCAGGCATTGACCTGTCTGTAGGCGCAAATGCCATATTGTGCGCCTGTGTAATGGGTATGCTCAAAAATTCACTGGGAATTACCAATCCATTTATCCTTATACTCGCCTGTATTATCACAGGACTTTGTGTTGGATTTTTAAATGGACTTCTGTTGACGAAAATGCATCTCCCCCATCCCTTTGTATCAACTCTGGGTATGAAGAATGTACTGTGTGGTCTTGCCCTTTTAGTGGTAGCAACCAAAACGATTTCCGACTTTCCCGCAGGCGTTACATTTTTAGGCTCCTGCAACCTGTTTAAGACACTGGACGGATTTTCCGGAATTCCTCTATGCTTTGTAGTCCTTTTACTGATATATGCTGTATATCATTTCTTTTTAAATAAAACCGCACTGGGCAGAATGATTTACTGTGTAGGCGGAAATCCGGAAGCTGCCCGTCTATCAGGCATCAATTCCGACAACGTTCTGATCTTTGTCTATAGCTTATCCGGCTTCATGTGTGCAATAGCCGGTCTGGTGATCGTAGGACGTTCTGCAGTGGCAAACCCATCTGCAGCCATATCACCTTATGATACAGATGCCATTGCAGCCTGTATTATAGGAGGTGCCTCTTTTATGGGAGGCAAGGGAACAATCTGGGGAACCTTAATCGGTGCACTGATGATCTCAACCATTCGTAACGGACTGACACTCCTTAATACCTCAAGCTCTGTTCAATACATCGTAATTGGTATGGTTATCATCGCAGCCGTATTCATTGATGTAACAAGATCCCGTATGGAAGCAAAAGCCAGAAGACTGGCAGCAAAATAAACATAAAAGTGCTCTCTGAACAATTTGGTTATATACCAGTTTCAGAGAGCATTTTATTTATAAATTCTTTTTAATCCGCTCTGTAATCTCATCCAGGCAGTAATCAAGATCATCATTTTTAAAACGCGTATCTATACCGCATCGAAGCAGATTCTCCTCTTTAAAATCTTCTTCATCTGCGAGAAATCTTCTGCATACTTCCTTATATTTAGGCACTTCCTGGGATCTTTCTCTCTCAATAGAACGAAGTAAACGCTCTCTGTCATCCACCTCCACATAAATTGGAAATAAATACTCACTTCCAAAATGATGTCTGGTTTTCTCGTAAGACTCCAAGGTCCCTATCATAAGATATCCTTCCCGTCCTGACCGGTCAAACTGGCCATCATCTACGGTAAAATAAGTCCAGGGCCCATATATTGTATCGTAAGTACGTTCTTCAATTAATTTCTCGTCTCTGCGGAATTGTTCCAGCTCTTCTCTGGTTGTGAAAAAATATTCCACTCCGTTAACTTCCCCATCCCGAATCGGTCTTGTGGTATATGGGGTAATAGTTTTTAAACCAGGAATTTTCTCCAGAAGTTTCTTATAAATCGTATCTTTCCCGGATGCACTTTTACCCATAATATAAAATATCCTGCTCATCGTATCCTACTCCAAATTTATTTATTCAGCTGATTCATCCATAACATAAATATGTTCTATCTTTTCGTCTTCCAGTCCCTGTACCGGAAGCTTCATTTCTTTATATGCTGCAATCAGTTCAATCAGTTCCTTTTTCAGCACTTCCCCAGGCGCAATAATGGGAATACCCGGAGGATAAATGTAAACAAATTCCGCTGAGACAAGATCCGCTGCATCATTTAAAAGAACTCTCCTTCTACGTGAGTCCATGGACTTCCCAATGGTAGTCCTGGATTCCGGTCTGACTTTAAAATTGTCATACTCCGCTGCTAAATATCTCCTGCCGGAGCATATCTCAGAGCCTTTTCCTGCCGTCGAATCAATCTCCCGCAATGCCCGGGAAAGCCTTTTAAAGCCTTCTCTTGTGTCAGCCAAAGTTAATATAGCCGTTGCATAGTCCGTTCCGCACATTTCCATTTCCAAATAATAATCTTCTCTTAATAAATGATCCAGTTCAGCTCCAGAGTATCTGGATTCCCTTGTAGATATAATAAGCTTTGATAAATCAACCTCATACACTCCTGACTGTCCTTTCACCTGTTCATTAAGAATTTTCAGACAGGTAAGATCTTTCAGCCCATCCCTTAACTCCATTATCCTCCCATAGAACTCATTCATGCATGTTGACCCATTTTCAGCCATATATCTGATACAGTTGTCTATGGAAGCAAGCAGAACATAAGACGGACTGCTGGTCTGATACATATGCACATAGCGGTCCAGCCTGTCCATATCCACATACCCGCCTTTTACGTGCATAACAGCAGTCTGTGTAAGAGAGGGAAGTGTCTTATGAAGACTCTGTATCACCACATCCGCTCCCAGTTCAATAGCTGAAACAGGAAAACCCTGCCCCTTTCCAAAAGAAAAATGAGCGCCATGTGCCTCATCAACAATCAAAGGTAAACCAAATTTATGAACGATATCCGCAAGCTTCTCCACATCCGAGACAATACCATCATAAGTGGGGGATACCACAAGAACAGCTTCCACATCTGGATGGTTTTTCAACATCCATTCCAGATCTTCAGGAAGTATTCCACCTTGAAGGCCAAATTCCCGGATCAATTGTGGATAAATATATTCTGTTCTTAAATTATTGAGGAAAACTCCATGGAATGCTGACTTGTGACAATTTCTGCTCATCAAAATAGTTCCGCCTCTTGATACCGTACCGCTGATGGCGCTTAATATCCCACAGCTGCTTCCATTCACCAGATAATAAGTCCTGTCACTTTTATATACGTTGGCCGCCCAGTCCATAGACTCCTTTAATATACCCCGGGGATGATGCAGATTATCAAATCCGTCAATTTCCGTAATATCAACAGAAAATGGGTTGGTAAATTTCTTACAAAATGATTCTTCCCATTGTCTTTTATGTCCAGGCATATGAAAGGGATAAAAATCTGATCTTCCATACTCCTTTAATCGTTCTAATAGATTCCTATTATCACTCACTTTGCCAACCGCCTCTCTTAATAGCACTCGAAATAGCCCTTTTAGTATATCATTCTTATCTTATCTTTACAATTTTTTCTCACAGGGTTATAATAACCTGAAAATGAGAAGGAGAACACCGATTATGAGACTGATAGAATTTAAAATGGAACGCCCCGGACTTGTAACCGCCGGTGACCAGGTCCAGATCATCGAAAGAGAAGGAACCAGCAGCTATAGTTATATTATCGACCCTGCGGTTGCCATGTCCGGTTGCTATATGGGCCGTGACCGTATTAAATCAGATCATGGAATTGTAAAAGAAATCAAACACAACGACAGGGGATATTATGTAATCGTAGAATTCGATGAATAGTAATACTTTCATCGAATATTTTTTTGCAGAAAAAAAGCCCTGAAACATTTCTGTTCCAAGGCTTGTCCTGAGACACCGGGGATTCGAACCCCGGACAACTTGATTAAAAGTCAAGTGCTCTACCACCTGAGCTAGTATCCCATATGCCCAAAGCCGGAATCGAACCAGCGACACGAGGATTTTCAGTCCTCTGCTCTACCAACTGAGCTATCTGGGCTCATGTGTAAAAAACACATAATTCATAAAAAATACCAACAAAAATTGCGGGGGCAGGATTTGAACCTGCGACCTTCGGGTTATGAGCCCGACGAGCTTCCAGACTGCTCCACCCCGCGTTATTCAATTATATTATATGCAGTGATTAGAATTTTAATCACTAAATGGATGGAGATGGATTCGAACCATCGAAATCGTCGATAACAGATTTACAGTCTGCCCCCTTTGGCCACTCGGGAACCCATCCATATTTAATTTTGATGCAAGCCGATGATCGGACTCGAACCGATAACCTGCTGATTACAAATCAGCTGCTCTGCCAATTGAGCCACATCGGCACAAATCTACTCATGTATGGCGTGTGCATACAGAATGGGACCTATAGGGCTCGAACCTATGACCCTCTGCTTGTAAGGCAGATGCTCTCCCAGCTGAGCTAAGATCCCATAAGCAAAATTCAGTTGTAAAACGACCCGGATGGGATTCGAACCCACGACCTCCGCCGTGACAGGGCGGCGCTCTAACCAACTGAGCCACCAGGCCAAACCTTTTTGAAGGTTAATACATATACCCTCAAAAC
>JAAOXG010000018.1 GCA_013036995.1 Lacrimispora defluvii
GTGCGAAGTTTGAGTAAAATAATAAGATCCCATTCCTGTTTGTTATTGTTAAATTCAGAGAACCGCATACATTTCCCGGGTCCCAGTACGAGAGCCGCCTGCCAGGCCGCCATTTTGGTAAATCCATATTTACTTTCATATAGAACTAAAGTATTTTTCATTCCTCCACCTCCCCTTTTCCATTCATATGCGTGAACTTGAAATTTTAGAATTTAAGAACTTTTTAATACCATACATCCAGTTGCTTTTTATAATAAAACATATTAAAATTGGTTTAATTAAACTAGAATGGAGGCAGCAGCTATGGTTCTGGATATCCCAACAATCGCCATTGTTTATTTTTATATCAGCTTCATACAGGTAATCATTATGCTGTTTGTTTTCCGCATTATTAAAATTTATCCCGGAATGAATTACTTACTTTTCAGCTGTATTTTTTCAGCCGTCTGCGGACTTCTTTATGCATGCCAGTACATTTCCCACTATGGAAATTTATTGGTATTCTTTTCCAATATTTTCTTTTATTTTTCCATATTGGCATTGAACATTGGCTTTTCAAGGTTTTTAGATTTACCTGTAGCGAAAAAGAAACTGCTGTTAATTTCGATTCTGTTTTTTGCTGGTTATTTCTGGTTTTCCTTTCTCTATGAAAACAAAAGCTATCGGATTATAGTATTTTGCCTTACTTTCGCTATTGTTTCCTTTCATAATGGGAAGATTTTAAGCAGTCATGCCATTGATTCTGTCCGTCCTGCCACCAGTCTTATCGCAGCAGCATGTGTTCCTTATGGTACCTTTTTTATCATCCGGGCTTTGCTTACCTTTTTTAAAGAGACACGAAACTATAACTTCTCTTCCTTCTTTACCTTTATGAGCTACTTTCTCTCCATTGCCGGTATCCTTTTATGGACTTATTGCTTCATTGTCATGACTGTCCAGAGAGAGCATGCGGACAGAACGTATGCAGAGGAACGTTTTGGTCTTATATTTAAAACAATCCCTGATACCGTATTTATTTCTGAGCTTCCCACCGGAAAAATAATCGATGTAAATGAAACCTACACATTATTAACTGGATATACGAAAGAGGACTCTTTGGGAAAAACAACACTTGATTTAAAATTCTGGAAAAACCTTAGTGACAGAGACCGCTTTTTTGATATCATTAATAAGAACGGCAGCTGCAAAAACCTGGAATTCACTCTTCTTACCAAAGAAAGAAAAGAATTAACTGCTCTTATTTCATCACAGATTACCAGATTCCAAAATAGTACATACATCATCAGTGTGATCCGTGATATCACCTCTAATAAGGAATTAAGACAGCAGCTGAAAAAAAGTGAGGATACGTTTCAGGCAATTATGGAACAGAGTCCCATATCTTTCATTCTTACCAGTACATCAGGAAAAATTGAATATGCAAATCCGACTTTTTTACGGCTTATGGGATATGAGTTAGAGGAAGTTTTAGGAAAAAACCCAAGAATTCTAAAATCTGGTTATCACAACCGGGAGTTTTATCATACTTTATGGAATACAATTCTCTCAGGAAAACAGTGGAGCAGTGAAATTGTTAATAAGAAAAAGAATGGTGATTTCATCTGGGAGAATATAATTCTTACTCCTATTTTAAATGAAGATGGGGAAATCGTTCAGTTTCTTTCCACTTTAGAAGATATATCCGATCGCAAAAGAACGGAACAGGAACTAAAAATACAGGCAAGAACCGATATGTTAACGGGAATTATGAACCGAAGAAGCTTTCTGGAGACAGCTCATAAAAGGCTTTTAACCATCAAAGAACACGGTCAGAAAGCTGCATTTCTCATGATCGACATCGACCGTTTTAAAACCATTAACGACTCGTTTGGACATAACATAGGAGACCGGGCCATCTGCATGGTAACAGAAGAATGCCAGAAACTTATGAAAGGACAGGATTTGCTGGGAAGAATTGGCGGGGAGGAATTTGCCGCACTGGTTCTTGGTTTTAGTGAAGGAGAAATTGTGCTGGAAGCTGAACTATTATGCAAACGAATTGAGGAGTTGGAATTCTATACGGAAAATAAGGAACAGATTCCCCTTCGCATCAGTGTAGGAGTAACTTTTTTCCATCAGGATACCGATACCCTGGAGAGTCTGATGGAACGTTCTGACGTTGCCCTTTATCAGGCAAAGAATGCTGGAAGAAACCAGATATCCGTGATTTACTGAATAAAAAACATGCCTGGGCAAGATCAGTTTCTGCCCGGGCATGTTTTTTATTCTAATGAAGCTCCGTTTGTTTCAATTACTTTCTGATACCAGTAAAATGATTTTTTTCTGCTGCGTTTTAAGGTTCCGTTCCCCTCATTGTCTTTATCTACGTAGATAAATCCATACCGCTTTTTCATCTCTCCCGTAGACGCACTTACCAGGTCAATGCACCCCCATGGAGTATATCCCAGTAAGTCCACTCCATCCATATCCACCGCATCCATCATGGCTTTTATGTGCTCCCTTAAATAATCAATGCGGTAATCATCCGACACAGTGCCGTCTGCTTCCATGAAATCAGCTGCACCAAGTCCGTTCTCCACGATAAAAAGTGGTTTCTGATAACGGTCATACAGCGTATTTAAGGTAATACGAAGTCCCAGGGGATCGATCTGCCAGCCCCAGTCAGATGCCTTTAAATAGGGGTTTTTAATACTCTTCATTACATTTCCTGCTGTTGACTTCTTTAGGATATCCGGGTCTGCTGTGGCACAACGGGAAGAATAGTAGCTAAATGAGATATAATCAACGGTATTTTCTCTTAGTATCCGGTAATCTTCCTCCTCTGCATTCAGGGTAATGCCTTCTCTTTCAAAAAATTTCATTGCATAGGCAGGATACTGGCCTCTGGCCTGAACATCGATAAAGAAATAGTTATCCCGGTCCTTTTCCATGGCTTTCCAGACATCATCCGGATTGCAGCTGTAGGGATAAAAATTTCCTGCTGCCAGCATACAGCCAACCTTACACTCCGGATCAATCTCATGAGCAAGTCTGGTTGCCATAGCCGATGCCACCAATTCGTTATGAGCCGCCTGATATTTGACCTGGTTTATATTCTCCCCTTCCTCAAAGAGTATTCCTGCTCCCATAAATGGCAGGTGCAAAAGCATATTAATCTCATTGAAGGTGATCCAGTATTTGACTTTTCCTTTGAATCTGCGGAAAATGGCGTCACAGTAATGGACAAAGCAGTCGATCAGTATACGGTTTTTCCAGGAGCCATATTTATCTGCCAAAGCTAAGGGCACGTCAAAATGACAGATGGTAATAACCGGCTCGATGTTATATTTTAACAGCTCATCAATTACTTCCTCATAAAATTTAAGACCTTCCTCATTTGGCATATCTTCTTCCCCAGTGGGAAAAATTCTGGACCAGGAAAGAGAAAAACGATAACATTTAAAGCCCATCTCTGCAAAAAGTGCAATGTCTTCCTTATAGTGATGATACATGTCAATGGCTTCTCTCGATGGATAATAGGAGTCGTCAGGCAGATCCTTATAATTCATCTCACCTAACATAATAGGAAAACGGTTTTCACCCCATGGTACAACGTCCACTGTACCCATACCTTTTCCACCTTCCAGGTACCCCCCCTCACACTGGTTGGCTGCGGTTGCGCCTCCCCACAAAAAATCTTTTCTCATGGCTTTTATCTTTCCTTTCTGTTAAATTACAGGACTCAGTTAGAAACCTTCCTGGTTTCTTCATCCCGGTAGAGAATGAAACAAGCTGCAAATGCAATCACCATTGCAACGATTACACCAGCTGCTACCCAGGGTATACTGGATGTATCATTGTTCGCAGGATTGATATAAGCAGGAAAACCAAAAATTCCCAAAGCGCCGGACATATACTTCTTAACATTCCCCGCTCCAATGATTGCACCGCCAATGGAAGCTGCCACACAGGAAATAATAAATGGCTTTTTCTTTGGCAGAGAGATTCCATAAATAGCAGGCTCCGTCACACCGAAAATACCGGAAATTGTTGCCGGAATACAAAGACTTTTTAAATTCTTATCCTTTGTTTTAAACATAACTGCCATTACAACAGCTGTCTGTGCAAAGGAAGCTGCAAAATAGGGCTGCATGAAGCTGTCAAATCCCTGTGTATTAAGATTCATGATATAGACAGGAACCAGTCCCCAGTGAAGTCCGAAAATTACCAGCACCTGCCAGAATGCACCTACAATGGCACCTTCTAGAACAGGGCTTGCATTGTAAGCAGCCTGGGTCAGGTACCCAATGACTGCTGCAATGGAATTTGCAAGAGGTCCAACCACAACAAAGGTTAAAGGTGCTGCAATCATCAAAGTCAGTGTGGGAACCAGGAAGTTCTTAATTACATCCGGGATCACCCGTTTCCAGAACTTTTCAATCTTAGAAGCTACATATACAGCAAGAATGATCGGTACTACGGAAGAAGGATAACCGCTTTTTGGCATTATCACAGGAATCTTCATAAATGTAGCATAAATATTGGATTCAAACATGGATCCGGCAAATAATACTTCCATTACATCCTTGGAAGTAAGTGCCACTACTTTAGGATAAACCAGTGCACAGCCAAGTGCAATACCTGTAAATGGATTTAAACCGAATTTTTTTGAAGCGGTATATCCCAGTATTACCGGAAGGTAGTAAAAGAAGCCGTCTGCTACTGCATAAAGAAGCTGATACGTTCCGCTTTCTGCCGTAAGCACCCCGGTAAAAGTAAGTATTGCCAGAATACCCTTAATAAGTCCGGTTGCGCAAAACACGCCCAGGATGGGCTGAAATACTCCTGATATGGTATCAATCAGGGCAGAAAACAGCTTCTGGTGCTTTTCCGGCTTTTCTCCGTCTGAACCCTGGGAGTCTTCCCCAAACCCGCCAATTTTGCAGACTACCTCATAAACATCTGGTACATGGTTGCCGATGACAACCTGATACTGTCCCCCGCTTTTCATGACTGTTACAATTCCATCGGTATTTTTTAGGATCTCCGTGTTTGCTTTTGACTCATCCTTTAATTTGAAGCGCAGTCTGGTAATGCAATGGGTCAGACTGATTACATTGGACTTTCCTCCAACGTTCTGAATAATGATTCTTGCTAATCCATCGTACTTGCTTGCCATATTTTCCTTCTCCTTTTTATATTTAGTAAGGTTTAAAAATGTGTTTATACTCATTACGGGATTGGCCTTCTCCCCAATGGTTCCATGGTTTTAATACCTCATAAAAATAAAAAAACTGATCATACTTACACGTTGCTTAAGCAAACATGTAAATATCACCAGTCATGCCTGTATCTGCTGATACAGTAACACCTAGTTATTTATTTGTTTTTATATAAATACAATCTTTATACATTAAGTAAATATTACCATATATATCCAATTATGTAAATACTTTTTGTATATTTTTATATTTATCCATTCTAACCTGGATTAAAATGCAAATGATACTCCGGACAGCGACTGGCCGCAATCGGAACTAGCCCAGTAACAAACCTGCTTACCTCTTAGCTCCTGTCAGTAGCTGACCAGTGCAGTCGGATAATATCTTTAATTATTCTTTTTGTTTAGCGAAAGAGAAGATCTTTTACACCTTCCACAGGCATCTCCTGTCCTGTATAAAGCTTAAAGGCTGCTGCCCCCTGCCAGACCAGCATTCCCTGCCCATCAATACAGGTGCAGCCTGCTTCTCTGGCTTCTCTCAGCATTTTTGTTTCTTTTGGATCGTAAACCGCATCTGTCACTACCAGACCTGGGTGAAACATGGTGATATCCTTTACCACACTCTCATTATCCATAGGCTTCATGCCTACAATCGTGGCATTGGCAAAAATGTCACTGGTTTTCATTTCTTCTCTCATGGTTTCCATATCAGTAATGTCAAATACGTTGACGATACAGCCAGGTCTTTCCTGCCTGATTTTTTCCGCTGTTTCCAGAGTTCTCTCGAAAAATCCATCCTTAATATTAAAAATGGAGATCTCCCTTGCTCCTTCTAAGGCACACTGCACCTGTATAGCAGTGGCTGCGCCTCCGCCTCCGCATATCGTAATCTTCTTATCCTTTATTTCTACGCCGTGATCTCTTAGGTTATCTACAAATCCCTGACCGTCTGTTATATGCCCGATCAGTTTTCCGTCTTCATTTACTATGGTGTTGACTGCGCCGATAATGCGGGCCGCATCAGACAGCTCATCCATATACTTTAATGCTTCCGTTTTGCAGGGCATGGTTACGTTACAGCCTCTCATGTTTAAGGTTTTAACGGCTTCAACTGCCTTTTCTACCTCTTCCACCTTAATGTCAAAAGCAAGATATGCATAGTCCAGTCCCAGCTTTTCAAAGCTGTAATTGTACATAGCGGGGGAACCGGAATGTCCTACCGGTGAGCCAATTAATCCCATTAAACCTGTTCTTCCAGAAATTCTCTTTTCCATATTTGCTCTCCTTTTTATCAGATATTTTCTGCTGCTTCGTATGCTTCTTCTTTGGCATCCAGCGCTCTTCTTGCTTTTACTGTATCACCGATAACATACACTTCTTTTGCCAGCTTGTCAACATCTTCTCCCTATGGATTGCATTGGTCTTATGGTTTTTACATTGTAGCCAGTTTATCAATTCCCTTTTGCAGATCTGAAACAAAGCAAAAATCTGAACCGTGATTGCTTTCATAGATAAAATCCTTAAGAGGCTTGCTGGTATAACCGGAAAAATCCCCAATTACTGCCATCTTTACACCGTAGTTTACAAACTTTTGTAAGACCTCTCCAGCAAGCCGGGTACTAAGGCAAAAGAAATCTTCTGTAATGGATTCCTTTAAAATCACGAATCTGCTGCTTCCGGACTCATATTTTACCTGTGCCATTAAATCAAGGGCTGTGCCAACATCCTGTATCAACAGTTCATCTCCTGAAATCACTGCAATGGGAATTCCATTTTGGGTAACGATATCGATCTTCATATTACTTAATCTCCTTTTAAAAAACTCGTTATCTCTGCGGATAACCTGGTAACAGAATGCCCCTCCCGGGGTAAAACGTTAATTTGTGAATGGGGGAGAAGTTTATGAAGCCTGTCAGCAGTTTTATAAGAATGAAGCATAATATCTTTTCCTCCCACAAATAAAGCCACAGGCATGGAAAGTCTTTTAATCTCATCATCACGGAAAATTGGAATCGCTTCCATACGATAACGGAAGCCTTTCTTTATCAGCTTCTGAAGTGCCATCATTCTCTCAGGAAGTTTTCTGCCTCCGTTTATTTTTATATACAGCTTCTCTGTTCCTTTCTCTCCAAAAAGTCCATAATACAGGGCAGTAAAGAGAAAGGATTTTTTAGCCGGACTGATTCCGGACGGAGCAATTAAAACCAGCTTTTCCACATATTCCGGGTAATGAATGGAAAACTTCACTGCCAGCCAGGCTCCCAGTGAGATACCGATCAAAATTACCTTTTCTATCTGAAGTGAGTCTAAAACATCCGAAAGCCAGAGTGCATAGGCCTTGCCCTTTAGCGACTGCTGTCTCTCATCACTTTTTCCCGGTTCCCCTGGAATATCTGCAGCATATACCCGGTATTCTTTTGCATAGCTTCTTATTTCTTCCAGCCACATGGCCGAATTCATCCCTGTTCCATGAAGCAGAATCAGAGGCGGACATTCCTTATCACCTGCTGTAATAAGATGAGTCTTACCAAAACGGGTCTCAACCACCTGTTCTTCGTGGGGAAATTTCCACTGTTCTATAAAAGAATCATATAAATCTAAAATCTCTTTCTTCCCATCCTGGTTACGAAATCCGCTTTTCGCTTTCATATTATTCACCGTTCCCTTTCTCCTCCTCAGTCAGCAAACCAACTGTATTTAACATCTCTTCCATAAACTTCAGCCCGCCCCAGAGAAATACTCTCATTCTCTGCTCTTCTTCGTAATATTTCATATTAATGGTGGCATCCTGGGAATCCGGATCCCTGCCGTTCATAACTGCCAAAAGTAAATTTGATATTCTCATATACTGGTTCTTTGGAATTGCCGCCAAATCTATGACAGAGGATACACTGCATCTGCCCCCACTTAATACCTCCGGCTGCTTAAGTACTGTCAAAGAATCCGATGATTCATTCTGCTCTGATGATTCCCTGTTCTGTACAAATAAATCAAGATCCTCCTGGGTTACTCTCCACTGCTTTCCCACCCTTGTTGCATTCAGTCTGCCGCTGTTTATAAAATTCCGTATGGTTTTATGATGCAGATTCAGCTTCTCAGCCACCTGGGTGATGGTATAATATTTTTCTTCCATGATACTTTCCTCTTTCATGAAACACTATTGCATAATTTTCTTTTCATTGTATTTTATTATACTTTACTGTATTTTACTGTACTTTATTGTATTTTATTGCAATGTATTTGTCAATACACACGGAACAGATAGCAATGGAAATTTGTTCCTTTCATAAAAAAGTGTTCCCAGAAAGAAAAGTGAAAATCCATTTTGCAACAAAAAAACGCAGTTGCCGCCGGAATATACCGGAAGCGACTGCGTTCATGAATCGTTTTAATATATTTTATAATCTTCTAATTTTCCATTGCTCCATTTGATATCTACTGTCTTACCATTTTTGATTCTGAGGCCTCTTACGTAGCCATTCTCAAACTCAGCAGGAAGAGCCGGAAGTATTTTTACCTTGCCGCCCCGCTCCTGTACCAGCATGTTGGCGATTCCGGCAGTACCTCCGAAATTACCATCAATCTGGAATGGCGGATGAGCACACCAGAGATTGTCATAAGAGGATCTGGTCAGAAGAGTCTTTAAATACTCATAGGCATGTTCGGAATCTTCCAGTGCAGCAAAGAGGTTGATAATCCAGGCACAGCTCCAGCCAGTATATCCGCCGCCGTTTGCCAGACGCAGAAGCAGAGAGATTTTGCATGCCTCTGTCAATTCTTTGTCTCCTTCAAACAGCTCAGACGGAAACAATCCATACAAATGGGAAACATGGCGGTGACCGGGCTCTGGCTCCTCAAATTCCTTATGCCACTCTAAAAGCTGGCCTTTGCTTCCGATTTTAAAAGGAGTGAGTTTGCTCAGTCTTTCTGCGATTTCCGGTAAAACTTCATCGTTTATTCCTAAAATCTCACAGGTTTTTTCAAAGTTTCCAAAGACTTCCCGGATAATCTCAAGATCCATAGCCGTTGACATTGCCACAGCCACTGTACTGTCTTCGCTGCCTGGAACTTTATATTTATTCTCAGGCGATGTGGATGGACAGGTTACGTACTGATCTTTATAAAGATACAGCCAGTCAACCAGGAACAGAGCCGCTTCTTTTAAAATTGGATACACTGTCTCCTTAAGGAATTCACCATCCGGATTGTATTCATAATGCTTAAACAGCTCATTGGTTAACCATGCGCCGCCCATGGGCCACATAGACCAGGTAACGCTTTCCGGTTCTCCCTCTTCTTCTCCATAAGCCATTCCTACCGGGTTGGTGTTGCACCAGTAATCTGCGTTATGGTGATGTACAAAACCACGGCACTGATAATGGACTTTAGCTGTTTTCTTACCTTCCTCACAAATCCGTTTTACAAATTCAAAATAAGGCTCCAGGCACTCCTGTAAATTACAGCTTTGTGCAAGCCAGTAATTCATCTGAGCGTTAATGTTGGTCGTCCAGTTGCAGCTCCAGGGAGCTCTTAACTGCCAGCTCCAGATTCCCTGAAGGTTAGCAGGAAGACTGCCCTCTCTGGAGGAACTGATCAGTAAGTATCTTCCATATTGGAAATAGAGACCATAAAGTGCATTGTCCTTTTCCCCGTCACGAAGCCGTTTCAGTCTTTCATTGGTGGGAACCTCTAACTGCTCTCCAAGGTAGAGCTCTGCTTTATCATAAATGGATTTATAATCACTGACATGCTGTTCTTTTAAGGTTTCATATGATGCCAAATGGTGGAAAGCAGGCTCTTTCACTGCATAAAGTGCCAGTATTACCCTAGAAGCGCCCTTAATGCGAAGCCCTTCTTTTTCACCGGATACTTCTCCGTCACAGGAAAGAAGATGTAAGCCAGCATGAAACTCCATTCCTTTTTCTCCCTGGATTACAGGATTTTTGCTGTAATCGATATAGGAAGGGTCTACATGCTCCGGACATTTTCCGCTGATCTTAATTCCCTCTTTCTCATAATCCGCTTTAAATGGTACCTGGGATTCGAAAGAAATCAGCGTATTTATTGCCTTTTTGTCACAATCCAGCTTTATAAATACAGCTTTGGCAGGATAGCTTGCAAAGTATTCTCTGGAATAGCTTGCACCGTTTGCCCTGTAGCTTACATTGCTGACTGACTGATCCAGATTCAGGACACGATTGTAATCCGATGTCTCCCCCTCATGATCAAAGTCCATGTACAGATTACCCAGAGGAAGATAGGATTCATTATATTCTCCCAGCATATGACTCCGGATTAATTCCTCTGCCTGTACATACTCCTCCCGCTCCACCAGTCTGCGGCACTGTTCCAGATAAGGAAATGCATTATGATTGTTTTTGTCATGGCGGTAACCTGACCAAAGACTTTCCTCATTGAGACCAAGACACTCTCTCTTTATACTTCCCCAAATCATGGCACCCAGACTTCCGTTGCCGATTGGCAGGGTTTCTTCCCACTTACTCGCCGGTTCAGCGTAGAATAGCTTCATATTAAATTTCCCCTTTTCCAGTTTTACCCTGTTACTTCACAGTCAATATACTGATTTTTTCTCCATCTGTCAATGGTTTACTGCTCTGTAAAATAACAAGGTCACCGGTGGAAAGTCCCTGGGTCACTTCAATATAAGCATTCTTTTTCTTTCCCAGTGTAACGGGAACTTTCACCGCACTGGTGTCTGCCGCTTTATAAACATAGGTTCCCGAATCGTCGGACTGAACAGATTTAGCTGGAATATAGACAGATTTTTCTTCCTTATTATCGGAGAGCCGGATATCAGCCATAAGACCGATTGCACTGTTTGTACTCTCCTCACCCAAAGAGACCGTCACAAGAAACATTCCGGTGCTGGAATCACTGACTGCAGAGATATCGCTGATACTTCCCTTTAAATTCTCCCCAAGAGTCTGTAGATTTACCTGCACCTCTGTTCCTGTTTTAACCTGGTCAATATCCATGTCAGCAACTTTTATTTCCACTTTTTTACCGCTGTCATCAATAACTGTGGCGGCTTTTATCTGGGGTGAAACGGTCTGGCCTGCTTCCACGTTTATTTTTGTTACCAGACCCTTTATAGGTGATAATACCATGCAGTCATCATATTTTTTCTGGGCAATATTAAGGGCTGCCCTGGCACTTTCAAGCTGGGCTTTTGTCACCTCACTGGTGGTTGCCTGGCTGTTCTGTGCCGCCTGAAGCTGAACCTGAGCCACATCCACCTGGGCCTTGGCTGCTTCATAGTCTGCCTGGGATACGTCACCGCTTGCATAGAGAACCTTTATCCGGTTAAAATTGTCACTTGCCGTAGTGAAGCTGATCTGGGCTGGCTTTACCACTGTGTTTAACTGATTTGCTTTTTGTGCGCTGTCATAAGAAGCCTGAGCTGCCTGAAAGCTGGCTTTCGCCTGTTCTAATTGCAGACTTGCATCCTGATTATCGATCTGAAACAAGGGAGCACCCGCTTCCACATGATCCCCTTCTCTGGCTAAGATCTGGGTCACCTTACCGCTTGCAACGGGAATGATATCAACGCTGCTTAAAGCCTCTACCGTTCCCTGCCATACCATGGCAGATAAATCTTTTCCTTCTTTCGCTGCAGCAACTGTTACTTCTGTCTGTTTTCCAGCTCCCGCACAGCCTGCAAGAGCCGACGAAAGCATTGCTGTCACCATTAAAACTGCTGTTATCTTCTTCATCCGTTTTCTCCTTCTCAGACTATTATTTTAAATGAATTTTCACAGAAGCATTCATTCCAAAAACAAGAGGAAGATTCTGCTGATTTTCAATCGCTACCTTAATCGGTATCAGCTGTGTCACCTTTGTATAGTCGCCACTGGTGGTAAAACTGGTTCCTCCTGAAAAATAAGTCTGTGTCGCGGGATCAATCGCAATTACCTGTCCCTTAAACAGCTTTCCGGGATAGGCATCCAGTTTAATATCCACTTTCTGTCCCAGCTTTATCTTCATAATATCTGTCTCTTCTACATTTACCCCGATATAAAGATCTGAGGTGTCTGCCACCACTGCCAGTTCAGAGCCCATGGCAACTGCCTGATTGGCAGCTCCCTCATTTTTTACTACAGTTCCGGTTATGGGCGATGTGATATAGGGAAGGGTTTCCTCACGTCCAAGCACCTGATCCTGTTCCACCAGATCTCCATTTTCCACTTCCCAGGACAAAAGCTTTCCATTTGCTACGGCTTTTACTGAATACAGCTTTGCTGTTACTCTGGCATTGTCGGTTTTAAAATAATTTGTGCTTACATAATAGAAATATCCTGCAGCTGCTCCTCCCAAAAGAATGACCGCCAGCAAAAGGGGGATGAGTACTTTTTTCAGTTTTCCCGTTCCCTTACTGATCTCCTGATCTTCAATATTGATGTGTTTGTTTTCCTGCATATCATTATCCTCCGCTATGATTGTTCTGCAAACTGGCTGTGATACAGATCGGAATAGAATCCTTTCTTTTCAAGCAATGTTTCGTGATTTCCCTGTTCAATGATATCGCCATCCTTCATAACCAGAATCATATCCGCATCCCGGATAGTGGAAAGACGATGGGCAATGACAAAGCTGGTTCTGTTTTTCATTAATTTATCCATGGCTCTCTGGATAAAGACCTCGGTCCGAGTATCAATGGAACTGGTTGCTTCATCAAGAATCAGAATTTTCGGGTCTGCCAGAATGGTCCTTGCAATGGTTAGCAGCTGTTTCTGCCCCTGGGATAAGTTACTGGATTCTTCATTAATCACCATATGATAACCTCCCGGCAGAGTTCGTATAAATTCATCACAATGAGCCGCTTTTGCCGCCGCTATCACTTCTTCATCTGTCTTATCAAAATTTCCGTAGCGGATGTTATCCATTACCGTGGCGTTATAAAGCCAGGTATCCTGAAGGACCATGCCGAACATGGCACGTAAATCTCTTCTGGTAAATGTAAGGCTGTCATGGCCGTCAATCAGGATCTGCCCGGAATTAAGCTCATAAAAACGCATGAGAAGTTTGACTATGGTAGTTTTTCCGGCTCCTGTAGGTCCAACAATGGCAACCGTCTGCCCAGCCTCTACATAGGAAGAAAAATGATTGATAATCATGGTATCCGGCTGATAACCAAAACAGACATTTTTAAATTCCACAGTTCCATGAACCTCAGGCAGTACGATTGGGCTATCTGTCTCACTGACTTCATCTTCTTCATCTAAGAACTCAAATACACGTTCTGCTGCCGCAGCCGTTGACTGCAGAGTATTGGAAACATTGGCAATCTGAGAGATTGGCTGCATGAAGGATCTCATGTACTGGATAAATGCCTGAACATCACCGATCTCAATTACCTTTTTCACCGTTAAATATCCGCCTAACAGACAGACACAAACAAATCCAAGATTACCCACAAAAGACATAATAGGCATCATCATTCCCGATAGAAACTGGGATTTCCACGCAGATCCATAGAGTTTATCGTTAATCAGCCGGAATTTCTCAATGGCTTCCTTCTCTCCGTTAAAGATCTGAACCACGTTATGGCCTGCATAT
Source organism: Lacrimispora defluvii (assembly GCA_013036995.1). Taxonomy (GTDB): domain Bacteria; phylum Bacillota; class Clostridia; order Lachnospirales; family Lachnospiraceae; genus Lacrimispora; species Lacrimispora defluvii. The sequence continues at coordinate 13,778 of JAAOXG010000018.1, forward strand.
ATTTCTTCAATATGACCGTTTAAATTTCCCAGGCTTTTCTGCTGCTGGGAAAAATATTTCTGTGAATTTTTCACCACCGTAACGATTAAGCCCATGGAAACAAACAGCACTAAAACTGCCACCAGAGTCATTCGTATGCTGATGGAAAGCATCATGGCTACGATACCGATTAAGGTAGTTACCGATGTAATCATCTGGGTCAGACTCTGATTTAATGTCTGGCTTACCGTATCCACATCGTTGGTAATTCTTGAAAGAATCTCCCCGTGAGTTCTGGTGTCATAATAATTTAACGGAAGGCGGTTCATCTTCTCCGATATGTTTTTTCTCAGCTCATAGGTAATCTTCATACTGACCCCTGACATAATATAACTCTGCAGGTAGGAAAAGAGAGCCGATACAAGATACAGGACAACTAACAGCAGCAGCCGGTTTCTGATATATCGGAAATCCGTAAGCAATCCGGTTCCCATGGCCCATGCCATCAGACCTTCAAAGAGCTTGGTGGTCGCTTTTCCCAATACCTTAGGTCCTACTATGGAAAATACCGAGGAACAGCATGCAAACAGGATTACAACAATGACGGAAATCTTGTAATGTTTCAGATACCCGGCAAGGTGGAGCATGGTACCTTTAAAATTCTTTGCTTTTTCAGTCTTCTGACCAAGTCCGCCGCCCCGACCCATGGGTCCGCCTGAGGATTTTTGTTCACTCATTTCAGTTCCTCCTCACTCAGCTGTGACAGCGCGATTTCCCGGTAAACTTCACAGGTCTTCATCAGCTCCCTGTGGGGCCCTTTTCCGGCAATTCTGCCCTGATCCAGAACAATAATCTGATCCGCATTCATAATGGTGCTGATTCGCTGCGCCACCAGAATGGTAACACTGTCTTTTGTTTTATCTTTCAGCGCAGCACGAAGCTTTGCATCTGTCTTAAAATCCAGAGCGGAAAAGCTGTCGTCAAATACGTTAACCGGTGCCTTTTTAACCAGTGCCCTGGCAATGGATAGACGCTGCTTCTGTCCGCCTGATACGTTCTGACCGCCCTGAGAGATTTCTGTCAAAAAGCCCTCGGGCTTGGAATCAATGAATTCCTCTGCCTGGGCAGTTTTGGCGGCTTCCTCAACCACGTCTTTGCTGGCCTCTCTGTCACCATATTTTAAATTACTCTCGATTGTTCCGGAAAATAAGATTCCCTTCTGGGGCACAAAGCCAATCATGTCTCTCAGCTTTTTTAACGGCCATTTCCTGATATCAATGCCGTCAATTAAGATTTCTCCCCCTGTCACATCATAAAAGCGGGGAAGTAAGTTGACCAGTGTGCTTTTTCCGCTTCCGGTTGCTCCAATAAAAGCAGTTGTCTGCCCTGGCAGTGCCGTAAATGTAATATCGTGAAGAACCGCTTCATCGGCATCGGGATACTGAAAGGATACCCCCCGGTATTCCACAGTCCCTTTGGGTGTTTCAGAGATCACTGCAGCTTCTTTCGGATCGGTGATGGTTGAATCCGTAGTCAGTATTTCTACCACTCTCTTAATGGATACAATGGCTCTCGGAATCATAATAAACATCATTGCCATCATTAAAAAGGCCATAATGATCTGCATGGCATACTGCATATATGCCATCATGTCTCCTACCTTCATCTTAAAGCTGGATACTGCCTTTGACCCAACCCAGACGATTAATAAATTGGTCAGATTCATAATTAGCATCATGGCCGGCATCATGCCGGAGGTAACTCTGTTAACAAATAAATTTGTATCTGTCAGCCTGGCATTCACCTTATCAAACCGCTTTTCCTCAAATCTCTGGGTATTAAATGCACGAATGACCAGAGTTCCGTCAAGGCTTTCCCTGACCACAAGGTTTAACCGGTCAATTAATTTTTGCACATACTGAAACCTGGGCATCACTACCATCATCATGGAGATAATCATCACCAGCAGTAATCCCACAGATAAGGCTATTATCCAGGACATGGATCTATCCTTTTCCAGGGCATGAATGACACCGCCGACTCCAAGTATGGGTGCATAAAACACGATACGGATCAGCATAACAATCAGCTGCTGGATCTGGGTAATATCATTGGTAGTTCTGGTGATTAACGAAGAAGTGGAATACTTCTCCATCTCCGCACTGGAAAAACTCTCAATTCTGGTAAATACATCCTGCCGAAGATTACGGCAGATGCCTGCTGCCATTCTCGCACCGATCAGTCCCACGATTACGGTGCAGAACGCACTTAAAAAGGCGATCCCCAACATTTGAAATCCGGCTTTGACTATGTACATCGTGTCTCCCGAAGTGATACCTTTGTTTACGATATCAGACATATAATCCGGAAGGGATAAATCACAGGCAGCCTGCCCGAACAGCAGCAGCATGACTGCTGCTAAAGATATCAAATGGGGTTTGAAATATCGGAAAAATACATTCAAGTCAGTTCCCTCTTTTCTGTTTCATCAATCTGTCGTTTCGTCAATTTCTTCCGTCATATCATTCACTGCACGTTCCATCTGATCAATAAAGCGGTTCCACAATGTGATCAGCTGATCCATATCTTCCATACCCATACCTTCCACAACTCTTCCCACCATCAGATTCACTTTCTCCAGACACTTTTTTCTTACGAAATATCCATATTCAGTATTGATTAGGCTTAACAACCTGCAACATACTCCTCTATCCAGACCAGGGAAAATGTGGTACAATCTAAGTCAAAAAAGGAGGCGCCATGAATAAGGATACCATTATAAAAAGTTTAAAAATTGCTGTAGCCGCAGTGCTCTCCATCGCAATTGCCGGAGAACTGGGGCTTCGTTATTCCGCTACCGCCGGAATCATTACAGTGCTCAGCATTCAGAATACAAAGAAAGAAACCATAAAAAGTGCCAGAAACCGGACACTGGCTTTTGTGTGTGCTCTCCTGATCGCCCGTTTCCTTTTTGGAATTCTGGGCTTCACCCTTCCTGCATTTGCGGGATATTTATTTCTCTTCGCTCTCTTGTGCTTCTATGCGGACTGGGGCGAAGCCATAGCCATGGATTCCGTACTTATCACCCATTTTCTCACTGAGCGGTCTATGACTGCTGCACTGGTCGCCAATGAGGCAGCTCTCTTTCTGATTGGTACAACAGTTGGAATATTAGTGAATCTGCACCTGCGAAGAAGGAAAGATGAATTTAAAAAGCTTTCTGACGAAGTGGATACCCGCATAAAAGACACCTTAAGTCAGATGTCCTGTTTTCTTTATTCTGAGGACAAAGACAGCTGCAGACCGGCGGACCTTCTTTCTCTGCAAAAGGCCCTCCGCTCAGCCAAAGCCTGTGCCTTAACGAATTATAACAATGCTCTGTTTAAAAAAGATACTTATGAAGTTGATTATATTGAAATGCGCAGACAGCAAAGCCTCCTGCTTTATGAAATCTATGAAAATATCCGGTCAATTTCCTGTCTGCCAAAAGAAGCAATGGAAGTTTCTGAGCTGTTAGCAAAAATCGAGCAGGGCTACCACAGAGATAACACGGTGGAGGGATTGTTAAAGGATTTAAATCTGCTTTTGCTGGATTTAAAGGATCATGAGCTTCCCATAAGCAGAGAAGAATTTGAAGCAAGAGCCATACTCTTTTACATCTTAAAGCAATTGCACAGACTCCTGTTAATTAAACGGGAGTTCATCTTAAACCACAGCAGTTAATCCTAACGGTTGTCCACCCGCTCCGGATAAAGATCGTGGGACTTAAGCCGCTCCCATGCTACCTCTTCCCATCTGGTTCCCGGCTCTCCATAGTTACAGTAGGGATCAATGGAAATGCCGCCTCTGGGAGTGAATTTTCCCCACACTTCAATATATTTGGGGTGCATTAATGCAATCAAATCTTTCATAATAATATTCATACAGTCCTCATGGAAATCTCCGTGGTTTCTGAAACTGAATAAATAGAGTTTTAAGGATTTGCTCTCCACCATCTGTTCCCCTGGAACGTAAGAGATGGTTATGGTGGCGAAATCCGGCTGTCCGGTAATAGGGCAAAGGCTGGTAAATTCCGGACAGTTGAATTTCACAAAGTAATCGTTATGGGGATGCTTGTTTAAAAAGGTCTCTAAAACTCCTGGATTATAATCCGTTTCATAATCAGTTCCCTGGCTTCCCAAATGGGTCAGCCCCTTCGTTTCCTCTGAATTTCTTCCTGACATCTTATTCTCCTCTCTTTAAAGCCGGATCTTCCACTCCATTCTTTGCAAAGGCCTCTGCACGGTCTATGCAGGTACCGCATTTTCCGCATGGTTCCTCTCCGCCTTCATAGCAGCTCCATGTCAGTTCATAAGGGACATGAAGCATCAATCCCCGCTCCACAACTTCTGCTTTGGTCCATAACACAAATGGTGCTTTTATGGTAAGCTGATTTCCGCTTCCGATGTAGACGGCGCGGCTCATTGCTTCCTGAAAAGAACTGCTGCAGTCCGGATAGGCATTCCCTGCCGCATCATCGCTGTGAGCTCCGTAATAGATCACGCTGCAGCCTTTTGACAGGGCGATACTGGCGGCTGAGGAAAGAAACAATCCGTTGCGGAAGGGAACGTAGGTTGATACCGGTTTGCCCTCGCTGGTTTCAAGCTGCTTTGCATAGCTCTCTCTTGGTATCTCTTGATGAGACCGGGTTAATAAGGAACAGTCACTGTAAGCAAATATTCTGCTTAAATCCAGACTTATAAATTCTATCTCATAATAATCTGCAATCTTTTTTGCAGCTTCCAGCTCTTTTGCATGCTTTTGCCCGTAGGAAATGGACAGACCGCAGACATTTTTTCTGCCATATTCTTCAATTGCCATACCAAGGCAGGTGGCGCTGTCAACGCCCCCGCTTAATAATACCAGTGCTTTCATCGTTCTCTCCGTTTCTATTCTCGTTTACAAATTTCAGATGCGTAATTCCGGCTCCGACTTAAAACGCCCTCTTAACGTGACTGTTTTCGTCCTGGCTGAAAAACTTTTAATTCCTCTGGCAGTCATACAGCTGTGGCTGCCTTCGATCACAACTTCTATATCCTCTGAGCCGGTAACTTCTGCCATGATTTCTGCTATATCTGAACCAATTCTCTCCTGAAGCTGAAGTCTCCTGGCTGCCATATCGGCAATTCTGGCAATTTTGCTTAATCCAATCACTTTCCCATTCGGTATATAAGCCACGGCAACTTTCATATCGTACATCAGCGCCATATGGTGTTCACAGTAACTGAACACTTCTATGTCCTTTACCACCACCATATCATCTCCTAAACCGTTTGAATCCATATCCTCTTCAAAGGTTTTTCCAAACATCAGTGCAATTTCATGGTTTGAGTAATTGATCCCTTCAAAAATCTCCCCGTACATCTTCGCAACCCTGGACGGCGTATCTTTTAAGCCTTCCCTGTCCGGATCCTCGCCCAATGCCTTTAATATCCCCCTCACATGGGTCTGGATTGCCTCTGTATCAATCGCCACTGCGCATCTCTCCCTTCTGATTAAACGCCCACTGCATCGGATCCCCAGATGATTTTATGCATCTGCAGCTGAAGAGTCACATCATTTAACTGGTTCTGTTTCATAAATTCCACTACATCTGGCAATGAAAGTCTGCCAAAAACGGTGCTAAAATAGAGATGGCACCGGCCGGAAAGCTGATAGCGGTCAATCACCTCCACAGCCCTTCTCAGATCCGTTATACTTCCTGCAACAAATTTTACCGTATCCTTCTGTTTTAAATAATCAAAGTTAGAAAGCCGCATTGCAGCCTCCATTCCGCTTCCCGGAAGTTTATAATCCATGGTAAAGGTAAGTGCATTTGTTTCTCTCTGATAGGTTGAAAGTTCTGCGCTTCCGTTTGTTTCAACCTCCACACGAAGTTCCTCATCTAATAAAAGAAGAGAAAGAAGATCTCCCATGCCAGGCTGGATCAGGGGCTCACCTCCCGTGAGAGTTACATTTTTTATACCTGTTTCCTTTATGTATTCATAAATATCAAGCTCACTCATTGTTTTTCCGCGTACCAGGGCATCTTTGGCCCAGGCGGTATCGCAGTATGAGCAGGAAAGATTGCATCCATAAAAACGGATAAATACAGCCAGCTGACCGGCATATATCCCCTCCCCGTTGATGCTTACAAAGGTTTCCGCCACATTATAATCTGCCATGGCTGTCCTCCCCGTAAGAAGCACAGTTTGCAGGAGTTTCATACACTTTGGCAGATTTTACGTAATAACCTCTTTGGCTCATTCTTTCGTAGAAGTATCTTGAAAATTCTTCTGCTGTGGGGCGAAAATTCACTTCAACCAGTAAAAAGCCCTCTTCTTTAAGAGCCGTAAGGGTATTAGGCTTTAACGTGTCTGCTTCCATGATCAGAGAATGGTCGAAATAATCGATTTCTTCTTTTAAATCCTGTTTCAACTTGGAGAAATCAACAATCATCCCTTGTGTCTGTCCTTCTTTTTGAAGTGTGGGGCTTTCAATTTTAATTACAACCCGCCATCTGTGACCGTGGATATTTTTGCATTTTCCATCATAGCCCTTTAAAAAATGAGCGGAGTCAAAACTTTGTTCTGTTTCCAGATAATACATTGTCTCTTTGTCCTTTCGAATTTCAGAGGCAGAATTTTAACTTTGCCGTATTATTGCAAAAAAAGCAGACATATGACTATGTCTGCTTTCTCTATCTGCACGAAAAAAAAGCTATAATAACTGCAATAACTTTTCGTTCCAACAATATTAAAATCAGCCCTAGTTTTGTTTATAGACAGGATGGTACTAATGAACTGTCTTCTATGCGGTTAAAAGTATAACACCGTTTTCTCCTTGCGTCAAGTTAAGGAGCGTGTTACATGTTTGACCGCTGTAAAAGATTTTAGAGACTTAAAATTTATGTATGAATATTTATCAGGTTAAACATTCATTACTTTTTAGATAAAATGAGGTATAGATAACTTCAATTTTATATATCTACCCCACTTCTCCAATTTTCTGACTCCCATTTCTCTATTTGAGGCATAGCGGCAGATAGATCTTCACCTATGCCCCAAATAAAAATACCATAGTCCAATGCTACCCTGTAACAGCAAAAATCCCCAGAACATCTCTATCTGAGGATTTAAGTTATGGCCTGAGGAAAACTGAAAACATGGTAAGGATCATACCGACTCTCTGTCTGTCTTAATCTGCAGACATTCCCGCCGTAATACTCCTTCTCATAATCAGTCAGCCTGTTATAAGGAAAATTAATATAGGAACCTTCCGTAATTGACTTTAAATACTGAAACCTGGGATAAAGCCACTGCCTGTTAATCTCCCCATAGCAATCATTTTCCCACACAGACTGAATCCCCATGATGTAAGATGCATTCCTGTAAAAATAAGCTGTGCTGACAGGGCTTACCTCCCGGATCTTACCGCCAAGTGCATAGACAGTCACTGCCGCATAAACTGAGCCTTCCGCCCGTTCTGCAATCAGGCCGGCAATCTGTATGCGCTCTTTTGCCCCGTACATTCTTTGAACAAATCGACCAGTGGACTGAAACTTTTCAGAATCCGGATAGGTAGACTGTATTTTTTCCATGGCCTCAAAAAACGACAGTTCCTCATAAGATAAAACCGCTCCGTCCCTTTCAAAAGAGTTCAATATACCCGCAGCTTCCCCGGCTGAACCATAAAACAAACCTCTTCCGAAAATGCCAAGTCCGTCCTGGGGCGAATTGTACATACTGATATTCATGGTAATCCGCGGATCCAGACCCACCAGCCATTTCTGCCAGACTCCTAAAAATCCCGCCATTTCCTCAAGACCAGGTTTGATATACTCAAGATCCACCAGAGTTACCGATGTTATCCTGGGCGGCAGCTGAAACTTTAAAGAGGTAACAACACCAAAATTACCTCCGCCAGCTCCTCTTAAAGCCCAGAACAGTTCCTGGTTACAGGTTTCATCAGCAGTTAAAATCTTACCTTCATAATTAACGATCTCCACAGCTTTTAAGCTGTCACAGCCCAGCCCCAGGAAACGGCTTGAATATCCCCAGCCACCTCCCAGTGTATAACCAGCTGCTCCTACTGTAGGACAGGTCCCTCCCGGAAATGGATATCCCTTTTCTCCTAGAAAATCGTACACTTCCCGGTTTTGAACGCCGCTTTCCATGACAACACACTTCCCGGAATCAGAAAGGCGAATGTCCTTCATCGGACTCACATCAATCACCAGTACCCCATTTCCAGTGGAATAACCCTGATAATGATGACCCCCTGAGCGGATTCGTATTCCCATCTCATACCGTCTTGCATAATGTACTGCATTTTGTATATCAGAAATCTGGCTGCAATAAACAATTACCTCCGGGAATTTCTGAAATGCCCGGTTCCACTCCTGCCTGGCTTTTTCATATTCTTTCTGGCAGGGAGTAATAATTACTCCCGTTAAACCATCTTTATATAAACTCACTTTTATCACCAGCATTTCTCAAAGATTCAGATTCATACTGTATGATATGAGTTTGTCTATCACCAGGGCACTCTGGCTGTCCGGCTGATTATTTTCCCTCTGCTTCTAACTGGGCAATCTTTTCCTGAAATTGAGGAAGATGCTTTTTGTGAGCCACTAGAAGTTCATCAAGAATAGTTCCCGCGATCTTACCGCTTGGAACCAGTGGATTTAATGTAAATGCCTGCTGTGCAGTTCCGTAATCACCGGTTACTGCTGCCTTTATGGTAGTCAGTTCCATGTCCTTCATTAACTGCAGCAGCCCTCTGGTGGAAGAGTCAAAGCTGCCCCATGAGATAGGCACCGGACCGCCTGCTGTAATAATGCTGCTGACTTCCACAACCACATCATCTGGCAGATCAGAGATTGCTCCGTTGTTTCTGGTACTGACAACCATAGTGGTCTTCTTATCGTTATAAATAGATGCGATCAGCTCACAGGCAGCATCAGAATAGAATGCGCCGCCCCGCTTTTCCAGTTGAACCGGCTTAATACTTAAATCAGGATCTTTATAAAGCTCAAAAAGTTCTGCTTCCGTCTTCTTTACAAGCTCTGCTCTTGTTTCCCCTTTTGCAAACGCCTCCAGTTCTTCCTTCAGCATATCATCCGTAATGTAATAATACCGGTGATACATACATGGAATAATTCCAAGATCTCTGATCTGATCTGCTAAAAAGGCGATATTCGGAATATTTTGTACACCGGAACTTTTCAGCCCCTGCATGGCATTTTTAAGACCATCCGGCTTTGTATATACCGACTCAAGAACTTCTCCTGTTTTTTCTACACCCTCATGATTCCATACTCTGTGCCAGTGGAAATGATTTAAGCCGCCGAAACGGAAAAACAAATCCTCTTCCTTTTCCCCCAAAGCCCCTGCCGCAATCTTTCTGCACATAATGGGAACGTTGCACAGTCCCACTACCTTATTCCATTTGCCGTAACGCATCACTGCTTCGGTCACCATGCCGGAGGGGTTTGTAAAGTTTACAAGCCACGCATCCGGACAGAGTTCCTTCATATCCTCCACAATTTCCAGAATGACTGGAACTGTACGGAACGCCTTAAACATGCCGCCTGCACCATTGGTCTCCTGCCCGATTACACCGTGTGACAATGGAATCCGTTCATCTTTAATCCGTGCATCCAAAAGCCCTACCCGAAACTGGGTGGAGACAAAATCTGCATCCTTTAAAGCCGCTCTCCGATCCAGAGTTAAATGAACCTCCCAGTCAAGACCTGCTGCTTTCACCATACGTTTTGCAAGGTTTCCTACAATTTCCAGCTTTTCTTTGCCCTCTTCAATATCCACCAGCCAGATTTCTCCAATGGGAAGTTCCTCTTTCCGTTTGATAAAGCCTTCTATCAGTTCGGGAGTATAACTGGACCCGCCTCCAATAGTTACTATTTTTATTTTCCTTTTCATCTGCTTACCTCCTGGTATTTGATAAAAAAAGCATACTCCAAAAATCCGGGAAAGGGAACGGATTTGCCTTCTTTGGGAACAAGCAAGGATGTTTTGGTATTTGTTCCACAAAAAAAACAGGGTGTTTTATCCCTGTTTCTTTTCCATAGTCAGCCTTGCTAAGGCTTCCACGATATAAACTGCCGGAATCTGAGAAGTGATATCCACCTTCATCTCTTCCATCTCTTTTCTTTCTTTTTGAATGTAATAGGAAATATTGTAATCTGAGATTCTTGCAAGAGTGCTGTTTCTGCTGTTTGTTATGGATACCAGAGTGCTGCTGCTCTCCTTCAATATAGAAGAATTCTCTATAATAATATTAGTCTCCCCTTCCACAGATAATACTATAATGATACTTTCCTCCGGAAACTCCAGATTAATGGGAAACATGGGATTGTTAATCCCGGTTGAAAATATTCCGATATTACAGAAATACCGGCTTGCATATTCAGCCATGATTCCCGAATTACCGGTTCCAATAAAAATAATCTGCCGTTTGCCTGCAATCACTCCGGCAATTGTATCCAGCTGTTTTTGAAACGCATCTGAGTTAACCCGTTCAAAAAAATCTGTGATGGAGGATAGATCAAACCGTTTTTTCACAGAGCCTTTCTTTTCCTTTTCCAGCTTAAACCGCACCTTAAATTCCGAAAAACCGCTGCACATGGTTTTCCTGCAAAACCGGGTTATGGTGGTGGTAGACACATGAGCTTCCTTCGCCACCTCACGGATTGTCATATACGGTATCTTCTCACTGTTTTTTAATATATAATTGTATACCTCGTAGTCCAGTTCCCCAAATTGTTCCATCACCTGACGGGAAAACAATGTCATTGCCAGTCACCTCTTACTAATCCTGTTTTATCTTTTTTTCTGATACCAGGTAAATATCTCATGAATGTCCTCCGGTGTGGTCCGGCAGCATCCGCCGATCAGACCTGCGCCTGCCTCATACCACTTTGCCGCCCACTGCCCGTACAGCCCCGGCTCCTTCGCTCCATGCCATGTTTTACAGCAGGCATCATAAGTCTCTCCGCTGTTTGGATATGCAACGATGGGAAGGCTTGTATATGATTTATATGTCTTTATAATCTCTGTCACCAGATGGGGCTGGGTACAGTTAACTCCAATCGCCTTTAGATGTTTTAATCCACCTAAAGCCTTCACGCACGATTCAATGGTATCTCCCCCATTAATCTGATTGCTGTTTTTAAATGAAAAGCTGATGTAATAATCGGCGTTTAACTGTTCCATAATTCTGGCGCAGACAACCGCCTCGTAAAGGCATGGGAATGTCTCCAGCGCAAACAGCTCTGCCCCTGCCTCTTTTAATAGTTCCATCCGGTCTTTGTGAAATGCTTCCAGTTCCTTCTCTGATATCTGGTAATTGCCGGTGTATTCCGAGCCATCTGCCAGATAAGCGCCGTAAGGCCCGATGGAGCCCACTGCAAGAGGCAGACATCTTCCATTGGCTCTGCCCTCTTCCTCCCACCAGCGGCTTCTGGTTTCAAGGAGAAGTTCCATGGAGCGGGCGATAAAATCTTTTGCTTCCCGCTCTGAATAGCCTTTCTTTAAAAAGCCGGCAATACTTGCCTGATAGCTGGCAGAGGTTCCTGCATCTGCTCCATTTTTAAAATAGTCGTAATGGACCTCACTGATAGCCTGCGGGTGGCTCTCCAGCACTTTTGCACTCCAAAGCTCATCGTTTAAATCAAGCCCTTTCTTTTCAAGCTCTGTTGCCATGGCTCCGTCCAGAATAATTAGATCTTTCTCATTTCTTATTTCATCAAAACTTGTTCTCATCTATTCTTCTCCTCCTTTTAAAACCACCGGCGGCGGATTTTTTTCCCTGTTTTTTGCCGGTAAAAACCGGTGCCAAAGCCGGAAACGGTTCCCTCGCCTTCCGATTTATGAAACATCTTTCCGTAGGTGTTTTTAAAATGAAAAAGCAATTTTCTCTGGTAAATGAAACGAAACGAACCGTTAAATAGATCCCGGTTCCCACCAGGAGAAGAATCATTAACAGTCCCCAGATCATATCAGTATTATAAGTCACATGCCCCAGATTCAGCAACCTGTTTTATATTTTCATAAAAATTCCATGAAAAAATGCTTTCTTTGAAGCATTTACCTCAAAGAAAGCATCACTCAAAAACTCTTCTGACCTATGCAAATCCAAAATACCGCAAAAGACCCAGATAGATTCCGTAAGCAAATCCATACTGATCGTTACGAAGCTTTTCTGCATCCGACAGATTGCTTAAATATCCCAGTTCTACTAAATTAGCGGGCATATCTGCATTCCTAAGTACATACAAAGAAGGGTTTTCCCGGATTCCATTGTTCCTGGTTCCGACCATATCATTAATCCCGCCCATAATCTGTTCCGCCAGCCACTGTCCCTGGGTAAAATACTGATAGATGTATACTTCCGTTCCGTTAATTTCGGGATTAGGATTTAAATTGCAGTGGATGCTGATAAAATAATCTGCCGGCCACTGGTTTGCCATGGCAACCCTGGCAGCCAGGCTGGTAGTATTGTTGGTACCCAGAACGGTATCCGGCTGTGGCCGTGAGACTCTCGCCTCAAACCTGGGATCACTGTTTAAGAGGTTTTGTAAGTAAATTCCCACCTGGTAATTAATTTCTGATTCCTGTAATCCATTAGCCTCTGCACCGCTGTTAAAATATCCGCTGGGATTATGCCCCTGATCAATAAATATTTTAATTGCCATCTCGCATTTCCTTTCCTGCTTCACTATAATAAATATATTCAGAGAAATGGTAAATGCTACATATTTTGGACTTTTTTGTATATTTTTGAATGTACTTTATGAATAAAAAACTTTCTCCCCATGCCTTCCAAGCCAGTATGGCAAACCGGGATATTTAATGGTTATATAATCTTCAAAACGGTCGGGATCTTCCTGGTTACTGGAAAACATCTCGTAATGGCCGGGAACTGTAAGCCCTGGCTTAATTGCTCCTGCCAGATCAACTGCTTCCTGATACGTCATATTTCCTATGATATTGGAGCGGTAGCGTACACCATCCCTTCCGTTAATGGGAAGAAACATCACATCTATATCCCCAAAACTTCTTAATTTGCCGTACAGTCCTTCATAAATACAGGTATCGCCTGAATGATAGAGCTTAACGCCCATTCCTTCCAGCACAACTCCTGTGTAAGGATACTGACCGGTAACCGGATCCTGATCCAGAAACTCGTGAGCAGACGCAATCCCTGTTATTTTAATACCGTCTTTTAATATCTGGGTTTTTCCATCATCCAGTCCCAGAAAACGGCTTTTATCAATCATAAGATCCTCACTGAGTACAGGGATCAGCTTCTCCGGCACAAGAAACAGGGCATTGGGAGAACTGATAGAAAGCTGATGCCAGACGTTGCGGTCAATGTGATCCCAATGATCATGAGTCCCGATTATGTAATCTGCGCCTGTTAAATCACCTGGATCAAAGAGCGGTGCAATTCTTCTGTCAGGACGTTCAGAGAGAAATGCATCGATATAGATTGTAACCGCACCCAGCTTTACTGCATACCCCAGCTGTCCAAGCCACCAGAACGCTGCCTGTCCTTCTCCTGGTACTGTCTCATTTATTTCTGCAATTAAGTCTTTCCCGCTTTTCGCGGTCTCCATGTACTGCTGTTTCATATTAAATCCGCCTCCGGTTCCATGTTTTTACTTTCAGATTTTATCATACCACAGATTTTACCAGATGCAACCTGCCCATATCAGAAAATGCCGGGCTGCATCAAACAGCCCGGCAATACTATGTGCATGCTTAAGATAAGCATATTTATAACTTTACTATATTAATTGTTCTGAAATACCTCTTCTCATATTTTATCCTATGTATTATAGCTTTTCCCCGTGATGAAAAAAATAGTTTTTTACTATTCTTTTACCTTTTTTCTTATTACATAAGGCAATACTGACGACATTCTAAGGAGAATTAATAAAAGGAGAAAACATATGATAACCTACAAAAATCTTTATGACAATGGAAACATGCTTAAGATTAATGAACGTGGCTGTGTTAAGGTATTTGAGCATCAAAAAGACTTAAGTGTTGAATCCGGCTCTGCCATCGCTTCCTATTATGCTTCCAAAATGAATATCCGAAAAAGGCAGGTTTTAATTGAACTTAACGGCAATTCCTTCACCGTTCAGGCTGGTGCCATGCAGTGGACTTCCGGCTCCGTTGCCATGACTTCCGGAATAAAGGGCGTAGGCGATTTTCTGGGTAAGGCACTTGCTTCCAAGGTGACAAAAGAATCTTCTGCAAAGCCAGAATTTAAAGGCAGCGGCCTTTTGATGCTGGAGCCCACTTACAAGCACATTCTTCTGGAGGAGGTTTCAGAATGGGGAAGTATGGTGCTGGAAGACGGATTATTCCTGGCCTGTGATTCCGACATCAAGCAGAATGTAGTTGCAAGAACCACACTGACCTCAGCGGTTGCCGGTAAGGAAGGTTTCTTTAATCTATGTCTGACCGGTCAGGGAATCGCAGTTTTAGAAAGCCCGGTCCCCAGAGAAGAGCTGATTGAATTTGAATTAAAAGACGATGAAATTAAAATTGATGGAAACATGGCAATCGCCTGGTCTAATTCCTTAAAATTCACAGTAGAACGTTCCTCCAAATCCCTGATTGGTTCCGCAGTATCAGGGGAGGGCCTTGTCAATGTTTACCGGGGAACCGGCAAGATTCTCATGGCACCAGTGGGTTAACCGTTTCGTTACTGATTCACGCAAACCGGATGTGTCACAGAACCAATGACATATCCGGTTTTTTTAATTATTAAAATCTAAATAAATTTTAAATCAATTACGGAAATAATGTCTCACTATTTCTTAATAATTCTTAAATCAAGCTATATTGCCTTGTTATTGCATCTATAAGTGCTATAATTCACTTGATTAAACCAATCAAGGAGGCATCTGTCCATGAGTTCCATACAGCAGATATTGGTGGTAGATGACGACGCAGATATCCGGGAAGTGATTCGTATACAGCTGGAGAACAAAGGCTATCTCGTTTTAGAAGCCGCTAACGGAAACGACGCGGTAAATACAGTTCGAAAAAATCCTGATATCGACCTGATTATACTGGATATCATGATGCCAGGTATGTCCGGGATTGAGGCATGTGCACAAATCAGAACCTTTCATTCAGCACCGGTATTATTTTTAACTGCAAAATCAAAAGAAACAGACAAAAACGATGCTTACGAAAACGGCGGCGATGATTATCTGGTGAAACCATTTTCCCAGGCAGAACTTTTTATGAAAATTCAGTCTCTCTTAAGAAGATACGTTGTCTACAAAGGGAAATCGGAATCTTCCGTAAATCTTTCGGAAGTCCATGTTCAGGACATTGTTATTGATACGGTAAACCACTGGGTATACCGGGAAAATCAGAAAATAGAGCTGACCGATACGGAATATCTGGTTTTGATGTATCTGGTCAAAAACAAAGGAACTGCAAAAGATGCTCAGGCCATCTATGAAGGGGTATGGAATGAAAAGTTTCTTCCCTCCTCCACCAATACCATTATGGTTCATATTTTAAAGCTGAGAAAGAAACTGGAGCTGGATTTTAATAATCCATTAATTATCCGCACCGTCTGGGGAAAGGGATATCAGATTGATGAAGGGTAAAACATTATCCTCACTGCGCTATAAGCAGATACTTGTACTCCTGCTTGGAGCATTTTTAAGCTTCACCGTGTATCTGATTGTGGATAGCCTGGGAGATTACATGGTTTCAAAGAAGCATATGGATGTAGACTCGGTCCAGAATCGGTTAAACAACTATCAGAATTCCTTTGAAAATTACGTAAGAAAAAATAAAATATCGGTAAAAAATGTAAGAGCTATCTCCAGATGGGTCAAGAATCATAAATATGTATATCTGACCATATATAACGGAGATGAAATTCTATATGAATCCGGTTACTGGAATGATTCTTATTCCTCTTATGAAACTGCAACAACCATTGTGGAAAGCTGCAACCAGCAGGAACGTGATATTGTCTTTTCAGACGGCACCTACTCCGTTTCCATCATCGATTCTTCCCAGATTAAATGGTTGGATGTAGTGCTTTACTGTTCCTGGATTATGTTCTTTATTGTATTTTTTATTATTATTATCCTTTATAACAGACGGATCATTGACCGGATTGTTCTTTTGTCAAAAGAAGTATCTTTAATTGAACAGGGTAATTTGGAACAGCCGATTTTTCATAAAGGAAATGATGAAATTTCACTTCTGGCTAAAAACGCAGACAATATGCGTAATTCCATTATCACAAGATACAAAAGTGAAAAGGATGCCTGGGAAGCAAACAGCGAGCTGATTACCTCCATGTCCCATGATATCCGCACACCCTTAACTTCTTTAATCGGATATCTTGAGATTTTAGATTCCAAAGACTACCATTCAGAAGAGCAGCTGGAAAAATACATTAAAAATTGTAAGGAAAAATCAATTCAGCTGAAAGATTTATCTGATAAACTGTTTCAGTACTTTCTGGTATTTGGTAAGGATACCATCCTTATGAATATGGAAATCTTTGATGCAAGAATTCTGCTTCAACAGCTGTTAAGCGAGCATGTATTTAATCTGAACAGCCTTGGTTTTGAAGTACAGACTGAATTTATGAATGAACCCTGCAGCATTTTAATTGATATTCAGTATTTAAAACGTCTCTTTGATAACCTGTTTTCCAATGTGAGAAAATATGCTGGTCACGGCACTCCTGTTGTGGTAAAAGGTGCCAGAGACGGTGACGATTTAATTATCAGCATTACCAATGAAATCCGGACTGACCTGGTCTTTCAGGAAAGCACTAATATCGGATTGAAAACATGCAGAAAAATTGCCGAGCAGATGGATGGGAGTTTTGAAATCCTCACTACGGATTCACTTTTTACAGCCTGCGCCACTTTTCCCATAAAACCGGCAGGAAAGGAAACACAATCATGAATAATATTTTAGAATATCTGGAACATTCTGCAAAAGAATTTCCTCAAAAAAAGGCAGTTATTGATCTTGAAACAAGCTGTACCTACGAAGAACTATACGACCGTGCAAGACGAATCGGCAGTTTTTTAACCCGGCATACTGCTTCAGGCAGACCTATTGTAGTCTTTATGGATAAGTGTGTGGAAGCGGTGACTTCATTTATGGGAATCGTTTATGCCGGCTGTTTTTATACTTTCATAAGTCCCGACCAGCCAGTTGCACGTATCGGCCAGATTCTTGATGTACTAAAAACAGACTGCATTATCACTCTTTCAGAGACAGACGAAAAACTGAAACAGATTTCATTTAAAGGCACCATTTTAAACTACCACAACCTTATTTCAGCCCCCGCTGATCCGGAAGGATTAAATGCTGTCAGGGAGAAATCACTGGATACTCAGCCATTGTATTGTAATTTTACTTCCGGATCTACCGGAGTTCCTAAGGGAGTTTTAGTAAGCCACCGGTCTGTGATTGATTTTATGGAATATTTCCCTGATCTGTTTGGGATTACAACGGATGATATACTTGGCAATCAGGCGCCACTGGACTTTGATGTATCGGTAAAAGACCTCTACTCTGCCTTTAAAACCGGCGCTTCCATTGTTCTGATACCAAAAAAATATTTTTCTATTCCCACCATGCTTTTAGATTGCCTGTGTGAGTATCAGATTACTACACTGATCTGGGCTGTCTCAGCTCTTTGTATGGTGACTCAGTTAAAAGGCTTCACATATAAAGTGCCAGAACATGTAAATAAGGTTTTATTCAGCGGTGAGGCCATGCCGGCAAGCCACCTGGCTATCTGGCAAAAGAACCTTCCAAACGCCAGATTCGTAAATCTTTACGGACCTACTGAAATTACCTGTAACTGTACGTATTATCCTGTTTTAAGAGTATTTGAACCGGAAGAGAAAATACCCATTGGAACGTCATTTCCCAATGAACATGTATTTCTCCTGGGATCGAATGATGAACTTATTTCATCCCAAGGGGAAATTGGTGAAATCTGCGTGGCAGGAACCGCTCTTGCCCTGGGTTATTTTAACAATCCGGAGCAGACAAAAAAAGCATTCGTTCAGAATCCTTTGAATGATCTCTATCCTGAGACCATTTACCGGACTGGAGATCTTGCTTTTTACAATAGTCACGGTGAACTTTGTTTCTCCGGACGTAAGGATTTTCAGATTAAGCACATGGGACACCGGATTGAACTGGAGGAAATTGAACTGATTTTAAACAGTTATCCGGAAATCAACCGCGCCTGCTGTGCATTTGACAGTGAAAAAAACCGCCTTGCTGCATTTTACTGCGGGGATTTAGATAAAAAGGAATTGCTAAAACGCATGCGGGAAACACTCCCTTCCTATATGATTCCCAGCCTGTGCATTCCCGTACTTCACATCCCCGTTACTGCAAACGGTAAGATGGACAGAAAAAAATTATTGGAGATGTGTTTATGAAATCAGAAGTAAACGAATCAAAACTCAAGACTGCACTTGAAAAGTATAAAACACCATTTTATCTTTTTGACACAGACATTCTTGCAGACAGAATAGCAAACATCCGATCAGCACTCCCGCCGAAAACCCAGATTTGCTTTGCCATGAAGGCGAATCCGTTTTTAGTAAAGGATATGGAGATGCATGTGGATTACTTTGAAGTCTGCTCTCCCGGTGAATTTCATATCTGTGAACGGGCCGGGATTGATGAAAAACGGATTGTTATGTCAGGCGTTTATAAAAAACAGGAGGATATGGAATATGCCATATCCAGATATAAAGATATTATATTTACCGTGGAGTCCATGGAGCACTGGAAGATTCTTACCTCCTGCGCGCTGAAAGAAAAACGAAACATCCGGGTACTTTTACGCCTCACCAGCGGAAATCAGTTTGGAATGGATGAGTCATCCATCCGCCGGATTATCATGGAAAATCCCTGTGAGTATGTGGAGATCTTAGGTCTTCAGTATTTTTCAGGCACCCAGAAAAAATCAGGTGCAAAGCTTGAAAGTGAATTAATGATGCTGGACCAGCTTTGTGCAGATTTACAGAATCAGTATCAGTTTACAGTACAAAAACTGGAATACGGTCCCGGCCTTCCGGTGTGCTACTTTGAAGGGGAAAAAGATGAGGAAGAAGCCATGCTTCTTGCACTGTCTAAAGCCATTGAGCATCTCTCCTTTCAAGGTCAGGTCACACTGGAAATGGGGCGTTTCATCGCGGCATCCTGCGGAGTTTATGCAACCAGCGTAGTAGACTTAAAAACCAACAATGATCAGTCTTACTGCATCGTTGACGGAGGCATTCATCAACTGAACTATTATGGACAGATGCTGGCTATGAAAAAACCTTTTATCACACATTACGGCAGCCAGGATGGGGAAGTCAGGGAATGGACCGTCTGTGGTTCGCTCTGCACTTCCAGTGATGTTCTGGTAAGGCAGTACCCGTTTAAAGACTTAAAACAGGGTGACCACCTTGTATTTGGAAAAACAGGTGCTTACTCCGCTACAGAAGGAATGTCCATGTTCTTAAGCCGGGATCTTCCTTTGGTACTTCTTTATTCAGAACATGAGCAGTACCGGGTTGCAAGAGCTTCACTTGCAACCGACCAGTTTAATTTTTTTCATTCAGAAAGGGGATAAACATATGAACAGATTATTAGAGATTTTAAACGAGATTAACCCGGGGATTGATTATGAGACAGAGACAAGACTGATCGACGACGCTCTTTTGGATTCCTTTTCCATTCTCTCACTGATTCCTGAGCTTGAGGATGCATTTGACATTTCCATTACTCCGGCTGATATGATACCTGTTAATTTTAATTCTGCAAATGCGATTTGGAGCATGATTAACCGGCTGAAAGAGGATTAATCTATGACCTATACTTCTATCCTTTACCTGTTCATCTTTCTTCCCGGTGTCATGCTTCTTTACCAGCTGGCACCGGGACGCCACCGGTATAAAGTTCTGCTGGCGGCCAGCTGGCTGTTTTTTCTTTCCCTCAGTGGAAAATTAATTATTTACCTCCTGATCTCCACTGTTTCCGTTCATCATATCGGTCTGTGGCTTTCTTCCTGTAAAAAGGATCTGGATTTAACAGGAGTTTCTGCGGAAGAGAAGAAATCTCTGAAAGCAGCCTGTGCCGTCAAACGGCGGAGAATCTTGTGGCTGGGTTTGGGAATTCAGCTTGGCATGCTGGTAGTTCTGAAATATTCCGGATTTTTCAGTGATAATATCAATCATCTGTTAAAGGCAGTCTCTTATCCGAACCTGCTGCCTGCCATGAAATTTGCTCTACCCATAGGAATATCCTTCTATACTTTACAGGCTGTTTCCTATCTGGCAGACGTATATTATGAAAAAATTCCGGCTGACGACCATCTGGGCAGACTGGCTCTTTATCTGACCTTCTTTCCCATATTAATGGAAGGTCCTATATGCCGCTATTCCCAGACAGCCAATGCGCTGACTGAGGGAAAACCTCTGGAATACAAAAATGTAACCTACGGCTTTCAGAGAATTCTATGGGGACTGTTTAAAAAACTGATCATTGCAGACCGGTTGAATCTGCTTGTGGAGACAGTCTTTGGATCTTATAAACAATACGGGGGCATTGTGGTAATACTCGGTGCCATCCTCTATACATTTCAGCTTTACGCAGATTTCTCCGGCTGCATTGACATGACCATCGGAACCGGGGAAATTTTTGGAATTACAATTCCGGAGAATTTCAGGCAGCCATTTTTTTCCAAAAGTCCTTCTGAATTCTGGAGGCGCTGGCATATTACACTAGGTACCTGGCTGAAAGACTATGTCTTTTATCCCATATCCTTAACCGCTCCGGTAAAGAAATTCGGAAAAAACTCCAGAGCAAAATTAGGAAAACATGTGGGGCAGGTAGTTGCTTCCGCTCCCGCACTTTTTGGTGTATGGATCTGTAATGGTTTCTGGCATGGCACAGGCTGGCATTATCTTTTTTTCGGTATCTATTACTTTGTCCTGATCCTACTGGAGAACCTGACGGAACCTTATGTAATAAAAGCAGCTGAACATTTAAAGATCAACCGGAACAATATATTATACCGCATCTTCCAGTCTGTGAAGCTTTTAATCATCGTCTTCATCGGTGAGCTGTTTTTCCGGGCGGAAACCATGACAGCCGGTTTATCCATGTTCCAGTCTATATTTACAGGCTTTGACACAAAGGTGCTGACCGACAGCTCTCTGTTGCAGCTGGGGCTTTCTTTGCCTGATTATGCAGCCGTATTTTTAGGCTTTCTGACAGTACTGACAGTTGGTATCATACACGAACGTGGAATTTCCATAAGAGATAAAATATCCGGATATAAGATTCCGGTACGATGGACTCTGTATTATGGTGCGATTCTACTTGTAATCGTCCTCGGTGCATACGGTGACGGATATTTACCGGCAAAACTGATCTATGCCGGATTTTAAGAGGTGACGGAATGCATGCAGGAAACAAAATCAGAACATTAACCTTTATTACTGGGCTTACCCTGCTTTTATATATCATGTCCTTTCTGTTCCTGCCGGCAAATACGGGAGCAGAAGGACTTTACAAAAAAGCCGGAGGCATCTATAAAGAGCCGAAAAATACCATCGGATATTTATCCATCGGAGACAGTGAAAGTACCACCAGCATCTCTCCCATGGAGATCTGGAATAGCTACGGATATACTGGCTTTAACTGCGGTGTACCCGCACAAAGACTTCAGGATACCTATTATCTTCTGGAAAAGGTGTTAGATAAACAGTCTCCAAAGGTTGTGCTGTTAGAAACCAATGCCTGTTTTCGGGATTTTAAATACATCAATGCTCTGGAAACAATCATTGATGATAAAACAAAAAAGATATTTCCTATTTACCAGTATCATAATAACTGGAGATATTTCCATTTCTATATGTTGAAAAATTTAAGCGCTGATGTTGCAGAAAAACCATCTCCTGCATATAAGGGCTATCAATATAATATTAACAGCAAACCTTATATGGGAGGTTCTTACACAGAAGTGACGGATGAGGTTGAGGTAATACAGGATCAGCCCTATCTGTATCTGACTAAAATCAGCGAGTTATGTAAGGAAAAAGGAATCCGGCTGGTCTTATACAGCTCTCCTTCTCCAAAATGCTGGACTTATGCAAAACATAATGCAGTAAAACAGTTTGCTGATAAAAATGACCTTGATTACATCGATCTTAACCTGTCTTTAGACCAGTTATCCATTGACTGGAACACGGATACCAGAGACGGCGGAGATCATATCAACTATTACGGAGCTAAAAAAGTTTCTGCATATATGGGCAGTTACTTATCCGGTTTAAACCTCCTGACCGATCACCGCCAGGATCCCCGGTTTGTGTCCTGGAATAATGAGTTTAAAACCTATGAGGCACAGACCATGAAAAGTTCTAAGTAAAAGCCGGTCCTGCACGCAAAAATGCTGCAGGACCTTTTTTATTTTTATTCCTGTCTGTAGTAAGTAAGAAAATCGTTAAGCCTGCTGCATGCAAATTTTAGCTGTTCCATCTCCGGCAGATAAACCACCCTGAAATGATCTGGCTTCTCCCAGTGGAAGCCGCCGCCGTGGGTAAGAAGAATCTTTTTATCTCTTAAGAAATCCAGAACAAACCTTTCATCATCATAAATTCCAAACCGTTTTATATCAATCTTAGGAAATACATAAAAAGCCGCTTTTGGTTTCGTTGCTGAAATTCCAGGAATCTGGTTTAATGCCTCATATATGTATTCTCTCTGCTCGTAAATACGGCCGCCGGGAACCAGAAGTTTCTTTGTCTCCTCTTCCATCTCAAGAGCTGTCTCTATGACAGACTGGGCGGGAACATTGGAGCACAGTCTCATGGAAGACAGTAGATTGATTCCCTCCACATATCCCCTTGCAGAGGATTTGTCCCCGCAAAGACTCATCCAGCCGCAGCGGTATCCTGCAATTAAATGGGACTTGGACAGACCGTTAAACGTAATCGTAAGGAGATCCGGTGCAAGAGATGCAATGGATGTATGAACCAGGCCGTCAAGAACCAGTCTGTCATAGATCTCATCAGCGAAAATTATGAGACCATTTTCCCGGCAGAGCTTAACGATTTCCTCCAGCAGTTCTTTGGAATAAAGAGTTCCCGTCGGATTATTGGGATTAATCACAACGATTCCCTTTGTGCGCTCTGTGATCTTGCTTTTAATATCATTGATATCCGGATACCAGTCTGCGGCTTCATCGCAGATGTAATGAACCGCTGTACCTCCTGCCAGTGTTACGGATGCGGTCCACAGGGGGTAATCCGGTGAAGGTACCAGGATTTCATCACCAGAGTCCAAAAGGCCCTGCATGGAAAGTGTAATTAATTCACTGACCCCATTTCCTGTATAAACATCATCTGTTCCCACTTCCTCAATTCCTTTTTTCCGGCAATACTTTACAATTGCTTCTCTGGCAGAGAGTAACCCTCTTGAATCGGAGTATCCCTCTGTATGGACCAGATTACTGTTCATTTTCATCAGAAGCTCTTCTGGTGCCCGAAAACCAAATGGAGCAGGATTTCCTATATTCAGCTTTAAGATCTCGACTCCCTGGGCGATCATTCGGTTTGCTTCGTCCATAACCGGTCCCCTGATGTCGTAACACACATAATCCAGTTTTTTTGACTTTTCAAATTTTCTCATAATAATTTCCCTCTTTTCTGATTTTTGCATAAAAAAAGGCCCCAAGCGTTCATACGCTTAGGGCGAATATACAATCCGTGTTACCACCTAAATTCAGAGAATCCTCTGCACTCCATACGGTACTGACATACCGCGTCCCTGTAACGTGGGAATTCCGTTGAAGCCTACTAGGGTATCTTCCCGTTGGGTTCAAAGCTCCGAGACTGCTTCCATATACTTCAATAAAGGTTCACACCAGCCACCTTCTCTCTGAAATTCTCCGTATACGTACTATTCCTCTTCATTGCCTTTTCACTATTTCCGAAATAATAACATAACAAAATTCAGTTGTCAATACTATTTGCAATAACTGATACATTTATCAATCCAGGCTATAATATTCTCCTGCCGCATGATTGCGCCCTGAAGCACAAGAAAATCCCCGAACCTGTCTGAATCACGAGGCGGAACTTCGGTGTACGGTTCATTTTTCTTTTTTAATGTATTTAACCGTTTCACATGCTGGGCTCGCTGATTCTCCAAAAGACGGACTCTTGTTTCCATATTCATATTACCTGAAAAATACATCCGGAGTCGAAATATATCTTTGGGAGTCTTTTGGATCTTTTCATCTTTATTCAGCCACTTTGTAAAATCCTCATAACCATCATCTGTTATGGTATAACGTTTGGCTTCCAGAATTTCTCCGCTTATTTCAATGTCATAGCTGACAAGTCCCTCGTCATTTAACTTTTTCAGCTCCGGATAAATCTGGCTATGATTGGCATACCAGAATTCTGCCAGCTCACTATTAAATTCTTTTGCTATTTCATAACCGGTCATAGGGTGGCGGCATAATAGCCCTAATATGGCATATTTTAAACTTCTCATTTTATTTTCCCCGATTTTCTTAATTTCTTGTTATAACTATAGCAAAAATGGAAAATATGTCAATATAACAGTATTGTATTAAATATTAGAATTATATACATGTTTATATTGACATGTTTCATTTATCATGATATAAACATTGTTATAATAATAACAATTAGGAGGAGTAGCATGAACTACAACAAGAAAAGATGGTTGATTCTCATCGCCAGCTGTCTCATTAACCTATGCATTGGTTCCTTATATGCATGGAGCGTTCTTTCTGTACCAATGGCAGATCACCTGAGTCAGATCACAGGGATGAAACTGACTGCCAGAGATTTATCCATTGTATTCGTAATCGCCAATGCAGTAGGTCCTATTACCATGATTACCGGAGGTACCATCAACGACACTCTGGGTCCGAAATTAGCAGTCTTAATCGGAGGTATCATGTTTGGCGGCGGTATGTTCCTGTCCGGTTATGCCAACAGCGTAAACTTTTTAATCGGAACATACAGTATTTTACTGGGGTTAGGCCTTGGAATGGTTTACGGTGCCACCATCAGTACATCCATTAAGTTCTTCCCGGACAAGAGAGGTCTTGTAGGAGGACTTACCACAGCAACGTTTGGAATCAGTTCTGTTATTATTCCACCCATTGCTGCCATGATTATATCAACAACAGGTGTTACTTCTGCATTTAAAATTATTGGTGCTGTTTTTACAGTTATTATCTGCCTGGGCGCTTTCTTTATGGAAAAATGCCCTGCCGATTTCGTTCCGGAAGGATATACACCTCCTTCTGCCGGCAAGCAGGCTGCCATTAATAAAAACTGGAAAGAGATGTTACAAACACCAGTTTTCTACGTTATGATTATACTGCTTACCTGCGGTGCATTTGCTGCCCTGATGTTTATTCCAATGGCTTCCCCTCTGGCTCAGAACATCGTGGGAATGTCTGTTGTTCAGGCAACGGCTGCCGTTTCTACCCTTGCCTTATTTAACGTACTTGGCAGAATCCTGGCCGGATCTATCTCTGACAAAATCGGACGGATCAACACCCTGGCACTTGCCTGTGTTATGTCTGTCATCGGTCTGATCATGCTTTATTTCTGTAACAAGGGAGATGTGGTCTTATTCTACATTGCCATCTCTGTGATTGGAATCTGTTTCGGTGCTTTCATGGGTGTTTTCCCAGGCTTTACTGCGGATCAGTTCGGACCGAAAAACAACAGTGTCAATTACGGAATCATGTTTATCGGATTCGCTCTGGCTGGTACCGTAGGACCAATTATTTTAAACAAGATCTTTGCTGCTACCGGAAGCTATAAAAATGCATTCCTGACAGCCATGGTCATCTCTTTAGCCGGACTTGGACTCACATTCGTCTATAGAAGCATTCATAAATCAAAAGCAGCATAAATTGGGGATATAAAATAATAAACGCGTCTTCACCAGGTAACTGAACGAAACCTGGCAGACGCGTTTTTTTATACTCATAATTACTGCACTTCTTGTCCATCTTCCGGAAATACAATTCCGGCCATTCTCCTTGCCTGAGTCAGAATTTCGCATACGCAAAGAGTATGATCCAGATAGCGGTAACAGGTGGTAAGATCACCGGAAAGAATCATATTTTCAAACTCCAGGAACTCGCTGATCATTCGATGACTGTAGGAATGATCCGCTACTGTCTCTTTAGACCCGTCATTTAAAATCACACGGCCCCCCTCACAAATATTAGCCGGACTGTCCTGTATCAGATAACCTTTGTCCCCCTGAATAATACAGGAATTTGGCGCACTGCAGTCCTTGGCTCCGGTCAGGGTGCAAAGAAAGCTTCCATAATCCAGTAAAAGCACTCCGGAGGTATCAATTCCCCTTTCTATATTCGCAAAATAATGAACCGATTCAGGCATTCCAAAAAGACCCGCAGCGTAATGGAGGTTATAAATATTAATATCCATCAAGGCTCCTCCGGCGCACGCAGGATCAAAGGCAGGAAGCACTTCCCCATTTTTAAAACGGTCATACCGCCTGGAATATTGGGAATAGCTGCACCGGACCAGTCTGACGCTTCCAAGAGAAGGAATCAGCTCCTTTACTCTCCTGTAATCCGGCTGGTATAAAGTGGTTACAGCCTCAAACAGAAATAAATGTTTCTCTCTGGCTGTCCTGCTTAAAATCGTGGCCTGCTCTATGGTAGGAGTAAATGGCTTCTCCACAATTACATTCTTTCCTGCCAGCAATGCCTGATATGCATAGGAAAAATGAAGATGATTGGGTAATCCCAAATATACCGTATCTGCTTCACATTTTAAAAAATCTACATAATCCGTAAAAATGTGCCTGATTAAATATTCCTTTGCAAGAGCTCTGGCATCATCTTCGCTCCTTTTTGTGCTGCAAAGAGATAAAATTGTGGTATGCTTTAAATGGTGGGCAATGGATAAAAAATCTTTTACAATGATTCCTGAACCCACAATTCCAAGCTTCACAGGCCCTTCTCCTCAACTCTGCTTAACTCACCTGTGACAGAATCAATCACAAGTCCATAGACCCGGATCTCTTCCGGAACCAATGGATGGTTTCGGATCAGTTCCACTGATTTATTGATGGATTGGTCCAAGTCTTTAAATCCACCCAGCCAGGATTCAAAATCAATTCCATAATACTTAATTAAATCAATATCCTTCTGCCTGATTCCCCGTTCCTTCATCAGCTCTATCAGCTTGCTGCTGTCTGTATATCTGGCTCCGCAGTCCGTGTGGCCTATTACCAGAATTTCCCTGACATCCAGCTCATAGATCCCAATTAACAGGCTTCTCATCACGCTTCCAAAGGGATGGGAAATAACACCTCCTGCGTTTTTAATGATCTTTGCATCTCCATTTTTAAAACCCAGTGCGGCCGGAAGCAGCTCTGTCAGCCTTGT
This sequence comes from Lacrimispora defluvii, assembly GCA_013036995.1. Lineage (GTDB taxonomy): Bacteria > Bacillota > Clostridia > Lachnospirales > Lachnospiraceae > Lacrimispora > Lacrimispora defluvii. Next base: position 41,303 of record JAAOXG010000018.1, read on the forward strand.
ATCCATACAGGACACGATTGCCGTTTTCTTTTCCGGATATTTATTGGTGATAAATTTTTCATAATTTTTATTTTTTACAAATTCTTTGTTATATTTAAGTATCTCTTCTAACATATTTTGTCCATCTCCTTACATGAGTCATTAATCATTGGTGCGGAATATTCTCCAGATCACTCCTGTTCCGGGAACAAAGATATTGGGATCCCCTTCGATATTAAAGCCCATATCAACGATATACATGGATTCATTGGGTCCAAACATCAGATGACTTGGCCGCTCAAGTCCGCCTCCCTTGGAAAGAGACGAAGGAAATCCACTCATATTGATGGCAAATGTACTGATGGTTCTTGCCCTCATATCAATTCTGGATATCCGGTGACCGGCACCGGCATAGGATAAGCCTTCACCAACTGTTGTTTTAATGGTACTGCCATACTCTGCTACATAAACATCTCCGTATGCTCCGAATTTCTGATTATAATTAAAATCAAAACTCATCAGAGTGGAATTGGGCGGAAAGGTTACATAGGGTCTTGGAGGAATGTTTGGTTGATTTTTTAACAGCAGAGTAGGCTGATAACCGCCTGTAGGTGTGAATCTTGGAGAATTTACCGGTTCTCCTCCTGAATAATCAGGCCAGCCATACCAAAGATCCGGGGTTATGTAATAGAAATCATCGGTTGCATTCTCTATGGGTCTGCTTCCTACCGGATTAAACCCGTTATTCACAGCATACAACAGACCGCTGTTATTAAACTTTAGAAAAGTGGGATTACGAAATCCCCAGGCTACCTGTTCCAAATTAGAACCGTCAAGGTTGGCTCGTAAGATACTGCCTGACGCTTTGGTATATCTTTTTCTTATTTCAAACTCAATATTGGGAATCCCATAGGGAGAAAAGGCACCAGTATAGGCAGGATCATCGGTAACTGCTTCCGTAAGTATATTATCTGTTGTAAAATTCTGTCCAGTGAGTATGACATAATCTCCAGTGTAATCACATAGCAATGGAGAAACCGGTACCCACTCGTTATCATTTCCTACAATGCCGCTGTTGGTAACGGTACCCTGTCCAAAATAGATCTTATAGTCCGGCGAAAAAGCAACCGGACCGTTGTAATGATCACCGTTACTTGGCAGACCCATAATAATATTCTGTCTTTTCCCATCCCGGAATATTCTGGTGACGAAGCCTCTGTGGGATACATAAAGAATGCCATTTAAATAATTAATTCCGGAAATAGGGGTAACAAAATCTTCCGCAATCAGTTCAAGCTGCCCATTCACCAATTTCAAAACCTGGGGATTGCCTGTAGACAGACCAGAGTCAGCAATATAAAGACTTCCTTCTTCATCAAAAACAATGCCTGCCGGTGAATTGAGATTTTCTAAAAATACTTCTATCCCATACCCTTTTACAATATAAATATCAGCTGGGTTTAAATATCGCCTGGGAGCAGGATCCACGTCGTTACAAGAGTGAATCCTGCTGCCGTTATGCTCACGAAACATTTACTTCACCTGGTATTTTTTACTATTATATTCACAATGCCGGAAAATATCAATCCTGTTTGGTTGCATCTGCATGGAGTAATGGCAGATATGCCTCATACCCTTCTGTTTTCATCTGCTCTTTGGGAATAAATCTTAAAGCTGCACTGTTGATGCAGTAGCGCAGTCCACCCATCTCCTGGGGACCATCTGTAAAAACATGACCAAGATGGGCATTGCCTAATGTGCTTCGCACTTCTGTGCGGTGTCTGCCAAGAGTGTTATCATCAAGCTCCTTCAGCAGATCCTGCGTCAGCGGCCTGGAAAAGCTTGGCCAGCCGCAACCGGATTCAAATTTATCACAAGATAAGAAAAGAGGTTCTCCGGTTGTAATATCCACATAGATTCCCTCTCTGAATTCATCAAAGTATTCATTCTGAAAAGGAGCTTCTGTTCCATTGTTCTGGGTTACCTGATACTGGATTGTTGTAAGTTCATTTTTAAGTTCTTCCTGGGATTTTGGCGAAAATTTTTTGCTTTTATCCACTGCCAGCTTTGCCTTTTCAAATTTATCCCCGGATATATGGCAATAGCCCTGGGGATTCTTATCCAGATACTTCTGGTGGTATTCTTCCGCTCTGTAATAGTTGGTAAGAGGCAGCCGCTCGATGGCAATCTTCTCTTTGTAATTCCTTTGAAGTTCCTCCACTGACTTTTCAATTACCTCCTTATCCCCTTCGTCGGTATAATAAATTCCGGTTCTGTACTGTGTGCCGGTATCACCTCCCTGACGGTTTACACTGACTGGATTGATGACATCGTAATAAAGCTTAAGAATATAGGGAAGCCCTATCACTGTATCCTCATATTCAACTTTAACGGTTTCCGCATGACCGGTATTGTTATGACATACCTCCTCGTAGGTGGGATTTTTCGTTGTTCCGTTGGCATATCCCACTTCTGTATTTAAAATTCCCGAAATATTTTCCAAATATTTTTCTGTTCCCCAAAAACAGCCGCCTGCTAAATATATCTCTTTTTTCATGGTATCACCTTTCTTCTTTTATAGAATCAAATAAATTATACTGCCTCATCAGTTCCAGACAGGACTGAAGAATCTGTGCCGTCATCCCCCAGATTACCCAGTTCTCATACCGGTAAAATAAAATATCCCGGGTTCCTTTCGTCCATGAATACTGATTGCCTCCAGGTATCCATTCATAGGGGAAATCTTCTGGAGGCTCAGTAACCAGCACGCTTTCATATGTTTCCGGTGTCATGCTTTTTAAATAGTCGAGAGGCACCTTTATGATTTCTTCCACTTCATCGGTGCTGAAGGTATCTTTATAATCTCTTAGTTCACCAATAAAGGAGTGAATAATCAGCCGGAAGGGAGAAATATAGATATCTCCAGGTCCAAGCACCTTAATCTGCCTGGAAGTGACGTTTAACTCCTCTATGGTTTCCCTGACTGCACATTTTTTCAGTGTCTCTCCCTGCTCCAGCTTCCCTCCTGGAAAGCAAATCTCCCCTGGCTGATGCTTTAATTTGCTGGAGCGTTTTTCAAACAAAAGATACTTTGCTCCATCAATTGTCAGAACGGGTATTAAAACCGCATACTTCCTGTATTTTTCTTCCTCAACCATTCCGGGTTTTCTGCGGGAAAATGTCTGCCTGTCCAAAACGCCACCTCCTTTTTGCTATGAGCAATTATAGCATCTTTTTATGCATCTCACAATATAAGGAATCCATATGGACGAATAGTTCTTATTCAGTTAGCATAGAATGCAGTAATTTAAAAATTATGGAGCAACCCTTATGACCTCGAAAGAATCCTACATACAATGCTCACTCCAGTACCATCTTTTCTGGATCCGCATATTAAAAGAACACGCCATATTTATTGAGGCTACTATGCCCCCGCCTGGAAAAGAATATGCAGATCAGGCAGATACATACAAACAACAATATGACCAGCTGTTAGAAGTAGCCATTAAGCTGTCAAACGGAGTCATCCCCTTAAGTGTTCTTGAATCCGGCCAGTTTTATACCCAGTATACGGAAGAAGCTGAGAGGCTTGCACAGCTTAACACCGGAATTACAATCAATTCCCAGCTGACCCGCATGACCTATGACATTATACCCTGCACCGCTGACTATACCGCAACCAACAGAAATGAACAGGATGTATTCATGTTGAACCAGAATCTTTTAAACCTGACCACTTCCTTCGTCCAGTTTCAGGCAGATCTCTTAAACAAACGTGTATCCTGTGGTTTATTTACCATGATGTATACAGCCGACATCTTACATATTCTTATGGAAGCCAAACGATACCTTGAAATTCTGAAACGGCTTCAAAGCCGGGATGATTCACTCCTGTCTGATTATAAATCTTTCTGGTCACACAATATGGCTGATCATGCAAAGGTAATGCGCGGACAGTTAGATCCTACGGAAACTTCATATTTTAATGCCGCCAACCAGTTTGCCAATACCTTTGATCTGCTGAGCACAGCGGAAGCGAATCCCGATACCTTCCCTACTGACCGGGAAATTCTTTCCGATGCCATTGCGATCAGTGATTTTAAGTCAGATACCACCAGCGGACTGATTACCTGTAAAATTCAGGCAATCATGCTTGCACTTTATACCGATCACCTTCTGAGGGAGGCAAATCATTTTATCTATCTTATGTATGCAGGAAGCTGAAGAAGCCATAAAAAATGCGCCTTGGTCTAAGGCGCATTTTTATGGCTTCTTCAGGCTTTCCTTGTTGATGGAAAATATTTCTCCGCAATTTTTTCTGCAGTCCTTACAGCAAGAGCCTGGGTAGTAAGGGTGGGATTTGGACCGCCCAGTCCGTTGCATAAAACACTGTTATCTGCTATAAACAGCCTCTTTACCTGGAATGCTTCGCAATTCGTATCTGTAACAAATCCAATCCAGTGCTCATAATATGAGCACACACATCTGGCGGCCAGTTAGCCCGGCTGATGGTCTTCGCTCCTGCTTTCTTTAACAGTTCCGCCGCAAGTCCCACAAGCTGATCTCTTCTCCCTCTGTCAGCATCACTGATCTCATAGCTGATCACCGGTATATAGCCATTTTCATCCCTGCGCTCCGTATCCAGTGTCACCCCGTTTTTCTGACTTACATCGTCGTCGGAAAACACTACGATACTGAGAGTCTTGTTATAATTTCGCATAAATTCTTTTAAAAGTTCTCCTGCAATAATGCCTTCTCTGTCCCAGGCCTCTTCTTCCCTGGTCTGATTCTGGAAATAGTACCCCTTCTGGCTTGTTCCATATATCATGGTGGAATTGATACCGGGACTGGTTCCAAACGGTTCAAAAGCCCCAAGTCCGGGATAATCCATTCTGGCAGCCGAATTCTGTCCTGCATAAGGCTTTACTTCAGACATTCCCAGAATATTCATCAGATCCTCTTCTTCAAAAATTCCGGATACACAGTCAATCATATGAGTGGTCAATCCTTTTCCCACCCATTCATTTTCAGGAAGACCGGAATTTAACCAGAGTCTGGGGGATTCGATGGCGCCGGCTGATAAAACAATCACCTTAGCCTTAAATTCCCTGATTTCTCCAGTCCAAGTATTTCTTACCGTTACGCTGTTGGCAAACAGCCCTTCTTCCTCATTTTGGCCGGTATGGATAGCAGTCACAAATGAATTTGGCATAATGTCTACATTTCCGGTCGCTAAGGCATAGGGGATATAGCTGACCAGTGTGGAACGCTTTGCCACACTTCCCACATTGGGCCCGATGCAGCAGCCGTTTACACAGTGACCGCGAAGAGTACAGCCCACCGCCTGATTGTTATCCAGATCAAAATCCGGATTATTTAACATGGGATTAATGCCAAGAATTCCATTAGGCTGAAGTCGAAATCCGGGTTTGGTTAAATTTATTTCATCGGTGTATGTAAATCCCATCTTTCTGGCGCCGTAGAGAAAAAGATCTTCTTTTGACGTTGCTGTAGCTTCACGGACTGGAAGAGTCTGCTCCACCTCTTCATAATAGGGAATCAATTCCTCATAACTGATTGGCCAGTCACGTTCAAATGCGGCAGGGTAAGCACGGGGACAGTTGGCAAAATACAAAAGTGTGCTTCCTCCCACTCCTGCACTCTGCCAGACAAAACCGCCCTTCTCAACGATTCTGCGCCACAGACTTGTACTTCTGTCCGCTGGTCCCCATCTGAATTTTCCTGTAATGGCATCATTCATGTCATCCTCCAGATCGGTAAAGATGGTTTTAAGCAGCTGAATATCCAGATCTTCGTTGCTTGAACTTTGCTGAGCACCTGCACTGGTGTTGGGCTCCGGCCACTTCCGGTTGCCGTACCAGGGTCCGGCCTCAAGAATCAGCACCTTTAATCCCTTTTCCCCCAGCTCTTTTGCTGCAACCGCGCCTCCGCCTCCTGACCCTATCACAATTACATCTGCATCAAATCCGTTGTCCATACGCACCTCACTTTTTGTGTGCAAAGTTAAAAGCTCCTGCTATCCGGTATCCCTTAGAAGGTCCCGGATACCTCACCTGTTCCCAGCCGATTGGCTCATATTCCAGCATGCGTTTATCCGGAGACATAAATCTTGTGGATCCGTAGCCGGACCACTCAGAATAATATCCCATCATGGTAAGCCTGTTTAATGCCGACATGACTGGAACGATGTCTTCCTGTTTCATGGTAAGTCCTGCAGGTACATAAATAATGCCATCGGGGCTGCTGATCCGGTCAACAATCTTCAGCCTGTCTTCCTGGGATAATTTTGAGAAATAAAGTCCTCCTGAATCTTTTGGCACATCCGGGTCCTCCCCCTTTTCCATCAGGTACTGTTTTGCTGCCATATTTAATAGTTCCGCCACAGCCAATGCAAACGGCGTGGGATAGCTGTCAAGAGACATGATTAAATACTCCGCCGTATAGGATTCCACTGCTCCGTAAAACTGAATCCTTCCATATAGCTGCGCCAGATCCGGTGAATGGGGCACCATGGCATCTGCATAGGCTTTCATTGTATTGACCACATAATCGTAGACTGAATTCTCATCCCATAATCCATCTTTTAAACCATCACTGTTTTCAGCCAATGTTCCACCTGATTCCTTCCAAAATGCATGTTCATAAAATACTATGAATCCCTTTGAAAAAGTATCACATTTCCTATCATCCTTTTTGATACAAAAAAACCGGCCTGTGCCGGTTTTTTATTAGCCTTCAGCTTATTAGCAGTATTACAGCTTTAGCCATAAAGCGGGACGGACGCCTCCTCTGCATTCGCCATCGCTTAAATTTCCAATTAGTATATTGTTGCCCTGAATCCCTATATTACCATCACCATGGATATATACGGCCTTAACGCCAACGCGGCCGGGAGAACGCAGCCACCACCAGTCACTGCCCTTTTCCCCCTCGCGTCTGGCAATTCTCTTACTGTTGTTCTTATCTTTTCGTTCAAACCAATACCTTTGGTTCCTTCCAGGATTATAAAGCTTTAAGCTGCTGTCGCCAAAATACCGGCACGCTGCTTCCTCCATGCTTAATAAAAAGATGGTATCCCGGGTATCGGTTCCGCCTTCGCAACCATACCACTCATTATCAGGATTTTTATTTAGAACAGGTATCATTCTTGATTGCTCATCCGCACTGAATCTGTCATAAAATTCGCCGTTTAAATATGCTCTTATTGCACAGTCAGCCCATGTTGTATCTTTATAAACATTATGGTAAGGACGCCGTTCTATGATGTATTCGGTTATAATCAATGCCCTGTCTTCCCGTAGTTCCAGGACCCGCCATTGGTAGTTCCCAAACGAAATTTTATCTCCTGTCTGCATGTTACCCCCTGTACAAATCTTATTTGCATTCTTTTGCAATCTTTATCTGCATTGTAACATGACTTATTTTAAAAGGCAATCATCCTGCTTTTGCTGTCTTTTTCTGTGAGACAAAAATACTGGCTATAATGATTGCAACACCAGCAAGCTGAATGGGGCTGATGCTTTGCCCCAGTACCACATAGCCTAAAACAAATGCAGTCAAGGGATTCACCGGACTTAAGAGTGATACCCGGACAGGCGAAAGGATTTCGATTCCCCGGAACCATAAATAATAGGCAAGTCCGGTATTAACCACTCCAAGTACAGCAAGCCCTGCGATATTAACAGAAGTGAGGGCGGGTATGCTGCCCTCCATAATAAACACAGCCGGAATCAGAATCAGACTGCCAAAAAACAACTGCCAGGAAGTAAACACCATCTGGCTGATCCCTTCCGGTTTTCCCCAGTACTTGGTCAGCACCACGCCGAGGGCCATTACCACTGCACCGCATAAAGCAGCTAACACGCCCCATACGTCAATTGCCATCTGCTGCTTAAATAGAAGTAATATGACTCCCGTCACCATCATGATAATTGCAGCATAAGACCGCATGGTTGGTTTTTCTTTTAAAAGCACCCAGCTGAAAAATATTACAAATACCGGTTGTACGCTTCCTATGATCGATGCGATTCCTCCAGGCAGCCGGTAAGCCGCGATAAACAAAAACAGAAAGAATATTCCAATGTTTAAGCTTCCCAGTATCAATGATTTTAAAATCCAGATCCCCTTGGGCAGTTTCCTGTACCATAAAAGCAACATGAGTCCTATGGGAAATGCTCTCATAAATGCAACAAACACCGGGCGCTGTATGGGGATCAATACGGAGGCAACGATATATGTGGATCCCCATAACATGGGAGTCAGCATTGTAAGTAATGTATCTTTCGTCTGCTTCATTTTTTTATCCTCTTTTCTTTATTATTTATCTTATGTTTAAGTATCTTAACTTTAAGATATATTAAGTGTATCGCTAGTCATCCTGGTTGTCAAGTATTTTAATGTTAAGATATTTGAAGTTAAGAAACTTTACATTAAAATTGCCTTGTACTTTTTAATTACAGGTGTTACACTAAAAATATGAAAAAAGATAATGTTGATAAAATAATCGATCAATGGGCTCATGAGCTTCCGGATCTTGATGCGTCACCAATGGCGGTTTGGGGAAGACTGAAAAGAACTGTCAAGCATTCAGAAAGGAGATTGGCAGAGAATTTTTCCCTCTATCAGTTAAACAGCGGTGAATTTGACGTGTTGGCAACACTGCGTCGTTCCGGTGGAGAATATAAATTAAAACCCACGGATCTGTATCAGTCACTTATGATCACTTCGGGCGCTATTACAAACCGCATTGATACTCTGGAGAAAAAAGAGCTGGTTAAAAGAGTTCATGACAGCGAAGACAGAAGAACGATCTATGTACAGCTGACCAACGCAGGTTATGAACTAATCTCCCAGGCGGTCATATCCCATACCCAGACAGAAGAATCCCTGTTAAAAGGGCTGACAAAAGAAGAACTGGCCCAGCTGGACCAGTTATTGAAAAAACTTCTTTCATCCTTGGAAGAACAGTAAGACCGGCAATGTCAGGTTATGACTTTAGCCGGTCGTATTTCTGATGAATCCTCATACAGTCATCAAGCAGTTCAAGGAGTGTATAAAGCTGGGACAGCTTTTTTCTCCCTTCGGTAAAGCCCTGTGTATCCTCCGCTTTACTTAAAGCTTTTCTGTTTTCCGCAGTCAGCCTGTTAATTGCAGTTCTTACCCCTTCTGCAGCAGACTGGGATACCTCTTTAAAGACATAAAATATCTGGATCGCCGTTTTCTGCACTGCCTCCATATAGGCATTCATCTCTTTTTCGCTGTCTGTAAGATTCTTCTTTCTGATAACCAGCGCCTTGCCTTTTTCCGATAATTGTGTGGATCGCTTCAGATCTGCAGCTTCTCCCATGTTTTTTAACTCTTCCGCATCTCTTTGAAAGCTTTTGATTTCTTCTTCCAGTTTCGTTTTCTTTTCTTTTAGATTCCTGATTTCGGGGATCATGGCAAGCAGTGTCTGCTCTAAGTTAAATATGCTGCTTTGCAGAATCCCTGACTGAAGAACGAGCTGTGATTCCAGCTGCAGGACTTCCTTTTCCCCAAGCAGCTGAGTGATGGCATGGTGCATCCGGGGAATCTCCTCCACCGCTTTTGAATGGATAAACGTATCGGTGTCAGTCACCTCATCCTGATAGGAATAATCCCAGGTCAGTTCATTTAGAATTTCATTCCATAAGTTAAGATTTGCCTGTACTCGTTTCGCCTTTTCCGTGACAACCACAAAGGTTTCTACTTCATCTTTCAGTTGGTCTATCTCAGTTCTTACTAAGACAGCCAGTTCAGCAATATCTTTTAAATTAAGATTGTTCTTAGAGGCAAGACCTTTCAGCTCTTGTGCATATGGAGGCACCTCTCCGGCAGGTATGTATTCCTCCACAATTTTATCCAGGGTAAAATGAAGCGGTTTTTTTAAGCTGCCTTTTTCAAGCAGTCTGACCAAAAATCCCATTTTAACTTCCCTTCAGGAATTATGCACGCAGTGGCATCTTACCTTACTTTATGCATTCCGGGTCTTATTATTGCAAAGTACACTGCCTAAGAACACACACAGTGGCAAATTAGCCGATCAGATAAGGTTTCGTCAAATCCTCAAACTCTTCCCGGTATTCCTTCAGATAATCCATAAAATACATTTCCTTTGAATCTAATGCCCGGGATAACTTCACCATAAAATCCGGAATATCTTCCTTTCTTAATGCACCCACGCAGCCCCCCATACGGGTGTCATCTTTCTTCACTGCTCCGCCTACATGAAGTTCAAATGCCTCTGCCGGAGCATCGGAAATACGTTTTTTACAGCCAGCAAAGCCAATTTCGCTTACCTGGTGCCTGGAACAGGAATTAAAACATCCTGATATGGAAACACACGGCAGATAATCCGTCTTAATGTTATTTTCCATCAGTGCTCTGTTTATTTCTTTTAATAATGTCTGGCTCTCTAAAACGCCTATCTGGCAGGTCGGCACTCCCACACAGCTCACACTCATGCCAATTTTGGTAACCTGATTAATCTCTCCCATTCTTGTAAGGAGCTTTTCTCCTTCTTCTCTGGACAGGTTGCGGATGTACATGCTTTCCGTCATACTAAGGCGGATGTCCTGCTGTTTATCCATTAAAAATGTAATGATTTCTTCAAGGGCTTTCACAGGCAGCTGTCCGCACTGGGGATGAATGACAGCTGTATATAATCCCGCTTGTTTTTGGGCAATCAGATTGCTGCTGCCTGTATGGATATCTGCAGACTGCAGCTTATCTGCTGCCTCACTTATTTCGGCTGCTTCCACATTTATAGTTAAGTCCATGGATTCCATCGTCTGGGCAAGATGCTTTTTGTAACACTCCAGGAACGCTTCTTCCCCCATCCTTTTTGGGATGTATCTCAGTCTTGCTTTTCCCTTGTTCTCATAATCTCCTTCTGCCGCAAATATTCTTGTAACAGCTTCCACATGGTACAGAACCTGATTTGGGAGAATCAATTCATCATATGGTAAAGCTACTGCAGGATTATTGCCTAATCCGCCTGCCAGGTACATTTTAAAAAAGGGGGTTCCTTCATCCATGACTGCCATAAATCCCAAATCGTTAATGGTACAGTTGGCAGTATCCGCCTCATTGTTGGAAAATGCTATTTTCAGTTTACGGGGCAAATGATATTCCATAATCCGCTCCATGACGTACCGGTTCACCTGCAGCGCATAGGGGGTGGGATCAAAAACTTCCGTTTTATCCACACCAGACAGGGGAGACAAGGCAACATTACGGGGATAATTACCGCCGCCTCCTCTTGTGTACAAACCATGGTCAATGGCTGTTTCCATAATATCACAGACAGAATCAATATCCAGATCATGAAGCTGAATGGCCTGCCTGGTTGTAAGGTGAATTTTCTCTAACCCATACTGCACGGCAAATTTATGGATTAATTTCAAATGGGAAAATGATAAGATCCCGCAGGGTATCCGCAAACGGATCATAAAAGCTTTGCCGCCCCTTTGCGCATAAACCCCCATGCCTCCCGATTTTCCCTTAAATTCAGCAGCCGTAATTTCCTTATTCACCAACTTATGACCGGCTTCTCTGAATTCCGCTATTTCCTCTTTTAATTTTTTATTATATTCCTTCAATGTTTTTCTCCTATTAACCTATATGATTTAATAGTTTTATTTTACCATAAAACAGGAATAGAATAAAATATTTTTTTAAAAAAACCTGGAATCTATATTACTATAGTTCCCAGGTTAAAAGTGTGTATTCAACGACCTGAATCAGATAGTGTTCCCGGTCACTGTGATAAAAACTGTGATTTCCAAAAAATACATCCTGTAAAATGTAGGAATAAATCGCGCTCCAAAACTGATTGACCATCATAAAGATATCAAAAGAACGAATTTCTTTTCTGTCAACAAATACTTGAACCCGCTTCATGGTTTGTCCCAGAAGTAAACTCACATGCTGGCTGAAACGCTCTGTATATTCATCTGAAAATACACTTTTTTCTTTTAAAAGAATTTGAAGAACATATTTATCCTTTGCAATATAAGCAAAGAGTATGTTCCCAAGTGAAATCAGCAGTTCCTTAAGTGACAGCGTTTCTTCTAATCCGGCAATCTCTGCTTCAACTAATAAATACCGGTCATCTAAAAACTCCTTCAGGATTATGTCTAGCATCTGCTTCTTTCCTTCTGGAAAATAATGATAGATTAATCCGTCTGCCATTCCAATGTTTCTTGTAATCTCTCTGGTTGTAGTCGCATGGAACCCCTTTAACGCAAATAATTCTTTTGCTGACTCCAAAAGCTGTCCTCTTCTCTCAATTGCCTGAAGATCGCGGCTGGTAAGATTTGTTGCATCTTTTATTGATTTCATTTCATTCACCACCTGTTCAACGAATATTATATATCCATCATAAAAAAAATGCAATGATTATTTTGTTTTTTAATTTTTCCTTGCTTTCTGCAAGAAGTACCTGACATGGACATGAAGCTGACCTTTGAACTTAACAGCCGGGAAATCATTACACTGGACCCGGATTCATTCTACCGCCAAATCTTTCCTCCCAGCTTACGTGCTTCCAAAAGTGCAGCATGTCCTAAAATATCTCCCTTTCCGGCTATACCCGGAACTGTGATTATTCCCCCATTTTTCAACGAAAAGTAGCTTAGTACAGAGTGATACATCGTGATCAGAGAGTCAAAAACGGTTGGTATTTCATCTGCACAAACAGCTAACAACACAAGTTCTTTCACTCTGAACGTATTGCGTATGGGGTTATGCAGCCGATCAATCATACACTTTAATTGGGAACTGACACCGTAAAAATAAACGGGAGTCGCTATTACTATAACATCCGCATCAGCAAGTCTCTCGTAGATTTCCTGCATATCATCTTTTTGTACGCAATTATGACTGTCGTCTCTGTAGCAAAAATCGCAGCCTGTGCAGCCGTTAACCTTTTTTCCAATTACAGAAATAACTTCTACGCTGTTCTCCTGTTTATTAATTCCATCAATAAACGCATTTACAAGAATTTCTGTATTACCATTTCTTCTGGGACTGCCTGTTAATACTGCAATCTTTGCCATCTTAGTACCTCCATGATTAGATCTGACCCGCTTTACTGTTCATTACGAAATGTCGTTTTTCTGCCAGCACCACTTTTAAAGTAGATAAAGAGAACAATTAAAAATGAGAGAGTCTGAGCAACGGAAATGCGAATTACCTGTAATTGATCTGCGCCTGATATTGTTGTGATATGTAAAAGATTAATGATGGTATTATTAAAAAAATGATCTGCCATGGACATCCAAAGCGACCCGGTTATTTTAGTCAGCAAACAAAATTTTGCACCAGTGATTCCTGTGGTTAGAACAAGAATAATAGCAGTAAAAAGCGTCCCCATGGGGCTGATTTCTCCATCCAGCAAACTCCGCACAGGTGCTGCAATATGCCAGAAGCCAAAGAGGACAGAAGAAACTACCATGGCTTTTATAAAAGAGGTTTTTGCCTCCAGAAGTCTGCCGAACAGTCCTCGAAAGATTCCCTCTTCCATAACCACATTTATAATGTTCCCAATAATGCAAAACAGAAAAAACAGGATACCGGTCTGCATACCCTGATTACCATCAATCGCATAGCTGGTCACATATATTTTCAAAGAAGGACTGCTATTTCTCCCTGTCTGCATGAAAAATTCGGTACCATAGGCGATCAGATACACAGTCGCTCCAAACAGTAAACCATAGAGTATGTTTTTTACAACTGCATGTTTCGTAAATCCAATTTCTGACCATTTAAATGATACATATTGTAATGCTATCCCAAGCACAAGAATCCCCAGCAGTTTATGGATAAATGCTTCTCCAAACATTGACTGGTCCGTTCGGAAAAGCAGATATTCAAGAGCCCTGAACGAGAAGCATATTAAATAAATAATTAAAACAGATAACACAGGATGAATATAATTATTTTTCTTCATGTGGATCCTCCAATAATTAAATGTTGGGGTCAAAATCCTAATCCGCTAAATAGATGCCATAATCCAATATTATATTTCCATCAGCATCTTGTTCTGTAAAACGTGGACAATTATATCGTTCAAAGAAACAGGCTCTGTTTTCATAATCACTTCTGAAGTTTCCCATACCTTCTTCCTGGAATTTGGATATACAATCCCCATGCATATCGTAAATCCCATCATTTTCCTTACCGCTTATCCAGCAAACGGCAACATCACTTTCCGGGAGATCTATAAAAGCGAATCCATCTGGTGCCTCTGTGTTTTCCGGAAGGAACATACCAATCCAGTATTCAAAGGTATTTTCAATACTGGAAAAGTTGCAGCGCATGAAACCAATATAACCATTTTCTATATCTTTAAGTTCTCCCAGCTTCTCAAGGGAAGCAAACCAGCCATTTTCAAACCACTCACCCCATTTGTGTCCGAATCCACCGATTCTGTCCGCATTTGTATATCGTTTTCCGATAAAGCGAAGGGATGGTAAGTGCTCTTTGGTAACCTTTGTTATTTTTGCTGACATTTTTTGTTCCTCCCTTCCAGATAATCAATATTCTTACCTTGACTTTTTGCATATTCTATTTCGGATTCTGTGCTTTTACCAATATATCCATCTTTATTAATAACAAAAATAGTATCTGCCATATCAATTTTTCTTTTATGCATATCATCAAGCAATTCTTTTGTTTCCTTTGTCATAACCTCATCTTTTTCACTGAATTCAAAGAATCCCACAGAAATCACGATACACCCTTTTAAGGTAAGTTCCTTCTGTATTTTTAGAAATTCATCTTTAAATTTTGTACTTCCACAAAGAGTAACTACTTTGTATTTTCCTACCATATTTCCCCCTAAATTTATTTTTTCTTTCGCCTTATGCCCTGTTCTGTTTTTCTAAAAGAATAAATTTCCTATCCAGTATAAAGCCACAATATGGATTGGATAGAATAAATAGAACAGATATTTATACCCCTTACCTTTTTTCCCATTATACAAGTACATGAAGGGTAGAGTTCCAATCATCATCCATTGATAATTTTCATAAAATAGTCCTTCAATACTAAAGTTATTTAATGATGCCAGTAGAAAAAAGATTATACAGAATAATATGTAAGCCGTTGCAAGATTTTTTTTATTTTCTTTCGTGAAATACATTAAAACACCCAGAAATACGAACAAAATACTTCCTTCCGTAAAAATAATATTTCCCATTAATGCCCCTGCCAGTTCAAAAACTCCATAACCATCTATGATCTGTTTTGAAAGAATACAGATTATGGTACTGAAAATCTGATACAGACAAAAGAAGATTATGTACCTGTTTCCTTTCTTTTTATCATTTTTACGAATTTCTAATATCCATGAAATAACACCGGTCAGAAATAAAGTGACAAATATATTATTACTTATTTAGCAATAAGGATCCTGATATATATTATTACATATGTAATTTATTAACGCCATTATAACTCCAAATCCGTACATTCTGGATAAATAGACTTTCCTGTTAGAAGTATAGTAAAATCCCCATGCCATGCAAAAAAAGAAAATCGGGGCAGAAATCCTGCCTATCCAGTGTAACCAGATTGGAGCTCCCGGAATGAATTCCGCAATATGATCTAAAAACATAAATAGAAGTGCCAGTATTTTTAGCATTGTACTTGTCATGAGTTTATTCTTCTTTCATTTATTTTAATAATATCTGTTTTTCTTTCTCATAATCTAATTTTTTAAAAGAAAGAAATGACAGGGGATCCCCTCATTTTCACAAAATGCAATACCTATGATCTCCCGTTCTATCTGATTTTCATACAATTCCGGAAGATTTTTTTTGTTCTGAATTTTAATGAAATATTTTTGTTCTTTGTAGCTTGCTATGTAAGATGAGTTAACATCTCCTTTACTGCACAGTTTCATACTTATATATTTTTACAAAACCTCTTAAAATTTCAAACAATAATAAAACAAAATTTGTTAAACATCAACATTTTTGTAATGAAACATTAATAAACAATCTACTATGATTATGAAACCATGTATTATATACTTATTTTAAAAAAGGAGGTTTCTTATGATCGCTTATTATCCATTGATGTTGAATTTGCTTGAATTATTTAAATACGTCGTCTACTTTACGTTTTTTCTGTGCTGCATAAAATACTTAAAAAGTAAATAGGTAAGGAGGTTTCTGTAAAGATGATTAATTACTTTCGTTGGTCTTCATTGACGTGTGTATATACTACAGATGATAAAAATCGGATTCAGAATACTCTTTACGAAAACAAAATTCCCTTTAAATTAAGTGTAAAGGACTTATCCATTAGAAATATGTTCGATCTTCCTTATGCGGGAATTGGTACTAACAAACTAAAAATATCCTATTTATTTTATGTTAAAAAAAAGGATATTGAATTTGCGCTGCACCTGATAAAGTAATTTTTATTTATGAACCTTCTGGCTCATTATAGGCATACCAGTCCGATTCCGGCAAGCCCAATTCACGCAAAATGCCATTCAGGTAGCCGATATTATACATGATATGTCTTATTTGCCCAATAATTACATCTGCATAAGTGTATTGCGGGTTGTTGCCAAAAACGGAAGTCCCCAGTTTTTCGTCATTCAGATGATCAAATACTCCTGCGGTTTTTATTTGAATAGCATCAAGATACTCTCGCATTCTTTCTTTCGATATAAATAATCCATCATAACTGGCTGCGTATAAGTCAGTCGTGTAGGCATCATCAAAAATCATTGTACGCCATTCACTGTCGTCATACTTCTCACGCATCCAGAAATCGATATAATAAACATAATGGAAAACCTGTTGCCAAAAGGGCACTTCGTTATATGACGAAGCCCATATTTTTTCCGGACAAATGTCCACAAGAATAACTGCCATATGAAATGTTGAATCAAACTGATTTCGCAAAGCCTCTGTTACTAACTTACTCATTATATTTTCCCCCTATATGATATATAATTTAATAGATTGCCTTTTTAGGCACGTGACAACATTGGAGTCATCACCTGATTGTCCCTAAATATATTCTCTTTACCATTTAGCACAAATAGGTGATTGTCTTCCTCTTGTGATTCTTCAATTGTATACCCGTATTTCATTTCCGGTGTAAATCCCAGACACACATGATCTGTATCATTATTAGCCACAATACCTAAAATATCATCCAGCTGATTATTGGCATCGGCAAAAACATCATAACAAAATAGCCTGTTTTCCTCATGTTTAACCACTGCAACAGCATCATATTGTTGGATATAATAAATATCATTCGCTCTGAATTGTATGCAATGAAATACAAACTGACTCAGATTATCCACTTTTAGTTCGGAAAATGGATTTCCTTTCCTATAACCTTTAATTAATAATTCCCAGTCTTTCGGATCCTCTATATTAAGCTTTCTATATGTCCCCTCTGATTTTAAGATGGGCTTACTAAATTCAAATTCTTTGTATTCCTCAAAATTAAACTTAGGATAAAAATCAACAACGGAATCATTTGCTAGTAAATAAACTGCATCGCTTTTATTCACCCAATCGGCTAAAACGTTTTCCATCAGATAGCGATTTAATCCTTTGTTTCTATACTCAGGCAGAGTCATAACAGTGCTGATTTGTACATATCTCTTTTGTTGGCCTTTCCAGTTTATATCATTCACACATACTGCAACACTTGAAACTGCCGTATCCCCATGCATAATAACATATGGGATATAACGGTTATCCATATAACCGGATTGATACCACTTTTCATATTTTAGTTTGTAAATATCTTTTGAAAGCTGAAAGTAACGGTTCCTTGTAAATTCATCTTCCATAACACGATCAATATAATTATATGCTTGTCCTTTTATATTACATTGCATTACCAATTCTCCCCCGCATCACTGCATTACTCCAATCACCTTCTGCTCTCAGTGTGCTTAATAGCTCTTTTATCCCTTCATAACACACCCCGTCATTTTTCACAGCTTCCCTTTCACATATTCTAAAATACTCCAGTGTTTCAACCGTCGTCTGCACACCAAATACTTTCTGTAAAAACTGTTCAGATGGCAGACCAATCATATGCGTTAAGTCTTCCACGTTTCTAAATGACAATCCGAATCTGGCAGAAGTTTTTTTCACTGCAACAAGGATAGATTTTTCTGTCATATATAAAGTACCATCTAAATCAAAAATGACTTTCACTTTAAACCTCCATGACTTTTAATATACGAGGTTCACCGGTATAAAATTCTGTTCTGGTAATGGAATATACACTTGTTTTTATGTTGAACTGATCGGGATACTCCTGACGTAATGACATCCCCATCTTTTCGGCTACTTTTCTTGATGGAATATTGGTCGACTTCTGATACGAGAAGACTTCGTTAAAATCTGTGTTCTTAAAGACATACCCCAAACATGCTTTTGATGCCTGGGAAGCATATCCTTTATTCCAAAAATTCTTATTAATATGATAGCCGATTTCGGGAAACAAATTGCCATCTCGATAGATATTTTGCATGGTAATACCACAATCACCAATGAACTCATTGGTTTTCTTTAAAATAACCGCCCATAATCCATAGCCGTATTTGCTATAATTATCAAGGTTCCAGTTGATCCACTTTCTTGTCTGATCCTCATCAAATTCTCTTGGATAATACTGCATCGTCTCTTTATCGGATAATATCTGATGCCAGGCATCAAAGTCCGCCATTGTCAGCTCTCTTAATGCAATCTGATCTGTTTCTATAATATATTCAGTCATTATATCCCCCTTAATTTATTCCATCCGATCATCTATGTTATTATTAGTTGTTACTAAAATGTTTTTATTGCAACCGCTTTGCTACCAGTGTAAATTCTCCTGGTACACTTTTATTTTTCCATGCAGGGTACTCATCAAATCGGGACAACGTAAATCCCGCCGTTATAACTGAATTAATTATTTCACTGATCGTGTATTTTCTATAACTGCATAAAGGCATCTGTTTTCGAATTTCATCAGGGAAAAATCTTGATGAGCCATCTCACCTTCAAATACATCACTTGAAAAATAATTCATTGCAGGCTGCTCAAGCCCTAACATATCCGCTATCTTTTGAAAAGGGTGGAAATCACTGCATATAAGCCTTCCATTTGGCTTAAGGAGCTGATACATTACTTTCATGAATTGGTTAATATCATGAAAATAGTGAAGGATTCCGCCCTCCATGAATACCACATCAAAAGAATCTCCGTATTTGCTCATTTCTATTTCCAAAACATCCCCAACAACAAAATCAATTTTTACATTTGCGGCATCTGCTACCTCAAGTGCGTATCTTTTATTGTCTTCTGATATATCAAAAATTGTTACTTCTGATCCCAGAATTGCAAGAGGGATTGCTTTCTTCCCACATGAACCGCATATATTGGCCACCTTTATATCTTTATAAGTTTCAAAATAATCCGCATACCGTTTCAGCATTCCCCTTGGGTCTTCCAAGTCCTTCTTTGCCCGGTCTTTCGGTACACCTGAGTTATTTATCCAAAAGTCATATGCATTATATTCCCATGCTTTTTTATTTTGTTGACAATAATCTTTCATGTAATCCTTTCCTGTCTCCAAATGAAACTGAAATCCTCATACTGCAAATTCCATAAAATATGCGTGCTGCTCGTCGATGAGCCCTTTAATTTCATCAATGTCATTTGTTGTAACATCAGGTATTTCTAATACAAACGCTCCGCATGCTGCTTCTCCTGCACAATATTATGTTTCTTAAAAATGTAATGCCGAATATAAAAAAACTACTAACCTGATTATTAATAGCTAGTAGTTTTCTTTATTTCCTGTATGGTTTCCACAATATTGTGAAACGATTATATCTTGTCAGATAAACTTACTTGATTTTGTAAAACATCAACGCGTAAAAAATTCCACATTTTTTCAGGCTCTTCAAAGCAAGGGCTGTGTGCGGAATTTTCAAATGTATAAAAACCTTTTATGGGAGCTTTTATCGCCGTTACAAAATCCCTTGCAACTACATAAGATGCTTGATAGTCATGTCTCCCTTGGAAAATATACACGGGTACCTGCAAACAGGGTACCTGTTCTATTAAATCCATTTGAATCATACAATCACACAAACATTTTAGCGAAAAGCTGCTACCTTGCGAAAATTTGAACTTTTCACCTAGAGTATATCCCTTATATCTAAGCACAATTGCAACAAAGTCCAGCATTGATAACATGCTTCGCATAACACCGATACCAAGTTTATTCATGCCTTCACTCCGTGCTCCAGCAAGATATTTTATACTGATGTCGCCACCAGTTTCAATTGGAAATTTTTTTAATTGTCGTATCATTTTTTTGTTGTTTGACTTGCTAAATTCCTCCAGCATATATGTATATGCCAAACGTTCTGACCGCTCCTGTTGCGCTACTTGTCCAATGCCTATATAAGCATGAAAAAGCTCAGGCTGTTGCTTAACTGTAAGCACACCCAACAAAGAACCCCATGAATGTCCCATGATATATATCTTTTCTTTTCCAAAGCGATTGCGCAAATAATACGTTACCTCAATCGCGTCCGAAACCATCTGTTCAAGTGTCATTTCTTTCTGCGTAATTTTACGGTTATATGATATTCCGCTACCTCTTTGTTCCCACCAGCAAACAGTAAATAGCTTTTCTAAGCCAGTCGGGAATTTTTCAGCAAATGCAATTTCGGGTGAGCCAGGTCCTCCATGCAAATATAGTAACACAGGGTTTTCAGTATTTTCGCTCTGCAAAAACATGCCCTGCTTTGACCCATTGATTTCTACGAAGAACTTTTCATTCATTTTTTTCACCTCGCAAATTGTAAATAATCTTCAGAGTAGAATACCACAATGCTTACTAACTATCAATATTAAGTTTCCAATGTACAGTAATTCGCTTCCTTTATAAATCCATCAGGAATTAATCAAAATTAATCACGCCATTCAAGAATATCATCTAACCTTTTTCTGGGTCTCGCATGAGGATCTTCATCTGCATATCCTACTGTCATTGCTGCAAAAAGTTCTCCTTCAACATTTAACCAATCGCTTAATTCCTTATATGCAAAATATGTATCGCAAATCCATAAGCTACCCAATCCAAGTTCAGAAGCTGTGAGTGCCATATTTTCGATTGCTGCACCGATCGACTGAGCATTGCAGATTTCGTAAATACGCTCTTCAGGTTTTAAAGAAGAATCAATATCTAATCCAAGGGAATTGATAATAAAAATGACAACAGGTGCCTGTTCCATAATTTTCAAAGTATATTCTGCACTATTAAGGTACTGCGCGCTTTCCGGAAGAAGCGGAAACTCCTTCTCTCTTATTAATCCTTTAGCCATAGCTGCAAGCATATCCTTCTTAGCATTGCCAGTTACTACAATAAATTTCCATGGCTGTCGGTTTTTAGAAGATGGTGCAAGGATTCCTGACTGTAAAATTTCCTCTATCATATATCTGGGTACATCTTCTCTTTTATATTTCCGTATACTACGTCTGTTTATAATGGCTGATAACATTTATCGCTCCCTCCTCAGATAAACCATATCAACCAGTTGTTTCCCATCTTCAAACATTGGGTGATCGTAGTTATCTACAAAAAAGTTTATTATTCGGTGTGATTCTGTAAAACCACATTTTTTATAAAAAGTTAGCGAAGAGGGTACATCTCCTGTCCCAACAAACATAATGTTGCAATCCCTGTAAGCGGAAAACAGGAACTCTATCAGACTTTTTCCATAGCCTTTTCGTTGACATTCAGGCGAAACAGCTATGTTTTTAAGCACATAAACACCATCACTTTCTTTTGTAATCACACATTCAGCTTTTATACCATTATCATCCAAAACGAACATTTCACCACGCTCAAGATATTTATCTATCATATCTTCCTGCTCGTCGGCCAGCAATAGTAAGTCTATATATTCCTTTTTGTTGTCCGTAACTTTCCATATCCTTCTATTGTCAGAATAAATTTCCGCATGATCCGCTGTCATATGTGGTTACCTCGTAATCTTATTTTCTATTTTATGAACTATAGTATTTCTGTTTTTTCTTTTAAACTGTTAAGAAAAGACATTTCTAAATCAAGATAACACCAATATTTAATTCTACTTTATACTTATACTACATAATGTTTTGCATTTGAATCTATCCATTCAATAATAAAATCGAAACGCTCTTTCGTTAATTCATGACCACCTGGATATCTCTTGTGGTACAGGTTTTGTAACGCATCATATTCTAAATAAGTTCGGCTGGCTTTTCCAACGATATATGACGCATCTTTTGAATATTTATCATCTTCCGCAGAAACAATAAGCAATTGTCTTGGCGCAATACAAGATACCAAATCATATATATCATATTTACCATGAAAGTTCGGAATTACGCTTGCCATTTCAATTCCAATATTATTAATCATACGGTTCTCATAAGTACAAGCACTACCACTTGCACAACTATAAGCGATTCGTTCATCTAACGCAGAAAGAAATAAGACAGTATTACCCCCGTAAGAATGTCCCAGTGTGCTAATTTTTTTGTTATTAACATATGTAAGATTAGAAAGCAATGTTATTCCATTCATGGCATCATTCAGCACTTTTTTCATCAGACATTCGCCTTTTATTATACGATAACACATTTCATTAAAATGCTGCCAAAAGTCGAACCCCTCCACTTGTGTATCCTGACGTCTTTCCTCAAAACATATTGAATCAGGAGCTAATACCACAAATCCCTTTTTTGCCAATTCTGGTCCAAAAGCCTGCAGAGGATTTCCGGCCAAACCGCAAACTTCACTCTTTCCCAAATGGTGTTCCCTGTTATGCTGGTGATTGATGAGAATAGCTGGATTATTATTAATAATTTGCGGAATTAAAATAAAGCAATGACTTTGTCTCCGTAAGAATCATACTCAATCAATTGTCTTGTATATCCATCTGCCTTAGTGGAATCCAACAGTTTATACTCAACATCAGGTATGGTATTGGGAACTGAAATTCCAATTGCTTTTGCTATCTCATTTTTTAAATTTACCATATTACTCACCTCACTTATCAAGGGTTCTACTCCAATTTTTAATAGGATTTATCAGCACGCTTTTTTCCTTTAAAATCTTTATGAATATAGATATGCTCTTTTAAATTAATAAGTTCTGTTTTATTAAATTGAAGTTCAATAATGTATGGCATCCAATCAATTATTCGGAGAAAATCATCACAGCCAAACTTTGGGTTGTAATAATTAAGAATAGAGCTAAGTGCTGTACCATGAGTTCCAACCACAATAGTCTTACCCTCGTTTTTACTGATTATCTCTTCTAATGCCGATATGTTTCTATTCTGAACCATATTGATGGATTCCCCACCATCTTCGTGGAAATCCTTATCAAGCCAACGTTTCCTAAACATTCCATAATTGTCACTGTCTGTACCTTTTTTTCTTTCACAAAGCCGTTCATCCAATATAATCTCTTTTTTGTGAAACGCTGCTGAATCCTTAATCGTTTCGACACTTCTTTTATATGGACTACAGTAAAAGACATCTACGTTCCTATCTTTCAAAAAATCATATACAATTTTTGAATCTTGCTGACCTTCTAATGTCAAAGGCCTGGTAGAGTCGTCAGCAGACCAGGAATGGTCTGGTTGTGCATGTCGTACGAAATAAACAATCGTCATAATTTCCTCCAATTCAAGGATATAATCTCATTATTTAGTTATATCAGTAGAAGTCACAATATACTTTCCAGTCAGACAATATAGAATTATAAAATAAATAGAAGTTTCCACTGTCTACAATATTAAACTTAGCTTTCTCATCTGAAGAAATTTGCATAACAAACTCATACCCTTTACCAAAAGAAAAACCCGACTGGCAAAAGGCAGGATAACCACCAATCTTGTGTCCTGTATATATTTCTTCGCATATATCTTCAAAATATTCGATTCCTCTTGTTGTCTCTAAATTGAGTATTATATCTTCAATATCTTCTGGAATTCCACCACCATCCCAACATGGAAAATCATTCTCCACCAAATTAGGCGTAAGAGGAAATGGTTTTATTATATCAGTTTGATAATTACAAGGGACTAACTGTTCTAATGAACCATATGTACGAATGCAAAACCATGGACTCAAATCTTCTGATACCAGGTTATCCCAAACATCGTTTGACATAAAGATTGTAACAAGTTCAGTACCGGACAATTCTGTTGGTATAAAAGGCAGATTCTTTAAAAAAATTGTTGCCAGGGGAACCATATTATTTTCTCTTTTATCTTTAGGGAAATTTTCGCCTTCACGCTGCCAGCGAACACTGCCAATCCAGCTTTCCAGTAATTCACCTGTTGGTCTTTTCCCTCCAGTCTTAAAAATAATGGCTTTTTTTGAGAGATTTTTCTTTATTTCTTCCACTGTCATAATTAACATCACCTCTTTAGAAATCTGACATTCCAGAATCCATGCTTAACCCATCTAATTGAATTGTATAAATTTCTTCCACAGGAAATGTTATTTTTACTAATCCTATAGAAACAAACTCACCATTTATCTTTTCAAATTCATGTAATATTAAATCACTCGCATGATAAAAAAGAACTATCATCATCCTCACCAGTGAGGGCAACAGTACAATGTGGAACCCAATGATCTGGACAATACCATTCCCAACCTTTATTATCAAAATCATTTAAATATTCGTGTAATTCCCGCTGAAATTGATACATACTACTATTCATTACAGGTGATACAAAAATAGTTTTAGTATCATTAAACATACCTACTGACCCAATATGTACAGGTAATTGCCTATGACTTTGAGCGAATTCCATTAATTTTTTTATACATTTTCCTTCTTCCACATCATTAAAACAAGCTAATGTTAGATGTGGTCTTGTTTTCCATTCCAAAAACTTTGAGCTTAGTTTTTCATCTGCTACTCGTTTGGCTAAATGGTAAAGTTTCTGTTCCGTTTTTATATCGTAATACAATTCTATTGCATATTGCATATAACTTACCTCCACAAAATATCGAGATCACTTAAAATATTATATTTATAAAATAACGTTTAATGCGTATATAGAAAATGATACCACTATCGTATTGCTAAGCAAGAATTATATTACTTATATCTATTTTTAACTATTAATATTGTCTGTTATTTTCTCTAAATTGTGTATTACAGATAATGTTCCATCAATTACAATAACAGGACAACCAAGTTTCCTTGCACATTCTTCAACTTCTTTTAAATTACGATTTTTTACCATTTCTCGAAATTCCATTTGCTGTGCGAACATATCACCACCATCAAGAACTCTTGCTCCGAACCTTTTTTCTTCCCTCGCTTGAATTCTCTTTAATCTTTCTTCAAGTGGCGTCTGAACCCAAAAAGCAATATCAATACGAGAAAGAATTTCATCACACCAATTCATTGTAACTCCAGAAATAATAAACCTTGGATGAGTCTTTATATTCTCCATAATTGCAGTTTGTACTTCGCCCTTTGTTCTAGGGTTAGAAAAAGGTAATTCATCTAACTGGTCATTCTCAATTACACTGTTATTTTCTAACGCCAATCTTCTTGAATCTCTTTGCTCAGGAAAATAATAATCTTCCACATCCATCTCAAAATAACCTGTCTGCTTTGATAATGCATGTGTCAGAGTAGACTTTCCGCTCCCATTCAGTCCAAAAACAGCAATCCCATTAATCATCCTTTTTCCCCCTACATACCTAGATGCTTTTTCTCTATAACCAAACTTTAATTAAATGATCAATTATAAATGCGACAATCCTCATTCCAATACCTGCTATTTCAAGCTCTAATTGACCAGATTCATAATTGTTTGTCTCTATATTATTTGTCTCTATTTGATTGAAATTACTCATAAACATTTATCTTCAATTCGTAATCTGACAATAAAAAATCCGTAACTAGTTTAGATTTCAATTGTTTTCGAACACTTATTCCCATTTTATGACAAATGGAAAGATAATTCAATCAACTATTTAGATTTTATTTAAATTAATACAACATATCTCTTACCATTTCTTAACCACTTTTCTCCCTTAAGCGCATTAATTTATCATTAACTCCTCCAACCAAAACTTTGAGAAAAAAACACCAAAAAGCAATCTTGACACCCTATTATTTCCTATGATATAGTTCGTGATGGTTAGTTTTTGCTAACTATCGTGCAACCATTTACCCCCACCTCCAACATTACCAAGAAAGGTTAAACGGCACATTTATATGATTTTCTTAATTGCGTTACTGGAAGCCATCCTATTTGTATTCTTTTTCAAAAATGCCATCCGCAAACACCCGGCAGTATTCTACGTGCTATCTGTAGCAGTAATCGGATTTATCGTATGTTATACAAAATTAAACCTATACGAAGTATTACCGGAATGGACCTACCTCTATATCATTTCTGTCTTTTACAGAGGTGCCTTCTCCACTGCACTATTCGTCATCGTTATGTATATTGGCGCTTTAAATCCAAAAGGAAAAATTGTGCGGGCGCTGATGCCCATCAGAGGTTATTTGTCCATTATCGCCTGCCTGATTACATTAGCACACTCCTTTGCCTATGGGATCTATTACATAGCAGCTATTTTCAAAACCCCAGATGAACTGGATCTTCGACAGATCCTTGCATTAATTCTGACAGTACCCCTCTTTTTAATTATGATTGTTTTAATGGTCACATCTTTTAAAGCAGTGAGAAAAAAGATGAAACCCAGGGTTTGGAAAAATGTACAGCGACTTTCCTACCCCTGGTTTGCCATCCTTTACGTTTACTTGATGGTGCTATTAATTCCCAGCATGCTGGAATCCCTGAACCCGGCTTCTGGTGTGGAGATGCTCTATCAGGTGAACTATGTTTTATCCGTATTGGTATACACGGTTGTGTTTGGTGTATATCTGATTCTTAGAATTAGGAAATATAAAAAAGATCAGCTAAGACGAAGACAGAATCTGCAAAAGTCTGCAATTGCTGTCTGATCAGACTCCTAATACTCCAGCCACGCCTTTACCACCTCATCCTCCAGCCGGTTTGCAGTATCCCGGTTTAAGGGCATCACTCTGCCATGGTACTGATAGTAAAGGAGGTTTGACCAGAGAACTTCAAACCCACCCTTGTCATATTCAGCAGTTGTGGGAAGATAACCGGAGCATCCATTTGTATAACCATTGAAAAATAACATGGGATTATTGCTTTTCTTCCAGATTTTAACTGCAATATCAGACATAATTTCATTTGGAACACCGCAGAGACAGCCGTCATTGACTGCGAAAAACTGTATTTCAATTTCGGCCCTCTGCTTTTTTTCTCCCCTGTTTAGTAATCTTTCCACTTCCATTAACCACCCTTTACCCTCAATCCTCCCCATTTCCCATGCTTCGGCTGCGATTTCTCCTGCCCTTTTTAATTCCGGAACATCAGCATAAAAATACGACTTAACCGAAAACATGGATATTCTGGAGACAGGCCTTGGTTTTATCAGATATACCACCGGATAAAGGGCTTCACAGATGGCTTCTGCCATATCCTTCAATGCCTTCTGGCTCTGTGCGTCAGATCTTTCTTTCATCTGAACACTGTTGTCCATCAAATGTTCCTCTGCTGGATGGATTTCCAGATAATCTGCATTTTCCTGGCGGTATCTGGGTCTTACATCTCCGGAAGCCCCCTGCACCATCATTACATTACAGCCATATCTTCTCTCCAGAGCTTCTCTTGCCTCTCCGAAATAATCCGGTGAAATCAAGTAATTATCAGGCATCAGAACGTTGCAGTGAGCAGTTACCCTGACTACAAGAACTTTTATTTTTTCCTGATCCTCTCCGCATATCTTTAAGATTCCTATTCTTGGATCAATTGGCTGATTACTCTCTCTTCGGTTAATCCCAACCGTGTTTTCTGCAATCCCCCACCCTGCATATACGGGTACCATGGATTCATCCGCTTTCTTTACTCCTGAAAGAATTGACTGACACACAAAATCATAATATTCTTTTTCCACTGCAGCATTAGGAGCAGCGTGTGTATGGGAAAAGCATATCATAACCTGTTCCATTCTGACAGTCAAAATCTCTGCAGCCTTTTTTCTTATAAAGCTGGTCAGTGCAACGGTAAAACCCAGGCTGTCGATTGTTATAAGGCAGTAACGTTCCTGATTTTTTTTAATTACAAGAATCTGGGTCTTTAAATCCTTCATGACTCCCCTTGAACAGTTGTCAATCCGTGCATCATATCCTGCCATCTGTACCGGTTTTTCCGGCGTTATGATTCGTTCTTCATATCCCACATATGTCGGATCCATTTTTATTCCCTCCCCTTACGGCTTTTAAAGTTATTTTATCCGCGTCTGTTGAAAAATTCAATGTACCGTTTCTTTCTGTATTATTCTATATAAAATAACGGAGCTGCATCAGCAGCCCCGTCCATTTATTGTTCATATATAATTTTTCTGATTGCGGAAAGAGAAAGGCAGTATTGCATTGCCAGGACTTCCATGGAACTGCCCGTCTGGTACTGGGTTCTGATTTCACTATTTCTCTGTTTTAACTCATTTCTGTATCCGGTTTTCTCTCCCCATTGTTTTCTCTGTTCACAAAGAGCAGGGATATAGAGATATTCTCCCTGAATATATTGCTGCAATCCCCTGATCAGTTCATCGGGTAAAATTGTTCTTGCATTGATATATTTCATGCTGGCTTCCTCCTATATTTTAAGTCAGAAGGCAAAACCGGCATTGTTTCAGTGACGGAACTCTCTCCATGCAATTGTCACCGAAACTGCCGTTTTTGCATGGAGCCATACATCGTTTTTTCTTTTCTTATTGCTGCACATAAATTCTCCCTAAATTATCATCAATTACTTTTTATTCATAAAATAGTGATTAATATACTAAATTTTTTTACATTTATTTCCTATAGAGGAAACATATGATATAATTGGTGTCAGTTAAATGAATATGTTAAAAGAAAGGAGGAATTATGATAATCAATTGCTGCCCTATGATTTTCATAATTACTTTACTATGGGGAAAGTTCCGGCTTATATGGTTGTTCATGATTTAATTAAATTAAAAATTAAAGATGGAACCTATCCTGTTTCAGAATTCCTTCCTACAGAACCAGAGCTTGAAAAGATATACAAAGTGAGCCGTACTACTATCAGAACCGCCATGGAAATCCTGAAGGATGAAGGTCTTGTTGAAATCAGGCAGGGGAGGGGTACAATCGTACTGGACTCCAGAGCTATTCAATCTTTAAACAAAGTCACCTCAGTCACTGAATGTCTTCGCAACAGAGGATTTGATGTCCGAACCAAAAGCATGTATATTGATATTATTTACGCCACAGAAAGGCTGGGAAAGGAGCTTAATCAGCCTATTGGTACACCCATAGCAAGAATTCAGAGGATTCAACTGATTAATGAAAAACCAATAGCTATCATTAAAGATTACTTACCCTATGCTCTGGTTCCCAATATAGAGCAGTTTACAAACAAATTCAACGGTCTCTATGAATTTCTGGAGCAGCAATATCATCTGGAGATCGAATCTGCTGACGACAAAATCTTTGCAAAATCTGCCGACTTTGCAGAATCAGAGATGCTGGCGGTCTTGCCGGGAACTGCTCTATTGTGCATCCAGCGGATCTGCTACAAGGGAGCGCAACCAATCCTTTCTGATGATGTATGCATTCTGGGAGATCAATATGAGCTTTCTATTTCATCCAGGGGTCGAAATAAATGAATTTATTTAGGTCCTTTCTGCAACAATCGATTTTTCATCTGCAGAAGGGACTTATGCAATTACGACTCTTCACTGCCCGCTTCTTTTAACTGTTCTTTTGTTTCATCTGACAGGGAATCAAGCAGATAATTACGCTGACCTGGTCTGGATTCCTGAAAATCTTCTGCCACTCTCTTATTTGCCGCTTCCATCTCAAGCTTTAATTCTCTGGCCGATAACAGGGCACAGCCGGCTCCCCTTACGATCATCTGCTGCAGACCATCGGAGGTAGCTACCGTGATCCGGTATTTCCCATTGTTATCATGAGCAAATCTTTCAATATAATGATCGGCTGTCTGCGCCTCTTTCGTATATACCAGATGGATATTGTGATAGGCAATCATTTCTTCCCTGTGTTCTTTTACCCGGTATGCATCAAATACGGCTATAATTCGGCATTTGCGGATCGCCTGATAATTACACAGCTGATCCAGAAGCTTCATTCTTGCACCATCCATATTATCTTTGGCCAGTTGGGCAAGTTCCGGCCAGGCAAATACAATGTTATAACCATCTACAAGAAGGTATTCTTCCCGATGCTCTGCCTGTCTTGGTTCATGATAGACCGGCTCCCGGCGTGCCTCATACACAGGCCGTTTTCTCTTCCATTCTGTCCGCTTCCCTCTGTTTGCATAGAAGGTGCTTTCAATAATCCGGTCGATTTCTTCCAGACTCATAAGTGGTGCTTCCCGGCTGGCTGTATGGCTGTCTCTTGTCCCCTCATTCTCAGCTGACTGGGTCATTTTTAAAAATGGTTCCAGATGCATGTGGTTTTTCACCTGATCCCAGGGAACTACAAATCCGGCGCCATGGGAGCAGAATACGGACCCAGAAGGATTGTCCGGATCAGTTTCTGAATCATAACCCGACTCCTTTATTACAGCTTCCGGATTATGGCATGGTTCATAGCCTTTTAATGTACAGAACAGCCTTCCCATGCCTCTGGAATATGCAGATACCTCTTTCTGGTAATTTCTCATGGTAAATACCGGAGCACTGCCGGTAAGAACGGCAGTTGCACCGTCTGTATGGGTGATCTCACAGGTTCCGCACATCTTTTCGATGTCTGTCATCGCTCTTCCAACCAGATTCTCCGGCAGTTCCAGGGTAAAACCATAATAGGGCTCCAGCAGTACCGATTGTGCTTCTTTTAAGCCCTGGCGCACCGCCCGGTATGTGGCTTCCCTGAAATCTCCGCCTTCTGTATGTTTTTGATGGGCTTTCCCTGACACAAGGGTAATTCTCATATCCGTAATTGCAGATCCGGTCAGGACACCTTTATGATTTTTTTCCTCCAGATGAGTCAGTACAAGTTTCTGGTAGTTTCTGGCCAGCAGATCCTCACTGCAGGCTAAACAAAATTCCATACCACTGCCTTGTTCCCCAGGCTCCATCAAAAGATGAACCTCTGCATAATGTCTCAGGGGCTCAAAATGGCCCACACCTTCCACAGGGTTTTCTATGGTCTCTTTGTACACAATCCTTCCCGTATCAAAGGATACATCCACTCCAAACCGTTCTGAGATCAGGGTCTTTAATATCTCTATCTGTATTTCCCCCATGATCTGTGCCTGAATCTCCTGTACGTGTTCATCCCAAACAATATGAAGCTCCGGCTCCTCTTCTTCTAATTGGCGGAGCTTGGGAAGCATCTGTCTCGGGTCACAGCCCTCCGGTAAGGCAATCTGATAAGACAGAACCGGCTCCAGCACCGGTGATTCATATGCTGTTTCAAAACCAAGCCCTTCGCCTGGTCTGGTCTGAGTAAGGCCGGTTACTGCACAGATGCAGCCTGGAGTGACCTCATTCACTGCCTCATATTTTTCTCCGGAATAGATACGGATCTGGTTGATTTTTTCCTCCCATACTCCATTGGTCAGGGTATTCTTTACACTGAGGGATCCACCGGTAAGCTTTAAGTGAGTCAGCCGGTTTCCCTGATCATCTCTTGTTATTTTAAACAATTTCGCTCCGAATTCATGGGGATACTCTGGTATCAGGGCGTAATCGCCGATTCCTTTCAGTAGTTCTTCTATGCCCTGTAATTTCAGTGCAGAACCAAAAAAGCAGGGGAATACAGTCCGGCTTCTAATTCCCTGCCGGATCTGGTCCCCGCTTACAATGCCGGTTTCTAAATATTCATCCATCATGCTTTCACTGCACATGGCCAGCTGATCATAAAAGCTTTCTGTATCAGTCAGGGAAAAGTCAATACAGTTGTCATGAAGCTGCTTTTTGACCTCGCTCATCAATCTGTCCTGATCAGCAGCAGGCTGATCCATCTTATTAATAAAAAGATAAACTGGAATCTGGTACATGGATAAAAGACGCCATAACGTTCTGGTGTGTCCCTGTACTCCGTCTGCGCCGCTGATTACCAGTATGGCATAGTCCAGCACGCGAAGGGTCCGCTCCATCTCCGCGCTGAAGTCCACATGCCCCGGAGTATCTAAAAGGGTGATTTTAAGATCTCCCATTTCAAAAACTGCCTGTTTGGAAAATATGGTGATCCCTCTGGCTTTTTCCAGCTGGTAGGTATCTAAAAATGTATTTTTATTGTCAACTCTTCCTGGCTTTCCGATCTTACCGCTCGCATAAAGAATTCCTTCTGACAGCGTGGTCTTACCTGCATCGACATGAGCCAGTATTCCTATGGTTAATTGTTTCATAATATTTTACGAATCCTTTGTGCCATTCATTTCTTGTCTGATTTGTCTTTATTATCATACCAGTTTCCCGTAATTTTGTATACGGGAAGATCATAATTCAACCGGACTATGACACAAAATTTTTGTCAGCAAGGTTTAATTATTTTTGCTCCAGACCATCTCATACTCCACTTCCCCGTTTTCCCTGTCCTCCTGCTTTTCAGTGACAAGAAAACCTTCTCTTAAATAAAAATTCACTGCACGTTGATTTTTTTCATACACCTTTAACGATAATTTATTGTGATTTCCTTTTACATGATGAAGAAGCTGTCTTCCGACTCCCCTGGACTGGTTGTCCTTCGAAATAAAAATGCCAGCAATGTAATTGTTCATCAGACCAATAAATCCCTTTATGCTTCCATTGTCTTCATACACATAAACAGAAGCTTTTGGGAGTATCTCCTTTACTTCATCAAAGTGATCCTGCCAATAGCCTTTTTTAATAAAATCATGGGCCTGTATGTTTGTCTCAAGCCATAATTCCATAATCCGGTTTAAATCTTCCGCCTGAAAATCTCTTACCATTTACCTGACTCCTTTGTTCTTCGATTTATTAAAAAAAACAGATAACTCTGATGTGTGACTCACAAAGAGCTATCTGTTTTCCCTTACTTATTCAAAGTTATACCTTAAATTTCATCCATTGTCAAGAGAACCTCCAGCTGAGGATCTCCCTGAAGCAGCCCGACAGCGTAAACTGTATTAAGACTGTCTTCCGTTAATGGTACATTGGGAATTTCCAACACTATGTCTGATGACCCTGCCGGTCTGACCTGAAAAGTAAGATCCATGGGGTCTGCGGCGATGTAGGGGGTGATCTGTCTAAATGCGACATTGGGAAAGATCACAGTTCCGTCCTGAAGTGTGATATCTACTGCTGGCGCATCTGGAGATAGATGTACAAAACGTACCATGGCTTTTCCCGGAATGATATCACTGCCACCATCTGTAATAGAAAGCAGACTGATATTATCAGGAGTTCCCACTGCTGCCACAGTGAGCATGACGTCCGGCTCTACAGGAAGCATATTCGCGACAATGGGATTATCCTGAGTTCCCGCCACATAAAGAGTGACTTTATAGGTTCCTTCCTGTACGGGTAAGTAATCTGTAAAATCTCCATAAGCAAGATTATCAATTATCATCTCATCATCCACGTATATGTCAACATTGGGTGCATTGGGAACTATATGCATGACACGCACATAGCCTACTTGTACTTCATCTGACGGTCTGGTTGTGTACTGATCCATATGATACCTCTCGATTTATATATACGGTATAATATATGCTCGCTGGAGAGGAAGTGATCGGATTTTCCTTTTTATTCCATTCGGTAAAAATA
Source organism: Lacrimispora defluvii (assembly GCA_013036995.1). GTDB lineage: Bacteria > Bacillota > Clostridia > Lachnospirales > Lachnospiraceae > Lacrimispora > Lacrimispora defluvii. The sequence goes on from JAAOXG010000018.1 coordinate 75,223, forward strand.
TGTTTCTGTTCCCTTCTGCTGCTTTGCCGCATACATGGCGGCATCCGCTTTTACAAGCAGCTGGTCTATGGTTTCTGCATCGATTGGATAAAAGCTGATTCCTCCGCTTATGGACAGTGAGATGGTTATGTTTTGGATCTTCACCGGTTTTTTGGTAAGTTTAACGATTCTGGAAGCAACAACTTTATAATTATCAACATCTTTCATGTCAGGCAGAAGAATAACAAATTCATCTCCCCCATACCGGCATACCATATCACTTTCTCGTGCCGACTTCTCAAGCAGCTGGGAAATATGAATCAGTACCTTATCCCCAAACTCATGACCATAGGTATCATTAATGGATTTGAATTTATTGACATCACAAAAAATCAGCCCCAAAAGAGTCTTATTTCTTTTGGCCTGCAAAAGTAAGCTGGCTGAGACTTCATAGAATAAACTGCGGTTTGCAGCTCCCGTTAATTTATCATGATATGCCAGCTTTTGTATTATCTTTTCCTTCTCCTTCAGTTCCCTGTTGGTATCCCATAATTTATTTACATAGGATTTTAGCTGTTTAATCTGATTAAACTGGCTGGTAACATTCATAAATTCCAACTGTATAAAATATTTATCTTCATTTTCAATTCTACTCATTTTCAGATTAAAATGATCGGAATTATTTAACATCTGCTTATGGATTGCACCGGAAAAGAAACGGATCGTTCCCTGTTCAATTACATCATAAAAAGCATCCAGATAATATCTCATACTTAAATTAGGCAGGATATCAACAATTGGCTGATTGAGAATATCATACCGTTTTAGATTTGTAATATCTTCCATGTAATAATTCCAGTAAATAATCTTCAGTTCCTCATTTAACAGAACAATCCCCTCATTAAGGTTGTCCAGTACCTGATATAATAATTTAATCATATAGTGATTCCTCTAGCTTGTGAATCCTCGTTAATAAATCATTGATAGAATCAAGGGATAAATCAACGATAATAGCCCCTTCAATCTCTGTATCCCCAATAACAAAGGTTATGTATAGTATCAATACATATATATTATCCATATTCCGATAGTCATACTTAAAATCCATGGCATTAAAAAGCCTGACCTCCGGCAGCGTATATTTAAAGCTGATATTTAAAAGATTTCCCGTTTCTCCTATAATACAGTTTAATATTATATTGCCAATTTCTTTAATAATATCAAAATCAACATCATTAAAATCCATATCGTCACTGTCACTTTGCTCTTCCTGCAGACAGAGACTGATAAATGTTTTCATCTTTTCCGCTGAAAAAATAAGGCTTGCTTTTCCTGTATAATTTTCTTTAAATGAAAGAGTGGATACCATAAGTGTACCGTTTTTCTTCATGGGAATATACTCGTCAATTGCATAGGATTCGGAAGAAGCTTTCAAAATTTTAACATTAGGTACGTTTAGATGTATTTTTTGTCCGACTATATCAGATAAGATACCAGCTGCACGACCGACACTGATGTTAAACAGCTCCTTTAGTATATCCTGTGTCATATCACTGCTTCCCATTGTCCTTCTCCTTCATTATATTGCAGATAATCTGGGCTTTTTCATCGGTAAATGGTTTATTAATAAATGACATGATATGAAAATTTTCAATTTCTTCCCTGACATGATTTTGAACATCAGCGGTAACTACAATGATATTAGCAGTGGAATCAGACTCTTTAATCAGTTTGATCAGGCTCTGACCATCCAGTCCAGGCATCAGAAGATCCACAAAAACATAATCTGGTTTCAGCTCCTGATACTTCTTAAGTCCATCCCAGCCGTCAGCAGAAAAATAGATCTCTGACTGTTCTACATGCTTTCTTAAAATATTGGCAGTGATTTTCTGTGAAAAAACAGAATCATCCACAATTAGTATTTTAATCATATAATCCCTTCTTTCCAGACAAACTGGTTTTGACAGCGTGTCCCATTGGTACTTTGTACAGGTTGTAGTATTTTGTACTCAATACTATTTTTTTCTACTTCCATTTTAATAAATGAATGCAACAATTACAAGGAATTCTTTTAAAAATTAAAAAGGTGTAATCGTTAATGATTCTAAACCGGCAAAAACCCCTGACACAATGCCAGGGGCTGAAGAATTTTAACTTATGAAGAAATAGAGCAGAACAATCATACCCAGTATTATGCGATACCACCCAAATACTTTAAAATCATGTTTCTTTATATAACTCATCAGAAATTTTATAACCAGTATGGACACAGCAAACGCAACAGCCATTCCTGTTACCAGAATAAATAGTTCTTCCCCGGAAAAAGTCAATCCGAATTTGAGCATCTTGATAGCACTTAAACCAAACATCACAGGAACTGCCATAAAAAACGTAAATTCAGCTGCGGCCGTCCGGGATACTCCGATGAGCAAAGCACCAATTATGGTTGCACCGGAACGTGAGGTGCCAGGAACAATGGAAAGCACCTGAAATAAACCTATAATAAATGCTGTCTGGTAATTGATATCTGCAATTTTAGTTATAGCTGGTGTTCGTCTTTTATTCCAGTTTTCGATCAGAATAAAAGCAACTCCATAAAATATCAAAGCTGCTGCAATCACCTGTGGCGTCTGGAACCGGGCGTCAATATAATCATCAAAAAGAATGGTTACAATTGCTCCCGGTACACAGGCAATTACTACCTTAATCCAGATAAGAAATGTTTCCTTTATAAGAAAAGGGCTTTTTTTATCACTCCACTGAAATGGAAACATTTTATTCCAAAACAGGATCACTACGGCAAGGATTGCCCCCAGCTGAATCACAACAAAAAACATTTCCTTAAACCCTTCACTCCCACTGATCTGCAAAAACTGATCCACAAGGAGCATATGTCCGGTACTGCTGATCGGAAGCCATTCCGTAATTCCTTCTACAATTCCTAAAAATACAACCTTAAAAAACTCTGTTACTATGGAACCCATTGGTTTCATTCCTCCTGCTTTTACTTTTTTATTTCTATCTCCAATCTTCCTCTTTTATGCGAAAAAAAGCAAGACACCTGACGTAACTTAAAAGAAAAAGCCCGTGACACGAATGGTGTCACAGGCCTAAAACCTCATATAAACCACTTTATTTCACAGGGCCTTTTATTAACAGCGTCACCTTCCCCATAAGTAAGAGGAAGAGTAAAGCCGCTACATACAGCTGGCGGAATGCGATAAAATAGAGGACTGCCATAGAATGGGCCAACAGGGAAAACTGGTTCATCCTCTTTCCTAATGTCTCGTAGTCCTTCATCTGTATAATCAGTTCTATCACACCGATCAGTGTCAGACAGAGAATAAAACCGGCAGACAGCAATACCCCCCACATAGGGCTATCTGTAAATTTAAGGAATGGCACCGAGAGAAAATGCCCCCCTTCTTCCTGAGAAAAAAGTGGAAGTACCAGGAAAGACACTGCTATGAAATCAAAAATTCCATAAGCCAGATTAAAAATCCGCCCCAGATTTCTGCGGTTCTCATCTTCAGCAAGGGTTATGAGTTCCTCTCCCATTAACAGCTCATCAATGGATACACCAAACAGTTTTGATATGCATTTAAGGGAGTCAATATTGGGATAGCCCTTGCCGCTTTCCCATTTTGACACCGCAGTCCTTGAAACAAACAACTGGGCTGCAAGCTGTTCCTGGGTCAGATTGTTCTGTTTTCTCAGTAACTGCAGTTTTTCACCAAACTCCAAGCCCTTACCCCCTGATCATTTTATTTATTTCCCCTGGCCAATTTAAACCTGGAAACCAGATTGGTCATAATTAAGGATTGCCCGGACAGTTCCTGTGCATACGCTGCACTTTCTTCTGCTGTGGCAGCATTGGACTGAACCACTCCGGAAACCTGCTCTATGCCGATTTTTAATTGGGAGACAGCCTCCGACTGCTCTAAGGAACGATTGGAGATCTGGTTAACCAATTGGGAAACCTCTCTGGTGCTTGTCACAATCTGTTCCAGAGAATGGGATGTTTCTATGGCAATTTCATTTCCGTTTTTCACAGCCTCAATGGATTTTTGAATCAAAGCGGCTGTATCCCTGGCCGCATCTGCACTTTTTCCGGCCAGATTCCGTACTTCGTCTGCCACTACAGCAAACCCTTTTCCGGCCTCACCAACTCTTGCAGCTTCCACAGCTGCATTCAGCGCCAGTATATTGGTCTGAAAAGCAATGTCTTCCACAACTTTTATAATCTTTCCGATTTCCGTTGATGTTTCATTGATCTCATTCATTGCAGTTACCAGTTTATCCATCTCCTGCTGCCCGCTGCTGACCTGATCTACCGCCTGCAGCGATTTGGTTCCGGCCAGTTCAGCATTATCTGCATTGGAACTGATATGGTGTGAAATATCGGAGATGGTTGCCGCTATTTCTTCCACCGAACTTGCCTGCCTTGTGGCGCCCTGGGATAACTGCTGGGAGGATTCTGCTACCTGTTCTGAACTGCTGTTTACCTGTCTGGCCGAGATTATAATTTCACCAAACGCTTTGTTTAACTGATCTGTAATCTGGTTTAATGATGTCTGTATTTCTATAAATTCACCTTTATATTCAATATCCGATGACACGCTTAAGTTCCCTGCAGATACCTGCTGCAAAATATAGGCAATCTCCTTAATATAGGATTTAAGGGAACTTACCATTTCGGCGATACTTCTTGTCAATATGCCAATCTCATCCTTGCTGTTATGGATATAAACTTCACTTTCCAAATCTCCGTCAGCCAGAAGCTCCATACGTCTGGTAATTTTCTTAATTGGATTCGACAGACCGTTTGCCAGCATAAAGCTTGCAGCAATACCAACAATGATTAAAACACCAGAGGAAACCAGGAGCAATACAATTGTGTATATAATGGAGGAGGTCATTTCCTTAACAGGCGCCACCACTCCGTAGGACCAGCCATCGGAATTGCTCACAGGACCAAAGGCACAGATTCTGGCACCTGTCTCATATTCGTATCTGTCTACTCCCTTTTCCCCTTTTATCATCTTGCCATATACCTTTGACGCATTTACAAGGGAAGGATCTGTTTTCGCTTTTTCAATAAAATTCTGACGTTCTTCCACCAGATTGGGTCTTTTGTTGGCTACGAAGGTACCGTTACTGTCAAGCATAAATACATTGCCTGTCTTACCGATTACAATTTTTTCAATAATCCTGCTGAAGTAAAGACTGTCAAGAACACCAATCACCACACCTGATTGAGAAGGCAGAGGAGAACAGACGTAAAATACCATCTGATTGTCCAATGCTTCCGTTGAGGAGATTGTAGTTTTTCCTTTTAAGCTGTCTGAGAAGAACGTTTTGGATGAGAAATCCTGCCCATCCAGGGCCTGATCCGTACTGGACAGCTTTCCGTCCGGACCTGCAACAGCCAGTGCTTTAAATTTCGTGTTTTTCATCGCCATCCCCAGAGCATTCAGTTTTTTACCCATATCCCCCGACTGCACTGTTCCCAGCTGACTGGCAAGACTTTCTGCCTGTTCCTTTAACAGACTAATCTCCGCAGACAATGCGGTGTTGGCAATCTCTCCCATAGCATTCATATCACTTTTGGTGTTCTCGGTAATACTGTAATAACTGGCGCTGATACCTGTAATCACGTTGACCGCTGAAGTCGCAAATAACAAAAGAAATATAACAAAAAACAGTTTACTCTTTATTGTCTTCATAGAAACATATCCCCCTTGTCATAGTAGTTAGATCTATTATACATTGGGATTGTTTATTTTACAAATATCTATTTCAAAAATCGACTAAATTTTACAATTTATTCTATTATGAAACTCATTACATCTCGTCTCATGGAATTTGGGGCAGCTGTTTCCGGTTTCCCAATTCGTACAAGCATCTGTATAGTCTGGCCCTGGCAGGCATAATCCTTTCTGAAATTATCGTAGGGCTGTTTCATCTCCGGATATTCCTCCAGCACCTGACTGAGAGGCTGCATGGCAAGACCCATGGTATGGCCCGTAAGAATCATTCTGCTGTAAAGCATGCCGCTGAGTACCTGATCCGTCCGTGTGTTTGCGCTGGTTGTTATGAGAGCATAGGCGGCAGTATGATCGACTGCTGTTTTGGTATAATGAATGAAGTTTTCAGATGCACCTTTTCCTTCATTAATAGAGGGAAACATGGTGATTAATCCCTGCAGCAGATACCTTTTAAAGCCGGAAGCTCCCTGTCCTTCCACCGAAAAGCCCCACCGGTACTTGTTTTTTTCCTTTTCATTGGGGCGAAAGATTGCATTGGATTCATCCATTGCCCTGGTAACCCCGGCTTCGATTGTTGCACTCTCCATAACGTAATTGCCGATTTTATTAAGATCAGCATGATCGGTATATAGCTTAATGGACAGACTGTCCTGATCCGGTAATTTTAATAATTGGGAGATCTGGGAAGAATCAGGTGCTTCCATCTTATAATTTCCCCGGTTTGTATCTGCCAGATATATTCCACTGTAAAGAGGACTTTCTTTCTTTTGGGCAGGTATAAGAATAATCTTAGCTACCGGCTTTTTATTCATGCTGCTTAAGATATCATTTTCCTCATATTCACCCTCTGGAAAAATGGCAATCTCTGTTTGAAATCCTTCCTTTTCTCCGGCCACTCTTACATACTCTAAGAATGTCCCCTGAGTAATCATCATCTGCCGGTAAAGAGGATCCACCTCTCTGGTTGTCCTTAAGCTGTCTGCATATAGATAAAATACCATGGGATCTTCTTTATCCAGCTTCACTTTCCACGGCTGCATATTGTGGTTGTTTGCTGCCAGCAGTCCGGCCGCAGTCAGGCGCACCCGGGGATCTGTATACTTTAATGCATAATTTTTGTTCCATGGTTCTAAATATGACTGCTTCATAAATCCTCCGCCCAGAATAAATAATACAAACAACAGGAAAATAAAGGAACTGGCCATACAGGCAATAATCTTTAAAAATACTTTCATATACCAGTCTCCTATGCCAAAACCAGCTGTATCATCAACTGAAAGGACTCCTCTAAGAAATCCTCCACGGAGGTATGGTGATAATTCTCCAGATATTCCTTTTTCCTGCCACCTGCATTAAAAACTCCGATTGCAAAAGCCCATAAAATCAATGCAGTTTTCTCACAGTTCATATCCCGCTTAAAGCTTCCATCCTTCTTACCTTTTTTCAGTGCCTCTATCAGGAAGGAAAGAACTTCCTCACCCAGGCGGTAACACTCTTCTTTAGATTCATCTGTGACGCCGCATTGATACCCATCGTCCTTGGTTTCATATTCCATGATTGCCTTGAAGTAATCTGCATGCTTCTGCCGAAAAGAAAATAAGGTGTAAAAAATGCAGTGAAGCTCATCCAGCGCACTGGCTGGTTTTTCTTTTCCAAACCCTTCCTCCATCATTCTTAACAGCTGTCTGTAACCTCTGATCATAATTTCAAAATAGATCTGTTCCTTACTGTTAAAATATACATATACGGTTCGTTTGCTGAATTCCGCCTTTTTTGCAACTGCATCCATAGAAGAATTCTCATAACCGTTTGCAAAGAAAACTTTTTCCGCTGCGTCTATGATATCCTTTCTCTTAATTTCCTTTTCCTGTTGTTTCCGTTCTTCCGCTCCCAATTGTAATACCTCCTGTATCCCATCATTTTAATAAGTAAACTGGTAGTTTACTTATTTTATAACAGTTTACAGATTATGTCAATCCCCACATATGATTTAATGGACCGCTGCCTTTCCCGATGTTTAACTGGTCATTTAAAGCTCCTGTAATATACGCTTTGGCATTTTTAACGCTCTCTTCCAGAGTGCAGCCATTGGCCAGACTGCAGGCTATGGCGGAGGACAGCGTACAGCCGGTCCCATGGGTATTGGGATTGTCAATGCGTCTTCCTGTAATCCATACCATGTTTTCTTTGGTATAGAGAAGATCGTCAGAAGTCTCCGTCAGGTGACCTCCTTTTATTAAAACTGCACAGCCTAACTTTTGAAAGATTGCCTCTGCCGCTTTTTCCATGTGTTCTTTGCTGGTGATTTTTATATGGCAAAGGGCCTCTGCTTCCGGAATATTGGGCGTGGCAAGAAGTGCTGCAGGCAGCAGTCTGCCAATCAGCGCATCCATTGCCGTTTCAGAAAGCAGCTTAGAACCGCTGGTTGATATCATAACCGGATCGATAACCAGATTTTTCACCTTATATTCCTTCAGTTTCGTGGCAATAGTCTCTATAATTCCGCTGTTTGATACCATGCCGATTTTCACCGCATCAGGATAAATGTCGGTAAAAATACAATCCATCTGCTGTCCTACAAATTCAGGTGTCACATCCATAATCGATGTGACACCTGTGGTATTCTGGGCAGTAAGCGCTGTAATTACACTCATTCCATATACCTTGTGTGCAGTCATTGTCTTCAAATCTGCCTGAATACCAGCGCCGCCGCTGCAGTCAGAGCCTGCAATTGTTAATACTTTCTTCATGAAACCGCCTCCTTCACCAAGGATAAAAGAGTCTTTACTGCTTTTTCCTTATCTTCGGCAGCAAAAACTGCAGAAATAACTGCTACTCCGTCAATACCGCTTCCTTTTAGTTTCAAAATGTTATCCTCATTGATTCCGCCTATGGCTATTACAGGAATGGATACACAGCTGCAGATTTCTTTTAAAGTCTCAAAGGTAACAGGATTGGCATCAGTTTTGGTGGAGGTCTCAAAGACTGCACCCACCCCGATATAATCTGCACCGTTTTTCTCAGCCAGAATTGCCTGCTCTTTAGTCTGGGCTGATACTCCAAGTATTTTGTCTTCTCCAATCAGCTCCCTGCATTTTTTTGCCTCCAGGTCTTTCTGCCCTACGTGAATACCATCTGCCCCAACAGCAAGAGCCACCTGAATATTATCGTTTATTACAAAGGGGATTTTATATTTATCAGTTATTCTTCTGATCTCTTTTCCCTCTGCGACAAAGCTGTCATATTCAAGATTTTTTTCCCGAAGCTGAATAAACGTAGCACCTGATTTGATAATTTCCTCAACCTGTTCATGAAGTTTGTTCCCGTTAAGCCAGGTCCGGTCAGTCACCGCATATAAAAGCATATTTTCTTTAGATACATTCATATTTTCCACCTTCTTTCAGCATCTGTTCATTCAGTCTGCTCATTTCATCAATCAGCAGCATACGGTATGTACCAGTGCCTCCGTGAAGTTCACAAAGCTTCTTATAAGCCAATTCCCCACACAGTCCCATCCCGCATACGGCAGCTGCAGTGGCCTTTAAAATACTCCCGGGATTGGCTCCCACATAGCTTCCCGTAACAGCAGCCAGCATGCACCCGGTTCCAGTGATTCTGCTCATCATGAAATGACCGTTTCTGATTGCGTACGCATGATTCTCATCAGCAACCATATCAATGGCTCCTGTAATAGCGATGACAGAACCAGTTCTTTTTGAGAACTCTTTTGCAAAGTCTGCCACACTTTTTAAATTGTCCTCCGTCACTTTATCCCCCTCACAGGCATCCACACCTGCTGTTCTTCCTTCTCCTGCTGCCAGAAATTTAATTTCCGATATATTACCCTTTATAACGGAAAGTTGAATCTCTTCCAGAAGCTGATACGCTAATTTATTCCGAAATGAGGATGCACCGGCTCCCACAGGATCAAAAACAACAGGCAGACCGCACTGATTTGCCTTCTTCCCTGCTGCCAGCATGGATATGGCGGTACGTTCATTCAGGGTTCCCATATTGAGTACAAGAGAGGAAGCAATAGCGGTGATATCAGTGACTTCATTAATATCATCTGCCATAATCGGTGATCCTCCGCTCGCTAAAATGATGTTGGCGCAGTCGTTTACAGTTACATAATTTGTGATTGCGTGGACCAGTGGAACATTGTTTCTTACATTGGTAATAATTTGTTCAAACATTTTCCTTACTCCTTTTCCTGTTTTGAGGAAATAAAAATGAGATATGCCCATAAAGACATATCTCATGATAGTTAGTAAGAGTGGCTGTCCCTACGTTGGCATTACCCAAATCAGGTTATAAGGGTCGAAGTTCTTTACTTCCTCTCAGCCGGGTCACCAGCTCCCCAAAACATTATTGAATTTTCTCGATTTTAACATAAGGGACAGATGCTGTCAATTCAATCCCTTCATATGGTTCACAAAAAAATCAACCAGCTCCGGATCAAACTGCTCTCCTGAACCCCGGATCAGTTCATTTTTTGCATAGGCGGCAGGCAGTGCCTTCCGGTAGCTTCTGTCACTTGTCATGGCGTCGTAAGCATCCGCTATGGTGATGATTCTTGCAAACAGTGGTATGTCTGTTTTGCTTCTTCCTTTGGGATACCCCTTGCCATCCCACCGCTCATGATGGCATAAAACAATCTCCGCTATCTCCGACATATTCGGGGAAGTATTTAGGATACGGTATCCGATCTCTGAATGCTTTTTGACCTCCTGATATTCATCTTCCGTTAAGATTCCCGGTTTATTTAAAACCTCTTCCTGAATTCCGATTTTTCCAATATCATGGAGAAGACCGGCTGCCTTAATTTTATTTATATCACTGTCGGGCATCCCCATCTGTTTTGCCATTGCCTCACAGATTTCTGCCACTCTCTGGGAATGCTGCTCCTCTCTTGGATTCTTTTCATGAAGGGTGTTTAATATAATATCAATGGTTTTGCTTCTTCTGCTACTGGCCTCATATAATTTATTCTGATACATCTCATCTTCTGCCAGCTTTACTGCTTTTTGAATGGGCATCCCGGATTCCTCAATAATGTGATATCCGAATGAAACCGAAAGCTCGATTCCGTTGATGGTCTCTGTCGCACATTTTTCTTTTAATTCCCGGATATACCGGTCTGTCTCCCCTCTTTCTGTCCTTTTTAAAATAATCGCAAACTCGTCTCCGCCTACACGGCTGATTAATTCCCCTTTCTTTCCTGAATCTGCCAGGATTTCGGCAAACCGCTTCAGCATATAATCTCCGTATTCGTGACCGAAGGAATCGTTTACCATCTTTAGTCCATTCAGATCTGCGAAAATGACACTGATGGGATAATTTTCAGACTGATTCAGTTCCTTTGAGGCCTGGTCAAAATACCTTCTGTTGTGCAGTCCTGTTATATGATCATGATAACTGATCTCTTCAATTTTCTTAATATAATTATGAGTTTCTGTAATGTTTCTGGCAATTGCAATGGCTTTGTCATCAAACCATTTTACAATCCGGAGTTCATGATATTCTGTAATCCGTGCACTGGTCCACTCATACTCAATTTTCTGGTTTTCTCCAGTGAGAAAAACCTGATCAATCATCTCCCTGCCCTTGGCAGCAATCGATTGTGGCATTACATCGGTGATATTTTTACCAATAAAACGCTCCCTCTTAAAAAACAGATGATCCAGATCTCCAATACAGTCTAAAAATACCCCATCCTGTGAAATGACAAATACTGTGTCTGGAATCGCTTCCATCAGCGAGTTGGCATATTTAAGGCTGTGATACATCTGGGTTTCCCGCTCTGTTAAAATCTGATTCTGCAGGATTAATTGTTTCTGGGATTCCACATTTTCTTTGAGAGAATGTTCCAGCTTCTCATTGCTTTGTTTTAACTGCTGCTTCATTTCATCGAGGGATTTTCCAATTAATCCAAATTCATCGGTTCTTTTTACCAGTTTTCTGCTGACTTCCTGGTCAAAGTTTCGAACTCCTATCTCTTTTATTTCTCTTAGAATAGCTTTTACCGGATGGTCAATGATTCTGCCGGTGAGAATAAAAACGGTGAGGGACATAAACAAAAGGGAAAGTCCGAATATCCATATGAATGTATTTGACAGCTGCCCTATGGGTTTATTAATGGAGCTCTCTGGTATTTCAAACACGATTTTCCAGCCCAGATCATTCAGTGTCTTATAAAACAGAGTAATCTCCTGTTTGTTTTTAATATAAGATGTTTTTCCATTGTCACTAGAAATAACTTCTGAAACAGCAACAAGATAGGACTGATTATTGGAATCGAATACACTGCTTTTTACTTTCACCGCAGCATCGCTTTCTGCAGCAAGATAGGTTCCTTCCCTATTGATAATATAGGTTGTACCATCATGACTGGCAATGTAATCGGAAATAAATTTCTGCATGGAAGACAGTCCTACATCCACTGTTACACAACCTATAAATTTACCGTTATCATCATAGACAGGCTGGGAACAGGTAATCATATACAGATTACTGGTCTGATCATAGTACATATCCGTCCACACAATGTTATTTGTTTTCTTCGCAAGAGCATAGTAATCCTGGGAAAAGTAATCATAGTCAGCATTACTGTAATCAAATGTAGGTATGATCCGGTCGCCATCCCGGTACACATAGGGTCCCATATATTTTTGGGACTTGTCATATGCATATGGCTCATACCAGATTCCAACCCCCAGTATAAACTGATTATCCTGGACAACGGGTTTTAAAATATTAATGAAATAATCGGGTGAATTATCTTTGCAGCCATACCCTGCAAACACAGCCAGAACCCTGGATATTTCAGCAGCATCATTCATGTTCTTTTCGATGATATTTTTCTGTATCTCTTTCTCTGAAGATATTCGTTCACTGGTTTCATGATCAACCAGCCTTTTAGCTGTCTTTACACTGGCAATATAGCTCAGCATGAGGACCACACATAATACGGGAATAACGATCAGAAGCATTTTCATTCGAATATGGCTAAGCATACCATCACCTCTATCATACGTATTCTTTCATTGGACTATTTCAAATAGTTTAATGATATTATCGTCAGATTGTCAAGCTGAATTAAAGTTGTGTGTAATAAAAAAAAGTAAGACATAAATGAAGGTTCTACATCTATGGCTTACTTCTAACAGGAATCAGATTATATGCTGATTTTGAACTCTACCCCTGATTTATTTATCAAATCTCATAACCTTTTTAATCAGGAACCGCAGCGGCTTGTAGCTAAACCCTTCCAGGGACTTTGCCACCTGTGTCATCTCCTCGCTGATCTTAATATGCTGGGGACAATGGGATTCACACTTTTTACACTTTACACAGAGCGATGCATTGCGGGGTTCATTTTTAATGCTGGTCTGCATGATGTATTTGCCTTTGGACGCTAATTTTCCCTCTATCTCCATGTCATTATAACAGGAAAAACAGGTTGGGATATCCACTCCCGCAGGACACGGCATACAATATTTACAACCGGTGCATGGAACCTTTATGGTCTGGTCAAGAATTTCCTTAACCCGTTTAAATAAATGAAAGTCCTCATCAGTAAAGGCGTTAACCTCCGTCTCGGATGCCACTCTGATATTTTCCTTTAACATCTCCATAGAATTCATTCCTGAAAGCACAACCGTGACCTCTGGCTGGTTCCAAAGCCATTTAAATGCCCACTCTGCAGGTGAGCGCTTCACAGGAGCATTGTCCCAGATGGACTTCACCTCTTTTGGGAGATTAGTCACCAGCTTTCCGCCCCGCAGTGGTTCCATAACCATGACTGGGAGGCCTTTACTGGAAGCATACCGGATTCCCTCTATGCCAGCCTGTTTGTTCTCATCTAAATAGTTATACTGAAGCAGACAGAATTCCCATGGATAAATGTCTACCAGCCGGAAAAACTCATCTCTCCCTCCGTGGTAGGAAAAACCAATGTTTCTTATCTGGCCTTTATTCTTCTTTTCCTGGATCCATTCATTAATCCCCAGCTTTATCAGCCGGTTCCATACCGTCGTATCAGGCAGCATATGGATTAAGTAATAGTCGATATAATCTGTCTGAAGCCGTGTTAATTCGGTTAAAAAAATCCGGTCAAAGTCCTCATATTTTTTAATGGTGTGAGGAGGCATTTTAGTAGCAATCTTCACCCGTTCTCTGTATCCCTTAGAAAGCACCCTTCCTAAAACAACTTCGCTGTTTGGATAGATATATGCAGTATCAAAATAATTAACACCATGTTCGATCGCATAAATGATCTGCTTTTCCACTTCCTTTTCATCCCTGCTAAACCTCATGCAGCCAAACCCCAGCGTTGAAAGCTGGTCCTGATTTTTGGGATTGATCCGATACTTCATGCCTCATCCTCCTGAATTGGGATTTTTATTCTTATTATAATCCTTTCTGCTATGATAGCAAGCAGATCCTTTCAGGAATATTTAATTATTTTACCACACCTTTTTTCAATATGATATTGGCATACAGTTCACTTTCACCAGTCATAATCACAACAGAGGAGTGATTCTTTGTCCGGTCGTAAAATTCCCACTTGTCAATTTCTTCAAAGCAGGCAGCCCCTCTCTCATCATGCTTTGCAACAATTTCCTTATATTTGTCCCAGATGGGAGTTTTTACGTCATCACCGGGAACCACTCCCATCAGAGTAACCGGATGATCCACATAGGTATCAAGGGGAAACAGCTGTAAAATTGCATCCAGTATTTCTGGCACACCGTGGCCATCCAGACGGATCACCTTTTTGCCGTATGTATGGCCTGGAAAGTTTCCGTCTCCAATGGTAAGCTCATCGGTATGACCCATTTCACATAAAATCTTTAATAACTCGGGGCTGATAATTGATGGGATTCCTTTTAACATAATATTTTTCTCCTTTTCTCAAAGAGCGCTCTCCTGTCAAGGAGAGCGCTGCATAATTAATCGTATAAGTTTTGTGAAATATCACTGCTGTCCATGTTGTCTTTGTTGTACCACTGGCTTCCTGTATCAACATCTGCAACGGATTCTCCCTTTGCAGCTGCAACTGCCAGTTTTACAGTCTGATAACCGATTTCCACTGGGGCCTGGGTAACAGCGCCTGCCAGTTTTCCTGATTTGATTGCATCTTTAATCATGGTTCCTGAGTCAAATGCAACACCAATTACATCTTTTCCTAATCTTCCTAAATTCTCGTCGCCGGTAATCAGACCTTCACCGGTTTTTTGGTTGGAAGCAAAGATACAGATGGTATCTTCTTTGTTTAAAATGGTCTGTGCATCGGTAGTCATTAAGGAAGCTTCTACCTTTGAAGGAACGGCAACATCAAGTATGACATCTGCTGAGTTTCCTTTGTCTGTCTTAGAATCCGTTACAAACTTATCATTGCCGGTGATACATACGGTTTTTCCGTCTGCCTTTATTAATTCTGTTATTTTGTCAATAAATCCAAGACCACGGCTGATAATAGACTCTGAGGTTGCATCCTGGTTCAATACGCCGATGCGGACGCTTTTTGATGACTTTGCAATTAAGTCTTTGATGAGCGGATAGGTGTTTTCTGCCGCAACTTCACCTGCCTTGTAATTATCTGTAGCTGCATTGGCAACAACAGCACCCTTTGGTGCATCCGGAACACCGGAGTCAAATCCGATAATCGGTATTTTTGCATCCTGGGAAGATTTAATGCTATCGTTAAGTG
Source organism: Lacrimispora defluvii (assembly GCA_013036995.1). Classification (GTDB taxonomy): domain Bacteria; phylum Bacillota; class Clostridia; order Lachnospirales; family Lachnospiraceae; genus Lacrimispora; species Lacrimispora defluvii. Next base: position 90,685 of record JAAOXG010000018.1, read on the forward strand.
CTGAAACATCAAGAGCTGCCAGTCCGATTGCTGCCGGTTTCATCTGAACTGCATTGTTCATCATCTGAACCTGTTGTGCAATATCTGATTCTGAATCCGGTCCCTGAAATTCCAGATGTACGCCCAGTTCCCCAGATGCCTTCTGTGCTCCCTTATAAACCGCCTGCCAGTACTGGGACTGAAAGCCCTTTGCCACCATGTAAACGGTCATATCTTCCTTGCCTTTTGCTGCCTCAGTTGCTGCCTGGGTTCCTGCCTCTTTTGTTTTGCTTTCTGCCGCTGCTGTGGTTTTCACATCATTGGTAGAAGAATTGCTTGCGCAGCCGGCGGTCAGTGATGCCATCATAGCTGCTGTAATTAAAACGCCCCATACATTTTTTTTCATTGTTTGCTTCCTCCTGATTTTTTATGTGAATTCTTGCGAATTACACTGCGCTCAGCTCTTTCTCCTGTTACGGTACACATCGGCAAATACGGCAACGATGATGACCAGACCTGTGGCAACCTGCTGGTAGTGGGTCTGAAGTCCCACAAAGGGCAGCCCTGTCTTTAATACAGAAATAATAAATACACCGATCATGGTTCCGGCTATGGTTCCGATTCCGCCTGACATGGAAGTTCCGCCGATTACGACGCCGGCTATGGCATCCATCTCAAATCCGGCTCCGCCTCCCGGCAGCAGCGTGGAATATATGGTAGAATAGGCAAGTCCTGCAATCCCTGCAAAGGTACCGCTGATAATATAGGCAATGATTAAATATTTATCCACATTTACGCCGGATAACCGGGTTGCTTCTTTGTTGCTTCCAAGAGATAAGATATAGCGTCCGGCCTTGGTTTTGTTCATCACCACTGCCATGATAACGGCAGCTGCAATCAGGAACAAAAAGCCGGTTGGAATTAAAAGTCCGCTTTCCGTTTTAATTTTAAATATGGCGCGGTACCAGCCTTCCGGATCAGAGCCTGATTTCCAGGTGACTGACTGGGCTCCTGTGATAATGGAGCCGATTCCTTTTGAAAGCATCATGGTTCCAAGGGTTGCAATAAAGGGCGGAAGCCCCATTTTTGCTACCAGCAGGCCATTTACAACACCAAATGCAGTTCCGATTAAGATACAGATAATAATCACCAGCCATATGGGAAATCCCATATTTACGCTTAAGTATCCTGCAACCAGACCGGACATGGTAAGCACGGTTCCGATGGATAAATCGATTCCGCCGGTTGCAATTACAAAACAGATGCCGATTGCCATAAATCCAATATAATAAGAGGCATCAAAAATATTTACCATGGTGTTATAGGTTGCAAATCTGGGATTCATGATTCCGAATGCCAGGTAAATTACAATGAGCGCCAGCAATGCTACCAGCCTCTGGGTTCCTATCGCCTTGATTAGCGGGTTATTTTTCAGTTTTTCCATTGCTGACCTCCTGATTTCTCATGGTAGCAGAAGCCATGATCCGCTCCTGCGACACCTCCTCGATTGGGATTTCATCGGTAATACGTCCTTCACACATTACGATGACCCTGTCACTCATACGCAAAATTTCAGTCATTTCCGACGAGATCATAATGATGGATTTCCCCTGTTTTACCAGCTCATTCATCAGTTGATAGATCTCGCTTTTTGCTCCGACGTCAATTCCTCTTGTGGGTTCGTCAAAAATAAGAATATCGCAGTTTTTAATCAGCCATTTGGCAATTACCACCTTCTGCTGGTTTCCACCCGACAAATTCACCACCATCTGGTCTACGCTGGGAGTTCTGGTATTTAACAGATTAACATAATGCTCTGCCTGCTGATGCTCTTTCTTCTTATCGATGAATGCGCCTTTCATGAATGATGAGAGGGAAGCCATGGTGGAGTTTTCCGCAACGGATTTAAACACCACAAGTCCATAACGCTTCCGGTCCTCTGACAGATATCCGATTCCCTGATTGACCGCATCCTCTGTTGTCTTTATCTCTGCTTTCCTGCCATTGATGAAGATCTCTCCCCCATCTTTTCTATCTGCTCCGAAAATAGCTCTGGCTGTTTCTGTTCTGCCCGCTCCCATTAATCCGGAAAAGCCCAGGATTTCACCTTTTCTCAGTTCAAAGCTCACATCTTTTACCATTTTACCTGCGCTTAGATGTTCCACTTTTAAAACGACCGGGGCATCCTCTTTTACACTGCCAGCCTGTTTCGGCTCTTCGTAAATCACCCGGCCTACCATCATATTGATGATGTCGTCCTTGGTACAGTCTTTTGTTGTCAATGTGCCCACATAGGTTCCGTCACGCATGACAGTCACCCGGTCTGTAATCACTTTAATTTCATCCATCCGGTGGGAGATATAGATGATTCCCATCCCCTTGGAACGCAGATCCCGGATAATTTTAAACAGCTCTTCTATCTCTGTTTCCGTCAGTGCCGCAGACGGCTCATCAAACACAATCAGTCTGGCATCTCTGGAAATTGCTTTCGCTATTTCACACATCTGCTGCCGCCCTACGGTTAAATTCCCCATTACCTCAGAGGGGTCGATCTCAATATTGAGACGCCCAAACAACTTCTTTGCCTCTTTGTTCATCATGGAATCGCTGATAAATCCACTTTTCATCATTTCCCGGCCAATAAACAGATTCTGGGCCACTGTTAAGTGATTCATCATATTCAGTTCCTGATGGACAATGGCAATTCCGGCTTCCTGGGCCCTGGCTGGAGTGGTAAAATTCACTTCCTGACCCTCAAATTCAATGGTACCGGAATCTTTAGAATAGATGCCTGTAAGGATTTTCATCAGAGTGGATTTCCCCGCTCCGTTTTCCCCCATCAGTGCATGAACCTCTCCTGCTTCTACCTCCAGATCTACGTGATCCAAAGCATGTACCCCTGGAAAGGACTTGTCAATCCCCTTCATTCTCAGCATAACCCTGCCCACATTCTCACTCTCCGCTTCTTTTTGTCTGAAACACTTTGTTTTGTTCTCATGAGTCCATTATATCGGAATAAAAAATTTCTAATATAGAGGATCTTACAAAAAAAGAAGAAGATTTTACTTTCTTAAAACGGGAAGAGCAGCTTCTGGTTCTCATCGGTATAAATGTTGTCTGCAGTAATCACCTCCGTATCGCAGTATATATTTTTATCAGGCTTTTTCCCCCGCACGGATTCTACCGCAGTCTGGATCCCGATATATCCCATATTAAAGGGCTTTTGTACAATCAGAGTATCAATGATCCCCTCTTCTAAATACTGAATTCCTTCAATATCATTATCAAAGCCTACCACATGCACCTTCCGGCTTAAATTCATCTCCCGGATCGCTCTTGCAACCCCAACAGTGGAATAAAGATTAAGCCCTGCTATCAACGTGATGTCTGGATTGGTCCTCATCAGTTCTCTTGTTTCTTCATATGCCTGGTTGTAGTCGGAATTGCTGTACAGAACCATTTTGATCTTGTCCTGATCCTCCCCCAGCCCTTCCCTAAGTCCTTCCTCCCGTTCTATGGCTGTGGAGGAACCTTTTACATGGGAAACGACAGCAATTTTGGTATCCGGCCCCACATAATCCCGCATCTTCTGCCCCATTTGAAGACCTGCGTTACGATTGTCTGTACCAATGTAGGTTTCCTCAAGATTCTGATCCAGTTTGGAATCGATAAGAATGAGTTTAATTCCTGCATCTGTCACCTGTTTTACACAATCCGTCATCTCGGAATAGCGTATGGGAGCAAGCGCGATGGCATCGGGCTTCATCTTTACTGCCTCTTCAATGTATCTTTTCTGGGTCTCATAATCATTTTCCTCATCCGGAGCCATAATCACCAAATTGGCCTGATATTCCTTACCTGCACTTTTTGCGCCGGATATCATGGACATCCAGAAGTCATTTGTCTTGTCCTGGACCTTGGGTATAAAGACGATTTTAACCGTTTTCTTCTCACCGAACTCATCCAGTAAAAAAACGCCTGAAAGGAAAGAAACAGCAAGAGTTAAGAACAGAATTCCTAATAGTGCATTTTTATGTTTCTTCATTCACATCCTCCATACGCCGGTAAGGGATGGTAATGGTCACAGTCGTCCCCTCCCCTTCCCTGCTGTCCACGCTTAAACCATATCCGGGTCCATAATACATGTTAAGGCGGTCCTGAATATTTTTCATTCCCACACCGTTATGCTTCTGATCTGCTTTCTTCTGAAAAATGCAGTTAAGAGCTTCTTTTGTCATACCAACCCCATCATCCATAACCTTTAATATCACGGTTTCATCCTGCCTGTATCCGAAGATGAGAATATTGCCCTGCTCTGTTTTATACTTTAATCCATGGTACAGGGCGTTTTCCACCAATGGCTGTAAAACCAGCTTGACAATGGCGCACTCCATAACCTCTGAGTCAACCCGGATATCAAAAGCCACCTTGTCTTTATACCTCATCTGCTGGATCAGCAAATAGTTTCTGGTATATTCAAGCTCCTGCCACACTGTCACATAGATGTTGGAATTGCCGATTGCCTGACGGAAAAATCTGGCAAGAACAGAGGTCATATTGATAGCCTGCTCCGAATCCTCCGTTTCGATCAGCCAGATAATGGAATCTAATGTATTGTAGAGAAAATGGGGATTGATCTGTGACTGCAGCGCTTTTAACTCGCTCTTCCTTTTTTCCGCCTGCTCCTTGCTGTTTTTCTTCATCAGCTCATCAATCCGTTCGGTCATGCTGTTAAAGGAATGGGTCAGGCTGGAGATCTCATCCTCTCCTGCCGTTTCAATACTCACCGGTTGGAATTTTCCTTCCTGCACCTCCTTCATGGCTGCCTGAAGCTGTTTGATGGGCTTCGTAATTTTGGCCGACAGAAAGACTGCAAACAGGCATGCCAGCAATATCAGAAGAAATGCGGCTCCGGTATACATGGTCTTCATGGCCACTTCGTTCCCTGCCAGCTCTGAGGTGTAGTTTACGCCCACGATGGTCCAGCCTGTTTTTTTTGAATGAAACGGGGTATAAATCTTATTCTCCCCATTTTCATCAACATGGGTAAGACTGGTTTTGCTGGCTGATACTTCTTTTAAAAGTTCTTTTTTTACCCCGCTTAGAATCAGCTGCTGCTGGGAGTGATAGACGATTTCCCCTTTTCTGTCAAGGATATATACATACCCCTTGTTGCCCAGGCTGATGGACTCGCATAAATCATTGATTACGTCATAATTTAAATCAATAACCAGCAGTCCTTCCACACGTCCCGTAGCCGGATTGGTAATCCCCCGGCTTAGGGTTACCACCCATTTATAATCGTTCTTTACCAGATTCTGTACGTGTGAGGAGGAAATAAGGATTTTGCTTTCCGCCATTTTTGCATCCTGATACCATTCTTTGTCCTTAAGCCTTGCCCGTAAGTTTAGGCTGTCACTTCCATTGTTGATAAAATATCTCCCATTGTCTCCAAGAACGGCAATGTTATAAATATCTGTTCTGGCATGGAGGATGGTCTGGAAGGCTTCTTTTAAGCCTTCTCCGGTTTCTGTTCCCTCATCGAACAAATATCCGGTTATATCCCGGTTGTTCATAATCACCTGGGAGATGTTTTCCATGTAGTCAATGTAGTTTTCAATGTTAAAGTTGACCTGTTCAATCAGCTGTCTGCTGTTTTTTTCCGAATTGTCCATCAGATTGCTTTTGGTAAACCGTATGGAGAAGAACAGGAACACCGTTACGGTTAAAAGAACCAGAAGAGAGAAATAAATGATCATATTGGTCCGTATACTTTTAAACCTGACTTCAATTCTCATAGCTGCCTTTCCGGTTCCTTCTTAAGCCTGCATACTCTTTCGGTGTCTTTTCCGTTGCCTTTTTAAATATGGCACTGAAATAGTTGGCATCGTTGTATCCGCATTTTTCCGCAACCTCGTAAGTCTTTAAGGATGTATTTTCCAAAAGCTCCATGGCTTTTTCCATCCGCTTCTTTGTCAATGCCTCCACAAAGGTCATACCAGTATAATTTTTAAAGGCAGAGCTGAAATAGCTGACACTGATGGCCAGTTTTTCACATATCTCCTGGAGAGACAGGCTGCAGTCCGAATAATGGCTGTTGATGTATTCCAGCGCTGCTACCGCCTGATGATCCCCGTAGTTGCCCCGGTTGCTGTTTACAATCTCCAGTGCCGTATGAAAAAAGTCCAGCACTTTTTCTTCCATCTGGGAAATATAAGTGCAGCCAAACAGTCCGGATATAATCTCCTGTTCTTTTAAGAAGAACTGGTCTTCCACAAGATTGAGCCGCTCCAGAAAATTCATGACTGCAAGGATCAGACTCTGGTAGATCACCACAACTTTATTTCTGGTAACCCAGTTGACCTGGCATTCCGTCCGGATCTGTGCAATCTCCATTTTAATCTCTTCTTCCAGATTGCTTCTGACTGCAAGTACAATCCGTTTTTCCCGTTCTCCTTCACTCAGTAACCCCTGTGCACTGAGTCTGTACTTTTGAAACCTGTCCCATTCATAGATTCCCGGCTCCCGTTCCAGATAAAGATACTCCTTCATCTCCATAGCCTTTTCATAAGAAAAGCTGAGTCCGCTTAAATTAAATACACAGGTTCCCACCAGGCAGTAAACCGTTTTTCCCATTTTTTTAAGAATGAGGTCTGCAGATTCATTGCAGATTACTGCAATCTCCTTTTTCATCTGGGAGCTGTTTTTCTTCTTCACATAAAGAAGAAGCTGACCATCATCATCTTCGGTCACAAGCACATCTTCATTCCATTTTTCCCGGACTAAGTCCGCCATCTGGGTTATTTCCTTTTTTTCTTCCTGATTCCTGGGACAAAGGAGCGCTGCGCAGTAACATTCACCGGTAAAATCAATGTGAAATTCTTTCAGTTTTTCCCCGATCTGGTCCTCATGAATCCGTCCCTGCCCAAGCTGAAGCAGAAACTGGTTTTTTAAAAGGGGGTAACTCCCTTCATAATAGGTTCTGACCTGGAGATTCTCCGCTTCTCCATCCAGGATCTTTTTTGCTTCCTTCAGCTTTTCTATCAGTTCCCCTGCAGTAACCGGCTTTAGCACATAGGAAAGTACATGGTATTCCACCGCTCTTTTGGCATATTCGAATTCGTCGTAGCCGGTTATAATTACCGCTTTTGTACATTTTCTGCTTTCATATAAATACTTCGCCAGTTCAAGACCATCTACATAAGGCATGCAGATATCCGTAAGCACAAGATCTACCGGCTCTTTCTCCATAAAGCTGATGGCTTCTTTTCCGTTTTCGCAGGTTCCTGCCAGTTCAAACCCCAATGATCCCCATGGTATTCTCTGTGAAATCCGTTCTCTTATTAAAATTTCATCATCAACCAACAATACCTTATACATATAACTATCCCCTCATATCTCCAATAAGCACTACAGTCAGTATGCGCAGTTTCCAGAAAAGAAAATAGCAATAAGGCCGGAATTTCTGAAGTTGTTTTCCTGTGCTTCAAAAATTCCGGCTGTTTGTTAAGTACCCGGTTATTTTACAATAAACCCATCCTCATCCCAGAGATCGTGCCAGTCATTCGCACCCTCCCAAAGAAATACCTGCCCTTTCACCAGACGGTTATTCCTTTCCAGAGTTGCGATCCGGCTCATTTCCTCTTCTGTAAGCGGATCTTCTGTCATTGCCTTTAAATTGCTTACGTATTCCATTTCATGAATGGAGAAAGGAATGGGGATCTGTCCTCTCTGACGGGCCCATTTAAGAGCGATAACTGCAGGGTGAACGCCGTGGGCCGCTGCAATCTCCTTCATTTCCGGTGTCTGTAAATCTGCCACATCCTCCGGACACATATCTCTTTCCGGTCTCTGGGGAGAGCCTAATGGCATGAAACCGATGGGCTGAATATTGTGGGCAACCAGATAATCAAACAATTTCTGCTGCTGGAAACATGGGTGAAGCTCCATCTCGCAGGCAGCCGGCATTATGTTCATATGAGGCAGAACTGCCTCCAGCTTGGGAATGGTCATATTGGAAATGCCGATGTTGCGGATCAGTCCTTTTTTTACCAGTTCCTCACACTGACGGTAGGTTTTTAAAAATTCTTCCGGAGAAAATGGTCTGGAATCCGGATTGCGGGAATCTACATCGCAGTGAGGTGCGTGGTAATTTGGAAATGGCCAGTGAATGAAGAACATATCCATATATTCACACTGTAAGTCAGCAATGCTCTTTCTGCATGATTCCTCTACTCTGTCATGCATATCATTCCATACCTTCGTCATGATGAAAAGGTCTTTTCTCTCCACGACTCCCTCTTCAAATGCCTGATGGAATACTTCTCCGATCTGATCCTCATTACCATAGCAGGCTGCACAGTCGAACATACGGTATCCACAGCGGATTGCACCTCCTACAGCAGCTGATACTTCATCAGGAGTAAAGCGGTCGGAACCAAAGGTTCCCATGCCTACACAGGGAATCTCCTCTCCTGTGTATAATTTCACTTTTGGCACCAATGCCGGATTTACAAATTCTTTCATTGTCATATTCTCCTTCTCTTTTTATAGGATTGTGATTTGATAGCTCAGCCGTTTTTCTTCCCCTGGCTTTACAATTGCTGCATTTCGTTTCTCTTCAAATATATCGTTCTCATCGCTGCAGGTGGACAGCCCGGTCCATGGTTCCAAAGCAAGAAATGGTCCGTCGTTGGCTGCCGACCAGATGACCAGATAAGGAAATGATCCCATCTCCAGTTCCACTCCATGTCCGGTTTCTTTGTGACAGAGTGTTACTTTTTTTGATTTCAGCCGGTCAAATATGATGCCGTCCTGATAAAACAGGGAGTGGGCAAGGGGTAAAACAGTACCTTCCAGTGAATTTTCCTTCCGGTGTCCCATATCCACCAGTCCTGTTTTCAAATCCGGTGTGGGCGCAGTTTTTTCTTCTTCTGCATCAAAGACAACCTGATAATCCTCAAAGTTCTCTGCTGGTAAAAGAGGACACCGGAACGCCGGATGGCCTCCTATGAAGAAAGGCATATCCTCTGTGCCTGTATTTTTAACTCCATAGGTTACAAGAATGCTGTTCTCTTTCAGACTGTATTCCATGGTGAGGGTAAATGGATAAGGATATTTTCCCATCATCTCTTCATTTTCCGAAATGGAAAAACAGATGCTATCCTCTTTTTCTGACTCCAGCTTAAATTCTTCCTTTCGGACGATCCCATGCCTTGGCATCTGGATCTGCTTCCCATCTTTTGTGACCGCCTTGTTGTCCCTTAAGCTTCCGCAGATGGGGAACAGAACAGGTGCCTGCCCGCTCCAGTACTCAGGATCTCCCTGCCATAGATATTCCGTACCAGCTTCATTTTTTATAGATGTGAGAGCGCCTCCAAGAGAGGTGAAACCCACTTCCAGCCGGTCATTCTTTATAAAATATTTCATGTTCAACCCCCGATTCTTGTGATTTCTATCTGCGGCTGCAGTCTTTGCATGTCTTCCATCAGGAAAAAGCCTGTTTCCTCTCTTAATGCGGAAGCTGCTGAGACAGCACTTGCATTTCTTAATATCTCTTCCATGGGAAGCTGTCTGGAAAGACCAAGAGCAAAACCAGCTATCATGGAGTCGCCGCATCCCACTGTGTTCACTGCATCTATTTTGGGTACTCTGGCTCTGTAAATACCGGAGCTGCATACCACGAAGGAGCCTTCTGAACCAAGAGAAACTGCTACGATCTCCACACCACGATTATGAATGTCCTTTGCAGCTTCGATCATCTCTTCCAGGCTGTCGCAGCTTTTTCCTGTCAGCATACGTATCTCATCCAGGTTTGGTTTGATCATGGAAGGCAGGGCTTCGATCCCCATCTTAAGCAGATTACCGCTGGTGTCTAAAATCACCTGTTTCCCTGCTTCCTTTCCGATCTTCACCATTCTCTGATAAGCAGTTCCGTCAAGTCCCCTTGGCACGCTCCCTGATATTGCAATGACTTCTGCCTCACTTGCAAGCTTTTTATAATGCTCCAGGAACGGAAGAAAGTCTTCTTCTCCTACTTCAAAGCCAGGTTCCAGAAATTCTGTCTGGATCTTGTTTTTTTCATCCCAGATATTAATACAGGAACGGCTCTCTCCTTTTAAATGGTAAAATGCACTGGTGATCCCAAAGGTGCTTAAGGCTTCTTCAATGTAATTACCTGCGTGGCCTCCCACGAAACCGGTTGCCACTACGCTGCCTCCTGCAATGACTGCCGGCTTTGAGACATTTAAGCCTTTGCCGCCCGGCGTATAGGAACATGATTTCACACGGTTTACTTCTCCCTGTGAAAACCCATCAACTACATACCGTTTGTCAATGGCAGCATTTAATGTTACGGTCAGTATCATAGGTACCTCCTATTCGTTTACCAAAAGGATTTTTCCTTTTACCAGACCCGGTGTCTTAAACAGCTGGAACGCCTCCTGTGCCTGGCTCATGGGCATTTTTTTATAGACGAATCCAGGATCAAATTTCAGCTGTCCTGTTGCAAAGTAATGGGCAGTCAGTTTCCACTCTTTACCCGGGAACGGGGAACTGTAAGACATCCAGGATCCGGTTAACTTAAATTCTTTCCGGTTCATATTTTCCCACATGGAAGGAGTAAAGGATAAATCAACATGGGGAGTTCCGATGAAACAGACGCTGGCTTTATTGGCTGCAAGTTCAAATGCCATCTGCATGGTCGGCACCTGTCCCGCTGTCTCAAATACATAGGAAAAGCCTTTTCCTTCTGTCAGAGCCATTGCTTTTTCCTTAAAGCCTTCCTCGGTGGTATTAATCGCTTCATCTGCTCCCAGACGTTTTGCCAGTTCCAGACGCTCTTCACTGATATCAAATACAACCACTTTTTTTGCTCCGAAGATCTTTGCCCACTGCATGGTAAACATGCCGATGGTTCCGCCTCCTAAAACCGCTGTATACTCACCGCCCCGGTAGTCATTCTGAAGCAGACCGTGAAGGGCAACGGTAGAAGGCTCAAACATAGCGCCCTGCTCGTAGGAAATGCTTTTATCAAATACAACCGCATTCTGCTCCGGAATTACCACATAGTCTGCGTTGCTTCCCTGCTGCCTGGAACCGATAAAGCTATAGTGTCTGCAAAGAGAGAAGTTTCCATTCTGACAGTCATCGCATTTCATACACGGGATCAAAGGTGCTCCGGAAACCCGGTCTCCCGGTTTTACTGAGGTAACTCCTTCTCCCACTTCCACTACATCTCCGGAAAATTCATGTCCCAGTACAATGGGATAAAAATGTACACCGTTATGCAGTACTCTTGGAATATCAGATCCGCATATACCAGATGCCTTAACTCTGATTTTCACCAGTCCGGGACCTGTTTTCGGCTCCTCATAATCCATATACCTTACGTCCTCATTTGCACAAACAACTGCTGCTTTCATGACTCATTTTCTCCTTCCTGAACCATCATATCTTTCAAATGCTCATATAAGCTTAAATATTTCCGGTAATTCCGGTCATAGATGTTACGGTCTGCCTGATTGGGAACATGATACCGCTTATTTTCCACAGTCAGTTTTACTGCCTCTTCAAAATCTTCATAAATACCAACTCCCACGCCTGCAAGAATTGCCGCGCCTAAGGTTGTAGCTGTGTCGGAAGATGGAACGATCACAGGCTTGCCCGTCACATCGGATTTAATCTGAGTCCATAAGAGAGAGTTTGCAGATCCTCCCATGGCCCTTAACACATCAACGGATGCGCCTGCCTCTGCCGCCACTTCCAGATTATGCCTTAAAGACATGGCAACCCCCTCCATGACCGCACGTATGAAATGACCTTTGGTCTTTCCAAAATCCATTCCGTAATATACGCCTTTCGCATAGGGATTCCATAAGGGGGAACGCTCCCCTGCCATGTAGGGAAGGAAGATCAGTCCGTCACTTCCCGGAGCAACGCTTCCAGCCTCTTCATTGAACAGATCCAGGGAGCTTTTCCCGGTTCTTCTGCCTTCTTCTCTTTCAAATGCGCCAAACTCCTTCTCAAGCCACCTCATGGCTCCGCCGCCACCGGTAGTTCCACCCTGTAAAAGCCATTTGCCAGGTACTACATGACAGCTTAAAATCAGCCTTGGATCGGCTTTGTAGCTGTCGATGCAGATACTCATTCCGCCAGCCTGACCGCCCTGCTCCTGGGTTTCACCGGCATGGATTACTCCGGCGCCAAGTGTCCCGCAGGCTGCGTCAAGGCCACCGGCTACTACAGGGGTTCCCTCAGCCAGTCCTGACTGGACAGCTGCCGCTTTCGTCACTGTGCCAATCACCTCATGACAGGGGTGAATATCCGGAAGAATGCGGGACGGAATTCCAAGCGCTTCGCACATTGCCTGATCCCAGGTTCCGGTATGCATGTCAAAGCAGTGATAACCATATCCCTGGGAGAGATCCTGGGTCATCTGACCGGTAAGTCTGTAAGCAATGTAGCTGTTGGATTGCAGTACCTTATCAATATTCTCATACACCTGGGGCATATTTCTCTGGTACCAGATGATCTTAGCCGTGCTGTAAGAGGGTTGCAGGGAATTGCCTGCCACTTCAAATATCTTCTGTTCTCCCACTTTCTCACTGAGTTCTCTGCAAATGTCATCGGCTCTGGTGTCCATCCAGATAGGCGTGTTGGTCAGCACCCTGCCCTCTTTGTCTACCGCTATGGCTGACCAGCTCTGTCCGTCAATTCCGATTCCTGCGATTTCCTCCGGCTTTATCTGGGATTTGGAAAATATATATTTCATTGTGCTGCAGATCACCCGCCACCATTCATCCGGGTCCTGCTCCGCCCATCCTGTCTGGGGATAATAAACCTCATACTCCCCGGTAGCAGTTTCTAATACGGTTCCATTTCTATCAAAAATTGCAATTTTACAGGCACTGGTCCCTACGTCAATCCCTAATAAATAAGGTTTCATGTTTTCCTCCTGAACCTATCAGTCCGCTTTATGGTCACATCCGCAAACCAGAATACGGTTCTTAACAAACTGCTTTACTGCTTCCATTCCCACTGTGCCTAATTTCTTTGGATCAAAGGTGTCCGGATGGTCTTTTAAAAGCTTCTTACCTGCATCAGTATAAGCTACTCTTAACTCTGTGGCAAAATTAACCTTACACATTCCTCTGCTCACACATTCTCTTACATCTTCGTCGCTTAATCCGGAAGCACCGTGAAGAACAAGGGGCACAGACACTAACTCTTTCACTTCACTGATCCGCTCTTTGTCTAAAACAGGAGTGGTTGCATAAAAGCCGTGAGCAGTTCCGATTCCGATTGCCAGAGAGTGAACTCCTGTCCGTTCTACAAATTCCTTTGCCTGCATGGGATCTGTGTTGTTGTCCGCTTCTGCTTCCAGATCATCCTCTTTGCCGCCAACCTTACCAAGCTCGCCTTCTACTGTGATATTGCAGGCTCTTGCCGCATCTGCAGCCCGTTTGGTCAACGCGATGTTACTCTCAAAGTCTAAGTGGGAGCCATCAATCATAACAGATGTATATCCGGCACGGATTGCCTGGAGAACAAGCTCGTAGCTGCTGCCGTGATCTAAGTGAAGACATACCGGTACGGTTGCCTTCTCAGCCTCGGCTGCTGCCATGGCATAGTATGTTTCCAGTGTTCCGTATTTAACCGTTGACGGTGTGGTCTGAAGCATAACCGGAGCCCGAAGCTCCTCAGCTGCGGCCACCACAGCTTTCAGCATTTCCATATTTTCAACATTAAAAGCTCCTACTGCGTATCCGCCTTTTTGAGCATCCAAAAGCATTTGTTCCGATGTAACCAGTGACATAATATTTTCCTCCTAACATTTTTACGATCATTTGGTTCTTTACACTTACCATTATACCGTATCTGTTTCGAAAAATTAGAGGGGAACCAGACAGAAGCCAGGGCTGTATGTCGTGTTATCGAACATTCCTTGACTTGCATCAATTATGCTGATAAAGTAAAATATAGGATAGAGATTGGAGGGGATTATTATGAGGACAGGTTATAAAGATTTAAATATAAAAATAGGGATCGATGATACCACGTTTTTGGTCTTAAATATCGTATTTGAGCGGTTTCTCCGTTCCATGCCAAGACACAGCCACGGGAATAACAGTTATGAAATCCACTATATTCCCTACGGTCATGGCAAAGTAAATATTGATGACCAGATCTATAATATTACGCCCAATACCCTTTACATGACAGGCCCTCATGTGGAGCATGAGCAGATACCTTTAAAGAATGATCCCATGGCGGAATATTGCATCTATTTTAAGCTGCAAAAAAATAATACTCACATCCAGCCTGAGGTGGATACGGTGGCTTATAAGTTCGAGAAAACCCATTTCTGGTTCGGGCAGGATACCCAGGAGCTGTATCCGCTGATGCAGCAGATCTTTTTTGAGCTGGAACACCGTTATACGGGATATATGATTTTAGTGGAGGCCCTTCTCCAGCAATGCGTAGTTAAGATTGTACGGAATTACGAATATAAGGCCCAGTCCAAGGTTCATTTTTCGCCCTCCAATCTGGTAGACAGCAAATACATCATTGTGGAAGAGTGCTTTCTTTATGAATATGAAACCATAACACTGGAAAATCTGGCGGAAAGGCTTGGTTTAAGTGTACGACAGACGGAACGGTTTTTAAAGGATTATTACGGCAGAACCTTTCTTCAGAAGAAAACAGAAGCCAAGATGTCTATGGCGAAGATTTATTTAAATGATGAAACGATTAATATATCGGAGATTTCTGACCGACTGAACTACTCATCCATTCAGCACTTTTCCTATGCATTTAAGCAGTATTACGGGATCTCGCCGAGCAATTACAGGAAGAAGAATATGATATCGGATAAATAAGGCGGAAAACAAAAATCCTGGTAATTGGAAGTGGAAATAAAGAGCAACCGCCACAAAAGGTGGAAACTCCCATGATTGACTAAATGCTCATGAGCCCATGAGCACGCCTATCCTGTTCGCTGCAGGGTAGGCTATTTTTTTAACTTATGCCCGATGAAGCGGGGCACGCTGTCTATGTAAGTCAGCAATGCCAAGATAAAAGTAAGGAAAAGCATCCCGCATTGTACAACGCAGGATGCTTTTTCTTATAAATGTATAATCAAATCCATCAGATATGTTTCCCAAGCCATAGTAAGATATCAGCAATTATCTCATCTCTGCACGGCTCATTTAAGATTTCATGAAACAGGTTTGCATAGACATGCAGGCTCTTATCCTTTGAACTTATTTCTTCAAATAAATCCAGAGAATCTTTTGCTGCAACCAGACCATCATCAGCTCCATGAAGAATGAGAACCGGATCGGAGAAGCTTTTTATATTGGCCTTCAGCCACTGCACGCCTGCATATATCTGGTTGATCAGTCCGGTGCTGATCTCCTTTTCCACCAGAGGATCCGAAACATACGCTTCAATCACCTTTTTATCGCTGCACACTCCATCTCCAAGTTCATTGGGCAGATAAGTATCATCCGGCGCCTCAATTGGGAACTGATCTCCCATGACGGGGTGATTGTAATGGGTCAGCGCACCGGAGGTAATTATTCCATCTGCCATTCCCGGATTCTTTGCGCCAAACAGGGTTACTGTCTCCCCTCCCATGCTATGCCCGAACAGGAAAACTTTTTTCCCTTCGCTCTCCTCTCTGGCAAGAGCAAGAACCTGTTCCAGATCGTCAGGCATCTCATTAAAATCTTTAAAATAAACCTTTTTCCCCTCTGATTTTCCATGTCCCCTCTGATCATACCGGTAAACGCTGTAGCCATTCTCGTTAAGCTTTTCCGTGAAATAATCGTACCGGTTTAAATGCTCACACAAGCCATGGGCAATGACAATCAGTGCTTTTGGCTTCTCCACTGCATCTTTTTTAAATCTCAGTTTCGTGCCATCGAAGGAAATAATCATTCTCTCCTCCTGTATTCTGTTTTCCCCATTCATAATACCTTCTCCTTTCAAATCTCTATGGATTTTAACGATTGTATATCAGTAATTTCATCATACTACAAGGACTGCTTCATGGCAAGATCATATGATTTTACCCTTTCAGCCCAGTGAATTTTATATTGCTAAAACAGGTTCGTCCATAGCTCAGAGAGCCAAATCCAAACATTCCCGATTCAAAAGAGGAATCCTCTGCTTCCAGTATCTTTACACCATTTACGGATAAAATTATTTTTTGCCCTCTTACTTCTATTTCAAATAAATAGGTGCTTTCCATATCCCATTGGTAGTCAGCTTCCGCCAAAATATAATATCCATACTCATTTTTATAAAGTGCCAGTCTGTTCTGCCCGGAAAAACCTGCCCCGTAACCAAGCATCGCCCCTTTTGCCCGGACTGTCATTAAGTGGTTCTCCCCAAACAGTGGTTTTACAAGAGCACTCACCCGGTAGTCTTTGCTGTAATAATTTCCTGTATAAGCAAATGCTGGTTCAGCCCGGTGGAAATGAAGAAATTCTCCCTGTTTCGTCCAGTGCCCGCCATCTGTGGAAAATGGAGTCACTGTTCCAAATTCTTCTTTTTGCTTCGTTATATCAATTTCATAATCTGCAAGTCCTGTTACCTGGAATTTTTTCATATGAATATAACCGGTTGTAGTTCCTTCCGGAAAGCTGCTTCCCCTGACAATAAATCCAACTTCCTCTACAAGATCCCCTTTTGTATCAGGTATTGTAAATTCCACCTGAAACCATTCATTTTCCGGATAGTCAACAAAACTGATTTCTACGATGTCATGCTTCCCAAACATCTTTATATACGGCACCAGATCCAGTTTCTGCCCTTTCAGCCATTGTACAGACAGTTTCATGGTAACCTTCTGCCCGGAATAAACCTTGGGGGAGAAAACCGGAGAATAGCGCTCATCAGAAAAATCTTCTCTTCCATAAAAACTTTTATAATAAATCCGGCAGGAATCATATCCAATATCATCAATGAGAATGCACAGTCCCTTCCCATCCGCATAACTTTTACTTCCTGAAGGCTTGATCGTACCATAGATGGGATTGGATATTCTCATGTTGTGTGTCATGCCCGGAAGAATAAAGTCAAAGTTTATTTCTTCCGGATTCATTCGAAGCTCATTTCCCAATTCTTCTCCCATTCCAGCATATCCATGTGCAGCAACTTCTTTCGCGTAGGACGGGATATCAAGAATATTGAGATAGCCGGATATTCCTGATAAAACCACCGAATCGTTAATGGGCCTGCGGTATTTGTCCGGAATCCGGGAAAGACCGCAATATACACCCGCGATTGTTCCTACATTGCCTGCATTGCAATCCGTATCCCAGCCGCACATACAGGCGATTTCCACTGTTCTGGAAAAATCACCATTTCCATAAAATAATGCAAGGGCACACACACCTGCATTGGGAATAATATGGCATGCACCCGGATATTTGTCATATCCCCAATCCTGTTCCAGCATATGAAAGCATCCTCTGAAATCACCGGGATTATTGCGGTAGAATCGTTCCACGGCTTTAACCACCTGGTGATAAAGGCTTTCTTCCGGTATCTGATTTAAACCTGCCTCCACAATCTCATTCATTGATTGTGCCGTAAATGCCTGTGCAATACAGGCGCAGATAAATCTGGCTCCGTTTAACCCCTCCCCGTCATGGGAAACACTGGCAGCTGCCGCTCCGTCATCTGCTGCCATTTTCGGATTTCCGGGATGAATCAGCCCCCAGGTATCAATAAATATCTGTCCGCCAATCTGCTCCGCCACCGTACTTCCGTTACATTCAACAGATCCTGATAAAGGTGCCGGGATTCCCATCTTTAAATTCATATAAGCCGTATGCTCTGTGCTGACTCCATATCCGCCCCACCAGAACATCCCCTTTAAATACCTCGTATAATTTAACCATGCTTTGGCCACATCTTCCGGAGTTACCGGTGTTCCCTTCTCCTTCCTGTCATCCAGTGCTCTTAAGAAATAAACCGGCCCATTTACATCATCATCTGCAGCAAAATTAATATAATCCTTCACATAACCGTTTAAATCCCCGTAAGTCTGAAATATCCGTTCCTCTGTCCAGACATCCGGCTCTATGGGCGCTCCTAAGCGGATTCCGATATTCATGCCTAAAAATCCTGCATATACTTTTTCATAATAGCGTTCCACCATATCAATAACCTGCTTTCTGCATATTTTATTCCGACTGATATGCTATTTCAGGCGACGAAGAACATATACTTCGCCGCCTGAATCATTATTTCTTTTTCAGCTTTAAATACTCTTTATAGGAAAATGCAAACAGTCCGATCAATGTTGAAACATAAGGAATTGTCTGCACCAGACTGGAGGCCCAGCCCACTGTGGATGCCGCTGTGGCAATGGCATTGAAAAAACCAAAAGCTATGGATGCCGCAGCTGTTCCAATGGGATTAGACCTTCCTATGGCTTCCGCTGCCACTGCAATCCATCCTCTTCCCGATACCATATCTCTTGTAAACGATGACAGATAGCCCATTGACATAAAGGCACCGCCGCATGCACAGAGAAAGCCGCTTAAAAGGAGGGCGATCGTCTGGGTAAGCTTTACATTAATTCCTACCGATTCTGCCGCTTTTAAGTTTTCCCCCACTGCCCGGATATGATAACCCAGCGTGGTCTTTCCAAGAAAAACAGCCACAATTAAAATCATAATAAATGCCAGATACGTCATAATATTCTGTCCGGAAAGAATGTTACCCAGAAACGGAATATCTTTTAACACAGGAATGGCGATCTCCGGCAGTGTTTTACTGGCAACAGAGGTGGAGCTTCCTTTATCTCCGGTAAACAGGTAAAGCAAAAATACCGTACCTCCCGATGCTAAAGAATTAATGGCGATACCGCCTAAAATAACATTTGCCCGGTAATATAAAGTAAATAACGCCAGTATTCCGGAACAGATTAAACCGGATAAAAGAGCGATCAGGAATCCTCCCAGAGCACTTCCCGTTGCTGCACTTCCAAATACTCCAAAGAAAGCTGATATCAGCATGATTCCTTCCAAAGCAATATTGGCCACTCCTGCCCGGTTTGCAATCACTGCCCCAAGGGAAGCGAACAGTATGGGAGTTGTCACCCGGAATACGGAATGCAGGAATTGTGGTGTGAAAATGATATGAATCAATTCTCTCATTTGGCAATCCCCCTTTCCATCCACCGCTGCTTAAAGGAGTGAAGAAAACGTTCCGAAGCAATCAGCAGAATAATCAGACTTTGAAGGATGGTTGACATCTCGGCAGGAACATCAGAAAGCCTTGCAACAATATCCGCCCCTGTAGATAAATATGCCACAAACAGAGCCGCATAAATTACACTTACCGGATTATTATTGGCCAGCATGGCAATTAACGCTCCCGTAAATCCATAACCAGGAAGGCCAGACCATTCGAAACGGGTATGCATGGCAATGGATTCCACCGAACCGCCGATGCCCGCTATCGCTCCTGATACCAGATGAGCGATAATAATGGTCTTAACAATGTTGATTCCGGAATAGGCTGCAAACCCGGCATTAATACCTACCATACGGATCTCATAACCCCATTTGGTCTTATATAGGAAAACAGAGACTGCTCCAACACAAAGCAGTGCAATAAACAGTCCATAATGTACTTTAAATGCCGGTATGATCACCGGTATTTTGGCAGTGTCCAGATAGGGATAGGAACCATTTGATGCCATGGGATCCTGAAGCACTCTGGTCATAAGATAGGAACCAAGTCCCAGCAAAATGCTGTTCATCATCAGGGAGGTAACAAGTTCGCTGGCTCCGTATTTTGCTTTTAGATATCCTGGAATCAGCATGATTAAGGCACCGATTACGGCAGCAGCAAGAATGATGACCACCTGGTGAACTCCAACGGGGAGGGGTACCCAGATAGCAATCAGGGAAATAACAGCTCCGCTGAAATAAAAGATACCTTCCGCTCCCATATTAAACTGGCTGGCCTGGAAAACAACTGCCATGGACAGACCTGAGAATATAAGAGGAATTGCCATATTAATTATGTTTCCAATATACCTTGGTTTGCTGAAAGGGCCCAGTATAAATAAACGGATGGACTCTATGGGTTTGTCACTAACCATAAAGATTACAGCAAAGGCTGCAAGCATTGCAATGACCAGAGCCACAGTTGTTCTTAAGAGATGAAAGGATTTTTCCCTACTCATAGCGCATCCTCCTGATCTGACTCTCATCCTGCTTTTTAATACCCAGCATATAAAGTCCAAGTTCTTCTTCGGTAATCTCAGACAGGTTCTCATAATAAGCCACAAACCTGCCTTCATACATAACTGCCAGCACATCTGACAGTTTAATCAGTTCTGCCATATCAGCTGAAAACAGCAATACGGCACAGCCGTTATCCCGCAGCTTTACAATGTTCTGATGAATGATGTGGGCTGCTCCGATGTCAACACCTCTGGTGGGCTGCTCAGCAATCAGAACCTTTGTCTCTTCCATACATTCTCTTGCCACCACAACCTTTTGCATATTACCGCCGGACAAGCCATCGATTCTGCCGTTTTCTCCCGAACATTTCACAGAATATTCTGCGATCATCTGCCTGGCATACTCACTGATTTTTTTCTTTTTCAGAATTCCCTTGTTGCAGAATTCTTCCGTATCATATTTATTGGAGATCAGATTTTCATTGACAGCGGCAGTCAGGGCTACGCCCTGACGCTGTCTGTCTTCCGGGATATAACCAAACCCCTTTTCCCGCATTTCCTTAATGGTCATGGACTTAATATCAGCCTGGTTGATCTCCACGCTGCCTGATTCCACACGTCTGCTCTTGGTTAAAATCTCAGCCAGTTCTACCTGCCCATTACCCTGGACACCGGCGATTCCCATAATCATACCGGATTTCACCTGAAAGTTTATATCCTGCAAGATGGGCACCTTCTCCCCACCATAGTAGGACAAACCGGTCACACTGATTCTGGCTTCACCAAAGGCATGCTCCTTTTTATGAATGGAGGTGTCAATCTTCCAGCCCACTATTTTATTGGATATCTCCTGTTCCGAGATTTCACTGGTATTAAAAACTCCTTCCGAGCAGCCCGCCCTCATAATGGTCACTCTGTCACTGATCGCCTTAATTTCTTTAATTTTGTGAGAAATGAAAACAATGGTATAGCCCTGTTTTTTCAATTTCACAAGTTCTTCAAATAACTGTTCTGTTTCCTGAGGTGTCAGTACAGCGGTAGGCTCATCTAAAATCAGGATTTTTGCTCCTCTGGCCAGTGCTTTTAATATCTCGATCTTCTGCTTAATTCCTACAGGCAGAGTGCCGGTGACTGCTCTTGGATCTACTGCAAAATTATATTGACTGCTTAATTGCTCAGTAAATGCAATCGCAGCATTCTCATCCACAAAATGATGGTTTGCGGGTTCAATCCCCAACGTAATATTCTGGGCTACAGTAAAGGAATCTAACAGCATGAAATGCTGATGCACCATGCCGATCCCATGCTTTATGGCATCGTTGGAGGAATTGATATCAAGCTCCCTGTCCCTTAAATACAGTTTTCCTGAAGAGGGTTTTTCCATGCCGAAGAGAATTTTCATCAGAGTTGTTTTTCCCGCTCCGTTTTCTCCCACAAGGGCATGGATTTCCCCTTCCTTTAAGGAAAAGCTGACATCCTTATTTGCCACAATACCATTGCTGTATATCTTGGACACATTCTCCATTCTCAAAAGGTATTCCATTGTTATCCTCCAGGCATTAAGCTTTTACTTATTAGTTTGGAGCAGCTTTGCTTCTGATTGCAGCAATGTCATCGGTAGACATCGACTGTACATCGGATAATTTTACTTCACCGGAAATAATTTTCTGCTCTAAATCCTTAACGCTTTTCTTTTGTTCATCAGACATCAACGCATCGTAATATTTATTTTCTGCCAGACCAACTCCACCGTCTTTCAGACCGAGAGCCAGAGATTTACCGCCGAAGGTAAGAGTTCCTTCTGCATACTGGTTAACCAAATCTACTGCATAAACAGATACCTTTTTCATTGCAGAAGTTATTATATGCTTTGCCTGATCCGGGTTGCTGGCTTCCAGACTTGCAGCCTGGTCTGAATCAACACCTATGGCTAATTTATCAAGACTTGTGGCTGCTTCAAACACACCTAAACCAGCACCGCCTGCTGCCTGATAAATAATGGGAACTCCGGAGTTGTACATAATCAGTGCCAGTTCCTTTGCGGTTGCACTGTCTGTAAAATCACCTACATAGGAAGCTTTTACTTTCACATCAGGATTCACGCTCTGAGCACCTTCAATATATCCTACCAGGAAATAGTTGATACCTGGTATGTCCATACCTCCGATAAAACCAATGGTATTGCTTCCTGCCTCTTTTGCTTTTAGAGCCGCCACTGCACCTGCCAGAGCACTCATCTCATTGCTCTTTGTAACTACAGCAAGAACGTTGTCTCCAAAACCAACACTGTCTGTATCCAGGTTGATAAACTTCTGATCCGGATACTGTGCGGAAACCTGTTTTAAAACATCATCACCTGCTGTGGAAACAGTCATGATTAAATCATAGCCGTCTTCACAGTAATCTTCATAGGTTGCAAGATATTTGGTGGTATCAGTTCCCATCTCTACAACATCCGTCTGGGCGCCCAGTTTTTCCTTAATGGTATCCATAGCAGTTTTGGAACCATCAAAAAATGATTTGTCTCCTAAATTACCTGGAATTAATAAAGCTATTTTTAATTTCTCAGCCCCTTCCTTCGTACCTTTTGTTTCTCCTGCTTTTGTTTCACCAGTTGTTGCTGCCGCACTGCCGGCAGTTGTTTCTTTCCCTGTGCTGCCGCCGCTTTTTCCGCATCCAGCCACACTGACAGCCATCAGACAGCATGCGAACAATACGCTTGTGATTCTCTTGAATTTTTTCATTTGATCTCCTCCTAAAAATTAATGATGTGTATTTATGCCAATCACAATGCCTGATAGAAAGACATTGAATAATTGCTATACTTCTGTACTACTAACGAAAAACACGTTCCATCACTATATTCTTAAATCGCTGTAAATCTAAATCAACTGCGTAATAAAAATCTTTTTCTGTTTCACATACTGTATCGTAATAATTGGTTTTGTGAACAATGGTTCCTCTTGTCAGCTCACCCTTTAATTCAACTGTATAATCTCCCTTTTTCAAGGTGACGGTTTCCCTGTCAATCAGACAGGCAATCAGCAGCGCATCGTGAAGGGTGATGGGAAATCCTGTTTTATCCATGAATATCTCCATGCCTTTATAAAGATACTGAACGGCAGGATTAACGGAGTTTTTAACATCCTCCATCTCTTTTGCGGTAAGCTTTGTATACTTTGTAACATCCAGTCCCAGCATGGTTAAGTTTTCAGCAAAATCAGTAACAATCCGGGCAGCCTCCGGATCACAGATGATATTCCATTCCGGATAGGAATTTAAAAAGGCTCCGCCCATACCGATAATTTCCACCCGTTTCATAACCTCAGGTGCCTTTAGAAAAGCCAGCCCCAGATTGGTCAGAGGCCCCATGGCAACAATACAGACATTATCATACTCCGCTGCTGTCTTAATCATAAAATCAACCGCGTCTAAGCTCTGTTCCGGCTCATACTCATTTCTTAAAATGCTGTACTGAATGGGTTTTTCCAGCTTTGGCCGTTCAACCAAAGGCAGTCCCTGGCCTATATAAACAGGAATCCTGCCCATCTGGTAAAATTCCAGCAGATCCTTCACCATCTCTGCCCGGGCTTTCGTATCTTTAAATACAGTGGTAATCCCTGCCACCTCGATCTCAGGAGACAAAACTGCCAGAGCTATGGCAACGGCATCATCTACATCATCGCCCAGGTCTGTATCAATGATTACTTTCTTTGGTTTCATGTCATTCCTCCTGCATCAGACTTAAGACTTCCTCTTTGAAAGGCATAGACGCCTGGGCGCCTTTTCGTGTAACGCTGATGGCTGCCGCTGCATTGGCAAAACAAATGGCTTCTTCCATGGATTTTCCTTCTGCCAGCTTTACAGCCAGTGCTCCGTTAAAGCAGTCTCCTGCTCCGGTGGTATCCAGTGCATCCACCCTGGTTCCTTCAAACATGCGACAGCCCTCCTGGCTGACCCATAAGGCTCCCTTGTCTCCCATTGTCACAATGACATGTCCCACTCCCTGGGACAACAACTTTCCTGCACCTTCCATAATCCCATCCAGGCTGTCTGTCTTATGGCGGCTCAGTCTTGCCAGTTCACTTTCATTGGGAGTTATAATATCAATTTTTCTCATAATCTCTTCCGGCAGACCAACTGGAGCCGGTGCCGGATTTAATATAACGGCTTTTCCCGCTTCCTTTGCCTGGTCAATGGCATAAAAAACTGCATCTGGAGGAATCTCCATCTGTACAAGCAGATATTCATAATCCATGATTTGGGGCTCTGTCTTCTCTAAATATGGAATATCACAGCTTCCATTGGCTCCTGCAATGGTCACTATGCTGTTATTTGCCAGGGAATCAACTAAAATCACTGCTGTTCCCGTATCCTTGCCTTCACGGACAGAAATATAATCCGTACATACACCGTTATCCTTTAACCCCCGGATCAAAGTTCTTCCAAACTCATCTTGTCCTACACAGCCAAGCATAACCGCGTCTGCGCCCAGCCTTCCTGCTGCAAATGCCTGATTGGCTCCCTTTCCGCCGCAGTTATAGGAGTAATCCGTACCAAGTACAGTTTCACCCACACCCGGCAGACGGTCTGCAGTCACCTGTATATCCATGTTTAAACTTCCAATTACCAGTATTTTTTTCATATCTCTTTCCTTACATGTTTATTTCCGGTGCTCTCTCTGATCATCAGAACTGTCTCCAGATACTGATCCGCCTGATGTATGGTTTTATCCTGTATTGACGCCAGCAGCATTCTGGCCGCCTGATAGCCCATATCATACATAGGCTGAGATACTGTGGTAATGGGCGGAACCATCTCCCCACTCATGGTGATGTTATCAAACCCCAGCAGCTGGATATCGTCTGGAACCTTTTTGTTTAATTCTCTCAAAGCCTTTAAAACACCGATTGCTATGGTATCGCATCCGGCAAAGATCCCGTCTATTTCCGGATTGTGAGAAAGCATCTCCCTGGTTCTTTCGTATCCGGACTGTATATTGTAACCGCCATAACTGATATATTTTTTGTTTAATATGATGCCCCTATCTTCAAGTGCCATGCAATAACCTTTCAGCCGTTCTTCCACTGTATAAACATCTTTTACCCCTGCAATATATGCGATATTGGAAGAACCATTTTCAATGAGATAGGACACACCTTCTCTGGCGGCCCTGGCATTATCAACATAGACGCCGGGATAACGGGACAGTTCTTTTATCTTCCGGTCCAGTATGACAATGGGGATGTTGCTTTTGTGTATCAGTGTAGTTAACTTTCTGTCATTTAAATCACCGCTGGTATTGATGATGATTCCATCCACCCTTTTTTCTAAAAAGGTATATAGATACTTCTGTTCTTTTTTAATATCAGAATCTGAATTACACAAAAATACCGTATAACCATTTTCCATGGCACAATCCTCCACACCCCTGATTACCTGGGGGAAAAAAGGATTCTGGACATCGGGTATTATGAGACCAATGGTCTTTGTCTCTGCAACCGTTATGCTCCTTGCCATCTTATTGGGTACATAACCTACCTCGTCAATCAACTTTAAGATCTTCTCTCTGGTTTCTTCTGAAACACCTTCCGGATTGTTATTGATGACTCTTGATACAGTCCCTTTTGATACTCCCGCCATACTGGCGATATCCTTAATTGTCAGTGCCATAAAAGTCCCCCCACGAGTTTACTAAACCGGTTTAGTATTGTTGATAATAATGCTATCACAAGTAAATTTTTTTGTCAATAAAATAAGCCCTGATAAAACTGGTAATTTTACCGGTTTTTCAGAGCTATTACATATTTAAAACTTAACAAAAAAAGTTGTTACCCCATTACTGCTTTCCACACCGATCTGCGCATAATGCCTGTCTGCTATCTGCTTTGCTATGGCGAGTCCCAGCCCTGTGCCGGAACGATTTTGAAGGCTGTTTGTTTTATAAAACCGGTCAAAAAGATGAGGTATGGTTTCAGCCGGAATTTCCTCACCGTCATTGGTTACCGTGATCAGACAGCCATCCTTTTTCTTTTCAAGAGTAAGTTCCACAGTTCCCTGCTGTTTGCAGAATTTAACAGCATTATCGAGAAGGATTAAAATAAGCTGGCGGAGGCGTCCGTAATCTCCATTCACAATGCATTCCTCTCCAGGACAGTTTACCAGAAACTGAAGTTCTTTTTCTTTCGCAGATCGGCGGATTGATCGTTGTGTATCCCATAAAACATGGCAGAGATTTACCTCGTCCACATTCAGGGAAAACTGGTCATCCTGCAGACGCGATAAATCCAGAAGATCATTTACCAGCCGTTCCAAATGTCTGCTTTCTGCTAACATCTGATCATAATACTCACTTATTTCTTCCGGAGTATTGATGGTTTCATCCCGAAGCACTTCTAACGAACCACGCAAAACTGCCACTGGGGTACGAAGTTCGTGAGAGACATTGGCCACAAAATCCTGTTTCATCTTATCAAGTGCCTCCTGCTGCTTTCTGGCCTCCGTCAGACGCTCAGAAAGCAAATCGATGGTCTGGGCAAGCTGGCCGAACTCATCAGTCTGATTAACACCGGTTTTGGCCGTATAATCACCCTCGGCCAGGCATCCCGCCGCATCATTCATTCGACGCAGGGGATTGGTAAAACGGTAAGACAGCCACACGGCAGCCATACCTGCAAGAACAAGAGCTATGACTGCACCTGCTCCCAGAGCGAACAATCCCTGAAGCACTGCTTCATTTACTCCGCTGACCGGAGAATGAAGAAGTACTGCACCCGAAATTCCGTCTGCTGTGCGGATGGGTACGCCAACGGTCAGTGTCGGTGCATTTAATAATCCGGAAAATTCCTCTCCGTAGGTAATTTCCCCTTTCAGAACCCGGCTTATGATCATCTCAGCATTTTCAGGCAATTCCCCTCCAGAAGTAATCCCATCATGACTGGCGGATATTAAATTCCTGTCATTATCTACAATCCAAACCGTTGCCATAGCCACCTGATCTAAAAAACGGAGGTATGCGCCATAACCTCCCATCCCGTGGTGACCCATTCCCATGCCCATGCCAAACTGCTGGGCCGCCCCTTCTCCGTTTTCATAGAGTGCCAGGGTTTCTGCGATGGAAACTGCCCGCTTTTCCATGGAAGAACGGTTGATCGCAATGGTATGCTTACGGAACATAGACACAAATACAGTGCCCAATATGGCAGTAAATAATAGGAGCACTGCGGCAAAAGAGGCAACCAGTTTCCAGACTATTTTTTTATTCATGATAGCACCTCGAATTTATAGCCCACATTCCGAATGGTGCGGATCTCCCAGGCAGGGTGAGGCTCTTGTTCAAGCTTGGCTCTCAGCCGTTTCATATGGGAATCCACAGTGCGGGGATCACCGTAATAATCATATCCCCACAAAAGATCCAGAAGCATCTCACGGGTATAGGCCCGGTTCTTTCCATTTGCAAGCGTCCACAACATATCTGTTTCCCGCTTTGTCAAAAGTATGGGTCTGCCATCAACCGTAACGCTGTAATTCTCCAGATTTATCACCAGATTTTCAATGAAAAGTAGTTTTCCCGCATCTCCGGTACCTTTATCAATGCGACGCAGCACAGCTCTCACCCGTGCCATCACTTCCCCTGGTGAAAATGGTTTCACGATATAATCATCTGCACCAATGTCCAGTCCCATAATTTTTTCAAAATCCTCTCCTCTTGCCGTTACCATAATAACCGGAACATCGGACTGTCTGCGGATTTCCCGGCACACCTGGAAACCGTCCTTTTTGGGCATCATCACATCAAGCAGTACAACCTGGGGTTTCCTGGAATAAAATTCCTCTAACGCCTGCTGCCCATCCTGAGCAAGTACCGTTTCAAAGCCTTCTTTCCTGGCAGCGCTGTTTAAGATATTTAATAACTGGGGACTGTCGTCCGCAATCAGCATAATAGACATATGACATACCTCCTGTGATTTTATTATAAATATAACAGCGAAATAAGGCAACTTTATGGCACCAAAAATAAAATGACAAATGAAAAAACCATTTCTGACACATTCGTGCCATATTGAAACGTTATTATGAACTTACCGAAAGGAAAATAATAGAAACGAAAAGGAGATAATAAACTATGATGAACAAGAAAAAAGTAATGACAGGATGTGCCCTTGCACTTGCACTTTCAGCTGCAACCATGACCTCATTTGCAGCTGCCGCTTACAAGACACCTGCGGAAGCAGTATCAGGGTTTACAGGGAAAACATTGGATGAGGTGACCGCAGAACGAAAATCCGGTAAAAGTTACGGATCAATTGCATCTGAAGCAGGAAAATTAAGAGAATTCCAGCAGGCAGTTTCTGATATCCATGAAGACAGGCTGAATGAAGCAGTGGCTGACGGAACCCTGACCCGGGAACAGGCAGATGCACAGCTAGCTGCAATCCGTGAAAGACAGGCTGCCTGTGATGGTAACGGCAGCGGTGACAACACAGGTACAGGTTGTGGTGCAGGCGGCTGCAACGGAACCGGGATGGGTTATCACCACAGAGGTAACGGGTATGGACTTGGGGGGTACAGGAACAACTAGCAATACAATTTCAGATATTTAACCAGCTGCCCCTGTCGGATTTAATCCTGCAAGGGGCGGCTTTGCTTACTTTTAACATTGATTATCTTCTCTGACCCAAACACGCATCTCATTTTCGCCTCTGTTGGCCCAGCTGTAATAAGGAATCCATTTGATTTTCGTCCTTGCTTTCTTTTCTTCGGCTGTATTCTTTCTGTAAAGCCCTTCTACCCCACTGACTGCTTCTGTCTTCCAGCCAGAGGCAGTCAGTACTCCCACGCCTCCAAGCAAGGTTTCATCAAATTCGTATTTAAGCTCCTCCTGTTTTTCCACTGACAAAAGATGAAGATTCTTTCCATTATCTGCTTCTTCCAGGCAATATACAAAAGGACCTCTGGAGACTGCAAATTTCCCCAGATTGTTTTCCACCAGCGGATTGGCATACCAGCGCTTTGCCTGCATATCCAGTTTCAGCCGTATTGTATCTTGAGAAAAAACCTGATTCACATAGATAAATCCGTCTTTTTCCTCAAAAACTGCATGTTCCTGGTTGAGCTCAGCATCAAAGGTATCGGACCATGACGGTACACGGATTCCCAGACAGACACTTGCAGTTCCGTTGTAATTTAACTTTATGTCCACACAGCCATCCCATGGATATCCGGTCTTTAATTCTATCTCCAGAATGCCATCCCCTATTTCAAATCTTCCCTTGCATTCCACAAAGAGATTGACTAAAAGCTTATCTTTCTTTTGTACAAACACATACTGCTCCACAGAGGCTAACAGTCTTGCAAGATTTGGGGGACAGCACGCACAGCCAAGCCACTGGGGGCGAACGCATTTAACATGGCTCTTTCCGGGATCCTTTGATGATTTACCAGGAACTGCCTCCAGTGGATTCACGTAAAAGAAATGTTTTCCATCAAGAGCCACACCGCCCAGCACTGTATTATAAAGTGCACGCTCCATCACATCTGCGTATTCTCCCTTTTCTTCTGACAAAAGCATCCGGTATGCGAAGAACACCAGGCCTACTGACGCACAGGTCTCACAGTACATGGTATCATTTGGTAAATCGTAATCCAGAGTAAACGCTTCCCCTGAAACAGTGGAACCGATTCCCCCGGTAATATACATACGCCTGGTTACAATGCTCTTCCATATTTTTATTAATGCTTTCATTGCTACTCCTTTCAATCAGTTAAGTTCTCTTTCCACTTATTGTACCCGTTATTCCCACTAATTAACAAAGGATTTATAAATAGCCTTACAGAACAAAAACTGCTGCAGTTAAGTACCGTTCTGCAGCAGTTTTTGTTCTCTAATTAATAATTTTAATCACTCTAATGAGAAGGATAATAAACTTGCATTTCCATTTCCTCTGTAAGTCAGATAAATTGCCTGTTTCCCTTCTTCCAGTTCCAAATCAGCTGAGTAGTCTTCCCACACATTGGTGTACTTTATCTGTATCTTGGCAAGAATTCTTCCATCCCATGCATGTTTTACTTCAAAATACCCGGCTGCATAACCTCTGGTTGTAATTGTGATACGCTTACAATCTCTACATTCAAAATATTTAAATCCAGCTGTAACTCCATCTGTTATATTGGCAATATATCCTGGCTCTTCATCTCCATCCCTGCCATCCTGCATGATCCTGGGAATGAGGGCTTCCGATTTTTGCTCTGTCTGAAATAAATTGCACGCCAGATAGGCACCATATTTTCCCTTACCAGGCAGAATACCTCCCATACCACTGGTTGTGATCTCCACCTGGGGGATCTTTCCGTCTTCCAGAATCGTAACAGGCTCTGCGCAGCCCTGGCGGCTGTACCAGGTTCCATTGGTATGCCTGTGATAAAAAATATACCATTTCCCCAGAATTTCTACCAGGCTGCCGTGATTGTTGGCCGCAAAAGCTGTGTGCATCCTGGCTGGTTTATATGTATCAATTCCTTCATCACAATTGCTGACAATCACTCCCCCATAGGTAAATCCACCTACCGGACTGTCACTGACTGCGTAGCACAGTTCATGCATGGCTACGGAGGAATAGATAAAATAATAGGTACTGCCTTTTTTCCTGATTGAGGGCGCTTCAAAGAATTCATGACCCTCAAAACCAGTACCTGCACTATAAGGCTTACTTGGTGCAATCACAACAGGTTCTTCTAAAATGGTTACCATATCATCTGCAAGCACCGTCACCATGGCACCATATCTGGTGTCATCCTGGGGACCGCAGAAACCGCAGTAGAGATAGATTTTATTATCTTCTCTTAATACTCCAGGGTCGAACTGGGGCTGGTCTCCCGGCCGCTCTCCCAGACGCCCACCACTGCTATCTTTCACATATCCGTAAAACTCATATCTGCCTGCCGGAGTATCACATACTGCAACCGATACTACCGGAACCTTGTCAAGGACGTAGTAAAGATAATATCTGCCGTCTGATCCCATGACCACATCCGGCGCATACAGACACATCTTTCCCTCTTTGTTCATGGGATCACTTGTTTTTGGATAAATCACGCCTTCATACCGCCAGTTTCCAAGATCATCCACTGGTGCAGACCAGCAGACGTAATCTCCCAGACAGAAAACATAACCATTAAAAAAATCATGGGAACCATAAACATATACTCTGTCCCCAAACACATATGGTTCTCCGTCGGGAATATATTCCCACGAGGGCAAATAGGGATTCACTGCATATTTTTTCATCTTATCTCCATTTCCGCAATCACCTGCTGCTATACGAATTTTTCCTTCAGCCTGTCTAATAAAAATTTCATCAGTTCCTGCTCATTCTGCTGATTCATAGCAATTTTCTCTGTGGAGAACAAAATTCCATCCGGACTTTCTTTTGTAAACGGCTTCCACACCGGCATTGGCGTTCCATCTGAATCACCCCAGTTTGGGTCGCCTGTCTTAATAAAATTCGTCCAGTAATTTGCCATGTATCTGGCCAGATCGTAATGCTTTCCTTTAAAAGGTCTCCAGCATTTTGCAAGTGTTTCAAAAAAGAACCATAAATCCACGGAATGAAAGTTCCCCGGATGATCCCATCCTGGAATATCCGCATCAAAGGTATAATAATAGCAATTAACCGGATTGCCAATTTGGGCATTTTTATGAAATAATCCCCTTACAGCAAACTCTATGCTGCTTACGGAGCCGGTATTTCCTTCTTCATCCCTCTTTTCGCTTCCCAGCAGACGAAGAAATTCCTCTTCCCGACCTGGAAACAGCGTCTTTATCTTTTCCATTAACTCCTCATCGGAATCAGAATGGATGGAATCAAAAAATTCATCCGAGGTGTTTCCCGCCATAACAGGAACCATGGCTCTCTTATTTTCCATAAAACGCTGATAGGAATTCCCGAAACAAAATACTTCGTCTATGACAGTTCCCATAAAGCCGCCAAACTGCTCATACTTTTCATGCAGCAGCTTTCCATCCATGGCTCTTGCCTGAGCCAGATCTTTTGCACCGATAAATTCAAAGAATTTCTCACCTGTTTTTTCTGCATCGGTAAGTGTATGGCTGAACGGATCGGGATTTTTGTCATATGGGCGGCAGAAAACTCCGCTTAACACAATTGCTTTTTGAAACAGACCTTCACTTTTTGGCGTAGTCAGATGGGTCATTACACTGCCGCCCCCCGCTGACTGCCCTGCTATGGTGATATTTTGAGAATCGCCCCCAAATGCCTCAATATTTCTGACAACCCATTTTAATCCCGCCAGCTGATCCAGATGACCGAAATTAGCAGGGGCCTCAGGCTGTGTGGCAGTCAGTTCCGGATGGGACAGAAATCCAAACAAATTCACCCGGTAATTAACGGAAACCACAATGATCCCTCTCCTGGCCAGCCGCTCTCCGTCAAATTCCATCTCGGCAGTATATCCACACTGCAGTCCGCCTCCAAAATACCAGACCAGAACAGGTAGTTTTTCATCCGCTTTCTTTGCTCCGGTCCAGATATTCAGATAAAGACAGTCTTCGCTCATTGCTATCTCCGGGTCCACGTGCCATTCCCTGTCATAGATGTTATCACTAAGCCCTGGCACTCCCTGCATGGATATGGGCGCAAACCGGAAACAGTCCCGGACTCCCTCCCAGTTCTCACATGGCTTAGGCTCCCTCCATCTGTTTTCTCCTACCGGCGGCGCTGCAAATGGAATTCCTTTAAATGCAGTGATTCTGGGATCTGCTGCCTCAATTCCTCTTACCAGGCCATTTTCCGTTTCTGCTATGCGAATCATAATAGCCCCCCTTCCTGACTTACCAGTTTTCTTGGATCAATGTGATAGATCTTCTCAGGTACCAGATCTCCAAACGGACCAGGATTGCATTGATCCCCCTCCAGCAGCATTCCGAAGAAATCACTGGATACCTGCGGATCTTTTTTCACGGTTTTAATATCCTCTATTTTCATCACGTATTGATGACGTTGTCTTCCCCTCATGGTATCCCATGGATACTTATCTGCAGAATGGAACTGAAGTGTATACTGCTCCGTATCCACCTCGATCTGAAAGATTCCCTCCTGCCCCTCTTTATCGAACCCATAAAATTCCTGCCATGCAGGGAGGTCTAGACAGCAGGGGGGAGCCGGATATAGAATTCTTAAATACCCCCCATTCATGGAAACATAGAGATTTCCCTCCGCCTCATTCTTTTCCGTGGGCATTTTTATGGCTGCTTCTCCGCATTCATAAAAGATATTATTTATGAAATGAGCGTCTCTTGACGTACCTCCCCTGAGATTACCATGCATGCGAAAGGCAACCGCCTTGGCAAAATATCCGGCACTCCGGCATTTCCCGATTAAATTATTGGCGATGTATAAATGATCCGTTCCCTCGGCGTAAATTGCGTATCCATTTACAATTCCGTCTTCTTCCATCTTATACCATCCCGAAGAACCAGCTTCTTCCTGGACTTTCCCCGCATCAAACCTGCCTTCCACATTCCAGAATATATTATGATCAATTAAATTAACGCCGTCTCTGGTGCATTCTATAAAAACAGCTTCCCGCTGTTCGATTCCGTCTAAGAATAAATTCTGTGTAATCCGGTTGTTTTCATTGTTACAGTCCAGCCACAAATGATCTGCCCGAAATGTCCTGGTGAAAATGTTTCTTCTGATCAGACTGTTCGTACAATTATGTATTTTCATGCCACCGGCTTCCCAGGACAGCTCCATCTTCTGCCAGCCTGTTCCTTCGATCACATTGTCTTCGATCAGAAGATTCTGGGCAAATAATCCGGCAATGCCGCATACTCCTGCATCTTTAATCCTGCAGCGGCGTATGATGGTGTTTCCGATGATCTGATCTTCCGGCACACAGTGATGCCAGCATTCATTTCCCATATCAATTCCCACACCATTGGCCCAGTCCACTTCGCAGTCTTCAATGATCCAGTGATGTCCTCTGAAACAGGAAATAGAACCTCTCTGGGGAACCGGAGCACCGCCAGCTGCATGTGCACAGGTAATTCCCTTCACCTTTATATAGGATAAAAATGGAATTTCAGGTGCAAAGCACTGCTCCCGGCATGTAATCTCTATCAGATGTTTTCCCGGATCCTGGTCACCCCTTAACCGAAAATGAACAGTCTGACCATTGGCCTCCACCCAATACCCATTCTCCTGTGTTCCCAGCTGGCCATAAAGCTGTACCTGTAACAGAGGCTTTCCGTCACAAAATACCATTCCCCGCCTGTTTAAATACGTAGACATATCGGTTTTATCATATTCGAGAAACAGTCTGTCATGAAGAATATTTACTGCACAGAACGGATTGTACCCCTTAAAATCCTCCGGATTCAGTTTTAACTCCCAGATGGCAATCCCTTCCGCTAACGCATCAGTGGAAAAATGGTTTAGCCTCCAGCCCTGACTCCGGGTAAAATCCCTTACCTCCACAGAAGCTTTAATCCATACCGGTTCTTTCTGCCACGCCTCGTAGCAGATCATCTGATCCGGACCGGTTCCGCCCATGGCAGGGTGTACACATTCTCTGTACACACCGCCATGAATCCATACCCTGGTTCCCGGAACTGCAACAGCTGCTGCTTCATTTATCGTCAGAAAAGGCCTCTGGATACTTCCGTCACGTTCTCCTGATTCCCCAATCTGATTGCAGTCGACATGCAGCTCCTGCTCATATCTTTGTTCCTGCTCCCAGAACGCGAAGCTTTTGCCCTCCGGAAGTATTGACGTAATATCCATGATATCTCCTCTTTCATGAGTCTTTATTTTTTATTGACTGCCAGTTTGGCATCTAACTCAATCTGGTACTTATCTTTGTCAAACTTAGACAGTTCCTGAAATCCCATTCCGTCCATCTGGGTACACATCTCACTCCACAGAGAATCAAACTCTGCATCATCCTTTGCATAAATCATTCTCCAGGAATAATCACTGAACAAATCACTGCACTGTTTGCGGATTATGGAGATATCAGCCGGATCACTTGGAAGAGATACGCTGACATTGGGGCTGATTAACAGAATATTATTCTTCTTCATATAATCAACAGGTTCTGCTGCACCGAATTTAGCTGCCCAGTCTTTCTTCATCTGCGTCATTGTGGCTGCCTTATAGGTACTCCAGTAATCTTTGTTATAGGGTTCTCCCGTTGCCGGATTTGTACTGATGGCATCCACCATCCACTGATTAATTGCATTATTTCCGTCGTTGAAGCCGCCGCCGCCAAATTCATCCGGTACGGTGACATTATCCATTAACGCATTGTCATTGATCAGTGTATATTTTCCGTCACTGCCTACCGTATAATTAAATCCTTTCAGGCCAATGTGCTGATAGTTTAACCCCTCCGGGCTGGCATACCAATTGAGAAAGTCCATAATTCTATGATACTTGGCATCATCCACCTGGGAACCAACGGCAAAAACACGTCCGCTGCCATAATAGGTATCCGCATCTGCATAATAGATCTGATCCTTAATCGGTGTATAAATAAATGCTGTGCCATCCTTTAACCGGTCCTGTGTATTTCAGAATCCAACCTGCCAGTTATACCACATGAGATAGACTCTTCCGGTCTTCATCTTGTCACAGGCTGTATTCCAGTCCTGGGTACCGGAATCAGGATCTACGATTCCTCTTCTGTTTGCGTCATTTAAGAAATGAAGCATTTTATAATAGGCACCATCTTTGCTGTTTACAGGGATAAATGTATTATCCGGCTTTAAAATATTAGAGCCTTTTATTATTTCCCCGTACCAGGTTGTCAGCTGTGCAACATTGGCGATTCCCAGCATCCCGTCTCCGCCATCCCAGTCCTTCCACAAAGACAGGGGATAGGCCGGATCTCCCGCATTGTTGGTGGGGTGTGCCTTCATCATCTTTTCCAGGACATCCAAGAGATCATCCGTATTTTTTATATCCGGGCGCCCCAGTTCTGAGTAAAGATCCCATCTTAAAAGGGGGCTGGATTTAATCACATCCTGAGAATAGGATGTGGGAGATGTATTAGTCATCTGACATGGAATTCCATAGATTTTACCATCTTTATTTTCTGGCAGAGCCTTATTTAATACAGTAATCTGATCGTTATATGTCATTAAATCAGGATAATTTTTGATATCTGCCGTAATATCTTTAA
The DNA here is from genome assembly GCA_013036995.1 of Lacrimispora defluvii. Lineage (GTDB taxonomy): Bacteria > Bacillota > Clostridia > Lachnospirales > Lachnospiraceae > Lacrimispora > Lacrimispora defluvii. Next base: position 127,079 of record JAAOXG010000018.1, read on the forward strand.
TTAATCCTGCTTTTACACAGTCAGTAAAATCCGTGCGTTCCAGCAGAACAATATCACCTAAATTTCCCGTACTGCAGCGGGTCTGGTAAATTCCGTTGCCAGCCACCTGAGGCGATATCATATTCAGTTCGATGTTAAACTTATCCTTTACCACCTTTGCAAACCACCCGGCCTGGGTTCCCTGATAATTTGCAGCAACATCATAAAAATCAAATGTCATTGGTTCGTCATAGTTCCCTGTTCCTGTTTCTGTTCCAGCTGCCGCTGCTGTTTTTGTTGCCTCCGTGGCTGTGGGCCCCGCACATCCTGCCACCATAACTGCCGCCATAGCTGCTGACAGCACCTGAAACGCTCTCTTTTTTACTCTCATACACTGCTCCCTTCTTTTATTTGCATTGTTATTATCCTTTTACAGCACCGATCATAATTCCTTTTACAAAAAATCTCTGGAAAATTGGATAAATTAATATAATCGGTGCCACTACTACAATCGTAACGGTCATACGGATGGAGGTTGCAGTCTGGGAGTGGGCCAGGCTTGCCGCCATCTGTGCCGAGGAAGCATTACTATTGGCAAGTGACTTTAAAGAGCTTGCCTGATTAATGTACTGGTAAAGGGTAAACTGAAGAGTATACAGGCGTTTATCCGTTACCAGAAGCAGTGTATCCTGAAATGCATTCCATTGGGTAACTGCGGTAAAGATTGCCACGGTTGCAAGAATGGGTTTTATTAATGGGGTAATGATCTGAAAGAATATTTTAAGCGTGCCGGCCCCGTCAATCTCCGCCGCATCCTGCAATTCTCCGGGAATGGATTCCACAAAGGTTTTGCATAAGACAATGTAAAAGGGTGAAACTGCAAGCGGCAGAATATAACCCCAGAAATTATTGGTTAAGTGAAGATTCCGCATCGTAATGTACCAGGGAATGATACCAGCATTAAAATACATGGTAGCTACCACAAAGCGATACCAGAATTTCCGCTTCCACATGGATTCCTTAGTAAACATATATCCCAGAAAAGCAGCAATAAATACCGTGACAATTGTTCCAATCACTGTCCTGGCTACGGAAATCTTAAGAGCCGAAAACAATCCGGGTATCTTAAGAACAGAAATATAATTGTTAAAATGGATTCCAATAGGCCAGAAAAGAACCTTCCCTCTTTCGCTTAGATTATTTGCGCTGATGGTATTAATAAATATGTAGTAAAAGGGATAAACGCATATAAATGTAAAAAATAAATAGACAATACAGGTAATGGTATCAATCACATAATCTTCTAAATTTCGTTTTCTTTTATGCTTTTTAACGATTTCTCTCATTTCTTCCCCTTTCTGCTTCATTAAACAAACCCTTCCCCTCTTACCATCTTGGAAATCTGGTTTGTCGCACACAGCAGCAATACACTTACAATACTTTTAAACATACTGATGGCAGTTGACAGGGAATACCCCCCGCTTCCCATAGCAATATTGTAAACATACAAATCCAACACCTGGATGTAATCTTTATTAAAGGCATTTTGAAAAACGAAGTACTGTTCCATTCCGTTTGTCAGAAAATTAGCGAGATTAAGCATTACAAGCACAAAAAATGTGGGAATTAAACCAGGGATTGTGATATGCCAGATCACCTGCATTCTGCTGGCTCCATCTACTCTGGCAGCTTCCTTCAGCTGTTCATCGATTCCGGATATGGCTGCAATATACATAATTGCTGCCCACCCTGCGTTTTTCCAGGTAAGCCAAAGCCACATTTTAAACCAGATATGATTTGCAGACTGGAGAAACAACTGGGGCGTCTTTAATATTCCCAGATTCAACAGCAGGCTGTTTATAACACCGGTACTGTTAAATATGCAGTATGCAATGGAATACACCAGAACCCAGCTGATGAAATTCGGCAATGTAGTAGCAGTCTGGACAAATACTTTAAATGGTTTCCATTTTATTTCATTGAGAAAGACTGCAAAAATCATGGGGAACCAGGAAAACAGAAGGCTGAGTCCGCTGATGGCAAAGGTGTTTCTTAAAACAGCCAGCAGCTGTTTTAGCTTTACGTCATTGGTTAAAAGAGACGTAAACCATTTGAAGCCTACAAACTGATTCATACTAAGTGGAAACGGCGGCTTATAATCAAAAAATGCATAGACCCAGCCATATAACGGATAATACGAAAACACAGCAACTAAAATAAGAAACGGTAACACGTACATAAATTCTCTGAATGCCCTTGCTTTCTTCCTGTCATTAAACATTCTCATGAAATCATCCTTTCCTGTTCTTACAGTTTCTTAACATGTTAAGGATTTGTATCCCCCTTTGTAAAACGTTTTACCTATTGAATAAAATTATATTCCAACCCATGTATATACTCAACTGATATCGGTTTTATTTTGTGTCATTTGTATGTTTTAAACAACTATTAGTTCATATAATTATACTTAATTACTATGTTTTTTCTTTTTTATTTATGTATAAAACGTTTTACAATAAATCAAAAAAGCAGATGCCGTCTGAATGTCCTGGCATCTGCTTTTATCTGTGCTGATATCGATCTATTATTTTAATTTTTTTACTGATTTTCTGAGAACCATAGTACATGGCAGCGCTATCTGACTCATCTGCTGCTCTGTCTGTCCCTCTTCTTTGTCTAGTGTCCGGATTAATAACTCCGCTGCCTTTTTCCCGATCTCTTTCAGGGGAAGAGCCGCCGTGGTCAGCGAGGGGCGGAAATATTCGGCTATCACCTGGTCATCAAATCCCACCACGGATACATCCTCCGGTGCTTCCAGTCCATTCTCTTCCAGATAATCATAGACTCCGCCTGCGATCACATCCGAAAAGCAGAATATGGCTGTAACCTTCTTCCTGATCAGTGTGTCAGCCCCTTCATAACCACTCTCCCGGTCCCAGTTTCCATAGCATACAAGATCTGGATTGTAAAAGATTTTTCTGTCATATAAAGCTCTCTGGTATCCGAGAAGCCGTTTATCCATATGGATGTTATCTTTTCTTCCACCGATCACTCCGATCTTTTCGTGTCCCATTTTCAGAATATATTCTGTCATATCATATCCCCCCTTCTCATCGTCAATTACCACGGAAGGGAAGCGGGGCGTATGGGGATACCCGTAGGTCATGACTACCGGAATACTGAAATCGTCATCAAAACACCGCATATTTCTAGCATGACCCGGTACATAAATAATCCCATCCACTTTAATCGACAAAAGCTCCTGAATTGCCGGATTTAAGACAGAATAATATTCCTCTTCGTCCTGATACCATTGTTCATTCCATCTGGCATACAGACGGAGATTCACCATTATAGTTCTGTAATTTTTCGCTTCACAATAAGACATGATGCTTTCAATGATAATCGGAGCGGAAAAAAGCGAGATATCTTCGGCAATAATCCCAATTAATTTGGTCTTTTTCTTTCGCAGACCCTGAGCAATATAGTTGGGTTGATAACCGGTTTCCTTTATCACCTGTAATACCCTCTGCCTTGTATCCTCACTTACTTTTGGTATTCCATTTAAAATGTTGGATACCGTGGATACGGATACGCCACATCTTTTTGCTATTTCCTTTAATGTCACCATAGCATTTTACCTTCTATTATTACTTCCTGGAGCGTTCTGCAAGACCCTTTAAGAAAACTCTGACATAACGGTCCCCGCAAACCTTATAATTGCGTTGGCCTTCTCTCCTTAACAGAGCGCTTAATTCTCCATTTGACAGTTCTGCTCCCCCGGCTTTAAAAATTGCAAGCATATCATCACCGGTAAAAGCCAGTGCTATTTTAACCTTCTTCAGAAATATATTATTTACATTTCTATAATCATTGATCATAAAATTCTTATTATCTCCGGATTCCCCTGGTTTTTCTTCCTTTGCTCCCCGTTTAAAGATAATAAATCCATTTAAAAATGATTCCAGCATACGATAATTACATATCTGATTATTCTCATCATTGCCATCATTGGCTTTCAGCATATCCTGTACATTGGTTTTTGTAAGAACTACTCCGCCCAGTTTAAATATTTCCACCATATCACTGTCCTTGATATCCAGTGCATATCTTAATCTCTTCAATATATCAATATTTTCCATAGGAACCCCTTTTGCGTTTGATTTTATATTTTAGTTTTACTTTTACTATAACACGCTGCTAATATTTATCCAATGCTTTTGTTACCTTTAATTGTTTCCCATTGATCGGGGTGTGGCTCATGATTTCCAGCACCATAGGACCTTTTCCATTTAATATCTCCACATAGGTAAGGGTATCCTGAATTGTTATGATTCCAATATCTTCCGCCGACATGTTTTCTAAATTTGACAGTACTCCCACGAAGTTGGTTGCCCTTAATTTCTTTTTCTTACCACCGTTAAACCTAAGTTTCATAATGCCTTTGTTTAACTGATCGCTTTTTAACTGTTTTATCTCAGGAGCTGCTTTTAATTTTTTATCGAAATTAAGCCTTGCCTGGGATACCTCTGCTTTTTCATATCCTGTCCGTTCCCCAATGGGAAATCCGATGAATTCTTCAATCTGCCGTACGAAACGCGCCTGTGAGGAAGTTACCAGCGAAACCGCATTTCCTTTCCGCCCGGCCCGGCCTGTCCTCCCTGTCCGGTGGACATAGGTTTCTGCTTCCAATGGAATATCATAGTTAATTACGAGAGAAATGTCATCCACATCAATCCCCCTGGCTGCAACATCCGTAGCGACCAGATACCGGTACTGCCCTCTTTTAAACCGCTTTATTGCAGAGATCCGGTCGGTCTGTTCCATGCCGCCGTGAAGCTTCTGGGGGTGGTAATCCATCTGTTTTAACCGTTCCCATACAAAGTCTACCCGGTCTTTCGTGCTGCAAAAGATGATACAGCTGTCCGGATTCTCCATAATTGTAATATCCGTAAGCAGTTCAAATTTGTCTTCCTCAGTCGTCAGAAAAAGAGAATGATCGATATCTGCTGCCGCGTTGCCTTCCTCATTTATATCGATCTGAACCGGCGCCTTGTGCTCACTTAGTGATATCTCTTTTATCTCCTGAGACATTGTGGCTGAGAACAGCATGGTGACTCTGTCATCCGGCAGTTCTTTAATAATTTCTTCCACCTGATCAATAAATCCCATATCTAACATCCGGTCAGCCTCATCGATGACCAGACAGCTGATCCTGCTTAATGGAAGAGTCCCTTTTCTGATGTGATCCATCACCCGGCCGGGAGTTCCCACTGCCACGTGGGTCTTTTGCTTTAATTCTGTTTTTTCAATGGCAAATGGGTGACCGCCATAGATTGCTGCTGCCTTTATACGTTTGAATCTGCCAATGTTGGTGAAATCCTCCTTCACCTGAACTGCCAGCTCCCTGGTAGGTGTGAGAATCAGTGCCTGGGGTTTGTTTTCCAGCCAGTCAATCATCTCACAGATGGGAATTGCATAGGCAGCGGTTTTCCCGCTGCCTGTCTTTGCTTTCACAATTAGGTCTTTTTTTTCTAATGCCTGTGGAATCACACGTTCCTGAACTTCTGTTGGTATTTTATAATCCAAAACGCATAGTGCCTTTTGAATATCGTCGCTCAAAGAAAAACTGCTGAAATTGTTATGAATCATTATTGTTCCTCTCATTTCATTCATACGGTGCAGTCACATAGTTTTAGGACCGCATGTAACATTCTATCATCTTACAGGGGAACTAACAACTGTAACTTAAGCCTTTATAAAAATTCTGTATTTACAGCCTTTTATATGGTATAATTCCTATAGAGTAAAAATGAAAGCAGGAATCCAAATTTGAAATCAGATAAAAAGATGTTTATTATTGTACCTTTATTAGTTTTATGTCTTATTTGCGCCAGTTACGTCATAACAACAAAATTTATAACTTCCAATAATAATTCTGTACCAGCAGAAGAATCTGCCAGCACAACAGCTGAACAAGAAGAGGTCTCTTCTGCTCCAGAATCTGCCGCGTCATATTCTGCCGTGCCGGAATCCGCTACCGGAATACCTGTGGAATCTACCGAAAAAGCGACTGGGGATGCGTCAAAGATTCAAGATATCATTAGTGACCAGACTACAAGCGTATTTGACGGAGCGGTTGGCGAACGCAATATTGGGATGGCGATCTATAGAAACGGCAGCGAATTAACAGCTTCTCTTTTTACAGCGAATGAAGAAGATCCTGAAACCAAATTACTTGGTACACTGAATAGGGATTCTTCCTCTTTTGTATTGACCAGCGAAGACGGCAGTATCACGTTTGAAGGGTCTTTAAGCCCAGATACGTCAAAAGGCGACCGATTAACAGGCTCATTTAAAAATACTACGGATCAATCAGAACACGAATTCCACTTAACCCTGTCTCATTCAGTTGGCAGCCCCCTGGAGGGACGTTATCCCCTGGTTAATGCAGATGCAGCAGACGTTGAAAATTTTGCAAGACAAATAAAGTTGAACATAATGGAAGATAAAAGACAGGAGTTTGCAGATCTCATCAATTATCCAATCAACGTAACCATAAATAATAAGAAAACAGGCATTAATTCTTCTGAGGAATTTATTCAACACTATAACGATATTATTACATCTGATTTCAAAAACAAGTTATCAGACAGCTATACAAAATATCTTTTCAGCAATAGTATGGGAGTAATGCTTGGAGATGGTGAAATATGGTTTGATAAGTTTCATGATCAGGGATTTAGAATTTATGCCATCAATAATTAAATAGGAACGCCATAAGAAATAAGCACCCTGCCATCATCTGGAACAGGGTGCTTATTAAATTTGTCTCTTATGGAGCTGTAATCTGCCACTGCTGATTATACCCGTTGTTGCTGCTCCACTGAATTACATTTCCACCATCATCTACAGAGCCCTTCTCCACATCCAGAAGCTTTCCGCTGTTACTATTTACAAGATTGTAATAGCCATTTCCCAGATCGATTAAATTCCATCTCTGATTATTCTGCCCGTTGTCTGTCCACTGGATCACGTCTGCTCCGTCGGCAGTAGAACTCTTATAAACGTCCAGTACCTTACCGCTCTTAGCATTGCTCAGCTTATATCCATTTCCCGTATTGGTTATAATCCATTTCTGATTACTCTGACCGCTATAGCCCCACTGGATCACATCTGCTCCGTCTGCGGTTGAGCCGTTGGTCACGTCAAGGGCTTTCCCGCTGCCCCTGTTGACCAGTTTATAAGTCCCACCAGAAACTATTCCAGTATTGGTTCCGGTACCAGGAGTAATATAGATCCGATAACCGGAGCTGTTGTTGCAGCCAGATACAGTAACGGAAATCTGCCCGTTTACTACCGGATAATTGGCTGTAGACAGAACCACCGGTCCTCTGGATACAGTATCTTTGCTCACCCAGTCGATCTTCTCTACTTTTACAGAAGCAGTGGAGCCGATAAAGGAAGGAAGGTTTTTAAAGGTCGTATTAACAGTTCCGTCATTAGGACCTCCAAAAATAAAGCTTACGTATTTTCCATTAGAATCAACGCAGGCTGCTCCATCCACCAGATCGCTCTCATCATTTGGAGGTGTAACAGAAACCATGTTTCCGGTCATATCCCCGTACCATTTATAAAAATACCAGCCTGCACCTTTTTCCGTATTGGTTGCAAGAAGACTTCCAAGCCTTCCGGGAGTGGGAACAAACCACCAGGTAATACAGGCACTTTCAATCTTATGACGCTCGAATTTTGCGATAAAACGGGCTGAAGAACCTGGCTGACCTTCCAGATTATGATCTGGATCACAGTATTCATTGATGCTGATTGGCAGCGGCGCGATACCGAGGGAAGACTCTAATGCACGGTATGTTCTGATATTGGGTGCAATTGTCTTGGGTCCACCGGACAGTTCATGCCAGCTCATAATATCGGGAATGCAATTATTTGCTTTACAATAGGTCAGGAACTCTTTCATTCGTGAATTGTTGTAATAGCTCTCGCAGGGTCCTATAATTTTGGCACCCGGATCGTTGGCGCGGATTACATCATAGGTCTGCTTCCACATGTCGTTAAAGCTGCCGTTAGACGAATTCCAGGTTCCTCCCGGCTCATTCCAGATTTCATAACCATAATAATTATTGCGGCCAGATGCTTTCTTATCCTTAATAAATGATTTCACCTGATTGAGCCAGCTGGTCATTCCCGGCCACCGGTAAGGCCAGCCTGGAAGCATATCTGCCAGATCAATGGATACTCTGGCGCTGGGCACAGATGAAAGCCTCTGGGATACCAGAATTGCATCTCCGAAGGGATGCTGGTTCCCATTTCCGCCTCTGGCGGGATTTCGTAAGACAAAGGGATTTAATGGTGCTACAAGACCATTTACATCTGCCGGAATGCTCTCTGTCATCCCATACAGAGAGCCATTGGCACAATGAGTTACTTCTCTGAGTACATTGGCACAGTCCACTGTCATTGAATTTGCTGCCAGTGCCGGTATTTCCGGCATCATGGATAATACCAGCATAACACTGAGTACAAAGGCCAACACTCGTTTCATTTTCAACATAAATACTCCTCCTTCATTTTCTGCTTGAATGCATTCGCTCTATAGAAAGTGAAATAAGTTGAAAATGTAAACTGAAATCATTATTTTACATACCATCTCCATAAATAACTGTTTTGTTCTTACCGGTAGACTTGGCCTGATACATTGCCTGGTCAGCGATATGAAATAAATCTCTGGGTTTGCATTCACTCTGAGATGTCTCAGCAATTCCGCAGCTAAACGTAATGCTTCCATGTTCAAAAAACTCAAACTTATGGGATTCAAATATACGCTGTATATCCTCCACTAAGAGTCTGGCCTCTTTCGATGATTTGTTTGGAAAAATAATAGAAAATTCCTCTCCGCCATAGCGGCATACCTGTCCCATAGCCGAACAGTGAGCCCGAAGAAGCTGGGATAAATAAATCAGAACTGTATTTCCATTGTCATGTCCCCAAGTATCATTGACCCTTTTGAAATTATCAATATCGATCACTGCCACTGCCAGCGGAAATTGTTCTTTTTCGATTGCCATCGATAACAGATTGAAAAAAGTACTCATGTTATATAAATTTGTCAACGGATCATATTTTAATTGTTCCTCAAGCTGGGACTGTTTGATAAAGCTTTCTTTTATCAGCATGTTTTTTTCATATTCCAGCCGGAAGAGATATCTTGCTATAAAATAAGAGCTTATAAGCAGATCCAGGGTGATAAATAAATCAACATATAGCAGTTTATCATCTGCTCTTCCGTCAATGGAGCCGAAATAAGTACTGATGCATATGAGGAAAAAAGATATGACCGTAATATTTCTTATCATTCTTTTATCCGAAAACATAATGGTTATGTATACAGGGAAACAAAGACTGCAGGAAAGAACTGCGTAAACATTATGCGCACTGGACATAACAAAACAAATTCCAGTAAGCGTCAAAACAGAAATATAGTTTTTAGACTGTTCCGAAATATGATCGGATTCTATTTTTAATTTACCAAATATACATATGGCAAAGTTCAGGGAAGAGGGCAATACAATATACAGCAGCAGGTATGGTACAGAATCCAGTTTTATCATCCCAGGATACTTTACCATAAGCAGATACGACATAACGATTTCTATTACCAGATTTACAGAAGAAATAAAAAACGCTATCTGAATAAATGACTTTCTCCATTTTTCATACAATGTGCCAAATTTGTCCATAAGTGTTCCCCTCAGATGTTTTGCTTATTATTGTATGTCGGCAATGGAAATGTTTCAACAAATTTTTTTTAAATAATACAATTTTCGTGAAATTTTTTCTTACCAAATCAATCTTATAAAAAAAGAAGAACCAGGAGGGCCGGATAAGACACCGGACTCTCCTGGTTTTAAAACCATTATTATGTAATAATCTGTAAGAAGCTTGGTATCATTTCTCCCTCATAATAGAATAATCCCCGTCCAAGCTGTTCGGAATCCCACACTCTCTGTGGGTTATCCGGATAAGCGGTATATCCGCCTGCATAAACTTCAATCCGGTTTCCTGATGGTTCCCAGAAATAAATGGTCTGCCCCCGGGTAATCGCATGCCGGGTAGGTCCGATATCCTGCTTCAGATGGTTGATTGCCATGATATCTGCCGCATGACCAACGTCGTTCCAGTCCTGAAGCAGGAATCCAACATGGTGCATCTTTCCTGGTTTATCGTATTCCACAAAAGCCAGATCATGGGGTTTGTTGGAGCTGGTCACCCAGGCTGCAAGCCGTTTTCCGTCAGGAGTATTGCAAACCTCCGGCACGAACATTCCAAACACTTCCTTGCAGAAACGCTCTGCTTCTGCAATATTAGGTCCGTAAAGGAGGAAATGATCCAGTCTCTGAGCCCGCATTCCCCTGGGTTCTTCTGTCCATATATTGGGATTGCGTGTTTCAGGAATCTGGGGTGCAAGTTCCACATCTGCATAGATTTCCAGGCGGTGTCCGGTGCTGATGGTAAAACCGATTCGTTTTCCAAATCCCGGCTGGTTAGAATTAGCCGGAACCACATCTGTCTGATAGCCAAATGCTTCCACCGCTTCTGCCATTTTTTCCAGAGTTTCCTCAGAATCCACCTTAAATGCGGCATAATCAAAGCCCGGTTCTTCTGCCAGTCTCAGAGTGACAGAGTGATGGTCAAATTCGTCGTATGCCTTCAGACATACACGTCCGTCTTCCGTACGGCACACCTCATTGAGTCCAAGAACATTCTTGTAGAAATTCAGCGTCTGGTCTAAATCCAATACCCGAAGTTGTATTAAACCTGGTCTTAATGTTTTATTCAGTGCCATTTTCATACCTTCCTTTCATACATGATTTGTTATTTGCTACACGTTCCCAAATCCGTTATTTGCAGGCATTCTAATTTCAGCCTGCCTGTTGCTTCAGCTGATAGGCCTCACTTAGAATCATATCTTCCTGTCCTCCTACCATTCTTCTTCTCCCCAGTTCAATCATAATATCTCTTGGATCTAAATCGTATTTTTTTGCTGCATCATAGACATGAAGCAGAAAACTGGAATAGACACCTGCATAGCCCAGCATAAGAGATCCGTTATCCACTGTCTGCGGGCGCTGCATCAATGGTTCCACACTGCGTTCTGCCAGGTCCATTAGCCCGTAAAAATCCAATCCGGTATCAATTCCCTTGCGCTTTAGCACTCCTGCCAGCACTTCAATCTGGGTGTTTCCGGCGCCTGCCCCCAACCCCCGCAGGGTGGCGTCAATATAGCGGGCTCCCGCTTCCACAGCAGCCAGGGAATTGGCTATTGCAAGATTTAAATTATTGTGGGCGTGAAAGCCTACCGGAATGCTGACTGCCTCTTTTACTGCCTTTACACGAGCCGCCACATCTTCTGGAAGAAGAAATCCTGCAGAATCCGCCAGATTGATATAATCCGCTCCATAGCTTTCCATCTTCTTTGCTTCCTCTGCTATAACCTGAGGCTCTGCCATGTGGGTCATCATCAGAAATCCTACTGTCATCATTCCAAGCCGTCTGGCCGCTTCAATATGCTGTGCGCTTACATCTGCCTCAGTTACATGGGTCGCCACCCGGACAGCCTTTGCCCCGCAGTCATACGCCTTTTTTAAATCCTCAATGGTTCCGATTCCCGGAAGCAGCAGTACAGTCAGTTTTCCGTTTTTTATCTGTTTTGCCGCTGCTTTTAAAAGAAGAAATTCATTTCTTTTTGAAAATCCATACGTATAACTGGAACCGCCTAATCCATCTCCATGGGACAATTCGATGAGGGGTACATTGCAGCGGTCAAGTCCGGCAGCAATTGCAGACACCTGTTCTTCCGTAAAGCTGTGCCTGACAGCATGGCTTCCATCTCTTAGCGTGGTATCTACAATCTGAATCTTCTGTTCCATGTCAACCGCCTCCTTTCTTCAGCATTTCTCCAGCAATCTCCTCCGCAGCTGCTATGGCTGCCGCATTGATGATGTCTAAATTTCCTGAATATTTGGGAAGAAAATCTCCCTGTCCTTCAATCTGCACAATTACTGTTACTTTGTCTCCCTGCTGGATCGGAGGAACCAAAAGCTGGTATCCCGGCACATATCCCTTCATTTTCTCCACCATGTCATAAATGGACTGCCGGATTTTATCCATTGTGACACTGGTATCTTTCACTCTCATCATAATGGTATCTGTCATCATGATGGGTGGAACAGCTGGATTGAGAACGATGATTGCCTTCCCCTCATCAGCTCCTCCCACTGTCTCGATGGCCTTTTTGGTGGTCTCTGTAAACTCATCCATATTGGCTCTTGTGCCGGGACCTGCACTTTTTGATGAGATGGCTGCAATAATTTCCGCATAAGCTACCCCTGCAGTGCCCGCTACTGCATGGACAATAGGAATTGTCGCCTGTCCCCCGCAGGTAACCATATTAATGTTGGTTTCATGCTTTAACTGCTCCAGATTTACACTGGGCACGCAGTAGGGACCCACTGCTGCAGGTGTCAGATCAATGGCAATTTTACCTGCTTCTTTTAATAATACGCTGTTTGTATTGGCATGGGCAGCAGCACTGGTGGCATCAAATACAATTTTAATATCTTTTTGCAGGGCTACCCTGGTTACGCCTTCTGTCGTAACCGGTATTCCAAGGGAACGTGCTCTTTTGATCCCTTCCGATTCCACAATACCAGCCATCATCGCCATCTCTAAATTCCTGCTGCGGAATATTTTATACATGAGATCACTTCCGATATTACCCGGTCCGATTACCGCAACTTTAATCTTATCCAAGGCCTTCCTCCTTTCTTAACAGCCTTTATCCAATCAGATAAAGCTTGCTTTCACTGATCCAAGTGTTGAAAAATGGGCTTCAAAAACATCTCCCCGTTTTGCCTCCGGAGCTGCGCTGAAGGCTCCGGATAAAATCACCTCTCCTTTTTTCAGGGTAACGCCATAATTCCACAGACAATTAGCAAGCCATGCCAAGGAATAAATGGGATTGCCAAGGACTGCCGCTCCGGTTCCCTCTCCAACAAGTTCTTTTCCATTTTTATACAGTTCCATTTTCACAGCTGATAAATCAACCTGATTTAATAAGATTTTTTTCTTACCCAGTACATAGCATCCGGAAGAGGCATTGTCTGCAATGGTATCAGGCAGTTTGATTTTCCAGTCTGCAACCCGGCTGTCCACAATCTCAAAGGCACATACCACATAATCGGTTGCTTGAATAACATCTTCCGGTGAGACATTTCCTCCTTCTAAATCTTCCTTTAAAATAAATGCTACCTCTGCTTCTATTTTAGGCTGCAGCAGCCGGTCAAAGGGCACTTCCACCGAATACTCCATGCTTTCAAATAAATGTCCGTAATCCGGTTCATGCACACCCAGCTGCTTTTGAATTCCTTCAGAGGTTAAGCCTATTTTTTTACCAGATACAATCTGACCAAGGCTTAATTGCCGCTTCACATTCTCAAGCTGTATGGCATATGCATCGGAAACACTTAATGAGGGGTCTGTCTGTGTAAGAGGCGGAATGGGTATTCCATTTTCCTGAGCTTTAAATAAGTCATCTGCGAATTTTTTTATTTTTTCTTCCATATCCTTTTACCTCTTTTCACTGTCTGGCATAAAGAGGATCAATGGTCAGGAAATTATGTACCAGAGCAGCAAATTCCTCTGTCCGCTCAATCTGTGTCCAGTGGCCGCATTTACCAAACACATGAAGCTGGCTGTTCTCCAGACACTGGGTCAGCTTCATGGAAGTTTCAAGTGGAATCACCCGGTCTTCTCTGCCATGGATAATTAAGGTCTGATGGCGCACTTCCCGGAGGTAAATTTCGTATTTTGCCATTGCTTCCACACCCTTTTGTCTGGGCTCCGGAAACATGGAGGAAAAGCTCTCCTGAAATCCAGGCTGGATACTTCCTTCATACCGTGCTCCTGCCAGTTCCTTCGGCATCATTGCCTGATTATAGGCAAATATACCTATCAGCTCCTGCATGTTCTCCAGAGATGGCTGGTATCCCCATACCCGGTCAAGCCCGTAAGTAATCGGGAATGTAACTCCCATGCTCCCCATCAGCACCAGCTTACGAACCCGCTTTGGATTCGTGATTGCAACAGCAAGAGCCAATGCTCCCCCAAAGGAATTTCCCACTAAATCCGCCTGCTGGATTTCAAGCGCATCCAGAAAATCAATGGTCTGTTTTACCCACACATCCATTCCGTAATGAACCCCATCCGGCCGGTCAGTATAACCAAATCCAACCATATCCGGCGCCAGTACGCGGTGATTCGGCGCAAGAAGGGGAAATACTTTGTTCCAATTTGCCCACGCGGATACTCCTGGTCCGGAACCATGGAGCATCACCAGAGGAAATCCTTCCCCTACATCATGGTAATTTGTTTGAAATCCGCCGGTCATAATTGAGTTTGCAATTTCAGGTCTTTTTTCCATCATTTTAATCCACTCTCCTTTTTGATTTAATTTTGTTGAGGTTTTCTGTAGCCCATTGCAGATGATATGGAATCTGCTGTTTCTTTTACCAGAACAATCACTCGTTCCATTCGTTCCCCATTCATCTGGCTGCATAAGCCGGATACACTTACTGCATATTTTACCTGTCCCCTGCTGTCAAAGATAGGTGCCGCCACACAACGAAGCCCCATCATAACTTCCTGATCATCCACTGCATAACCCTGGCTGCGGATCTGCTCCAATTCTTTTAAAAGAGCTGGCAGTGTGGTAATGGTTCGTTCTGTAAAGGAATGCATTCCATGCTGACGTATAATCTGCTTAACTTTTGCTGCCGGTAAGTATGCCAGTATGGATTTGCCAAGGCCGCTGCAATGCATGGGTAGACGTCTGCCGATTTCCGATACAATCCGTATCAGGTGATTGGAGTCAATTTTATCCAGATAAAGGACTTCACCCTGATCTTCTGTGGCAAGCTGTATCATGTCACCCAGCTGATTATTAAGCTTTTGCATAAACGGCTTCGCAATGGAACGGATATCCCAGGAATGACCAATCTGATTCCCCAGCTCAAAGAAACGGATTCCCAGACGATAGCAGCCAGTAACCTCTGACTGGTCCACATACCGGTAGTCACGAAGAGTGGAAATCAATCCATAGACCGTGCTTTTCGGCCAGTTTAACCGGGTTGCAATTTCTGTCAGTGTCATTTCGCTGTCTTCTTTTGCCAGTAATTCGATTAAGAGTAGTGCCCGCTCCACAGATTGTACATGGGACGATTTCTTTTCGGAAGGTTTCCTGTTCTCAATTGTTTATCAATGCCTTTCTCTCCCACTTTTTTGTTTATTATGATTAATTTGATGTTGTTTTTTATGTTTTTATCATAACATTGTAACAAATGCAATTCAACTATTTTGTTCCCATATACCGAATAGTAATTCGTATATGCCGAACAAATAATGACGGGCTGATTAAAACAAAAAAAGCGTATGCTGCCATACGCCTTGAAAAGATTCATAAGATTTTATTTGTACAACCTGATTGTATTGGTATCATTTAAATGACAAAGCAGGGAAAAAAATATGGGAAAGCTGATCATTCCTACGATACCAAAAAGCTGCGCTCCTACAAACATACTTACCAGGTCAACTATTGGGTGCAAACCTATCTGACTGCCCACAATTTTAGGCTCCAGAATGTTACGGATCACGGTAATAAACAGATACACCAAGAGGAGCCCCAGGGCTAACGGACCATTTCCCGAAATAGCCTCGATCACCATCCATGGAAGCATAATCCCGCCGGTTCCAAGCACCGGAAGAATGTCAAAAACAGAGATTGCAAAAGCAATTAATATTGCATTTGACACCCCGATGATGGTAAGCCCAACGGACAGCTCCACAAATGTAATAGCCATAATAAGGGCGTAGGATCGGATATATACAAACAGGATATCTACAACATATTCCTTTATTTGCAGCAACAATCCGACTGCCTTATCCGATAGCTGGCGGGCTATAAATTCAACCATAAGATCGTAATCTGCTGCAATAAAGAAGGTTGAAATAATCATCAGCAGGATTTTGACAAATATTCCAGGCAGCAGGGAAGCGTATCCGGTAAGTGTCTCCACCATCCGGACGGATAAGCTGGTAATGAGTTCTCCCACAGACTGAACAAACTGGGCAAACATGCCATTAAGAGTTTTTACAAGAGCAGCATCCATGCGGGAAACCGTATGCTCAATCCCTTTAAAAAGGTAACCAAGTGCAGGTTCTATCTGGTTCCTATAGATTGACGGCAATGCCATAACCATATCAACGGTAACCGTCACCAGCTTAATTCCCACCAGGGCCATCAGGATACCTGCCGTACAGTAAAACACCAGAACTAAAACCATGGCAATCAGCTTATAAGGAAGCTTTGTTTTCCCAGCGATCCATTTTGCCGGTATTTTTAAGATATAAGCGATTAAAAATGCTGCTAAAAATGGAGAAACCAGCCCCAATGCATATCGGATGGTAATGGTCACCAACAAAATAATCAATCCACAGTAAATCAGGTTCACTATAAATCGTTTTTGTTTTTCGTAGTCCATATGTTTCCTTTTCCCATTGCATCAATTAATTATAGTTACGATTCAGTTTCAGAACAACCTTATCAAGAAAAGCTGATATTGTATCCCGGTCAGCCTGGGAGCCAAAAAGATTGACACTCAGTACAGGATTATTATCAAACGTAGATACCGCAAGCTGAAAATAGGGGCTGTACTTCACGGAGCCGGTCATATAAGCGTTTGTGATCTGCAGCTCATCAAAGTAAAACTGTGCTTTATCAATAATTCCAATATTTGTAAAGGCAATCAACGCATTATTAAAGTTTTTATTTACAATACTTTCTGCCAGCTTATATGGCAATATATCATATACTTTTTCCAATACCATCATACTTTTTATACAGGCGATACTGGATTTTTCTTTCTTCATACGATCTCTGACTTTTAAAAGAGTATCTTCAAAAGATATTCCTATATCGGTTCCGATGTCGCAGGTAAGATTGGTACAGAGGTTACAGATACTTTCTGCTTTATGATCAGGTAAATATTTTCTTAAATCAACCGTACTGGGAATTGCAAATACATAACCAAATGTTTCATATAGAGTGCGGATATATGCTGTAAGAATTATATCATTTATGGTAGCATCATGCTTCCTGGCATATTCTTTCAGGTTCAGAAAGACTTCTTTAGGGATGCTTCTGATTTCAATAAAGGGGTTGCTTAAATCTCCCTCCAGTCTTAATTTTGCGGGATCATGAGTGGACATGTCGTTCTTACTTAATAAAATTTTTATTCTGTCTTTCCATGAAAACCTCCCGGTGATCTGAGATAATCTTCTGCTTCCCAATGCAGATGGATGATAACCTGCATCTTCCCTGATCTTGTTGTAAATGCCGCTTAGCAGATACAGATAGTCTTTAAATCCTGCCGCATCACACAGCATATGGTTCATTATTATGATAAGGGTATCTGTGTTTGTATTCCGGATCACCCCCAGCTTTATCTGAGGTCCTGTTGGTGTAATAATCTCTGAAACAAGGAACTGATTCACGGTCGTTTCAACATCTTCTGTCTCAATCAAAGTCAGCATTTCTTTGGTGGTATTGCTGCAATACTCCCAATATGGACGTTCTGTGCCCTCATTAAAATGACATTTGAGTAAAGGGAACGCTTCTGCTGACAGATCAACCGATTTCTGCAGCCGGATCATATCTAATTTACCATTAAATGATGCAAGGAAATGTAAGGTATGATCATTTATCTTCTTAATTTGAAACAGATGCTGTAAGCTGTCCCACGCTTCAACTTTATACCGGACATGCGATTCCTTCATTGCGGTCACCCTGTAATTTTCCTTCCATCGGACTTCCTATATTTGTATATGCTCTTTTTCCTGATTATACCACGTAATTTGAGTTCTGCACCTATATTCTTACATTTCTTCGGGACAGGCCATACCAAGCAGACCACAGGCATCCAAAATGACACGTTGAGTCAGATCTGTCAGAGCAATCCTTGCCTGCTTTGTGCTCTCTTCCGCCTGTAAAATTGGACATTCGTGATAAAATTTATTAAATGCCACAGCGACTGTTACTAAAAATCTCGCAATAACAGAAGGTTCATAACGCTCAGCTGCCTTTTTTACGGCTTCCTCATAACCGGAAAGTGCTTTGACCAATTCGTAGCCCCTGTCTTCCGCCAATGCATGAAAATCAATGTTCTCATAATCAGCTTCCTTACTATTCTTTCTCAATATGCTTTTGGCTCGTGCATAGGTATACTGAACATAAGGGCCGGTAGTTCCATCAAAGCTTAATACAGCTTCCCAGGAAAAATCAACGTTTTTAATTCTCTGATTAAATAAATCGTGAAAAATAACCGCACCAATTCCTATTTTTTCAGCCACCTGTTCTTTCTCTTTTAAATCCGGATTTTTATCCTGAATTGCATGAAATGCACGTTCAATAGATTCATTTAGGATATCCTCTGCATAAATAATGTTACCGCTGCGGGTAGACAATTTCGCTCCTTCCAGGCTTACTAATCCATAAGGAACATGAATCAGAGTATCCGCCCAGTTGTATCCCATTACTTCAATTGCTTTAAATACCTGCTTAAAATGTAAGCTCTGCTCCAATCCTGTTACATAGATGCAACGGTCAAAGTGATACGTTTCTTTCCGGTATAAAACTGCAGCTATATCCCTGGAATGATAGATGGAACTGCCATCGCTTTTGGTTATAAGACATGGTGGCATATTATATTCTGACAAATCAACAATATCTGCTCCCTGGCTCTTCTTTAACAACCCTTTGCTTTTCAGTTCTTCTACTAAAGCAGGTACTTTATCCCGATAGAAGCTTTCGCCGGCATAAGAGTCAAAGGTGATCCCCAGCAGATCATAAACACGGGAATATTCCTTTAAACTAATCTCCTTAAACCAGTTCCATATCCCAATGGCCTCCTCATCGTTTTGCTCCATCTTTACAAACCAGTTTCTGGCCTGACAAAGCAGTTCAGGATCTTTTTCTGCCTCTGTATTAAATTTTACATAAATCCGAAGTAATTCCTCTATTCCCTTTTCTTTTACGGTTTCTTCATCACTCCACTTTTTATATGCCACAATCAGCTTTCCGAACTGGGTACCCCAATCGCCTAAATGATTGATGCGGACAACGTGAAATCCCAGTTTTTCATAAATGCGGTATAGGGAATTGCCAATGACTGTAGTACGTAAATGTCCCACATGAAAATTTTTCGCAATATTGGGGGAAGAATAATCCATACAGATGTTTTTACCTGTTCCAGCCTTTATAAGCCCAAAATCAGGACTCTTGATTTTATTAATCCAGTACTCCACGTATTTATCACGTTTCATAAAAATATTTAAATACCCATTCACCGCCTCTGATTTTTCAATTCCCAGTTCTTCCTGTACTTCCTTTAAGGAAGTGTTCAGTTCTTGTGCAATTCTGGCAGGATTCTTATGCAATACCTTTGCGAAAGTAAAGCATGGAAGTGCGAAATCCCCCATATTATCCTCCGGAGGAACTTCCATAATCGTTATCACCTCCTGTTCACTTACATTCACCAGATTTTTTGCAATCCATTTACAGATTTCTTCCTTCATATCTGACCTCCATTTTTTCATTTTCTGCAGCAGAATAAAAAAAGAACCGCAACAGATCAGCGTATGCTGAACAATTACGGTTCTGCTATAAACTATGAACCGCACAGAAACAAGACGTATCAATCCTGCAACCGTGCGAATGTACTTTGCATCAGTTACAAGAGTTTACGTCTGTCTCTGCGTCTTAAGCTGTTCATGTAAAATGTATTCATAGTTTAATTCCTCTCAAAAATGTTGTTTTCATTCTACTTTAAAAAAACTGTTTTTGCAAGTACTAATATAACAATTATATAAGTCCTTCTTTCCTCGCCTTTTCTACAGCAAGCATCCTGGATGATACTCCAAGCTTACCAAAAATACTGAGTACATGGGTTTTCACCGTAGCCTGGGATATGCAAAGCTTTTTAGCAATCTCCCGATTGGTAATGCCCAGAGACAACTGGCTTAATACCTCATATTCACGGGCTGACAGCATCTCGGTCTTACTCTCCTTAACAGTCTGGCCTCCGCAAATCACAATGGTTTCACCTAAAAATGCTGTTTCCGCGGCGCTCATTAACTGACTGCCAGATAATTTTTGATGCAATTCCTTCAGTATAGGCAGCAGTGTATTCCGATCAAGATAAAACGGCATTAGAATGCGGTCTTCCTGCGCATAATGAATCGCTTCAACCAGCAAATTATTGATTTCCCGCTGACCGGCTGCCTTCACCTGCACATGCGAAAGCATATATATTTTCAAAATACCGGCTTCTACAAGACGAAGCTTATTATGTTTAAGACGGGATGAAATCAGTATGTCTTCGGTTTCTTTCAATGCCTCAGCCGTACTGCCAAGCTTAAAAAGAATCCGTGCACGCAGCATTTTCATAAGGGGCTGCTGGTTATATTTCTTCGCATCTTCCAGTTCTTTTAAAAACTTATCAGAAAGATTTTCTGATAGTCTGTCAATACAGGCAAGTTCATAGAGCAGACGTCCCAGAGTGAGTACGCTGTAATTCGGATACTCAGACAAAATCCCTTCAACATAAGAGACCGCTGTATCGTTATCTCCCCGGAGGAACTTCATCTCAGCCAGATGGTAAGCCAGCGTCATGTCAGTAATATCCACATGAATATGACGTTCCTCCAACAGCTTCCTTGATTGCTCCAGCACATCTTCCGCCTGCTCCAGTTCCATTCTGCGCATATAAACTCCAGCCAGACCGAAATAATAATTGGTTTCTATTCCCATTAATCCATTAATCGGTTTCAGTACTTCTTTTGATTTGTCATAACAGGAAAAGCTGTCATTTAACCGTCCCATTTCTTCATAAACCTGCCCCAACTGATTATAAGCAAAAAAGTCGATAAAAGGATTTAAACCGGAAGCTATCTTAATCCCTTTTATAATGCAGTTTTCCGCTTCCTCATACTGCATCTTTTCCAATAATGCGCCGGCATTTTCAATCAGCAGCACAGCTTTTACCACTGGTCCATAAGGAATCTGATCAATCTGTTTATCTGTCAACGCAGGATATTGAGGCAAAATCCCATTCTCATTAGTAAAATAGATCTGAGCAAAGTCAACAATACTAAACAAATCTGAATCTTCATACAGCTCCTTAAACTTTTCATAAATAACGCGGCAGCGTTCCATATTTAGATTTCCCAGATTATATATAAAGCATTGGGCGGCCAGATCCGTATCCTGAAATAAAAGCTCAATCGGAACCTTATCAAGATAATTCCACGCCTCTATCCTGCCTTCCATTGCTTTTGCCACACGCAGAACCTCTTTATAATTGCCTGCCTCACAATACTCCTGTAAGGCTTCCTCAAAATCCCCTTTTTCTTCAAAGGCTCCTGCTGTTATTTTGCAGTATTCTGCTTTTTGCTCCTCAGGGAGACAGCTAAACTGCTGTTTTAAATATTCCGACAAAATATTGTGATAGCGGTATATTCCGTTTTGTTCGTCAAGGCAGATCAGAAACAGATTTTTTTCCATGAACCGTTCCATCATCTGATCGAATTCCTGTTTTGTAAAGCCCTGGAATAACTTATTGCAGATGTCCGCATCGAAATATGAAAGATATCCTGTTTTTATCAGAAAATCCTGTTCTTTTTCTGTGAGAGCATCAATAATTTCACGGGTCAGGTATTGGGAAGCAATTCCGCCCCCGGCACGCAGAAGCTGGCCTGAATACTTTCCCGCCGCTTTGGCTGCCGCCGCAAGCTGCAGGCCTCCAATCCATCCTTCCGCAAAGTGGTTTAATTGATTCAGTTCTTCATCGCTGCCCCCCAGCTTCATCGTATCTTTAAGAAAGGCAATCCCCTCTTCTTCAGTCAGCTGCATTTGTTTTCCATCAATAAACAGCAAACGGCCGGATACTGCCATCGGGCCTAAATATACAGGCGGGTCTTCCCGTGAAAGCATAAAAAAATGGAAGTTGGATGGCATTGATTCAATAAAAAATTCAAAGGTTCGTATGAGAGCTTCATCACGGATGCAATGGACATCATCTAACACCATATAATATTCTTCGTCTCCCCATAACCGGTTAATCAGCGTAATCAGCAGATTCTCCAGATATTTGGTGTCCGGATTGGTTCTCATCAGATTTAGAAGACTTCCTTCATCCTGTAAGAGAGCGCTGACTGACGCAGTGAAATAAAGCCAGAAGGAATACACATTGGTATTTGAATAATCCAGCGACAGCCAGCATACATTTTTAAGTTCCTTTTCATGAATAAATGATGAAAGAAGCGTTGTTTTGCCAGTACCGGCACCGCCGCTTAGAAAGATAATACTCATATCCCTGCATTGGGACAGCTGTTCAAACAATCCATGGCGTACAATATAATTTTTACGGGGTGCCGGTATTTTTAATTTTGTAGTAAGAAGTAATATATCTGAGGAATGCTCCATCGTTTATTCACCTGTCGTTTATTTATTACTTTCATTGTAATGCAGGCAGCCTGCTTTTACAAGAAGTGTATCGCTTTTATACCCTTTTAATATATTTCATTTGCAATACGGCGCAGGAAACTGCAAACATAACAATGGAAAGCGCAATTACATAAATAATGCTGAAGCTGTGCTGCCACGCCTCTCCCCGTTCCATATACTCAACAAAATTCATGAACTGTTTTTGCGGCAGCACCTTAATAATCAGATCCAGCAGAATATTTTTTTTTGTGAATAAGTAAAAACTGCCTGCAAGCATTGATGTTAAAACGATAATGGATCTGCCAAGCATGGAAGCATTATCCGGTTTATTAATCAGTGTATTTAACAGCAGTGCAAATGAAATACCGAATAATCCCATCACTGCAAGTAAACCGGCATACTGCAAAAGTGTGAAGCCAATATCAAATCCACAGTATTTTAAAATAATAAGCAGAATATATTCCGGCAGAAACATGGACAGGCAGTAGACGCAATGCGCCGCAAGATAACCCCCGAAAGAAACCGGTGCTGCCGTAATCCGCCGCAATTGTCCCTGCTCCTTGTCATCTGCAAAGGCGAACAAATTGGCGAAAACCTCCATGAGAAGAAACATCATCATGAAACCTATAATATTTGCGCCAACGCCCCGGGCTGTTTTACTATCTTTAAGAATGGCATCCGGATTTTTAAGAAGTGCCAGCACCATGTTTTTATAACTGTCACTGCGAAGGGTCTCAATCTGATATTCACCGTTTTCGCCGATTGTTGCATAAGCATCATATTTTTGTTCCACAAGTGCAGAATGAGGCGGTTTTTCCGGGGATACCGTGATATTAAGTCTTGCCGAGCTTTGAGGTAAAGTCACAGCAGATTTGTCCGTTACCAGAACAATCCGGCCTTTTACCTGCTGTACCTCCGTCAAATGAACTGCCAGTACCATAGAGGCAAGGATAAATGCTGTTAACAAAATCAGCGTAATAATACGGGGAATGGTCCGCTCATATATGTTAGTAATGGTGGTTGTAAAGGTCCTCATATATAATCCTCCGTTCTGAAAAATAATCCACAGCCCAATGTCAGCAGCACAGAAAGAACAGCTGCAGTGATAAATACCGGCCAGAAATACTGGTAACTGTTGTCACAGGACAGAGTAAAGAAAGCTTCATTCAGCCATTTTACAGGTGATATCTTCGTGGCAAAGGCCATCACACTGCCCATTCCATCAAGAGAAAAGAAGGTCCCCCCCAGAACACAAAGCAGACTGATTACCGTACTAAGCAATGTACTGGTGGTTTCTTCACAGTGGAACACACAGCAGAAGAATATTCCAAGAGCTGCTGACGCAAACTCTACTGGTGCCATTAAAAGAAGAAAGAAGACCGGATTGCTCCCAAGACTGACATGGAGCAGCGGGCACAAAATTACAAGCAGCAGTGAATGCAGGATATAATCAAAAAGAAACGACGCGGTCATTTTGGAAAAATAAACTGAAAAACCTCCCGCCGGGGAATAAATAATCCGAAGATTTGCCCGTTTGATATCCCGTTCCATAAAACAGTTGGAGGCAGTCATGGCTCCATTTAACATCCCATAAATGATAAGAGATACTGTATAATACTGATATGCAGTGTTACTGTCAGCATAATCCCCTCCGCATAAATAACCCAGAATCAATATTAATAAACCTGAAAATGCTGAATTGTATCCCACAAGAACCGGATTTTTAAACAAGTTGCTGAAATCCATTTTAAAAATTGTTATAAAACGACGCATATCCAACTCTCCTTTCTCAGTCACGCAGCTTGCGTCCTGTCAGCTTTAAGAAAACTGTCTCAAGACTTGCTGCTTCGCTTGTAATATTACGTATTTTTTCGCCATGATCACTTAACAGGGCGATGATCCGGTCAAGATTTTCCACCCCTTTCAGAGACGTAATTTCAAAGGCATTACCATCTATTTTTACAGATTTAACACCCTCCACAGAAAAAAACTCATCATGCCCAATTGCCCCATTTTCCTCGACTTCTATGATATACCTCTTTTCGTTCTCAATATCCTCTTTCAGACTCTCTTTGGTCCCTTCTGCAAGAATTGTTCCATGATCCATTATGATAATACGGGAAGAGATTACTTCCACTTCTTCCATGTAATGAGTGGTATAAATAACTGTCATTCCCTGATTCTGAAGCTTTTTGATGGAAGAAAGAATATGATTTCGGCTTTGGGGATCGATTCCAACGGTTGGCTCATCCATAATCACCAGTTCCGGGTGGTGGGCAATGGCACATGCAATATTAAGCCGCCGCTTCATTCCCCCTGAAAAGGTCTTGACTTTATCCTTTCTGCGGTCCTGTAAGCCAGCAAAGGTAAGTGCCTCCTCTACCGCGTCATCCAGTCTGCTGCCGTAAAGTCCGTAAAGAGAGGCAAAAAACCTTAAATTGCTTTCTGCACTTAACTCTTCGTAAAGGGCTATATCCTGAGGGACTATTCCAATCGACTGTTTGTAGCTGCGCAGTCTTTTGCTGATTTTATTACCTTTGAAGCGAATCTCCCCTTCGTCACTACCCAGTACAGCGGTGAGAATATTAATGGTAGTACTTTTGCCCGCTCCGTTAGGTCCTAAAAAACAAAGTACCTCTCCCCTGCGGATCTCAAAGCTGATTCCCTTCAGAACAATATTTTCTTTAAAGCTCTTTTTTAAATTACTGACTGTCATTAGATTATCCATGGCAATTGTCTCCTTTTCGTTTACTACGGATATCATACGGTATTACAGAAATAAAAAAATCAACCGTTTGGCTGATTGTAACGGTTGATTTTTATTGCTGTACTATTTTATATAACTCATGCCATGATGAAAGCCTGGCAGATTCCCGAAATGAAACATAATGAAATGATAGCAGCTAAGGCAAAAAGAACAAATTTACCTGCAATTATAATGATCTTATACATTAAAACATCCTCACTTATCATTTCTTATCTAATCCACATCATTCTTATCCACATCATAGAAATTTGCTGGATTTTCTGTCATCATGCGGATTATTTCCTGCCTGCTTATTCCGTTGGCAGAACAATAAGGAATAAATTCGTCAAAGATAGTTGTACAGGGATGATTATCCATCGATTCTTTCCCCTCTGAATAGAAGTCATAATCCTGGGAAAGCAGTACCTTATGGCTGTAATTAAGTGAAATAATATAGTTCAGCAGTTCAAACTCCCAGGCACTTTTCCCCTTCCTTATGGTATCAATACCGATCCACATTCCCTTTTTCGCTGCCAGTTCCACCGTTTCCCTGTTTGCCTCGTGGTCTGCGTGGGCCCAAAGAAATTTGTTATAATCTGCATTCACCCCATCCAGTACCTGTATCACTTCATGAACCATTTCTGCCTCTATGATATGACAATGCACAGGGATACCTGTCTCTTTACTGGCTCTTACCGCCGCAATCAGCATAGCCTTATCTACGCCGGAAAGTCTGCCCTTGTCAAGCAGCAGTTTGATATGCCCCGGACGAATAATAATGCCATCGATTGTATCCAGACCTTCTTTAAAATCCTTTATCCAGCGACTTGCCAGCTGTTCTTCAAAATGACCGGGAAATACGTCGTAAAGCTGTTTTGTCATGTTCCAGCCAGTGCAGGCAATGATATGCAGATCCGTCTGTTCTGATAAAGCTTTTAACATTCTGACGTTTTGCCCACCCAATGGAGGCGAAGCTTCTACAATACTCTTTACTCCTCTTTCCTTTATATCAAGCATGACCGGTATAATATAGTTCATGTCTGATTCCATGTTTTCCAACTGATACTTTTTGTCAAAATACATGCTGTTTGCTAAAAATTCATCTGACTCCCACTTAAAATGCTCATGACCTAACGTAATTCCAAGTTCTTCTTTATGAATAAGTCCTCTCACCGTATAAATCATATGGATTCCTCCCACTTGCCTGTATCGGCATTTTTTGATAGCATCAGCATAACAAATAAACTCTGACATAAGAATGTCAGAGTTTAGAGTGTAATTTATTAATTCGCTGAAATAAATTCTTTTGCCAGTTCAGCTATTTTATCCGCATTCGTCCAGTGCAGATAATGCTCCCCCGCAAGCGTTTCAACTTTTTGGATGGAAGGGTTGGTTATTAACTGTTGGTGAAGGGGTAACCAGTAATTATCGGTATCTACTGAATCCTTAGCTAAAATTGCAAGGACAGGGAGATTATCGGGATATTTCACATCATATAATTCTTCTGTATTTTTATTTACCGTGTTAAATTCATTGATTACTGATTTATTCAGACTGTTCCATGCTGTAGCCATTTTTTTAACCTTAATCTGCTCTTGTGTATAATTATTATTCTCGTTCTTACTATCCCAGGCATCTGGCAAAAGATATGAGACATCTCTTATGATTCCAAATGAGTTAAGCAAAGTTAAGCCGTGAGACATGTCGGGATCTTTACTAAATTTTGTCTGATTGGGCACTGATTCATCAATTCCGATGATTGCTTCCACTTCATCCGGGTATTTCATCGCATAATACAGGGAATATACTCCGGATATTGAGTGAGGCATTAAAATATACGGTCCCTTTATTTCTAACTGGTTCAGTGCGGTTCGTATTTCATTTACTATATTTTCATTGGAGCGCTCTGCATTTGTTGTATCGCTGAAACCATAACCAAAGTATTCAAGAATAACAACTTTATAATCTGCACTTAATCGATCTGCCAGGGGCATAAAATCTGTAATTGGTGATGCTGTTCCCAAGCCGCTCAATAAAACAATTGTCTTGTCTCCCTGTCCGGTCACATATGCCTGCATATGCTTTCCATTGATATCTAGGGTTTTTCCGACTTTATATTTGTTTTTTTCCATTGGCGTAAGAATTTTGTGAGCCAATGCTGAGATTATTAAAAGAACAACGATTATCACAAAAAACCAAAATATTATTTTCCCAATGATTTTAATTGCTTTCTTCATCTGCTAAACTTCCTGGTGTTATAGTTTGATATTTCCCGGATAGTGCATTACTTAACTGTTTTATTTCTTCCATGAATTCTTCCGGCTTTAAAGCGGTCACCTTTTCCGGATGGCATAATACCAGTTTACATATTTCATCCTTATAAGGAGTCCTGACAGTAAGATGTATTTTATTGTCTATGGATCGGGTCACGGAATTTTGAAGATATACATCATCCTTGATAATCCTGTATAGAGACGGATCTAACATCAGTTCATAAGTATTCCACCGAAACTTATCATGCTCTGCCACAGGCAATTCCCTGTTTATAAAATGATTTTTTTCATTCAGACATGTAACTGACTCAATCCGGTCAAGGCGGAACGTTCGCTTTTCTTTCCTCAAATGACAGTATCCATTAATATACCAGCCTCCATCTCCATACTGCAGCTCTAAGGGTGAAAAACGCCTGGATTCTGTGTCATTGCGCTCTGGGTGGTAATAACTAAGCTGCAGATCGCAGGAATTCCACAGCGCCTCTAATATTGGTTTTAAAACATTATCCGCGTAACCCATGGGTATTATCCGCAATATGTCAAAATTTATGTGTGATAAGACCTGGGATGCCTTTTGTCTTTCTTCATCCGGTAAAACATTAAGCAGCTTACTGCTTAGAAGGTTATAATCCGCTGCCATGTTTGGGATGCGAAATTCTTCCCCCGCTTTTAACACCATCAAAAGCATTAATATTTCCTGCTCACTCAGTTTAATACTTGGCATAAAATAGGAGAAATCTATTTCGTACCCCCCTCCCAGTCCCTCATAGGAAATAATGGGAACACGAAGCTGACTGAGTGCATCAATATCTCTGTAAATAGTCCGCTCACTCACCTCAAAATAATCAGCCAGCTCTTTGGCCGTCATTTTTCTACGTATTCGTAACAAATGAATGATTCCATTCTGTCTTTCCGTTTTTTTCATTCCATTTACTCTCTATTCATTTTCATTTGATATCAATCAATATCATACCATTCCAATGAAATAATTGAAATAATTATTAAAAGATGGTATGCTACCAGAGGTAATCTCGAAAACTGTTATTAGTGGAAACAGCATTAACAATACAGTAATGGGATGCCGCATATTACATGGAGGACTTACATGATAAAATTTGATAACCTGTCTTACTCATTTCCGCAGAAGGATTTATATCATAATATTTCGTTCACTTTAGAAGACGGCCAGCACTGCGCCTTTATAGGAACCAGCGGAAGCGGAAAAAGTACGCTGATTCATATCCTTATGGATCCTGATAAATATATGTTTGATGGAAAACTGGAGATATCCCCCAATTGCAGAATTGGATATGTAAGTCAGTTCTATGAACGAGACGATGCAGAGGATATAACGGTTGCCCAATATATTGGTGGGGAATTTACAAAACTGCAGAATGAAATAACATCCATCTGTACTGAGATGGAAACTTCATCAGACATCGATAATCTCCTGGAAAAATACCAGCAGGCTCTGGATGCCTTTCAGGCAATTGACGGAGATAATTTTGAAACCAACATGAACAAGCAGTTAGGTCTGGCAGACCTTGGAAAGCTGGAAAATCTGCCTGTCTCCCAGCTCAGCGGCGGAGAGTTCAAGCTGGTTCAGGTAATCAAGGAGATGCTGACTCAGCCCAATTTAATTATTATGGATGAACCCGATGTTTTTCTGGATTTTGAGAATTTAAATTCTCTTAAAAACCTGATAAATTCACATAAGGGCACGATGCTGGTTATTACACATAACCGGTATTTATTAAATCATTGTTTTAACAAAATTATTCATCTGGAAA
This sequence comes from Lacrimispora defluvii, assembly GCA_013036995.1. Classification (GTDB taxonomy): domain Bacteria; phylum Bacillota; class Clostridia; order Lachnospirales; family Lachnospiraceae; genus Lacrimispora; species Lacrimispora defluvii. Next base: position 156,503 of record JAAOXG010000018.1, read on the forward strand.
ATAAACTGCTTCAGGAGTTTGATGGACGGTATATTGATTATAACTTCACTCTGCTCCAAAAGAAAATCGAATTACAGGAACTGGCTGTGGCTGACACAGAAGAAATCCAGAGAAATCAGGTGATCATTAACAATTTAAGATCACTGGCTACCACACACACAGAAGCAGCCAGAGGAAAATCCTTAAAAGCGAGAAAGAAAATCCAGGAACGGTTAATCGCCCGAAGAATTCAGGCACCATTTGTTGAGATCAAACAGCCGGATATTCACTTCACCGTTGCCAATGAGCTGGAAGATGCAATCGTTTTAACTGTCAAAGATTACAGTGCGGCGTTTGATGAAATGCTTTTAAACGATGTTAACTTTGAAATCAAATCCACAGATAAAGTTGCCCTGATCGGCCCCAACGGAACCGGAAAAACTACATTACTCCGTGATATCTATAAAAACAGCAAAGATTCCATAGAGATCAATGAAAACATTCAGACAGCCTTTTTATCCCAGCTTCAGGGTGAAATGCTAAATGAGTCTGAGACAGTGTTGGATTATTTTTTCGGCCTTGGGTTTCAAACATACGATGAAATCAGCTCTTATCTTTCCAACTATACCTTTGATGAATCGGTTCTTCACCAAAAAATCGGTGCCCTGTCCGGCGGCGAAAAAAATATACTTCAATTAGCCAAAATTTCTGCTGGTAAAGCAGACCTGCTGCTTCTTGATGAACCTACCAGCCATCTTGACACCTACTCACAGATAGCATTGGAACAAGCCATTGCAAACTACAAGGGTGCAGTTTTAATGATCTCCCACGATTTTTATACCATCGTAAACTGTGCGGACTATGTCTTAATCATTGATGATAAGACAATCCGGAAAATGAGCATGCGTAAATTCAGACAAATGATTTATGCCAGACATTTTGATAAAGACTATTTAGAATTAGAGCAAAAGAAAAAGGCAGTTGAAACAAAAATCGAACTGGCCTTAAAAAACACCGATTTTGAACTGGCAAAGGGCTTATCCGAAGAATTGGAAGCTATCATTGAGCTCCTTTAAATTAATGCCACTCTTTTATTTCATATACTCCTGACCCATGGAGACATCAGCTCCAGAACCGGAATCAGGGTACGTCCTTCTTCTGTCAGCGAATATTTCACACGGGGCGGTACTTCGTTGTATTGCTCCCTGTGGATTAAACTGCTGGCTTCCAGTTCTTTTAGCTGCCCATCTCCCTGCTAACAAAAAAGTTAGTATCTAACAACAATGTGCATACTTCTCCTGCTGAATATAAGGATATATAATTTATCTGTAAAAATCAAGTAGGAGGATATTACTGTTTGTGTCAAGCGTTTA
>JAAOXG010000019.1 GCA_013036995.1 Lacrimispora defluvii
TAAGTGCGAAGTTTGAGTAATGGAATCATCGTTGTCCTCGTCCTGCTTGCCATTTTTACGGCAATAAAGCAACCATCATTCGCAACAACTGACAATCTAAAAAATATCGCCTTAAATGTGGCACCCCGTTTCATCATTGCCTGCGGTGTATCAGGCTGCCTGATTACCAGAGGTACTGATCTTTCTGCAGGACGTATTGTAGGCCTTTCCGCCTGCCTTGCAGGTACTCTTTTACAGAAACCGGGCTACAGCGGTAAGTTTTTCCCCAATCTTCCGGATTTTGGTATCTGGTGGGTATTCGTAGTATTGTTAATCTGTATTTTAGTTGCTGCTTTGTTTGGTCTGATCAATGGTCTGGTGATTTCCTATCTGCAGGTTCCCGCTTTTATCGGAACACTGGGTATGCAGCTGATTGTATACGGTGCCTGCCTTGTTTATACCAACGCAACACCAATCGGCGGTTATCGTCCAGCTTATACGGAAGTGGCAAAAGGAAGACTGTTTGGTTTCATGCCTTACCTGTTTTTAATAGCCCTTGCAGTAGGACTTGTGATCTGGTTTGTTTATAATAAGACTCCTCATGGAAAATACATGTATGCCATCGGCGGTAACGAACAGGCGGCAGAAGTTTCCGGTGTTAATACCAAGAAGACTAAGATTATTATCTATGTGACAGCTGCAGCACTTTACGCACTGGGCGGCTTTCTGGTAGGTGCAAAATCCGGCGGATCTTCCGTTAACATGGGTATGGGCTGGGAGCTTGAAGCAATTGCAGCATGTACCATCGGAGGTGTATCTGTAAACGGTGGTATTGGTAAGGTATCCGGTGTTTTAATCGGTGTTCTTGTTTTCGAAATCTTAAAAACCTGTCTCCAGTATTTAGGAGTTAACACCAACTATCAGTACATTGCTCAGGGTATCGTTATCGTAGTTGCCATTGCTCTTGATATCAGAAAATATATTGCCAAGAAATAAATACTTAAAAAGCGTCCTGTCCGGCATAAATGCCTTTCAGGACGCTTTTTCACGTATTCGCGACTGTTTGAAAATTACGGCATCTGGCTGAGCCGGCTGTTCTGGTATTCTCCGGATAAGGTAACATCTTTCCCGAACCAGGAAGGAGGAATAAAGGAGTGGGCTTCCTCCAAGCTCTCAAATTCAACCTCAGCAAGCATCAGTCCTTCATAGCGGCCTTCAAAAACATCCAGCTCGATGGTGAGATGATCGCAGTGCTCCACAGGAATTAAATATCTTCTTTTCGTAAGAACACAGCCGTCTGTTTTGCTGATTAAGTGATGATAGGAGTCTTCGTTTAAGGGAAGATTGTATTCTTCTCTTGCTAAAAGACCTTTGGATTTATAGGTTAGAATATAGGACTCATCCTCTTTTCGGACCCGTACAACGGGATCTGTCGATAAATATCCCTGTTCAATGAAATGATGGGGGAATGACTCATAATTTTCCGGCGGACTGGTGACCAGATATTTGCGCTCGATTTCCATGAAAAACCTCCTGATTCCATGTATTGGACTATAAAACAGGGTTAGTATACCACAATAGGATAAAAAATAGAAGATAGTGGCAAAAAGAAGAAAAACGTGGTAATATGGAAAATACAGTAAAAATCAGGAGATTAATGATATGAAATGCTTGATAAGGCGGACAGCTTTCTTTTTTCTGGTATTGGCTGTGCTTTTTGCAGCAGGCTGCGCAGGAAAAAGTGCTGAGCCAAAATCTGGGGAAAGTTCGGACAAGGAAGCTGGTACGGAAGGAATTGAAGCGGCAGAAGGTCCTAAAATCGGCATAAGCATCTATCGCTACGATGACACCTTCATGAAGCTTTACCGGTCTGAATTAAAACAATATCTGGAAGAGACCTATCATGCCCAGATCATCATGCGCAATGCAGGCGGGGATCAGAATGAACAGAACCGGCAGATAAAGGAATTTATAGATAGTAAGTGTAACGGGATTATAATTAATCCTGTGGAGACCTCGGCTGCAGGAACAATCGCAGATACTTGCAGCCAGGCAGGTATCCCGCTGGTTTTCATTAACAGTGAGCCGGATGAATCAGAGCGAAAACGGTGGGAAGACCGTCATATGGCGGTTTCCAGTGTGGAAACGGATTCAAAGCAGGCGGGAACCTATCAGGGACAGATTATCCTTGAAACTCCAAGAAAGGGTGACAGGAATAACGACGGAATCGTCTCTTATGTGATGATAAAGGGAGAGGCAGGCAGTGCTGCAGCCCGGTACCGGTCGGAGTATTCCATCAAAGCACTGACAGAGGCAGGTGTAAAAACAGAAGAGCTTTTTTCCGGTATCGGAAACTGGAACAGGGAAGAGGGGAAAAAGCTTGCGGCACAGGCTTTATCAACTTATGGTCCCAGAATTGATGTTATTTTCTGCAACAACGATGCCATGGCAAATGGAGCGCTTGAGGCGGTAGAAGAAGCCGGTATGATACCGGGGAAAGATATCTCTCTGGTAGGCGTGGATGCACTTCAGGAAACCGTGGAATATATAAAAGAGGGTAAGATCACCGGAACGGTTTTAAATGACCATCAGGGCCAGTCTCAGACTGCTGCCGATACGCTGATCCGGTTGATTCAGGGAGAGGATACCGAGACAAGGTATCTGGTGGATTATATAAAGATTACCATAAACAGTACATTTCGAAATTGGAAAGGAGACGATTGATATGGGGAAGGTTTATGCGTTTTTAGCAGATGGGTCAGAAGAGGTGGAGCTGCTTGCAGTCGTTGATGTTCTGCTCAGAGGGGGGCAGGATGTAAAGCTTGTTTCAGTAACTGGTAAAAAGAATGTAATTGGATCACACGGAATTAAGCTTCAGGCAGACATTTTAATGGAGCAGACCAATTTAAAAGATGCAGATGTGCTGTTTCTTCCGGGAGGTATGCCGGGAACCAGGAATCTGGGAGCCAGCCAGGAATTAGTAGACGCACTAAACGAAGCGAATCAGGACAATCGCAGAATCGCTGCGATTTGTGCAGCTCCAAGTATTCTCGGAAGACTTGGAATGCTGGAAGGAAAAAAAGCTACCTGTTTTCCTGGATTTGAAGAGGAACTAAAGGGAGCTGACGTGGTAAGACAGGGTGTGGTGACTGACGGTAATATTACAACAGCCAGAGGGCTTGGATATGCGCTTGACATGGGCATCGAGCTGTTGGCACTGTTGGTGGATAAAAATCATGCACGTAAGATAAAAGAGGCAATTCAATACGACCAGAACCCCATGTAACAGGCAGGTGAACTTATGAAAAAGAATTGGATATTACCAATCGCATTCGTTTCCTGCTTATTTTTGCTTGCCGGATGTGAGAAAAAGGATCCCTATGGACTCTCTCCCAAGGATCCTGTTACGATCTCAGTCTGGCATTATTATAATGGTGTCCAGAAAGAGGAATTTGACAATCTGGTCAGGGCATTTAATGAAAATGAGGGCAGGGAAAAAGGAATTGTCGTAAAAGCTTATAACAAAGGAAGTATTGATGAACTGAGCAATACCATCAATGAGAGTATTGAACACCGGGTTGGTTCTGATCCCCTTCCCGATGTTTTTTCTGCTTACGCAGATAAAGTTTATGAGGTGGACCGAATGGGTCTGGCTGCAGATTTAAGTGATTACCTTACGTCCGATGAGATATCTGAATATGTAGATGCATACATGGAAGAGGGGAGATTTGGCGGTAGTGATTCTGTTAAAGTATTTCCTATTGCCAAATCCACTGAGATACTGACTGTGAACAAGACGGACTGGGATAAGTTTGCAGCTGCTACTGGTGAGACGGAAGATGCTTTCTCTACCTGGGAAGGGATCACCAGAGTATCCCAGTCTTATTACAGGTGGACGGACAGTCTGACAGAAACTCCGGGTGATGGCAAAGCGTTTTTTGGCAGAGATGCATTTGCCAACTATATGATTATTGGAAGCCTGCAGCTGGGACATGAGATATTTTCCGTGAAAGACGGGAAAACAGTTCTGGACTTCGACAAAGAAGCGATGAAAAAACTATGGGATAATTACTATGTCCCGTTTGTAAATGGATATTTTGGGGCTTACGGCAGATTTAGAAGTGATGATGTAAAAACCGGACAGCTTGTGGCGTTTGTAGGAGCTACCAGTGGAATCTCTTATTTTCCCACCTCTGTAACCCTTGAAGATGGAACAAACTATGAGATTAAAAGCAAACTGTATCCTCTTCCCGGATTTGCAGGCACGGTTCCCTGTGCTGTTTCCCAGGGAGCAGGAATGATGGTTCTAAAATCAGAGGAAAAGCGGGAATATGCAGCTGTCTGTTTTTTGAAATGGTTTACAGACACCAGTCAGAATATGAAGTTTGCTATTGGCTCCGGTTATCTGCCAGTAAAAAAGGCAGCGGCGGAGCAGTCACTTCTAAAGCCTTTTTTACAGGAGGCTGGAGAAAATAGTGCGGCATCCCAGAACCTGATTATTGGACTTGATACAGCTAACAGGTACAGACTGTACACTTCCAAGCCCTTTCAGGGAGGGGACCGTGCAAGAGAGATCCTTCAGACTTCCATGGCTTCAAAGGCAAGAGAGGATTACCAGAAGATTGAGGAACTGGTGACGCAGGGGACTGACAGAGAGAGGGCGGTTGCTGAATTTGTAACAGATGAGAATTTTAATCAATGGTACGAAGACACCAGGCTGCAATTGGAAACAGTCATCGGAGAGTAATTTATGAGAGAGAAGAAAAGTGAGTCCATACGAACCCGTTTGCTTGGACCGCTGCTGATATTGCTGGTTGTGCAGGCTGCGGTAATTGCCGGTACAGTGCTTTTCGGCGGAGTTTCTGTTAAATTAAAAAATAATGAAATCCACATATTAAGCCAGAATACAGAGAATATCAGGGTTGACCTGGAGAAGGAGACTCTCTATCACTGGATTGTTATGCTGAACCATTCAGCCTTCGTTTCTGATGAAGTAGAGCGGATTCTAAAGAAAAACGGTAGTAGTCCCCTTGATATTTCAAAAGATTACGGGCTGAACCGGGATATTGTGGAACAGATCATAGAAAAATCCATAGATATGCTCCATATGAGTTATGCGACCGGAGTTTATTTTATTCTTGACGGTCCGGCAGCCGCCAACAGTTCCAATGATGTAAAAGCAGGATTTTACATAAGAAACTCCAATACGGGAGGATATTTAACAGACAATTCTTCTCTCTTGATGGAGCGGGGATTGCCCTCTGTGGCAGAAAAATATAAGATACCACTGGATTCCTTCTGGGAAATAGGCTTTAATAACGGAGGAGACTTAAAAAACAGTGAGTTTTACCAAAAGCCTCTTAACCTGGCCTTACAGACTCGGACCAGCAAGGCCGATGCCTTAAATAAGGCTTATTTAAGTCAGCCTTTTCGCTTGAGTCCCAGAGATATGCCTGTTATCACCTATTCCGTTCCGGTTATTTTAAACGATGGGACAGTTGCGGGAGTATGGGGGCTTGAGATGACCTTAAACCAGCTGGGACAGATATTATCGGAAAAACAGACAAACAGCAGTTTTGAGGAATGCTGGCTTCTTGGTATGCGGGATAAAGAGACAAAAACAATTGTTCCGGTGATTGATTCCGGTTATCTTTATAATCAATATTTTAATGATGCCAAAAAACTGTCTTATACAGACAACGATAAGAAATCAGTCAGCGAAATAGAATCGTCTGATGGAACGAAGTGGTATGCCAGTATTAAAAGCCTTGATGCTTATGCCAATAACGGAGTAATGGAAAAAGAAGACTGGGTGCTGGTGGGAATGGCAAAGCAAAAGGATCTGCTTGCATTTTATAATGCCATCCGACGTATGCTGTTCAGTACCATGCTGGTTCCCATTCTATTCAGCTTTCTGGGAACGTTTGTCATTGGTAAGATTGTAACGGAACCCATCCGCAGACTTTCTTTTGAATTAAAGGGTAAATCCGGTAACAGAGGACTGTCATTAAAAAGAGTATACATCCGTGAGATTGATGATCTTACGGAAACAATTGAGCAGTTAAGCCGTGACGTGGAGCAATCTTCTTCAAAGATTTCCAGTATCCTGCGTCATGCCAATGTTATGATCGGAGTTTTTGAATACGCCAAAGGAGACGGCCTGGTTTTCTGCAGCCAGTCTCTGTTTGAGATGCTTGGCTGGGGGAATATAGAGGAGCCGTACCGGTATCTGGAAGTTGACAGATTTGAGAAACTGATGGAACAGACCTTTACCGGTGTGAAGATGAAGGGGGACCGGGTGATTCAAAGCTTCCAGATGAATGGCAAAATACGATGGGTACAGGTTATTTTAGATGAGTCAAAGTCAGGGACTATTCTTGGAGTCTGTTCTGATGTGACTGCAGATGTGCAGGAGAAGGAAAAGCTTGAATGGGAACGCAATTTTGATTTGCTGACCGAATTGTATAACAGGAGGGCATTCCGGGAACAGGTGGAATCCATGATGGCATCCCAGAGGGAGAAGTACGGTGCTGTCATCATGTGGGATCTGGACAATTTAAAGTATATCAACGATACATATGGGCATGATGAAGGAGACCGTTACCTGATTTTGTTTGCAGAATGTTTAAAAAACAGCTTTGCCGGAAGGGGAATTTTAGCCCGTTATTCCGGTGATGAATTTGTGACCTACCTGCATGGAGATGACAAAGAGAAAATCCGGAAAGATGTCCGTGACTTTATAAAGTACATTCAGAAGGCAGCTCTTACCATGGAAGGCGGATACATGCTTCCAGTCCGGGTTTCAGGAGGATTATCCTGGTATCCCGGTGATGCAACAGATTTTGAAACCCTGTTTAATTATGCTGATTTTGCCATGTACATGGTAAAACACAGTGTGAAAGGTAATGTAAGGGAATTTGATTTTGATGAATATTCCCAGAATTCTTATATGCTGACAGGCAGTGAAGAACTAAACCGAATGCTGGAAACCGGAGATGTAAGCTTTGTGTTTCAGCCAATTGTAACAAGAGACGGTAATATTTACGGATATGAGCTTTTAATGAGACCTCATTTCACAAATCTAAAAGGAATCGGTGAAGTCTTAAATCTGGCAAGATCTCAGGCAAGACTGCCTCAGATCGAATCACTGACCTGGTTTGCCGGCTTAAGGGCTGCAGCAGCCGAGAAGGAAAAAGGGCATTTAGGAGAGTCAGAAAAGCTGTTTATTAACTCCATTGCTTCTGTGTGTATTACCGAAGAGGAGCAGGGACTGCTGGAAGATAATTTTGGCGATCTTTTAAGCCGGGTTGTTATTGAGATGACAGAAGGGGAGCCTGCCAGCAGGGAATATATGGCACGTAAGATGGAGATGGCAAGAAAATGGCAGGGACAGACGGCTGTGGACGATTTCGGTACCGGATATAACAGTGAATCCGTTCTTCTGCATATGCGGCCGGAGATTGTAAAGGTGGATATGAGTCTGGTCAGGCAGATACACAAAGATGCAAAAAGGCAGATGATATTAAAAAATCTTCTTGAATTTGCTATAAACAACGATATCTGTGTGCTGGCTGAAGGCGTGGAAACGGAAGAGGAGCTGGTGTTTTTGCTGGATTGCGGCATCTATTTATTCCAGGGATATTATATCGCCAGACCCCAAATCGAGATCCGTCCCCTAGATCCTTACATTGCCGGGAAGATGAAGGCGCTTGCAGGAAAAACCTGATTTTATCGTAAATAATACTGGAATTTAAGGGACGAGTATGGTATAATGCTAAATTGAAGTGTAACGCCCTGTCGGTAAGGCGGTTCACATATATCTCAAGGAGGAACCCATTAATGAGTTTACAAGTGGAAAAATTAGAAAAGAACATGGCAAAATTAACGGTTGAAGTGCCGGCTGAGGAGTTTGAGAAGGCTCTTACCGCAGCTTACAATAAGAATAAGGGCAGATTTAACATCCCTGGTTTCAGAAAAGGCAAAGCACCACGTGCCATGGTAGAAAAGATGTATGGAGCAGGTGTCTTATATGAGGACGCTGTTAATGAAGCTCTTGATGCAACATATGGAGATGCAGTAGAGGAAAGCGGACTGGATATCGTTTCCAGACCAGAGATCAGCGTTGTTCAGGTTGAAAAAGGTCAGAACTTAATTTACACTGCTACTGTAGCTGTAAAGCCGGAAGTGACTTTAGGTGAGTATAAAGGAATCGAAGTAACCAAAGCATCTGCTGAAGTAACAGAAGAGGACATCGAAGCAGAATTAAAGAGAGTACAGGAACAGAACTCCAGACTTGTTACTGTAGAAGACAGAGCTGTGGAAGATGGCGATCAGACTGTCATCGACTTTGAAGGCTTTGTTGACGGAAAACCGTTTGACGGCGGCAAAGGAGAAGATTATCCACTTACCATTGGTTCCCACTCCTTCATCGATACATTTGAAGAGCAGCTGATTGGAAAGAACATCGGAGAAGCATGTGAAGTAAACGTAACTTTCCCAAATGAATATCATTCCACTGAACTTGCTGGTAAACCGGCTATGTTTAAGGTTACAGTTAAGGAAGTTAAGAGAAAAGAACTTCCAGAGTTAAACGATGAATTCGCTGGTGAAGTTTCTGAATATGATACATTAGAAGAATACAAAAATGACATCAAGGAAAAAGTTGCTGAAAGAAAACAGAAAGCAGCAGCTACTGAGAATGAAGATCATGTTGTAGAGAAGGTTGTAGAGAACGCAGCTATGGATATTCCTGAGCCAATGATCGACAGCCAGGTAAATAACATGGTGAATGACTATGCAAGAAGAATGCAGAGCCAGGGACTTTCTCTTGACCAGTATATGAAGTTTACTGGAATGACTATTGAAACATTAAGAGAGCAGATGAAGCCACAGGCATTAAAGAGAATTCAGACAAGACTGGTTCTTGAAGCAGTTGCCAAGGCAGAGAACATCGTTGTTTCTGATGAAGCAGTAGAGAAAGAAATTGCAACTATGGCTGAAAGCTACAAGATGGAAGTTTCACAGATTAAAGAATATCTTGGCGAAAGCGGCATTGCACAGATGAAAGAAGATCTGGCAGTACAGGAAGCTGTTGATTTCCTGGTAGCAGAAGCGAAATTAGTTTAAGAGTTTATTCCCGGTAGATTCCAGACATCCTGTCCGGAGTCTATTCGGTTTTGAGTGAGAAAGAACAGACAGGAGGAAGAAAGATGAGTTTAGTACCTTATGTCATTGAATCAACCAGTAAGGGGGAACGCTCTTACGATATTTATTCCAGACTTTTAAAAGAGAGAATTATTTTTCTTGGTGAAGAGGTGTCTGATGTTTCGGCAAGTCTTATTGTGGCACAGCTGTTGTTTTTAGAGGCAGAGGACCCCACAAAGGATATCAATCTTTACATTAACAGCCCGGGCGGTTCTGTAACTGCAGGAATGGCGATTTATGATACCATGAACTATATTAAATGCGATGTATCTACTGTCTGCATGGGTATGGCAGCCAGTATGGGAGCATTTCTTTTAGCAGGCGGCGCAAAGGGCAAACGTTTTGCACTTCCCAATGCAGAAGTTATGATTCACCAGCCCTCTGGCGGAGCAAAAGGTCAGGCAACTGAAATTCGCATAGTTGCAGAGAATATATTAAAGATTAAGAAGCGTTTAAATGAGATTATGGCAGCGAATACCGGTCAGCCTTACGAAGTGATTGAACGTGATACAGAGCGTGACAATTACATGACTGCTGATGAAGCAAAGGCTTATGGACTGATTGATAATATTCTTTACAGTCACGACCGCTAAGAATGAACCAAAGCCATTAACAAGGAGCAACCTTCGGGTATCCCTTTATGCTCAATAACGTGAGCGATCAACAAGGAGCACCCTTCGGGTATCCCTTTATGCTCAAAAAACGTGAGCGATCAACAAGGAAAGTATGAGGTGTGTATATGCCGGTCAGAACAGACGACAAGATCCGATGCTCTTTTTGCGGGAAAACCCAGGATCAGGTAAAGAAACTGATTGCCGGTTCCAATAATGTCTATATTTGTGATGAGTGCATTGATTTGTGCGCAGAGATATTAGAGGAAGAATTTGACGGCCATGACGAAGAGGCACCTGATTTCAGCAACATTAATCTGATGAAGCCAAAGGAAATGAAGGCCTTTTTAGATGAGTATGTCATTGGGCAGGACGAAGCAAAAAAGGTGTTGTCCGTAGCAGTATATAACCATTATAAGAGAATTACATCCGGTAAAAAACTGGATGTGGATATACAAAAGAGCAATATTCTGATGTTGGGGCCTACCGGTTCCGGTAAAACTTATCTTGCGCAGACTCTGGCTAAGGTTTTAAACGTACCTTTTGCCATTGCAGATGCTACCGCCCTTACAGAAGCCGGTTATGTTGGTGAAGACGTTGAAAACATCCTTTTAAAATTGATCCAGGCAGCTGAGTATGATATCAGCAGAGCAGAATTTGGAATCATTTATATTGATGAGATTGATAAAATTACCAAGAAATCGGAGAATGTGTCAATCACCAGAGATGTTTCCGGTGAGGGTGTTCAGCAGGCTTTGTTAAAGATTCTGGAGGGAACGGTTGCCAGTGTTCCGCCTCAGGGTGGAAGAAAGCATCCACACCAGGAACTTTTACAGATCAATACCACCAACATTTTATTTATCTGCGGCGGAGCGTTTGATGGTCTGGAAAAAATTATTGAACGCCGTTTAAGTGCAGGATCCATTGGTTTTAATGCGGAGATTGTAGATAAGAATAAGACAGATATTGATGATCTCTTAAAGAAAACCCTGCCTCAGGATCTGGTTAAATTCGGGCTGATCCCTGAATTTATCGGACGTGTTCCAATTACGGTATCTTTGGAACTGTTAGACCGGGCAGCTCTGGTTAAGATTTTATCAGAGCCGAAGAACGCACTGATTAAACAATATCAGAAATTATTTGAACTGGACGATGTGAAGCTGGAGCTGACCACTGATGCAGTGGAACGGATTGCAGAACTGGCTGTAGAAAGAAAAACCGGTGCCAGAGGCTTACGTTCCATTATGGAAAGCGTTATGATGGATTTGATGTATGAGGTACCATCTGACAGCAGCATCGGAATCTGCAGAATTACCAAAGAGGTTGTGGATAAAAATGGAGAGCCGGAACTGGTCTATCGGGACACGGCAGTTCCCAGAAAATCACTGGCTCAGAAATTGAGAAAAGATAAGACAGGCGAGATCGCATAGATCCCTGCATGAGTCGGGAAGGTGTTACAGCGAATCAATCTGCTGGAACACCTTTTTGAATGCAAAGGAGAGAACCAAATGGTAGATAAGACAATTACAATGCCGGTTATTGCCCTGAGAGGTATGACTGTTCTACCCAAAATGATGCTGCACTTTGATATCAGCCGGGAGAAATCCATCGCGGCGGTTGAAAAAGCCATGGTAGGGGATCAGAAGGTATGCCTGGTAACCCAGAGAAATCCGGAAGAAACCGATCCTGGAATAGAAGACTTATATCAGGTAGGAACGGTTGCTTTAATCAAGCAGCTGGTGAAGCTGCCTGGTAACGTGATCCGTGTCATGGTGGAAGGTCTGGAGCGGACTGAGCTTCTGAATCTTGAAAGTGAGGAACCTCTTCTTGTAGGTGAGATTGAAGAACTTCAGGTGCCAATGGATATATTAGATCCGGTTACCATACAGGCAATGGCTGAAATTGTGAAAGAAAAACTGGAAGCCTATGGCAAAGAAAATCAAAGGATCGCGAAGGAGGTAGTCCCTGGATTGCTGGTTATTCCGGATTTGGGGGAACTTTTGGATCAGGTCGCAGTTCAGCTGTCCTGGGATTACCGTCTCCGCCAGCAGGTACTTGAAAGTGTACTTCTGGAAGAACGGTATGCACTGGTTATGAAACACCTGATTACTGAAATTGAAGTGACTAAGGTGAAAAAGGAATTACAGTCCCATGTGAAGGAACGGATTGACAAAAATCAGAAGGATTACATTTTAAGAGAGCAGATGAAAGTGATCCGGGAAGAGCTGGGAGAAGATAATCCCCTTTCTGACAGTGATGAATATGCCAAACGTCTGAAAGCATTAAAAGCAGACAAAGAAATAAAGGAAAAGATTCAAAAAGAGATTGACCGCTTTAAATCCATGCCCGGAGGAAGCCAGGAAGCAAATGTTGTCCGAATGTATCTGGATACAGTTCTTGATTTTCCCTGGAAGAAGATGTCAAAGGATAACAACAGCATCATTCACGCACAGCAGGTACTGGATGAAGAGCATTATGGCCTGGAAAAAGTAAAAGAACGGATTCTGGAATATTTAGCAGTCCGGATTCTTACAAAAAAAGGAACCAGCCCCATTTTATGCCTGGTTGGACCTCCTGGAACCGGAAAGACTTCCATTGCAAGATCTGTAGCAAAAGCGCTGAATAAAGAATATGTAAGAATCAGCCTGGGAGGTATCCGGGATGAAGCGGAGATCAGAGGACATAGAAAAACATACGTAGGCGCTATGCCTGGCAGAATTGCTGAGGCTGTCAAACAGGCAGGTGTAAACAACCCGCTGATGCTTCTTGATGAAATTGACAAAGTCAGCAGTGACTATAAAGGCGATACATCTTCCGCACTGTTAGAAGTCCTTGACAGTGAACAGAATGTAAAATTCAGGGATCATTATATTGAACTTCCCATTGATTTATCCAATGTTCTCTTTCTTGCAACAGCTAATACCATAACAACCATTCCCGGCCCTCTTCTTGACCGAATGGAAGTGATTGAAATAAACAGTTATACTGAGAATGAAAAGTTCCATATTGCCAAAAACTATCTGGTGAAAAAGCAGCAGGAACGAAATGGTCTTACGGGAAAGCCAGTTACCATAACGGATCAGGCGATTGAAAAGATCATACACAATTATACCAGAGAAGCCGGAGTCAGAAACTTAGAGCGGCGGATCGGTTCTGTTTTCAGAAAGGCAGCCAGAGAATTTCTGGAAGACAAAAGCCGTGTCATTGAGGTGACAGAGTGTCAGCTGGAAAAGTACTTAGGGAAAGAAAAAGTATCCTATAACAATGTTAACGAGGAAGACCAGGTAGGAATTGTGAGAGGTCTGGCATGGACCAGTGTAGGCGGAGATACTTTGCAGATTGAAGTAAATGTAATGCCAGGCAAAGGAACCCTTCAGACCACAGGACAAATGGGAGATGTTATGAAGGAATCGGCACAGACTGCATTAAGCTATGTAAGATCGGTAGGACCGGAATATAACGTGCCTGATGATTATTTTGAGAAACACGATATTCATCTTCATATCCCGGAGGGAGCAGTTCCAAAGGATGGCCCTTCAGCAGGAATTACCATGGCAACTGCCATGCTTTCTGCGGCTATTAACAGGAAGGTAAGTGCAACCGTTGCCATGACAGGAGAGATAACCTTAAGAGGCCGGGTTCTTCCCATCGGAGGCTTAAAGGAGAAAATTCTTGCCGCACGTATGGCACATGTGAAAAAAGTTCTGGTTCCGGATAAAAACCGACCAGATATCGCAGAATTATCAGAAGAGATCACAGAAGGCCTTACAATTGTTTTTGTAAAGGAAATGCCGGAAGTATTAAAAGAGGCTTTCGTCCAGGAATAGAAAGGAAATCACATGATTATTAAAACCGTAGAACTGGAGACTGTATGTGGAATTACCAGTAAGCTCCCGGAGAATACAAAACCGGAATTTGCATTTGCAGGTAAGTCAAACGTGGGCAAATCCTCTCTCATCAATGCACTTATGAACCGGAAGTCCTTTGCAAGAACTTCATCCTCTCCAGGTAAAACACAGACCATTAATTTTTATAATATTAATGACTCCCTGTATTATGTGGATCTTCCCGGCTATGGCTATGCAAAAGTATCCGTAGAAGTAAAAGCAAAATGGGGAAAGATGATTGAAAACTATCTTCATAAATCCCCAATGCTGAAATGTGTGTTTTTACTGATTGATATCCGTCACGAACCATCAGACAACGATAAAACCATGTACGACTGGATCGTTAACAATGGATACCAGCCGGTTATCATTGCCACCAAGCTGGATAAACTGAAGCGAAGCCAGGTGGCAAAGGCATTAAAAGTGGTGCGGACCGGACTGGGAGTCGGAGCTGATGTGACTGTAATTCCGTTCTCAGCGGAGACAAAACAGGGCAGAGAAGAAATCTGGGATTTGATTGAGGATTCTGTAAATAGTCTTGACAAGGAGTAAAAATCTTTTTATAATGAACCTATTTATTACATAGAGTTCATTATGGTAGAAAGAGGAGAAAACAGTTATGAAAAAAACTATGAAGAAAATTGTATCAACTCTCATGGCAGCAGCTCTGGCAGCGGCAGCATTGACTGCCTGTGCAGGCGGTAACTCCACAGCGGGCACTTCCGGTACAGGAAAAGAAGCAGGAGACAAAAAAGTATTAAAAGTTGCCATGGAGTGCAGCTATGCTCCTTACAACTGGACTCAGCCAACTGATGCAAACGGAGCAGTGAAGATCTCCGGAAGCTCTGATTATGCATATGGTTATGATGTGATGATGGCGAAAAAGATTGCGGACGAGCTGGGCTATAACCTTGAGATTGTAAAGCTGGACTGGGATTCTTTAGTACCTGCTGTTCAGTCCGGAAAGGTTGATTGTGTCATCGCGGGACAATCCGTCACTGCTGAGCGTATGCAGTCTGTTGATTTCACAAATCCATATTATTTTGCAACCATCGTAGCTTTGGTAAAAGCCGGCGGTAAGTATGAGAATGCAAAGAGTGTTGCTGACTTAAAGGGTGCAGTTGCTACATCCCAGTTAAACACCATCTGGTATGATAATTGTCTTCCGCAGATTCCAGATGCTGATATTCAGCCGGCTCAGGAATCCGCTCCTGCCATGCTTGTTTCTTTAAGTTCAGGAAGATGTGACGTGGTAGTAACAGATAAGCCAACTGGTCAGGCGGCTTTAATTGCATACCCTGATTTCAAACTCCTTGATTTTACTGGTACAGACGGTCAGTTCAAAGTTTCTGATGAGGACATTAATATTGGTGTCTCTGTTAAAAAAGGCAATGCTGAATTAAAAGATGCCATAAACGGAGTACTTGGCAAGATGACCAAGGATGATTTTAACAAGATGATGGAAGAGGCAATCAAAGTACAGCCGCTTTCAAAATAATAATAAGATGAATCGGAGCTTGCAGGCACGGGATGGGAGTTTTTCCGTGCCCCTTGTTCTGTTTTAACCAAGCTGTGAAAGGGAGAGGGTAATATATGTCTTTGCCGTCAGATTTTTTTGGAAGAATGGTATTTATTCTGCAAAATTATGGTCCGTCCTTCTTAGCAGGGGCTGGCAAAACAATGGCGATTGCCATTGTAGGCACATTGATCGGTTGTGTAATCGGATTTGCAGTAGGAATTATTCAGACCACTCCGGAATCAAAGCAGGATAATCTGTTTAAAAAGATACTGATTAAAGGAATTAAATTTATTTTAAATGCTTATGTTGAGGTTTTCCGCGGAACCCCCATGATGGTTCAGGCCATGTTTATTTTCTATGGATCTTCCGCACTTTTTGGAATTAATATGTCCATTGTCTTTGCTTCCTATTTTATTGTTTCAATCAATACAGGAGCCTATATGGCAGAGACGGTCAGAGGCGGAATTCTTTCCATCGATCCGGGTCAGACAGAAGGAGCAAAGGCCATTGGTATGACCCATTACCAGACCATGCTGAATGTTATTATGCCACAGGCACTTCGTAATATCATGCCACAGATTGGCAATAACTTAATTATTAATATTAAAGATACCTGTGTACTTTCTGTTATCGGTGTCGTAGAACTGTTTTATGCGACAAAGGGTGTGGCAGGAGCTTATTATACGTACTTTGAAGCCTTTACCATCACCATGATCATTTACTTTGTCCTGACCTTTACCTGTTCCAGAATTCTCCGGCACTGGGAGAAAAAGATGGATGGACCGGACAGCTACGATCTGGCTACCACAGATACCTTAGCCTATACCAGTGGAATGGTGAAGTTTCCGGACCCGAAAGAGAAGGAGGATAAATAAATGGCTGAAAGCAATGTGTTAAAAATTCGTCATTTAAGCAAAACATTTGGAACCAATGTAGTATTAAGAGATATTGATTTCAATGTAAATGCCAAAGATGTGACCTGTATCATCGGAGCATCCGGCTCAGGTAAATCCACTCTTTTGCGTTGCATCAATCTTTTGGAAACACCCACTACCGGTGAGATTTTATATCATGATGTGGATATTACAGACAGAAAGATGAATGTTCCCGAATACCGCACCCGTGTTGGCATGGTATTTCAGAATTTTAATCTCTTTAATAATATGACTGTGCTGGAAAACTGTATGGTTGGCCAGGTGAAGGTCTTAAAGAAAGATAAGGAAGAAGCCAGAAAGAAAGCCATGATGTTTTTAGAGAAGGTTGGAATGGCGCCTTATATCAATGCAAAGCCAAGACAGCTTTCAGGTGGCCAGAAGCAGAGGGTAGCCATTGCAAGAGCACTTGCCATGGAACCGGAGGTTCTTCTTTTTGACGAGCCCACTTCCGCCCTGGATCCCCAGATGGTTGGAGAAGTTCTTGCAGTTATGAGAACACTTGCAAAGGAAGGACTTACCATGATCATCGTAACCCATGAGATGGCGTTTGCAAGAGATGTGTCTAATCATGTGGTTTACATGGCAGGTGGTGTGATTGAAGAAGAGGGAGCACCAGCTGATATATTTGGTAATCCTCAGAAAAACTCAACAAAGGAATTTTTAACCCGGTTTATGCAGGGTTAGAAGCAGACGGAGCTGTCGCAAAATAACTGAATGATCAGTTGTGGAGCAGGCTCCTTTTTGATATACTGGTAACAAAAAAGTAGATAACGAAAAGGGGGTACATATGAGAATCGTCTTTATGGAAACGGATACTTTGGGAGATGATGTGGATTATACACCGTTTTATAATCTGGGAGAGGTGGTAAAATATAATAAATCAGAACCAGAATATAATCAGGAGCGTGTAAAGGATGCAGATGTGATTGTGGTAAATAAGATTCCCATGAATGAGGAAACCCTGAGGTATGCCCAGCATGTAAAACTCATCTGCCTGACAGCTACCGGAACCAACACTGTTGACTTTGATTATGTCAGAAAAAGGAACATCGCAGTCACCAATGTAAAAGGATATTCCACCCAGTCTGTGATACAGCATACCTTTGCATTGTTGTTTTATGTATATGAAAAGCTTTCCTATTACGATCAGTTTATAAAGTCGGGAGGGTACGCAGCCAGTGATATATTCAGTAACTTTGATATAAAATTCAATGAACTTTACGGAAAAACCTGGGGCATTATCGGACTTGGAGAGATTGGGAGAGGAGTGGCAAAGGTGGCAGAAGCCTTTGGCTGCCGTGTAATCTATTATTCCACCTCTGGCAATAACAGTAATTCTCTCTGGGAGCGGGTTGAATTTGATGCTTTATTAAACGAGTCAGATATCATATCCATACATGCCCCGTTAAATTCTGCTACAGAATATTTAATTGATGAAGATGCATTAAAGAAGATGAAAAAAACTGCTGTTCTTCTGAATCTGGGCAGGGGAAATATCATAATAGAAGAAGCACTTTTAAAAGCTCTGGAGACAGGAGAGATCGCAGGAGCAGGACTGGATGTTATCAGTGCAGAACCTATGCTGCCGGATAATCCCCTTCTTAAGATCAAAGACAGTACAAAACTGATTATTACACCCCACATCGCCTGGGCTACGGTTGAGGCCAGAAGAAGGTGTCTGTATGAAGTGTACGAAAACATCGTGTCTTACCTTGGGGGTGAGGAAAGAAATCGAATTAAGTAAAAAGGGGCGGCTGATGACAGCCGCCTTATGTGATCAGTCCTTTCATTCTTTACGGGAAAAAATATCACGTATCTTGATCCGTAAGAATGTACGAAGCACTTCAGCCCCCAGCACCAGAATCAGAAACGGCAGAAAGACAGTGAGAAACAACTTGGCTTTTAGCCGGAACATCTTCTTTTTATGCTGTAATTTTAAAGTCTGGTAATGGTCTGATATAGAATGATACCATGTTTTTTTTACCGGAACTTTTCTCAAACTAATTCCCCCTTACTCCTGTCCGCTGACAGCATTCCTAAGATCCGCTCATCAATGATTTCATGGCAAATGCATATATTTCCTGACTTTTTAACTTCCAGTGGTCACACATGATTTCTGCCTGATCTTTATCAGGAACAGATAGTTCCAGATTAATCAGACAGTTCTTGCCTTCCCTTACTTCGCAGTGAACAATGTAATCCTGAGCTGTGGATTTATAGTAATCTGCTGTTACACCAACTTCGTTGCGGAGACGGAACTTGTTTTCTTTTAAATATTCATCCATGTCATGGACAATCGCCGGTGATATCTTATTGCCAAAGAAGGAAAGGGTCTCTTCCCCTTCTCTGGTAATATCATACCGGCTGCTGTTGTGATTGGTCTCCACATGCAGCAGTCTTGCCTCTAACAGTTCATTCAATGCCTGATTCAACGTAAAATATGTGGTATACTCATGCTCCAGAAAAAAGTTAGATAATTGTGCACTGGTCAGGGGAAAGTTTACCTGCTTCAGCATGTATAGAATCATCAGCTTATATAGTGTCATAGGTTCTGAGAGCATCGGATAACCTCCATCTTTCTATTACCGGATATGGTCTTTTACCGCCCGGCTGACAATATCTGCCACACGGGGATCAAAAGCCTCCGGCAGGATATTGTCTTCATTTATTTCCGAAGGCGCTACCAGACCGGCAATGGCCTCAGCAGCAGCAAGCTTCATCTCTTCTGTAATAGCAGCAGCTCTTCCCTCCAGTGCACCTTTAAAAATACCTGGAAAAACCACTACGTTATTCACCTGATTTGGAAAATCAGATCTTCCAGTACCAACAACCCTGGCACCGGCTTTTTTTGCCAGATCCGGCATGATCTCAGGTACCGGGTTTGCCATGGCAAAAAGAATGGAATCGGAATTCATGGAAGAAACCATCTCTTCTGTTACGATTCCCGGAGCTGATACTCCGATGAAAATATCGGCACCCTTCATGGCATCTGCCAGGCTTCCTGTCTGACCTTCCAGGTTGGTGCAATCCATCATCTTTTCCTGCATCCAGTTTAAGCCTTCCATTCCTTTAAAAAGGATACCGGCCCGGTCGCAAAGGACGATATTCAAAAATCCGTAAGACAGCAGAAGTCTGGTAATAGCGATACCGGCAGAGCCTGCGCCGTTTACTACCACCCGGCAGTCTTCTTTCTTTTTTCCTGTTACTTTCAGGGCGTTGATTACTCCGGCAAGAACTACAATGGCAGTTCCGTGCTGGTCGTCGTGAAAGACTGGAACAGGAAGCAGCTTCTTTAACCGCTCTTCGATCTCAAAGCATCTTGGTGCTGAAATGTCCTCAAGATTAATTCCGCCAAAAGCAGGAGCAATGGCAACGACGGTTTTAATGATCTCTTCTGTATCCTGTGTGTCTAAACAGATGGGAATGGCATTGACTCCCCCGAATTCTTTAAACAATACGGCTTTGCCTTCCATTACCGGCATGGCTGCAAGAGGACCGATGTTACCAAGTCCTAAAACAGCGCTGCCATCGGATACAACAGCAATGGTGTTGGACTTTATGGTATATCGATAGGCAGCTTCCGGATTGTCCGCAATTACCTTACAGGGCTCCGCTACTCCGGGGGTGTAGGCAAGGGCTAAATCTTCCCTGCTTTTTACTGCTGCTTTGGAAGTGATTTCCAGCTTTCCGCCCCATTTTTCATGAAGCAATAATGCTTTCTCGTTGGTTGTCATAATGAGTTTGTCCTTTTTTCAACAGTTTTTATTTATCATACCAATTTTAGGGTTTTAAATCAATAGAAAATATGTTAGAATATAGAGTAATTCAAATGAAGCAAACGAAAAACATAAGGAAATTGAAGATACAGGTGGTACTATGAGAGAACGAATCAACAGGCTGGCTAAGGGCATCATTGATTCAGAAATTCCAAAGATAAAGGTTACCCCATCGGGAATTGATGATGTGGTGCGTTCGGGCGGAGCCACGAGGCGGGAACTTGTCGTTACCAGTGAGAATAACCTGCATATAAAAGGGCTTGCATATTCCTCTGATTACCGCGTTCGTATGATAAGCGGGTCGTTTGGAGGTACATACAACCATCTGGTCTATGAGATTAACAGCAGTTTCATGGAAGATGGGGACGTAATTAAGGGATCTTTTTATCTGGTTACCAATGGCGGCGAGAAGGAAGTCCCTTATTCGTTTCGGGTGGAGCTTGGCACGTCAGGGAAAGCACTGAGTGATTTAACGACAGCAGAGAATTTTGCAGATACTGCAAAAAAAGATATGGATACGGCTCTTCGCTTGTTTGAGTACCGCGATTTTGTTACGGCTCCGTTTATGAAAGACCTTCATGTAAGGGCAATTTATGACGGATTAAAGGGCCGGCCTGACAGAAGAAAGGAACTGGAAGAGTTTCTTGTAGCGTTAAAGGTAAAAAAGCCGGTTGAACTATCGGTGGATACCGGAGAACGCAGATATGGACAACTGGAGGATGTTGTTAAGGACTGGGTTGAGTTAAGGCGAAGCAGCTGGGGCTATATCAATCTGGAAGTGACGACGGACTGTGATTTTATAGAGCTGCCAAAGAAGACCATTGGCGAGCAGGATTTTGAAGATGACAGATATGAGCTGCCTTTTCTTGTACACCCGGATCGTATGCATCAGGGAGAAAATTATGGCAGAATTCAGATAAACGGAGTGGAAGAGTGTTTTTTAATACCAGTAACATCGGTATGTAACCCCGGAGGAGGAATATCGGCGGAGGACGCCTTTGCAAAAGAGGCATTCGGCCGATTTTTGCGGCTCCGCCTGGAAGCAGAGACAGGGAAAGAACCGGCGGATTCCCTGTGCAAAGAGATGGAGAAGGCACTGGATGAAATCGAACTGATGAAGGGAGAGTCAGGTCTTATTAAACTGCTTCGCGCAGAATGCCGTCTGTTTGCTGGAGAGAAATCAGAAGCTGCCCTTTTCCTCGATGAAAGCCGTGATGAGATTCTTTCACAGAGACAGGAAAAGAAAGAGATTTACTGTTATTACCAGTATTTAAGACTTGAGATTCAGCCAGATGAATACCAGAGGGAATCTCTGGTCCGTCTGATGAAGAAATATCTGGAAGAAGATCAGCATCTGTTTTATCTGTTTGGACTTCTGACAAAATCAGACAGCCGGCTGCTTGAGAATCCTCCGGCATTACTGGCAATCCTCAGGCGTCAATATGAAGCAGGGGTAAGAAGCCCCTTTTTCTATGTGTGGGGATGTCATGTTTTAAACAGTGCTCCGGACCTGATGCGTGCCATTGGTCCCATGGAGCTTCAGATCCTGTTTTCCTCTGCAGGAAAAGGAATTATAGAGAAACGGCTGATCACACAGATCTGCAGACTCACTCTCACAGCCAAGCATTATAACCGGCTGCATTACCGGTTGCTTTGCAGACTGTACAAGGAGACATCTGAAAAAGAGGTGTTAGAAGCCATCTGTTCCCTGTTAATCAAAGGGGAATGCCGTGATTTGGAGGCCTTTTCCTGGTATGAGAAGGGAATCAGGGCAGGAATCAGCCTGACCAGGCTTTATGAATATTATATTTATGCATTGCCAAAGAACTACTGCTATCTGCTTCCCAAGGAAGTGCTTCTTTATTTTTCCTATGGTGGAAGCGAGCTGGATCTTTACAGCAGAAGTGTTTTATATAAGAATGTTCTCGTATATTTAGAGCCAGTTGACCCTCTTTATCAGGCTTATGAGCGGGTTATTGAAAAGTTTGCGACGGAACAGCTTTTTGAATCCAGAATCGATAATTACCTGGCTGCCATCTATGAGCGTATTCTATTAAAGGAAGTAGTGGATTTATCCATGGCAAAAGTGCTTCCTTCTATTCTGCGCTCTTACCGTGTGGAATGCAGCAATAAGAAAATGAAATATGTAATTGTCTGCTATGAAGAGATGACACAGGAAGATGCATTTCTTTTAAATGACGGAGTTGCCTATGTACCTCTGTTTTCCGAACACAGCATTCTGCTTTTCCAGGATGCCTATGGAAACCGGTATGCCAACATTCCATATAAGAAGGATCCGGTGATGGAACGGACCGAGTTGGAAGAACGATGCTTTGAACTGTATCCTGAGCATTCCATGCTCCGGCTTCGTGTTTGTGACCAGATACTGGCTGACGGAGCGAAAGATGCAAAAGAGGTTCAGATTCTGGAAAGCACACTGGAAGATCCCAATCTGCGGCCGTTTTACCAGAAGCTGCTGCTTTCAAGAGTCATTGAATTTTATCAAAGGCAGTCAGAAACTGCGCCAGAACAGGGAGAGGGAGCCGGATACTTATTAAAGCTTGATAAAAAGGTACTTACCAGGCAGGAACGGGCTGGAGTCTGTGATACGCTGATCCGCAACAATTACATAGAAGAAGCTTACAAAATGATACGGGATTTCGGCGCGGAAGGGATCAGCTCCAAACAGCTTCATAAGCTTTGCACGGAGATGATTCTTAAGAATCTCTTCCGTGAGGATGGGCTTTTACTCCATCTGGCATATACTGCTTTTTTAGAAGAAGAGAACGACAGTGTTCTTCTGGATTACCTGTGTGAACATTATAATGGTCTCAGCAGCCAGATGTACCGGATTCTGCTGCAGAGTGTCTCCCTTCATGTGGAGACCTATGACCTGGAAGAGCGTCTGTCCGCACAGATGATGTTCAGCGGTGACACCCTAAGACTGGATAAGGTTTTTCATCTGTACCAAAGCAGAAAAGAGCCTGGTGAGAGCATTGTAAAGGCATATTTTACCATAAAGTGCACCGACTATTTTATGAATGAGAAAGAACCGGAAGAATGGGTATTTTCGTATCTGGAAGGGATTATACAGGCGGCGGCACAGAAAGGCCGTTTTCCAACCATCTATCTACTGGCTCTGACCAGATATTATGCTCAGCTGCAGGCCATTGATGAAGAGCAGAAAGAATTGTTAAAAAGCATGGTAGCCCTTTTGCTGGAAGAACGCCTGGTATTTCCATACTATAAAAAGCTGGCAAAATATATGGCCATGCCAGAGGATATCATGGATAAGGCCATGATTTCCCACTGTGCAGAGCGGGATTCTAAAATTGAACTTGAGATCAGGATTCTTCCTGATGAGGAAGAATATCACAGTGAGGATATTACCCGTATGTATCAGGGCGTTTTCGTAAAACAGAAGATACTGTTTGAAGGCGAAATCATGGAATACCGGATAAAAGAACTGGTTGACGAGGAATGGGTATTAAAGGAAGAGGGAAGCGTCAGCTGCGAGGCAGGCGTGACACCGGAAGATTCGGACAGCAGATATGCCTGCTTAAACGAAATGAGCCTGTCTCTTAATTTGAAGGACGAGACCGGGCTTAAAAAACGGATGCAGGAGTATTTAAAGAAAAATGCTGCTGCAGAAGAAATATTTTCACTGATGTAAGATAAGGGGATGTCAATGGACGGACTGATAATAGGGCTTGATCTGTGTGATGCCTATACCCGGATATGCTGCCATGACAGAGAAAAATCATGGAGTATTCCTACGGTTATCTGTAAGAAAAAGGATGAGGAAGCCTGGTACATAGGAGAAGAAGCATACGCCTATACTCTTGTGGGTGAAGGCATCATTGTGGACAAGCTGATAAAGATGGTAAGAAAAGACGGTACTGCAACACTTGGCGGTACAAAGTATGAAGGTCTTGACTTATTAAAGTTATTTTTGAAAAAAATAATAAAGCTCCCTATGGAAGAATTCTTCTGTGAGGAGATTAAAGAGCTGGTAATTACCATGCAGAAAGTGGATACAAAACTGATGGATGCGCTGATGTATTGTGCGGACTCTCTTGGGATTGAGCGGGAGAAGGTTCATATTATCAGCCATACGGAAAGCTTTGTTTACTATGTCCTGAGCCAGAAGAAAGAAGTCTGGGGCAATCAGGTGGGTGTATTTGATTTATCAGAAGACTCCTTTCATTATCATGAACTAAAGGTCCAGAGAGGACTTCGGAAAATGATGGTGATTGCAGAGCATGAGGCTTTGGAAGAAAGCTTTAATCTGGATATATTAGATACCCCTTCCGGCGGAAAGCTTGCAGATAAAATCTTAAGCTCCTGTGCAGACCGGCTTTTGCAAAAGAAACTCTTTTCTTCTGTATTTTTAACAGGAAAAGGGTTTGAACGCCATGACTGGGCAAAAGATTCCATGAAAGTACTCTGCTCCAGAAAAAAGGTTTATATGGAGCCGGAGCTGTTTGCCAGAGGAGCTGCTTTTAAAGGTATGGATTATCTGCAGGATAACACCGCCTATCCGTTTATCTGTATCTGTGACGGCCATCTTCATTCTACGGTATCCTTACGTGTACTTCATAAGGAACGGGAGAGTCAGCTGGTAGTAGCGGCAGCAGGCGACAACTGGTATGAGGCAAAAAGCAGTGTTGATTTAATCGTAGATAAACAGGATTATGTGGAGTTTATGGTAACGCCCATGGATCCCAAGCAAAAGAGGCTGGTAAAGATACCGTTGGAGGGATTCCCCAACCGCCCGGACCGGACAACCAGACTGGGAATCAGTTTTGGCTTTTTGGATGAGAAAACCATGGCGGTGGTATTAAAGGATAAGGGATTTGGAGAACTGTTTCCGGCTACCGATACGGTAATCAGGCAGGAGGTTATGATATGAGCCTGATTTTGTGCCGGCAGGAACCGGTAAAACGGCCTTTTTATTTTGAGTATCTGGGAGTGCGTATTTTTTCTTCCCAGGAACTTTGTTATGTGATTTATAATCATCCCCTGCTTGTACTGGATGGCTTTGTGGATGAAAGCCTGCTGGAGTTTATCAGGGAAGATCTGGATATGGCATTTTTTGCAGCAAAGCTGGAAAAATGGCAGAAGAGCGGAGAAGAGGAAGATGAGCTTCTGGCGATGATTCTTCACGAATGTGATTATTACAGCGCGGTGGAAGTGGGACGGTTTCGTCAGCAGCTGGCTGCATTTCGCAGACTGCCCCAGTCTGAACTGCTAAAGCAAAAGGCGGATTTCCTTTTTCAGAAGAATCAATACGGCAAGGCGGTTTCTATCTATATAAGAATTCTTGATATGGCAAGAGCGGAACGGGGCAGTGACAGTTTTACCGCAAAAGTTTATAACAACTTAGGGGCTGCCTATGCCCGGCTGTTTCTGATGGATAAAGCATGCAGAGCCTATGAAAAATCATATGACCTGGTTAACAATGAGGAAGTATTAAAAAAGATCTGCCACTTAAGCCAGTGGAACCCATCTGTAACGCCGGGAGAACGTTTTATGTCTTTGATAACGGAAGAATTAAAGGAAGTATGCAAAGAAGAACGAGGGGTGGCAAACGAAAACGCAGGGAAGGCAAAAAGCCTGCTTGAACTGGAAAACTTATTCCAGAAAGATCCTATCAAGCGTTTCCAGGGAGCAGGAGAACTGGTTTCCAAGTGGAAGAAGGAATACCGTAATATTATGTCTTGACAAAACGGCAAAAAGCTTCTATCATATACTAGATAACAGGAAAAGGTATTGAAGAAGAGGAGTACGCTCATAACCCTGAAAGAGAAAACCGTTCACTGGCTGAAAGACGGTTAAGGTAGTGTTTGCGGAAGGTAGCTTCGGAACCGGAAAGCTGAAGTTTTAATATACAGTAAGCTTTCACGCATGGCCCCGTTAAAGGCCGTAAAGATATGGCAGAATCTGCCATAATAAAGGTGGTACCGCGTTTATACGCCCTTTGTGTCTTCGGATGCAGAGGGCTTTTTGTTTTCCCAAATAACGAGCTGACAAAAGGAGTAAATTATGAAAGAGTTGGAAAAAACCTATGATCCGTCAGGGATTGAAGGCAAACTTTATCAGAAGTGGCTGGACAAAAAGTATTTCCATGCCAAACCAAATAAGGATAAGAAACCATTTACCATTGTAATGCCCCCACCCAATATTACCGGTCATCTTCATATGGGACATGCTCTTGATAATACCATGCAGGATATTCTCATCCGCTATAAGAGGATGCAGGGATTTGAGGCCTTATGGCAGCCGGGAACGGACCATGCTGCCATTGCAACAGAAGTAAAAGTAATTGAAAGCTTACGGGCCCAGGGAATTGAGAAAGCAGATTTGGGACGGGATGGCTTTTTGGAAAAATGCTGGGACTGGAGAAAAGATTACGGAAGCAGGATCATTAACCAGCTTCACAAGATGGGATCTTCTGCTGACTGGGACAGAGAACGCTTTACCATGGATGAGGGATGTTCCGAGGCAGTACAGGAAGTTTTCATCCGGTTATATAAAAAAGGTTATATCTATAAGGGTTCCAGGATTGTAAACTGGTGTCCCGTATGCCAGACTTCTATTTCTGATGCAGAGGTAGAGCATGAAGATCAGAATGGCTTTTTCTGGCATATAAACTACCCCATCGCCGGCGAAGAAGGCAGATTTGTGGAAATTGCAACTACAAGACCGGAAACTCTCTTAGGCGATACGGCAGTTGCAGTCAATCCGGATGATGAACGCTATCAGGATATCATCGGTAAGATGTTAACACTTCCACTGACCGGAAGAGAGATCCCAGTTATTGCTGATTCCTATGTTGACAAAGAATTTGGTACCGGATGCGTTAAGATTACTCCGGCTCATGACCCCAATGACTTTGAAGTGGGAAGAAGACATCAGTTGCCTGAGCTGACAATTATGAATGATGATGCTACCATATCTCTTGCAGGAAGCAAGTATAACGGTATGGAACGTTATGAAGCCAGAAAGGCAATTGTAAAAGACTTGGAGGAACTGGGACTTTTGGTTAAGGTAGTTCCCCATGCCCATGCAGTTGGTACCCATGACCGCTGTAAGACTACAGTAGAGCCAATGGTAAAACAGCAGTGGTTTGTGAAGATGGAGGAGATGGCGAAACCAGCAATCGAGGCATTGAAAACCGGCAAGCTGAAATTCGTTCCGGAACGTTTTGATAAGATCTACCTTCACTGGCTGGAGAATATCCGGGACTGGTGTATCTCCAGACAGCTTTGGTGGGGTCACAGAATACCGGCATATTATTGTGATGAGTGCCATGAGATTATTGTATCCAAGGATTCACCTGATGTATGTCCAAAGTGCGGAGGCACTCACTTTACGCAGGATGAAGATACCCTTGATACCTGGTTTTCTTCAGCACTCTGGCCATTCTCAACCCTTGGCTGGCCCGACAATACAGAGGATTTAAAATATTTTTATCCTACCAGCGTTCTTGTAACCGGCTATGATATTATTTTCTTCTGGGTAATCCGTATGGTATTCTCCGGAATTGAGCAGACTGGGGAGCTTCCGTTCCACACCGTGCTGATTCATGGACTGGTAAGAGATTCAGAGGGAAGAAAAATGAGTAAATCCCTGGGAAATGGGATTGATCCTCTGGAGGTTATCGATAAATACGGCGCAGACGCTCTTAGAATGACACTGATTACTGGAAACGCTCCTGGAAATGATATGCGTTTTTACTGGGAGCGGGTAGAGGCAAGCAGAAACTTTGCCAATAAAGTTTGGAATGCATCCCGGTTTATCATGATGAATATTGAAAAGGCTCCTGATGCAAAGGCAGAACTTTCTGAACTTACCATGGCGGATAAATGGATCTTGTCAAAAGCCAATAGCCTTGCCAGAGATGTGACAGAGAATCTGGATAAATACGAGCTTGGAATTGCTCTTTCCAAAGTTTATGATTTTATCTGGGAAGAATTCTGTGACTGGTATATTGAGATGGTAAAGCCAAGGCTGTGGAATGAAGAAGATACTACAAAGAATGCTGCTGTATGGACCTTAAAAACTGTTTTAATTAATTCCTTAAAACTTCTTCACCCTTACATGCCGTTTCTAACGGAGGAGATTTTCTGTAATCTTCAGGAGGAAGAAGAGTCAATCATGATCTCAAACTGGCCGGAATACAGGGAAGAGTATGCATTTGAAGCGGAAGAACTGGCGGTAGAAACCATTAAGGAAGCAGTAAGAGGAATCAGAAATGTAAGAACCTCCATGAATGTTCCTCCCAGCAAAAAAGCAAAGGTATATGTGGTTTCGGAAAACCAGGAAATACTTGATATCTTTGAACACAGCAAAGTATTCTTTGCAACCCTTGGTTATGCAGGCGAGGTGTTCATTCAAAAGGATAAGTCTGGGATCGGCGAGGATGCGGTTTCCGCAGTGATTCATCAGGCTGTCATTTATATGCCATTTGCAGAACTGGTTGATATTGAAAAAGAAATTGATCGTCTGAAAAAGGAAGAGGAACGTCTGGAAAAAGAGCTGACCCGTGTGCGTACTATGTTAAGCAACGAAAAATTCGTAAGCAAGGCGCCTGAGGCCAAAATCCAAGAAGAAAAAGCGAAACTTGAGAAATATGCTCAGATGATGGAACAGGTCAGGGAACGTCTTTCCCAGCTCTCTTGATACATTTTAAAAAATCGACAATTTAATCTTGTATGAAAAAACAGTCGAACACGAAACTCAATCGTGTCCGGCTGTTTTTTTGCTGTCCGGAATTGGTTTAGAATCATTCTCAGCCCTGCCGTTCATTTCCAAATAAGTGAGGGTAAGACAAAAATATCAGATTGGGACTGTAAAATACTGTCGGGAAGTGACACAGGGGGTTGGAAAAAGACGATGAAAAAGTGGAATTTTTTCCGTGGTTTTGACAAATTCTGAATGGATTACTGGCTATAATGTTCCTACAGGGCGGGAGGTGAACGCAGCAACGGAACTTAACCTGTACATAGATGTATTGTTCTTTATTAATTTTACCATGGATTTTCTGGTATTGTCTATCGTAAGACGTGCAATGAAGTACCGTCTGATCCGATGGAGGCTGATTCTGGGGGCAGTTTTAGGAGCAGCGTGGGCCGTGTTTGCCGCTGCTTTTCCATATTTGCCTGTTTTGCTTGAGATGGCAATTACTTATCTGGGAGTCAGTACCCTGATGGTAATGACGGCTTTCGACTTAAAGAGACCCAAAGATATCGGAAAAGGATTAATAGCCCTTTATCTGGCTGCTGTGGCTGTAGGAGGAATTATGGAGTTCCTATATCAGCATACGATGGCTGGCTATTATATAGAACAGATTCTTAGAGGAAATACAGGCAAAGCCATACCTTTTTACCAGTTGATTTTTTTGGGAGCCGGGTCCTATTTTGGAATCCGGGTCATGCTTCGATGGCTGCCGGGACTGTGGAAAGCAAAGAGTAATTTTTATGAAGTCACCATGCATTACAGAGGAAAGGAAAAGAAGGTGACTGCTCTTCTTGATACAGGAAACCGCCTTTTTGAGCCGGTAAGCCGCCGCCCAGCCCATGTTGTGACCTACGAAGCCGTCCGGGAACTCTGTGAAAGCGTTTCAGAAGTGGTCTATATTCCATTTGGAAGCGTTGGAAAATCAAACGGAGTCATGCCCGGTATTTTTTTAGACGAGATGGAGGTACGTCAGGGAGATGATGTGAGAATAATTGAAAAGCCTCTGATTGCAATCTGCAAAAAGGCCCTGTCCTCAAGCGGAGAATATCAGATGCTGCTGCACGATGAGTGATTGTTTGATGTAAAGGAGAGAGTGTCGATATGATTATAAAAGTGTCTGTACCAAATCGTTTTCAGTTTAAAGCTATTCCTACATTCAGAACATTGATGATGCCGTCTCAGGGGGAGATCCATTACATTGGAGGTGCGGATATCCTGCCAGCACCCCTGGATAATGAGAGAGAAGCCCAGATTATTGCACTTCTCGGAGGAGACGACGATCAGAAAGCGAAATCAGAATTGATTGAACACAATCTCCGCCTGGTGGTATATATAGCTAAAAAATTTGATAATACAAGTGTTGGTGTGGAAGATTTAATTTCCATCGGTACCATCGGATTGATTAAAGCAATTAATACCTTTAACCCTACTAAAAATATAAAACTGGCTACTTATGCTTCCCGCTGTATTGAAAACGAAATACTCATGTATTTGAGAAGAAATAATAAGACAAAGATGGAAGTATCCATTGATGAGCCTTTGAATGTGGATTGGGATGGAAATGAGCTCCTTTTGTCCGATATTCTTGGCACAGATGAGGATGTAATATATAAAGATTTGGAAACAGAGGTGGAAAGAAACCTTCTTAACTCAGCAATCAGCCGTTTAAGCCCCAGAGAGCGCAAAATTGTGGAACTGCGGTTTGGTCTTTCTGATGAGGACGGGGAAGAGATGACCCAGAAGGAAGTGGCAGATTTACTTGGCATTTCCCAATCTTACATATCAAGACTTGAGAAAAAAATCATGAAGCGGCTGAAAAAAGAAATTGTGCGATTTGAATAAATGTGGTTAAAATGAAACTTTTACTGCAGAATTTTAACTATGTAAGCTAAGCCTGCCTTTTAAAAAGGTGGGCTTATGCCATGTGAGTTACACATAAAGCTTTATGAAAGATAATTCTTCATAGTTTTAAGAGCGTTTTTTTCCAGCCGGCTGACCTGAGCCTGACTGATATGGATCTCTTCCGCAACTTCCGTCTGGGTCTTGCCTTCAAAGAAACGCATATCAATAATATGCCGTTCCCGCTCTGGAAGTCTTCTCATGGCCTCGTTTAAAGAGATGTCCTCTACCCAGTTTTCCTCCAGGTTTTTCTTGTCACTGATCTGATCCATGACAAACAGAGGATCTCCCCCATCCGAGTAAACCGGTTCATATAAACTTACCGGACTTTGAATTGCATCAAGCGCATAGGTAATATCTTCCTTACTGACCCCGATTTCATCTGCAATTTCCATAAGTGTGGGTTCTTTTAAGTTCTTTTTCATCAGGTTTTCTTTGGCGTAGATTGCTTTATAAGCAGTATCACGCAGGGAACGGCTGACACGGATGGAGTTATTATCCCGAAGATAACGCCGCACCTCACCCAGAATCATAGGCACTGCATATGTGGAAAACCTTACATTCTGAGTGATATCAAAATTATCTATGGCCTTGATCAGACCGATGCAGCCGATTTGAAACAAATCGTCCACATTTTCACTGCTGCCGGAAAAGCGCTGTATTACACTGAGAACCAGTCTTAAGTTTCCCCTGATGTAATCTTCTCTGGCTTTTTTATCTCCGTTAAGTATCCGCTTGAAAAGAACTTCCTTCTCTTCGTTGCTCAGAAGAGGCAGTTTGGAAGTATTGACGCCGCAAATCTCTACTTTGTATCCAGACATATCTTTCCCTCCGCATCATTTTAATCTCTTACATAGAAATGATGTACTTATTCGAGGGCTTTTATACGATTGCCGAATCAAAATTTATTTCCAGTTTTTGGGCGGTTATGTTTTACCTGTTTTTTTCGTATAAAATCTGCAGACCTTTTAACAGCAGAGCATCGTCGTAGTGGATTTTATGGCGGCAGAGAGAGATAACAGAAGAAGCCAGTCCGCCAGTCGCCACAAGACTGGCTTCCATATGGATTTCTTCCTGCATACGGTCTATAATACCGTCAATCATGGCTGCGTTGCCATACAGAATGCCGTTTTTCATGCTGTCGATGGTGTTTTTTCCTATAATTTTTCCGGGCTTATCCAAACCGATATAAGGAAGCTGGGCGGCCCGGCTGCTTAAGGAATCAAGAGAAACCCGAAGTCCGGGGAATATGATCCCGCCGGTAAAATTCCCTTGTTGATCGATGACGGATACGGTAGTGGCAGTTCCCATATCAATGACGATAATGGGAGGTGTAAAATCCTTTAAAGCAGCAACTGCATCTACAATTAAGTCACTTCCTACCGACTTGGGATTATCCATTTTGATATTTAAACCGGTCTTCATTCCTGATCCAACTAGAAGAGGCGTGCTGCCTGTCAGCTTTCTGACTGCAGAAAGAATGACCTCTGTGAGGGGAGGAACTACGGAAGAGACAATGGATCCTTCAATGGAAGAAATTGTAAAACCGTTAAGATCCATAATATCCTTTATATTTACGGCATATTCCAGTTCTGTCTTTCTGTGATTGGTGTTGACCCGTTCAACAAAATATGTTTTGCTGCTGTCTATGCCTCCTATGACAATGTTACTGTTTCCGATATCGATGGCTAAAATCATGGAGAGAACTCCTTTCCAACTTTTTTTTCTTGTGTTATACTGTAGAGTATCATATTTTTAGAGGAAAAACAACGGGAGGCGATTATGCTGAAAGGAAAAAATATAATTCTGGGTGTTACAGGAAGTATCGCTGCTTATAAAACGGCCGGGCTAGCCAGCATGCTGGTGAAACAAGGCTGTAATGTCCATGTAATCATGACGGAGAATGCCACTAATTTTATAAATCCAATTACGTTTGAATCACTGACCGGCAATAAATGCCTGGTGGATACCTTTGACCGCAATTTTCAGTTTCAGGTTGAACATGTTTCCATCGCCAAGTTAGCGGATGTGGTGATGATTGCTCCGGCCAGTGCCAACGTGATTGCTAAGCTTGCCCATGGTATGGCAGATGATATGCTTTCCACAACGGTTTTAGCATGTAAGTGTAAGAAGATCATTGCCCCTGCCATGAATACAAACATGTATGAAAATCCCATAGTACAGGATAATATAAGAATCTGCCAGTCCTACGGCATGGAAGTGATTACTCCTGCAGTGGGTTATCTGGCATGCGGGGATGTTGGGGCAGGCAAGATGCCGGAACCGGAGACACTTTTTGAATACATTGAAAAGGAAGCAGCCTATGAAAAGGATCTGGAGGGAAAGCGGATTCTTGTTACGGCAGGACCAACAAGAGAAGCACTGGATCCGGTGCGGTATCTCACTAATTTTTCCACTGGTAAGATGGGATATGCAATCGCCAAAGCAGCAGCTCTAAGAGGAGCCAGCGTCACACTGGTAACTGGAAAAACGGAGATTAAAAAGCCTTCATTTGTAAAAGTCATAGAGGTAGAAAGCGCTGCAGATATGTTTGAGGCTGTCACAAAAGAAGCCAGGGAACAGGATGCGGTAATCAAGGCGGCAGCAGTTGCGGATTACCGGCCCAAAGAGGTAAATACAGAAAAGACTAAGAAAAAAGACGGAGATTTAACTCTTTCTCTGGAACGGACGGAAGATATTCTAAAATGGCTTGGAGAACATAAAACGAAGGGCCAGTTTCTCTGCGGATTTTCCATGGAAACAGAGAATATGCTGGAAAATTCCAGGGAAAAATTAAACCGGAAAAAAATTGATATGATCGTAGCCAACAATCTAAAGGTGGAAGGCGCCGGATTCGGAACTGACACCAACGTAGTTACCATTATTACAAAGGACAGAGAGATAGCTCTCCAAAAGATGACAAAAGAAGAAGTAGCACACCGCCTCTTATCTGAGATTTTTTAGGCAAAAAAGGAAAAATTCCGTATTCCAACTGCCAGAGAGAATCTTGACTTATGGTTGGAATCATACTACAATAGACGAGACCCAGACGTATAATTGGAGGAATTATTTTTGTGAATATTGCAGAAGAAATAAAGAAAAGAAGAACATTTGCCATCATTTCCCATCCAGATGCGGGAAAGACCACGCTGACAGAGAAGTTTCTTCTATATGGAGGAGCCATTAATTTAGCAGGCTCTGTAAAAGGAAGAAAATCATCAAGACATGCGGTTTCCGACTGGATGGAGATCGAAAAGGAAAGAGGTATTTCCGTAACCTCCTCCGTGCTACAGTTTAATTACGACGGATTTTGTATTAACATTTTGGACACCCCCGGACACCAGGATTTCTCTGAGGATACGTACCGTACTTTGATGGCGGCAGATTCTGCAGTCATGGTTATTGATGGCTCCAAGGGTGTGGAAGCACAGACCATTAAGCTTTTTAAAGTTTGTGTGATGAGACATATACCGATTTTTACCTTTATAAATAAGATGGACCGGGAGGCAAGAGATCCCTTTGAGCTGATGGACGAGATTGAGTCCGTTCTTGGTATCAGAACCTGCCCGGTGAACTGGCCCATCGGCTGCGGCAGAGAGTTTAAAGGTGTTTATGACCGGTTTAAGGGTACAATTACCACTTTTAAGGCAGCCATGAATGGACAAAAGGAAGTAGAATCCACCGAAGTTCAGTTGGGAGATGACAAGGTGGATGGCCTGATCGGGGAATCCTTCCACAGACAGCTGATGGATGAGATTGAACTTCTTGACGGTGCCAGTGATGAACTGGATATGGAACGGGTAGGCAGAGGAGATTTATCTCCCGTTTTTTTCGGCTCTGCGCTGACCAATTTCGGTGTTGAAACATTTTTGCAGCATTTTCTTCAGATGACCACCTCACCTCTTCCAAGACTGACCACTACAGGTGTGGTTGATCCTTTTGATGAGGATTTTTCTGCGTTTGTCTTTAAGATCCAGGCAAATATGAATAAGGCCCACAGAGACAGGATTGCTTTCATGAGAATCGTTTCCGGTAAGTTTGATGCCGGAATGGAAGTAAATCATGTTCAGGGAGGAAAAAAACTGCGGTTATCCCAGCCCCAGCAGATGATGGCCCAGGACAGAAAGATTGTAGAAGAGGCATATGGCGGAGACATTATCGGAGTATTTGATCCCGGTATTTTTTCCATTGGAGATACCCTCTGTAAATCCAGCGAAAAATTTGAATTCGAAGGAATCCCTACATTTGCACCGGAGCATTTTGCCAGAGTGCGCCAGATTGATACCATGAAGCGCAAGCAGTTTATTAAGGGTGTGAATCAGATCGCCCAGGAAGGTGCGATCCAGATATTCCAGGAATTTAATACCGGAATGGAAGAAATCATTGTAGGCGTGGTGGGAGAACTGCAGTTTGAAGTTCTGACCTATCGTCTGGAGAATGAATACAACGTGGAAGTGAAACTTGAAAAGCTGCCATATGAGCATATCCGGTGGATAGTAAACAGCACAGAGATTGATGTGGCAAAAATTCAGGGAACATCCGATATGAAACGTATTAAGGACTTAAAAGATAACCCGCTTCTGCTATTTGTAAACAGCTGGAGTGTCGGAATGGTTCTGGACCGTAATCCGGATCTCAAGCTTTCAGAATTCGGGCACAACTAATTAAATCAGCAGAATCTGGTCATGTATAAAAACAAGGAGGCAGCAGACAATGAGTAGAATTGATGAAGTAAGACAGGCGATGGTAGAAGCGATGAAGGCAAAGGATAAGCAGAGAAAAGATGCGTTATCCATGCTTCTTTCCGCTCTTAAGAATTTTGAGATTGATAAGAAAGATCATACGCCCATTACGGATGAAGAAGCAGATGCAGTTGTGAAAAAGGAACTGAGACAGACTCAGGAGACATTTGAGCAGGCTCCGGCAGACCGTACTGACATAAAAGAAGAGGCTACTTTCAGAATAGCAGTATACAAAGAGTTCGCTCCGGAGGATATGGGAGTGGATCAGATTAAGGAGATCATAAGCGGTGTGCTTACGGAACTTGGAATTGAAACACCCACTGCTGCGGACAAAGGAAAGATCATGAAAGTTCTGATGCCTAAAGTTAAAGGAAAAGCAGATGGCAAGGTAGTGAACGAGACACTGGCTGCCATGATGAAATAAAAGGACAGTAAAGCAGAAAGGGGTGCGGATTTATGTATAAGAAAGAGATTGGCCAGTACATTGATTCTCATAAGGAGGAAATGATTGAAGATATCTGCAGGCTCTGCAGAATCAACAGTGAGAAGATGCCTTACAAAGAAGGGATGCCTTATGGTCCCGGAGCATTTCAGGCGCTGGAGGAAGCACTTGATATCGCAGACTCTTATGGTTTTACCATCACCAATTATGATAACTATGTGGGAACAGCCGATTTAAATGATAAGGAACACCAGCTTGATATTCTGGCTCATCTGGATGTGGTGCCGGCAGGAGAAGGCTGGAAAGAGACAGAGCCCTTTGAACCAGTTGTGAAAGGGGATAAATTATTTGGAAGAGGAACCTCCGATGATAAAGGGCCTGCTATGGCAGCTCTTTATGCCATGCGTGCAGTGAAGGAATTAAATATTCCGTTAAAGAAGAATGTACGCCTGATCCTTGGTACAGATGAAGAATGCGGCAGTTCCGATATTGCCCATTATTATTCCATCGAAAAGGAAGCACCCATGACGTTTTCACCAGATGGGGCATTCCCGGTTGTAAACACGGAAAAAGGCGGATTAAACGGTCATTTTACAGCTGACTGGGAGCCGTCGGCTGCACTTCCAAAGCTTGTAAGTATTAAAGCAGGTGTTAAGGTAAATGTTGTACCGGGCAAGGCCAGTGCTTCCGTTATCGGTTTCGACAAAGAGGTATTAACCAGTATTGCAGCAGAATGTGAGCAGGAGACCGGTGTTTGTTTTGAACTGGCTTTCGAGGGCGAAGCGGCTCATATTACCGCTGTGGGAGAAAGTGCCCATGCCTCCACACCAAAAGAGGGCAATAATGCATTAACCGGTCTTTTGGTTTATTTAACAAGGCTTCCATTTGCAAAATGTCCTCAGATCACCATGCTTGAACGCCTTCTTGAGCTGATTCCTCACGGTGACACAGAAGGGAGAGCCCTTGGCATCGCCATGAGTGATGAACTTTCAGGTGGATTAACTCTGGCATTCAGCCTTTTGGAAGTGACACAGTCCGGCCTTTCCGGAACCTTTGACAGCCGCTGTCCGATCTGTGCTACAAAGGAAAATGTCCTTGATGTAGTAAAAAAGAATATGGAAGAAAAGGGATTTACCCTGCATAATGATTCCATGCGCCCGCCTCACCACGTAGACGGAAATTCAGATTTCGTAAAGACCCTCTTAAATGCCTATGAATCCTATACCGGTTTAAAGGGAGAGTGCATTTCCATGGGAGGTGGAACCTATGTTCATGAGTTGAATAACGGTGTTGCCTTTGGAGCCTCTTTGCCTGGAACAGATAACCGTATGCATGGAGCTGATGAGTTTGCTGTCATAGACGAACTGCTGGTGAGCGCAAAGATCTTTGCACAGGTAATTGTAGATCTCTGCTCATAAATAATAGTTCCGTATATCAAAAAAAAACTATTGACAAATGAGATAAGAGAGCGTAAAATACGCCTCATAAAGATATACCTACTATCTCTGTAGGATTTAGGGAAAGGAGCGGCTGCCATGAGACGGTTAAGAGCTATGCAGATGAATATGGATCAGATGAACGGCATGTGTATGATGATGTGTTGTTTCTCTGAGTGCGTAAAAAACCGATAATGGAATTCATTTGTATAGATTGTGATAGGAGTTCTCTGGAAGCCGCATATGCGGAAGTTTCAGGTCGCAGGTCTGTGCATGGCTTGCGGCCTTTTTGTACATAAAAAGAAAGGAAATGACACATGCAGTCAGAAGAACCTATTATTCAGCTGGTTGGGCTGGGAAAAGAATTTTTTACCTCAAACGGTCCCATTAAAGCATTGGACGATATTAATCTCTCCATTGAACGAGGAGAGATATTTGGAATTATTGGTTTAAGCGGCGCAGGTAAAAGTACCCTTGTCCGTTGTATCAACTATTTAGAGGTCCCCACATCCGGTGATGTGTTATTTGAAAATCAGAGTCTGGCAGCCATGAGCCCCAGAAAGCAGAGACGGGCAAGGCAATCCATGGGCATGATTTTTCAGCAGTTTAATTTACTTGCACAAAGGAATGTACTGCAGAATGTATGCTTCCCCCTTGAAATAGCCAATGTACCCAAAAAGGAAGCAATAAAAAGATCCATGGAACTGTTGGAGCTGGTTGATTTAAAGGAACGGGCAAAAGCTTATCCTTCCCAGCTTTCCGGAGGTCAGAAGCAAAGAGTGGCCATCGCAAGAGCCCTTGCCACAAATCCTAAGATTCTTCTTTGTGACGAAGCCACCAGTGCCCTGGACCCCAACACAACGAAATCCATACTGGGTCTTTTAAAAGAAATCAATAAAAATATGGGAGTTACCGTTGTAGTGATCACCCATGAAATGTCGGTGATAGAAGCGATCTGCGACAGAGTTGCCATCATTGACCAGAGCCACATTGCGGAAGTTGGCTGCGTCGCTGACATCTTTTCCGAACCCAAATCCAAGATCGGAAGACAGCTGATTCTGGGAGATGCGGCAGAACAGGCCATACGGTTTGGCAGCAACAGAAGAATCCGCATATCCTTTGACGGACGTTCTTCCTTTGAACCGGTTCTTTCCAATATGATACTTGCCTGTAAAGTACCGGTGAACATTATGCATGCGGAAACCCGTGATATCGGTGGAACCGCCATGGGTCAGATGGTGATTCAGCTTCCGGAAGAAGAAATTGACCAGAACCGTGTTTTAAATTATTTAAAAACAGCAAAAATTAATTTTGAGGAGGTGAAGGATTATGACCTTTGATGCTGCAACCATAGCGATGCTGAAATTAGGTGTTTGGGAAACCCTGTTCATGACTTTCACATCATCCTTTTTCGCTTATCTGATCGGAATACCCTTAGGAATCATTCTGATTGTTATGGATAAAGACGGAATCTATCCGGTACCCTGGCTTCAGAGAATTCTGGGACTGATCATCAACCTGCTACGATCCGTACCTTTTATCATTCTGCTGATTATGGTAATGCCCATTACCAAGATTATAGCTGGAACGACGCTGGGAGCAAAAGCAGTAATCCCTCCTCTGGTAATTGCATCTGCACCTTATGTTGCCAGAGTGGTGGAATCTTCCTTTAAGGAAGTGGACGCCGGAGTGATTGAAGCGGCGAAATCCATGGGAGCTTCCGCTATGCAGATTATCTTAAAAGTGCTTTTACCGGAAGCCAAACCTTCCCTTTTAGTGGGAGCGGCTTTATCCGTTACCACCATCCTTGCTTACTCCGCAATGTCTGGTTTTGTAGGCGGAGGCGGTCTGGGTGATATCGCCATAAAATATGGTTATTACCGGTATCAGACTGTGATGATGTTTATTACAGTTGCCATTCTTGTTATTATTGTCCAGGTAATTCAGGAGGCAGGCATGAAGCTTTCCAGAATGAGTGACAAGCGAATTAAATAGTAACTGCCACTGGCGTTATTAAATAAATTTTCAGGAGGAAAACATTATGAAAAAATCTTTTTATGCTTTAACCGCAACCCTGCTTTTGGCAGGAGCACTGACCGGCTGCGCAGGAAGCAAAGAAGCACCGGCTACCACTGCAGCAGCAGAGTCCAAAACGGAAACCACTGCAGCTGAGACAAAGGCAGAAACAGAGAGTAAGACAGAGGCTTCCGGCAAGCTGGAGAAAATTGTGGTAGGAGCAACACCGGCTCCTCATGCAGAGATTTTAAATGCTGCAAAAGATATTTTAAAGGAAAAAGGATATGAGCTGGTAGTGAAGGAGTATACTGATTACGTTCAGCCAAACGTAGCGCTTGACTCCGGCGACTTAGACGCCAACTACTTCCAGCATCAGCCATATTTAGATCAGTTTAATCAGGAAAAAGGAACCGACTTAGTCAGCGCAGGCTCCATTCATTATGAGCCATACGGAATCTATGCAGGAAAGAGCAAATCTCTGGATAGTCTTGCAGATGGAGCACAGATCGCTGTACCAAATGATGTATCCAATGAAGCAAGAGCATTAAATCTTCTGGCTGACAAAGGACTTATCCAGTTAAAAGAGGGTGTTGGTCTGGAAGCAACCAAGAATGACATTGTAAAAAATGATAAGAACTTTAAAATCGTTGAGGTAGAGGCTGCCCAGCTTCCCCGTTCTCTTGGCGATGTAGACATTGCCGTTATTAACGGAAACTATGCAATTGATGCCGGATTAAAAGTTTCTGATGCACTTGCAGTGGAAGATGCTTCCTCAGCAGCAGCAACCCGTTACAGCAATATCGTTGCAGTCCGTAAGGGAGATGAAACAAACGAAAAGACAAAAGCTCTCGTTGAAGCATTAACCAGCGATACAGTGAAAAAGTTTATTGAAGATACTTACAACGGAGCGGTTGTTCCTTCCTTCTAATAAGTAAATAGGGTTAAAAACCATTGTGCAGCAGGGATTAAAAGACCTGCTGCATTTTTTAATTGTGCAAATTGAAAGAAAAACTTCATTTTACATACAATGGAAAATAATGTATAATGCCTTTATTATGAAAAAAAGGAGATGATAATTCATGGATCAGGATAATCAAATGAATTTGGATGATCTTTCTACATACCAACTGCCGCTGAGGAGTAAACAGAATAATATGGCACTTGCCTCACTGATAATGGGAATTATCGGAATAGTCACATCCTGCTGTTGTTTCGGAGGCCTTATCTTTGGAAGTCTGGGAATTGTATTCGCCCTGCTTTCCAAGACCCAGGATCGTTTTGAAGGAAATGCAGTGGCAGGACTGATTACGTCTATCATTGGTCTGGTATTTACTGCAATTGTGTTTATTCTGTTTGTAGGATCGGGACTGATGGAGGAACTTGCTGCAGGAGGTGCATTTTAGTGAAAATTTCATCAAGAGAATTGAAAAAACGTGCAAAGCAGAAATTGCAGGGCAATTACGGACTCTGCGTCGGCGTTCAGTTAATTATAAACGCTATCGTATCAATCGTTTTAGTAATCATGTTTTTTGCAGGCCTGATCGCCGGAATTCTGGGATCTGGCAGTATATACGGATTGAGAGGCAATATGGCGGAATATATTATCATCATAGCAATTGTAGTGGTATCCATGATACTTATGGTTGTTCTTACGTCTCTGTTTACACCTGGAACCTTAAAGATCTATTTAAATATCAGTGAGAATAAACCGGCACATATTTCAGATCTGCTTTATGGTTTTAAAAACAAGCCCCATAAATTTATTGGTCTGAATCTGATCTTATTCCTGATTGCGATGGTTTGGTCCATTCCTTATTATGTAGTACTGGTGGTGGCCGAAATTACAAATTATATACCGGTTATGATCGTTCTCCTGATTATTACCTATCTGCTGCTTTTAATCGGAGTTACGATCACATCTTTGTATTTGGCCCAGGCTGCATTTATATTTGTGGAAGCGCCGGATAAAGGGATTTTCAGATGTTTAAAAGAGAGTGCAGAGATGATGAAAGGGCACAAGGGCAGTCTTTTCTATATTAATCTAAGCTTTATGGGACTGATCCTCCTTGGCTATTGCTCTTTTGGAATCGCATATCTTTGGATTTTGCCGTATATGTACGCAACATTAACGGAATACTATAATGAACTGAAGCCGAAGATGATTTTAGATCCTGAAGTGTATCTTTGCGATTCTTCTTATGAATCCCTTAAGAAACAGGAATTTTGATTTGAAACCGTGTCACAGGATTTGCATGCGCATAGAATACACTATAGGAGGTGTGTCTTATGCGCATTTGCGATCTGAAGCAAAAAGAAGTGATTAATATCTGCGACTGCAGACGTCTTGGTTTTGTAGGAGACGTGGATTTTGATATGGAAACCGGCTGTCTGCTGGCTATCATTGTGCCAGGTCCCGGATGCTTTTGCGGCTTTCTGGTACGGGAGCGAGAATACGTAATTCCATTTTGTGATATCAGACAGGTAGGTCCTGATATCATACTGGTTAACGTAGATTTGGAAAAAGCAACGGAAAAATGCGGTATTTAATGGAAGATGGGCTTGCGAATCTAAGGATTGTAAGTTATGATATACATAATAAAAGTTACAGTCCGAAAGACAGGAGGATCCGAGGCGTGAAATGTCCATTTTGCAACGAGGCAGATACAAAGGTCATTGATTCCAGACCGGCAGACGACAACAGTTCGATCAGACGCCGCAGACAATGTGAAAAGTGCGGGAAAAGGTTTACCACTTATGAAAAGCTGGAAACCATGCCGCTTATGGTTATAAAAAAAGATAATTCCAGAGAGGTTTATGACCGATCCAAGATAGAATCAGGAATTCTTCACTCCTGCCACAAAAGACCGGTTTCTTCCCAGCAGATTGCTGCCATGGTAGATGAGATAGAAACCCAGGTATTTAACAGGGAGGAAAAAGAAGTAGAAAGCACCGTCATCGGAGAGCTGGTTATGAAAAAGCTTCAGGAAGTGGATGA
The DNA here is from genome assembly GCA_013036995.1 of Lacrimispora defluvii. GTDB lineage: Bacteria > Bacillota > Clostridia > Lachnospirales > Lachnospiraceae > Lacrimispora > Lacrimispora defluvii. Next base: position 42,184 of record JAAOXG010000019.1, read on the forward strand.
GGTGGCATATGTTAGATTTGCCTCTGTTTACAGAGAGTTTAAAGATGTGAATACCTTTATGGAAGAAATAGGAAAATTATTAAAGAAATAGGAGAGCCATGTTTCAGAAATTTTATCCAGATGAAGACGTAAATTCCACGTATGAAATACCCTTTGAGGATTTCTATAAAAAAGGAATCAGGGGTATTATTTTTGATATTGACAATACCCTTGTTCCCCATGGGGCGCCGGCGGACAACCGGGCAAAGAAGATGTTTTTAAGGCTTCATGATCTGGGAATGGAAACCTGTCTTTTATCCAACAACAAAGAACCGAGAGTATCTGCTTTCGCTAAGGATACAGGCAGTCTTAATTATATTTTCAAAGGAAGAAAACCTGGAGTGGAAGGGTATCAGCGGGCCATGAAGCTTATGGGTACCAATTCTTCCAATACAATTTTTGTAGGAGACCAGCTTTTTACCGATGTGTTTGGAGCAAAGAGGGCAGGGATCTACAGCATTCTGGTCAGCCGGATCCATCCAAAAGAAGAGATTCAGATCAGACTTAAAAGGATGCTGGAATTCGTTGTTCTGCATTTTTACCGTAAAGATAAAAAAAGAAACATTTAAAAAGCAGCTGAGTGGAACGACGGGTAGATTTAATCTTTTCCGGTTATAATACCTGATGAGAAAATTGTTCTCCTGGACATGCAGATCTCTTTTTTTAGTTACAATTGATTATATCGCTAAGAAAAAAGGAGATATTTGCAAAAAACGGTTGAAAATGAATTTATTTTAGTATAGAATATAAAAGGTTAAGAAGAGAATTCAAGGAGGAATATCATTTATGATATCAGCGGGTGATTTTAGAAACGGTATCACATTGGAGATCGATGGTACTGTATATCAGATTATGGAGTTTCAGCACGTGAAACCTGGTAAAGGTGCTGCTTTCGTAAGAACTAAGATTAAAGATGTGGTAAACGGCGGCGTTGTAGAGCGCACATTCCGCCCGACAGAGAAGTTTCCCCAGGCAAGAATCGACAGAGTAGACATGCAGTATCTGTATGCCGATGGAGATCTTCATAACTTTATGGATACCAGCAGCTATGAGCAGGTTGCATTAAGCAATGATGTCATTGGAGATGCATTAAAGTTTGTGAAAGAGAATGATTCAGTAAAGGTATGCTCTTACAATGGTAAGGTATATTCCGTAGAGCCTCCGTTATTTGTGGAACTGGTTATTACTGATACAGAGCCAGGATTTAAGGGTGATACTGCTCAGGGAGCAACCAAACCAGCTACCGTAGAAACCGGTGCAGTGGTTTACGTACCTTTATTTGTTGAACAGGGTGATAAGATTAAGATTGATACACGTACAGGTGAATACCTGTCCAGAGTTTAATCAGTTAAAAAGGGCCGGGATATCCGGTCTTTTTTTCTTTCTGCCTTAAATGGTTTGATTTTTTTTTGTACTTGTAATATAATTGTTATTTAGCTTAGAAATTTCTGGAATAGAAAAAGGAGATCATAAAACCGATGAAGAAGATTCTTGATTTAATTACGGCAGAGATGAAGACAGCTTTTGCAGATAGCGGATACGATGAAATTTATGCAAAGGTGACTTTATCCAACCGTCCGGATCTTTGCGAGTACCAGTGCAACGGAGCCATGGCGGCAGCCAAAGCTTATAAAAAGAAACCGTTTGATATCGCATCGGAAGTGGTGTCAAAACTTTTAACAAGTCACGCTTTTGAAACTGTGGAAGCGGTGATGCCTGGATTTATTAACTTAAAGATCAATGCCGGTTATCTGGCAGAATATATGAACAAAATGGCAGGAGAGGACCAGTGCGGCTGTGAAAAAACAGATGAGCCTATGACCATTGTGGTAGATTACGGTGGCGCCAATGTGGCAAAGCCTCTTCATGTAGGTCACCTGCGTTCTGCTGTTATTGGAGAAAGCATTAAGCGTATGGGGCGTTTTCTGGGACATAACATCATCGGTGATGTTCATCTGGGTGACTGGGGTCTTCAGATGGGTCTGATTATAGAAGAATTAAGAGACAGAAAGCCGGAACTTCCTTACTTTGATGAATCATTTAAAGGTGAATATCCAAAAGATGCCCCTTTTACCATCACAGAGTTAGAAGAGATTTATCCGGCGGCCAGCTTAAAATCCAAAGAGGATGAATCATTCAGTAAAAGAGCCCATGAAGCAACCTTAAAGCTGCAAAATGGATATGCTCCCTATCGTGCCATCTGGCAGCATATTATTCATGTTTCCGTGGCTGATTTAAAGATGAATTACGGCAGCCTCAATGTCACCTTTGATTTATGGAAGGGTGAAAGCGATGCAGAGCCTTACATTCCCCAGGTTATTCAGGAACTGACCGAAAAAGGACTTGCCTATGAAAGTCAGGGCGCCCTTGTAGTTGATGTGGCTATGGAGGGGGATTCCAAGGAACTGCCTCCATGTATTATCAGAAAGTCCGACGGAGCAGCGTTATACTCCACCTCTGATCTTGGCACTATTATTGAAAGAGAGAAAGAGATAAAGCCGGACTGGTATATTTATGTAACAGACAAACGTCAGGAACTTCATTTTACCCAGGTGTTCCGTGTGGCAAAAAAAGCAGGCTTTGTTCAAGCTGATAAAAAGATGTCTCATCTTGCCTTTGGCACCATGAACGGCAAAGACGGAAAACCATTTAAGACAAGAGACGGAGGTGTGCTGCGTCTGGAAACTCTGATTTCCGATATCAGCCAGGCCGCCTATGAAAAGATTATGGAGAACCGTTCTGTTTCCGAGGAAGAAGCAAGAGAGACTTCTAAAATCGTGGGCATGGCAGCTTTAAAATACGGGGATTTATCCAATCAGGCTGCCAAGGATTATATCTTTGATATGGACCGGTTCGTATCCTTTGAAGGAAATACAGGTCCCTACATCCTCTATACCATTGTACGTATCAAATCCATTCTGGCAAAGTACCAGACTTTGGATGATAAGTATCAGGGAGAGGAAAGAATTCTTCCCGCTGCCTCAGATGCAGAAAAAGATTTAATGCTCCAGCTGTCCAGATACAATGAAGTGGCAGAAAGCTCTTTCCTGGAGCTGGCTCCTCATAAAATATGCCAGTATGTCTATGAATTAGCCAATTCATTTAATCGCTTCTATCATGATACAAAGATCATTTCAGAAGAGAATAAAGAACAGCAGGCCTCATGGATCGGTCTCATTCGTCTGGCAAAGGATGTGCTGAATGGCTGCATTGGAGTACTTGGTATTGAAGCACCGGAACGTATGTAAATGGAACGGATGTGAGGGGTTATGAAAGTATCACAGATAACTGCCAATGCTTTTTGGAAGGGTGAAACCGGAGTTAAGGCATTGGTGGAAGATCAGGGAAAAGAATATAAAGCAAGTCTTCATATCAAGGGTAGTCAGGTATTTGACTACTCTTGTTCCTGCGCTCAGGGGAATTCCTACCGTGGGATGTGCCCTCACTGTCAGGCTCTTTTTAAGGCTTATGAAGAACAGGAATCAGGAAACCAGGGAAAACCGGTTACCACTTCTGCCCAGGCGAGAGCCATGATCCGCGAGTATACCAACGGGGAAGTTGCCCGAATTATGAGTGGGGGCCAGGAAGAACAGATTTCACTTCTGGTATCCGTTCTGGTTAACCGCAGAGAGGTGAAACTGGAAGTAAAGCTTGGCAGGGACCGCCTTTATCTTATTAAGGATTTAGCGGCGTTTGCAGATGCAATGGATCATGGAACTTATGTGGAATATGGCAAAAATCTTGCTTTTTATCATAACCGGTCTGTTTTTGTAAAGGATAGCCGTCCGCTTCTTGACTTTTTGCTGGAATCCATCAACGCATATTGCGAACAATATGAGCAGATGCAGAAAAGCTCCTTTTCCGCACGTCCTGTCATGCGTTATTTAAACTTAAGCAAGACGGCAAGAGACCGGTTCTTTGGGATTATGAAAGGCACGACTTTGGAGTTTGAGGATCACAGGGGGGAGAAAAGACAGCTGAAGATCTCAGGGCGTAATCCGGATCTGACTGTGACGGCGGCCCGAGAGGGCAGAGATGGAGTCCGTATATCCATAGACAAGAAGCTCCTGGTCATAAAGGGAGAAAACCGTCTGTACCTTGGAGATTTAAAAAATCTGTCTTGTTGTGACCAGCCTTGCAGTGAGACCCTTGGTGTTTTTTTGGATCAGATGATGAGCGGTTATGGCATGGAGTGTGAAACCGTAATTAATAATAAGGATATGCCTCTTTTTTATGAACGGGTATTAAAACGGATCGCTTCTTACTGTACCATTGATTCGGGCAGCCTTGATCTGGAGTCTTTTAAACCGGAGGAACTAAGAGCCAGGTTTGATTTTGACAGTGATGGTCCCAGTAAGCTGATTTTACGTCCCACCCTTTCTTATGGCACCTATTCCTTTCAGCCCGTTGAAGATGAAAAATTGCCCCGAACCGTCTGCAGAGATGTTCCGGGGGAATTCCGCATCAGCCAGATGATCACAAAGTATTTTAAATACAGGGAATATGAATCAGATTATCCGGCGATCAGGGATGACGAGGAAGCAGTATACCGTCTTCTTACAGAAGGAATCAGAGAATTCATGACTGTAGGAGAGGTTTATTTTTCTGAATCATTTAAAAAACTGAAAGTGCTTCCGCCTCCTAAAATTTCTGTGGGTGTGAAAAGTACAGGAAACTGGCTTGAGCTGGATGTGGATGCAGGAGAATTAACCGGTCAGGATTTGGCCAGGCTTTTATCTGAATACAGCAGAAAAAAGAAATATTACCGGCTGAAAAGCGGAGAATTCGTTAATCTTGAGGATAATGGTCTCATTACCATCGCAAAGCTTGTTGAAGGACTGGGATTAAATCCCGGTGAGATGGAGAATAAAAATTTCCGCCTTCCTAAATACAGGGCTCTTTATCTGGATGGTCTTTTTAAAGAAGAAAGCGGCATAACATTATACAGGGACCAGCTGTACAAAGCAGTAGTACGGGGGATGAAATCCGTAGAGGACAGCGATTTTGAGATACCGGATTCCCTTAAGTCTGTGCTCAGAGGATACCAAAAAACGGGATACCGCTGGCTTAAGACTCTGGACAAATATGGATTCGGCGGAATCCTGGCTGATGACATGGGACTTGGAAAGACCATTCAGGTCATAGCATTAATCCTTGATGAAGCCCAGAGAAATCCGGAGGCCAGCTTTCTGGTCGTCTGTCCGGCTTCTCTTGTCTATAACTGGGAAAATGAGATCCATCTCTTTGCTCCGTCATTACAGGTAAGAACTGTTACTGGTACGGCACCAGAGAGAGAAGAGCAGTTAGGGAATTTAGAGAAGGGAACTGTGGTCGTCACTTCCTACGATCTGCTGAAACGAGATATAGACCTTTATGAAGGAATACCATTCCGTTTCCAGATCATTGATGAGGCCCAGTACATCAAGAACGCTTCTACCCAGAGTGCAAAGGCCGTAAAATCAGTGGAGGCCGTGTGCAGGTTTGCCTTGACCGGTACCCCCATCGAAAACCGCCTTTCTGAACTTTGGAGTATCTTTGATTTCCTGATGCCTGGTTTCCTTTTCCATTACCAGAAATTTAAGAAAGAGTATGAAATGCCTATTGTAAAGAACCAGGAGCAATGGGTATTAGAAAGCCTTCACCGCCTGATCGGTCCTTTTATTTTACGAAGACTGAAAAAAGACGTATTAAAGGAGCTGCCTGACAAGCTGGAGACTGTGGTTTACTCTGCTTTTGAAAGAGAGCAAAAGGATTTATATACAGCCAATGCCTACCGTTTAAAGACAGAACTGGAAAGCAGGGAAGGCAGAAGCGGAAGAGATAACATACAGATACTGGCAGAGCTTACAAGGCTGCGTCAGATCTGCTGTGATCCCCATTTATGCTATGATAATTACAGAGGAGATTCAGCAAAACTGGAAACCTGCGTTGATTTAATTAAGAATGGGGTGGAAGGAGGACATAAGATCCTTTTATTTTCCCAGTTTACCTCCATGCTTGAGATCATTGAAAAAAGGCTTAAGGGAGAAGGGATTTCCTGCTATATGCTCACAGGGGGCACGCCCAAGGAAGAACGGCTTCATATGGTTAATTCCTTTAAAAATGATGAGATTCCCCTGTTTCTTATTTCCTTAAAAGCAGGTGGAACGGGTCTTAATTTAACCGCTGCGGATATGGTGATTCACTTTGATCCATGGTGGAACGTAGCAGCGCAGAATCAGGCCACAGACCGGGCTCACAGAATTGGACAGGATAAGCAGGTGACGGTATTTAAGCTGATTACAAAAGGAACGATTGAAGAAAATATTTTAAAACTGCAGGAATCCAAACGGGATCTGGCAGAACAGATTATAACAGAGGGTACAGTTTCCTTAAGCAATCTGACGAAAGAAGATTTGCTGGGGCTGCTGGATTAAAGAAAGGACAGGGTGAGTCATGAAAGTATTACTTTTAAATGGAAGTCCTCATAAAGAGGGCTGTACCAATCGGGCCTTACTTGAAGTGGAGGGGGCTTTACATGCAGAGGGAATTCACACAGAACTGGTTCATTTGGGCAATAAAGCCATTCACGGCTGTATCGCATGCGGAACATGCATGAAAATTGGCACCTGTGTATTTGAGGATGATCCCGTCAATGAGTTTATTGAAAAGATGAAGAAGGCAGATGGCCTTATCGTAGGCTCACCGGTTTATTACGCATCTGCCAATGGGGCTCTTTTTTCCTTTCTTGACCGTCTTTTTTACGCAGGGGGCAGAGAGTTTGCTTACAAGCCGGGAGCAGCCATCGCTTCTGCCAGAAGAGCGGGCACGACTGCAACCCTTGACGCCTTAAATAAGTATTTTACCATTGCCCAGATGCCTTTGGTTTCCTCTTCCTATTGGAATATGGTACATGGAAGAACTCCTGAGGAAGTGGAGCAGGATTTAGAAGGCCTTTATACTATGAGAACACTTGGAAAAAATATGGCATGGCTTTTAAAATGCATTGAGTCTGGAAAGTCAGCAGGAATCAGTCTTCCGGAGAAAGAGGAAAAGGTCTGGACAAATTTTATCCGTTAAAATTCCAAAAATATCCTTTACATTTCTTCTGGGTGGTGTATAATTAAAAAGCACTATATGTAGTGTGAAGAGAGAAGCTTACACAAAATATTGAATAGGTTAGGGTGACAGGAATGATAAAAGTACAAAAGCGCGACGGCAGAATTGTGGAGTATGACAGAGATAAGATCATTAAGGCGATACTCAAGGCGAATGCTGAGGTGGAGCCTACTGAGCAGGCTGGCGAAGACATGATAGATGCCATTTTAGATGATGTGGAAAGCCGTTCAGAAGATGTGATGAATGTGGAAACCATTCAGGACATGATCGAAAGCGGTCTTGTAAACAACAATAAATATACACTATCTAAAAAGTATATCATTTACCGTTACCAAAGAGCATTGTTACGGAAAGCCAATACAACGGATGAATCAATTTTAAAACTGATTAAGAATGAGAATAAAGAACTGGCTGAGGAAAACTCCAACAAGAATACCATTCTTGCTTCGACTCAGAGAGATTACATTGCAGGAGAAGTATCCAGAGATTTAACAAAGAGAATGCTTCTGCCGGAACGGATTTCTCTTGCCCATGAACAGGGCTCCATTCATTTTCATGATGCCGATTATTTTGTCCAGCCGATTTTTAACTGCTGCCTGATCAACATCGGTGATATGCTGGATAATGGCACTGTGATGAATGAAAAGATGATTGAAAGCCCCAAAAGCTTTCAGGTGGCCTGTACCGTCATGACCCAGATTATTGCGGCTGTTGCCAGCAACCAGTACGGAGGCCAGTCTGTGGATATCCGTCACCTGGGAAAATATCTGCGGAAAAGCAGCAATAAATTCCACAAACAGATCAAAGAAGAATTTGGTGATTCCGTATCGGAAGAGATGATAGAGAAGATGGCATCCATTCGTTTAAGGGATGAACTGAAGTCTGGTGTTCAGACCATTCAGTATCAGATCAATACTCTGATGACCACCAATGGACAGGCACCTTTTGTGACGCTGTTTTTATGCCTGGATGAACAGGATGAATATATTAATGAAAATGCCATGATAGTGGAAGAAGTTCTCCGCCAGAGACTGGAAGGCATCAAGAATGAATCCGGTGTCTATGTAACGCCGGCATTTCCAAAGCTGATTTATGTTCTTGATGAGAACAACTGTTTAAAGGGCGGAAGATATGATTATATCACAAAGCTTGCAGTTTCGTGCTCCTCCAAACGCATGTATCCGGACTATATTTCCGCAAAGAAAATGCGGGAATACTATGAAGGCAATGTATTCAGCTGTATGGGCTGCCGCAGCTTCCTTTCTCCCTGGAAGGATGAGAACGGAAACTATAAGTTTGAAGGCAGATTTAATCAGGGTGTGGTAAGCTTAAACCTTCCCCAGATTGGAATCATAGCAAAGGGAGATGAGGAAACCTTCTGGAACCTTTTAGAGGAGAGGTTAAGTCTTTGTTATGAAGCGCTGATGTGCAGGCATAAATCACTGGAAGGAACCGTATCTGATGTAAGTCCGATTCATTGGCAGTATGGAGCTATTGCAAGGCTGAAAAAAGGAGAGACCATCGATGCTCTGCTTCATGGCGGGTATTCCACGATCTCTCTTGGATATATTGGTTTGTATGAGACCACAAAGCTTATGAAAGGGGTCAGCCACACCACACCTGAGGGTGAGGAGTTTGCCCTTCGCATTATGAACCATATGCGGGAGGCGGTTGACAGATGGAAAGAGGAGACAGGTCTTGGTTTCGGTCTTTACGGAACTCCGGCAGAATCTCTTTGCTACCGTTTTGCCAAAATTGACAGAGAACGTTTTGGCAGTATCCCTGATGTAACGGATAAGGGTTATTATACTAACTCCTATCATGTAGACGTAAGAGAGCATATCGATGCCTTTACGAAATTTAATTTTGAAAGCCAGTTCCAGAAGATTTCTTCCGGCGGCGCTATTTCCTATGTGGAAGTTCCCAACATGCGTCACAATTTAGAAGCTATGGAAGATGTGGTTAAGTTTATCTACGATAACATTCAGTATGCTGAATTCAATACCAAGTCAGACTATTGCCAGGCATGCGGATATGACGGAGAGATTATTATTAACGATGACATGGAATGGGAATGCCCTCAGTGCCATAATAAAGATAAAAACCGCATGAACGTAACAAGAAGAACCTGCGGTTATTTAGGAGAAAATTTCTGGAACACAGGAAAGACGAAAGAAATTAAATCCCGAGTACTGCATCTGTAGGAGGCCGCCATGTACTATGCGATAATAAAACCTGCCGATGTTGCCAATGGACCTGGCGTGAGAGTGTCCTTGTTTGTCAGTGGGTGTACTCATTACTGTAAGGGCTGCTTTAATGCAGAGGCATGGGATTTTCACTATGGAAAAGAGTATACAAAAGAAACCAGTGAACAGATTATCCGTAATTTGGATCACAGCTATATAGCAGGGCTCACCCTTTTGGGAGGGGAGCCCCTGCATCCGGAAAACCAGACAGAAGTTCTTAAACTGGTAGAAGAAGTACGCCGCCGGTTCCCCGATAAAACCATCTGGTGCTATACAGGATATGATTTTGAGGCGGATATTTTAGGAGATATGGTTAAAAATATTCCCCAGACCAGAAGAATATTAGATTGCCTGGATGTATTGGTAGATGGTAAGTTTGTGGAAGAAAAAAAAGATTTAAAACTTCGTTTTAAAGGATCCTCCAACCAGAGGATTATAAAGGTCCCGGAATCACTGGCTCATCGGGAAGTCATATTGTGGGAATAACAAACAGGGTGCCATCCGATGCCGTAAGGACAGTGGATGCACCCTGTTTTTGACAGTTATCAGTTTGCTTCTGGCTGTAGGACACTGCCAGTAAGATGATACTCCAGGCAGACTCTGCGGATTTCAATAATGCCGATAATAAGTGCAAATAATCCGGTGCAGATATTGCTGACGGCCATGACCACACCAACGCTGGAACTTCCCATTTTCGTAAAATTCTGCAGATACCAAAGTACCGGAATCCGGAATACAAATACCCGGCAGAAATTAATGGCCAGTGTGATTTTTGTCCTTCCAAATCCGTACAACAGCGCAAGAACGGATGCATTAATACCAAGAGGTACTGCTCCATAGGCTTCAAACCGGTAAATCGATGCAATCATATCTGCAAATTCTTTGTTATCACCTGCATAAAGCCTGCTGATCTGTCCTAAAAAAATCAGGGATAATGACATTAGGAAAGCTCCCAGAAGCACATTAATCACAAAAATACAGCCAAATGCTTTCAGGGCACGTTCTGGCTTACCAGCCCCCATATTCTGACTGATAATGGCGGAACCGCCCTCCTGAAACCCGTTTTGGGGCATGGTAGTAATACCGCCGATGTTATTGGAGATTCCAAGAGCTCCCACAGTCAGTGCACTGTAAATTGTACTCATGGAATTAATAACAACTTTTCCAAGAGAAAAAGCGATTTTCTCTATAATAACCGGTATGGACAGTGTGAGCATGGGTACAATCACTGCAGATTTTAAACTGATGCTGTGAAGGGAAAGGCCAAATGCATTGTCTTTCTGGTTCAAATTTTTTATTGCAGCTGCCAGGATAAAAATCTGGGAAATTATGGTTGCAACGGAGATCATATTGATTCCTCCTCCCATTATATAAACGAAAAAAGCAGTTAAAGAAAGTTTAATTACAATGACACCCATATTTAAGTTTAAGATTCTGCGGGAATTTCCTCTGGCTCTTTCTATGGCAATATAGACGTTGTTAAAAAAGCTGATGACCATACCGATCAGTTCCAGGCGGAAGTACTGGGTTCCTTCTGTAATGAAGCTCTCAGGTGTTTTAGCAAGTTTAAGAAACTGGGGAGCAGCAGGCATTAAAACAAGAAGAATGACTGCTCCTAATAAGCCGCACATGGCAAACAGGCTGCTGACTCGTTTTTTTACCAGGTTAAAATCTCCTGCACCGTATGCCTCACTGATTTTTATACTGGATCCGATTGCAAGGCCGCCGCCCAGTGCAGATAGTGTTAAACCGATTTGGGAAAGATAGGCGACTGCGGAAACGGAGGTTGCGCCGATATGGGCAGCCATCATGGAATCAAATATTTTAAAAAGCTGATTTAAGCTTTGATAAAGGGCCAGCGGTGTTCCCACATAGAGAACCACCCTCCACATGTTGGCATGAAGTGCAAAATCACGGAATTTTTCATCTTTAGCAGATAATGTTGCTTTCTCTGACATGGTATATCTCCTCTTCTGTTCTATCATTATTCGCGCTCTATTAGCATAAGGCAAAGAAAAAATAAAATCTACTAATTTTATGATATATTTAGCCAATACTACAGATTTTTTGTTCACTTTCGGCTGCTCTTTGTTTTCAAGCAGAAAAAGATGTGTTATAGTAAGCTTTGGAAAGGCAGGTGATGGAACTTGTTCCTGAATAAATTGGAAGGACAGATGTCGGAAGCTGTGTCAACGGGAATCATACTTACGTTGTCCGGCGGCTTGCAGGACGCATATACCTACTTTTACAGGGGAAAGGTATTTGCCAATGCCCAGACAGGCAATATTATCATTTTCGCCCACAATATCATGAATGGAAGCTGGCAAACAGCGTTTCACTATCTGATGCCAATACTGGCGTTTGTTGCAGGAATCTACGTTTCTGAGGTGATCAGAGGAAAATACAGAGACAGTAAGAGGATACACTGGCGGCAGATTGTAGTGGCTGCGGAGATGGTGCTTTTGCTTCTGGTGGGATTTATGCCAAACACCCTGGATCTGGCAGCCAATGCCATGGTATCCTTTGTCTGTGCCATGCAGGTAGAGGCGTTTCGAAAGATGAAGGGCAGTGCCTTTGCCAGTACCATGTGTATCGGCAATTTAAGAAGTGCCACTGAGATGCTCTACCGGTACCGTCAGACCAGAGACAGGGAGAATCTTGAAAAATGTCTCCGTTATTATGGTGTGATCCTGTTTTTTGCCATGGGAGCTGGGGCAGGTAGTTTTCTGGTACCTTTATTTGCAGAAAAAACCATTTGGTTTTCCTGCATCCTTTTAGTTTTTGCATTTGGTATTATGTTTGTGAAAGAGAATCATGAAACAGTTGAAGCAGGTGAAACAGACAGGAGGTAAACAGATATGGAATACAGAAAATTTGAACATACATTTGTAATTCGGCTGGATCCGGGAGAAGAGATTTTGACCAGTCTGACCCAGCTTTGTAAAAAAGAAGGGATCAGGCTTGCATCAGTTACCGGTCTGGGCGCAGCCGGCACCATTCAGCTTGGAGTTTATGACACGGAAAAGAAACAGTATTACAGCCATGAGTTCAAGGGACTTTATGAGATCGCATCTCTTATGGGCAGTATTACTGAAAAAGACGGAGAGCCTTATCTCCATCTTCATATGGTCATTGGAAATCCCCACAATGGAGAATGCCACAGCGGTCATCTGGGACGTGCAGTCATCAGCGCGACAGGAGAAATCATCGTTACAGAAATTCCCGGCAGTGTTGGCAGAAGAGCGGATGAGACAGTGGGATTAAATTTATTTGAATTTATGAATGAGGATTAATAACCCCAATATTCTCCGGCTAACTGTATGAAATACTTAGATGCCCTGGTTAAGTAGCTGTTTTTCCGGTAAGCAGCCACTACATCCCATACGGGGTGGGAGGGGAGTGAAAAGCATGCAATTCCTTCCGGCTTCGTCCGGAAATAGGACATGGGAATCAGCCCGCAGCAAAGGCCGGCCTGAATCATGGTGATAATTGCACTGGTGCTGGAAGTCTCAAACAATACGTTGGGAATAAAACCTGCTTCCTGAAAGATCCGGTCAATGAGATAACGAATGGTGGATTCCTGGTACATGAGAACGAAAGGGTCCTCTGACAGAAGCTTGATATCCAGTTCCGGATAAATCTCCTGACTGTTTTCTTCCAGGCTGCCTAAGGGGTGTTTTTTGGGAAGGGCAAGAAGAATTTCTTCTTTTCCCAATTCTATATATTCATCACCGGTTCGCTGGCTGGGACATAATGTCTGAAATCCAATATCCAGTTCTCCTCTGACAATCATCTCCTGCTGGTTTTTCACACTGCGTTCCACAGGAATGATATGGATGCCGGGGAACTTTTGGTGAAATTTGGGATACACTGCGGAAAACATGGCGATTCCTCTCCCTGGTGTAAGCCCTACTGAGAGAGCACCCTCTTTATCTGACACCATATCGCCGATGATGCGGTAGGTCTCCTGTTTAATCAGGAGCATTTTCCTGGCATTTTCCAGATATATTTCTCCGGCCTGAGTCGGCCGCCAATTAGTCCGTGAACGGTGAAAAAGCTGAGTGCCCAGCTCTTTTTCCAGGCGAAGAAGCTGCTGGTTTAGTGCCGGCTGGGTGAGAAAAAGCTTTTCTGCCGCTTTTGTAATGTTGTTTTCTTCTGCAATTTTTAATATATATTCAATCTGTTTGGTATCCAAGCCTATACCCCCTATAAGAATGTTGTATTGTCAGTATAGACTATTTCCCCAAAAGGCACAACGGTTACTCAAAGAAAAATTTAGAGAATTCTTAAAACTATTAATTTTACAAAAGTATCCTGTGTAATTAAAATAAAAACAAGCAGAAATAATCTGTTTTTTGTGTAATATTACAATGGAAAGGATCGGTAAGGAATGAGTAAACCGCTTTTTGTTAAAATGAAAGAAGAAGATAATGTGGCGATTGCAGTTGATGATATTAAAGAAGGCCAGGAAATTATGCCAGGTGTGGTTGCCAGACATGAGATTTTACAGGCCCATAAGATTGCGCTTTTGGATATTGAAAAGGGAGGGCCTGTCATCCGTTATGGCGTCGTATTAGGCTATGCAACAGAGCCGATTAAAAAGGGAGACTGGATTAATGAATATATGCTGGAGCTTCCTGAACCGCCGGATGTGGATCATATGGTATTTTCAACTAATTTGGTAACAGATTTGCCCCAGCCGCCGGTTACCACATGGGAAGGGTATGAAAACCCATGGGGAGGACCGGGAGGAACCCGTAACATTCTGGGAATCAGTACAACGGTACAGTGTGTGACCGGTGTATTAAACGTAGCAGTGGAGCGAATGAAACGGGAACTTCTTCACAAATATCCCAATGTGGATGATATTGTACCCATCAATCATGCCTATGGCTGCGGAGTTGCCATCAATGCACCGGAGGCAAAGGTTCCAATCCGCGCCCTTCGGAATTTATCCAAACATCCGAATTTTGGCGGACAGCTGATGGTGGCAGCATTAGGCTGTGAAAAGTTTACAGTAGAGATGCTTTGCGATTCTGCTGATATTAACAAGGACAATGTGATCATTCTTCAGGAAAAAGAGGGCTTTGAAGATATGATTACATCCCTGATGGAAATGGCAGAAAAAAAGCTTCAGATTTTAAATGAAAGAAAACGGGTGACACTTCCTCTTTCTGATTTGCTCATTGGAATGCAGTGTGGCGGAAGCGATGCATTTTCTGGTGTTACGGCCAATCCGGCAGCAGGATATGCCTCTGACATGCTGGTGAAAGGCGGAGCAACTGTTTTGTTTTCCGAAGTGACTGAGGTAAGAGACGGAGTCTATCTGTTAGCGGAGCGATGCATCAATGAAGAGGTTGGAAAGAAGCTTGCCAGTGAGATGAAATGGTATGATCATTACTTACAGGAGGGGGAAGTCGACCGCAGTGCAAATCCCACTCCAGGAAATAAAAAGGGAGGGCTTGCAAATATTGTGGAAAAAGCCATGGGATCCATTGCAAAATCAGGAACTTCTCCCATTGTGGAAGTGCTGTCGCCTGCTGAGAAGCCCAGCAAAAAGGGGTTAATCTATGCCGCAACGCCGGCAAGCGATATTGTCTGCGGTCCCTGTCAGCTGGCAAGCGGAATCGGGCTCCAGGTATTCATGACGGGGAGAGGGACTCCTTACGGCCTGGCGATTGCTCCTGTTATCAAGGTCTGCTCCAGGAATGATATGAAGGCACAGTGGCAGGATTTAATTGATATTAATGCAGGAACCATTGCATCAGGAGATTCCACCATTGAGGAAATTGGAACCCAGCTGTTTCATGAGATTATCGATGTCGCCAGCGGCCGTAAGCAGACCTGGGCTGAAAAATACCGTCTCCACAATGATTTGTGTATTTTTAATCCAGCTCCAATCACCTGATAAGATTTTCATCAGCAATATTCACAAATAGCTCCTGCTGTGATAAAATAGAAATCAAATATACATGACAGGAGCGGAACATGGCTGATTATCCCAACAAGAGCGAGAAGACAAAATACCGGCTTGCTGATTCCATCAAAGACTGCATGAAAACCAGACCGGTGGATAAAATCACGGTTCAGAATATTGTAGAGGGCTGTCAGATGACGAGGCAGACATTCTATCGGAATTTTAAAGACAAGTATGATTTGATTAACTGGTATTTTGACAAACTGGTGCTGGAATCCTTTGCCCAGATCGGCGTGGACAAGACTGTCTGCCAGAGCCTGAATGAAAAGTTCCAGTTTATTCAGAAGGAATCGGTGTTCTTTACCGGAGCATTTCGTTCCGATGATTATAATTCATTAAAGGAACATGATTTTGAACTGATCATGGGTTTTTATACAGATTTACTGATTCATAGAAGGCGGGAGCCTTTATCGGATGAGATTTTATTTCTATTGGAGATGTATTGCCGCGGATCTGTGTACATGACTGTTAAATGGGTTCTTTCCGGGATGCCTCAACCACCAGCGGAGATGGCCAAAAGTCTTGTAGAAGCCATGCCTCCCAAACTGTTTGCAGTTTTTGAAGAAGCCAGACTGGTTTAAAATATGGTACTTATGCACATAATTGAAGTTACAGTTTAAAGCTGATGTAACATTTGTTACAAAAGCATAAAACTGTAACTTTATTTTTTCAGGTCTGGTTGTTAAAATTATAACAGCATGAAACGGCTTCCTTCTATGGGAGAAAAGAAAAGGAGAGATTACCATGGCAAACAGAATTATATTAAATGAAACATCTTATCACGGCGCAGGTGCAATTCAAGAAATTCCTGGTGAAGTGGCAAAAAGAGGGTTTAAAAAAGCATTTGTCGCATCAGATCCTGATTTAATTAAATTCCAGGTAACATCAAAGGTGACAAAAATACTGGAAGAAAACGGTCTGGAGTATGAAATTTATTCTGATATCAAGCCAAATCCCACAATTGAGAATGTTCAGACCGGAGTAGCAGCATACAGGAAATCCGGCGCTGATTATATCATTGCAATTGGTGGCGGCTCTTCCATGGATACCTCCAAAGCAATCGGCATTATCATTGCAAATCCGGAATATGAAGATGTAAGAAGCTTAGAAGGTGTTGCACCCACAAAGAATCCCTCTGTACCGATTATTGCAGTGCCCACCACAGCTGGTACGGCAGCTGAAGTAACCATCAACTATGTAATTACTGATGTGGAGAAAAAACGTAAATTTGTATGTGTTGATCCTCATGACATTCCGGTTGTGGCAATTGTAGATCCGGACATGATGGCCAGCATGCCAAAAGGCCTGACTGCAGCTACCGGCATGGATGCACTCACCCATGCAATAGAAGGTTATATCACAAAAGGAGCCAATCCCATTACGGACATGTTTAACTTAAAAGCGGTGGAGCTGATTGGGAAAAGCTTAAGAGGCGCTGTTGATAACACCCCGGAAGGCAGAGAAGGTATGGCTTTGGGACAATATATAACTGGTATGGGATTTTCAAACTGCGGCCTTGGAATCGTACATTCTATGGCTCATGCACTGGGTGCCGTATATGATACTCCTCATGGAGTGGCCAATGCAATTCTCCTTCCTGCAATTATGGAGTTTAATGCAGATGCAACGGGAGAAAAATATCGTGATATAGCAAAAGCCATGGGAGTGGAAGGAACGGAATCCATGAGCCAGGAAGAATACAGAAAAGCAGCTGTTGCAGCTGTTAAAAAGCTTTCTGAGGATGTAGGAATTCCTGCAGATCTAACCAGCATTGCAAAAAAAGAAGATATTCAGTTTTTGGCTGAATCTGCAGCAGCAGATGCCTGTGCTCCCGGTAATCCAAAAGAAGCCAGTCTGGAAGATATTATCCGGTTATACCAATCCCTTATGTAAGATTAATAAAGTCTATTATGCCGGTTCCTGATGTGGGAACCGGCTTTTGATTGCAGAAGAACGAAAAACAGGATGCAAAAACAAAGTAATCATGCTATGATTAAAAGAGTGCTTAAAAAAAGCATAATCTATCACAAAGGGGGTGAGCAGATGGCAGACACGAAAAATGACTTCTCAAAAGGCAGTATCGTTGAAAACATAATGAAACTGGCAGTGCCCATGACATTTGCCCAGCTGATTAATGTTCTTTATAATATTATCGACAGAATTTATATAGGCAGAATCGCTGAAGATGCAACACTGGCACTGACGGGACTGGGACTCTGTCTTCCTATAATTTCCATGGTTATTGCCTTCGCTAATTTATTTGGTATGGGAGGGGCACCTCTGTGCTCCATTGAAAGAGGCAGGGGGAATAACGCAGAAGCGGAAAAAATTATGGGAAATTCCTTTTTTCTTCTTGTAATATCCGGAATCATTCTAACCGCTGTGGGACTGTTTTTTAAAAAGCCCATGCTGTATCTGTTTGGTGCCAGTGATAATACATATCCGTTCGCCAATCAATACATCAGTATATACCTGATTGGCAATATTTTTGTTATGATCGGACTTGGGATGAACAGCTTTATCAATTCACAGGGGTTTGGAACGATAGGCATGGTAACAGTTCTGGTTGGGGCGGCAGCTAATATTGTGCTGGATCCCATCTTTATTTTTGCCCTTGATATGGGGGTAAAAGGAGCTGCACTTGCGACAATTATATCCCAGTTTCTCTCGGCACTCTGGATTGTGCTCTTCTTAAGAGGGAACAAGACAATACTACGGCTGAAGCTTTCCAATCTCCGCTTAAAAAAACACCGGGTTCAGGCGATTACGGCTCTTGGGATGTCCGGTTTTACCATGTCCATAACCAACAGTCTGGTTCAGATCATGTACAATTCATCTCTTCAACGTTATGGGGGGGATTTGTATGTAGGAATTATGACAGTCATTAATTCTGTCAGGGAAGTAATATCCATGCCGGTCAATGGGCTGACCAATGGCTGTCAGCCGGTAATAGGTTTTAATTACGGCGCCGGTGAATACAAACGGGTGAAACAGGCTATTAAATTCACATCGGCTGTAGCTATCATATATACAACTGTGATGTGGGGGCTTGTCCATATCTACCCGGAATTTTTTATCCGGATTTTCAATCAGGATGGGGAACTTTTGAAAGCAGGAATTCCATCAATGCGGATTTATTATTTTGGTTTCTTCCTCATGTCACTACAGTTTGCCGGGCAGTCTGTTTTTGTGGCACTTGGAAAGGCCAGACGGGCGGTGTTTTTTTCCATTTTCAGAAAAGTTGTAATTGTAATTCCTCTCATTCTTATTCTTCCTGTAATTATGGGAAATGGAGCAAGTGGAGTTCTTATGGCAGAGCCTGTTTCCAATTTAATCGGGGGAGGCGCCTGTTTTATCACCATGCTGGTTACGGTATGGCCGGAACTTAGTCAAAAGACAAACCCCGGAAAGGAAGGATAAGATGAAAACTATAACCAGAAATTATATTACCCACATACTATCAAAAGATAATCCTCCCTGCGGACGAATCAGGGCAGGAGAGACGGTTGCATTTGAGACATATGACTGTTTTACCAATCAGTTCCTTCCAGAAGAAGCAACCTTTGAAAATGTTGTCCGTAAGCCTGGAAATCCGGCAACAGGACCACTTTTTATTGAAGGTGCCATGCCTGGAGACATGTTAAAGATTGATATTCTGGATATCGTACCGGGACCTGTGGGAGTTGTTATGCTGGGACCGGGAAGCGGCAGTGAAAAAGAATTTTTTTCACAAAAAACATTGAAGCGGATTCCAGTAATTGACGGATTTGCCCATTACAGTGAGCAGCTGAAACTGCCCATAACACCTATGATCGGAGTGATTGGTGTGGCTCCGGCAGGAGACGGTGTCTCCACCATTACTCCCATGGATCATGGCGGAAACATGGACTGTACACAGATCAGAAAGGGAGTCACTCTTTACCTTCCGGTTTTTACAGAGGGAGCTCTTTTATCCCTGGGCGATTTTCACGCTATTATGGGTGACGGTGAGGTGGAAGACTGCGGTCTGGAGATAGAAGGAAAGGCGGTTCTGCGGGTTGATGTTGTGAAAAACAGAAATTGCGTTCCGTATCCTATGATTGAGACCAGCGAAAAGCTGATTACCATTGCTTCGGCAGAAGATGTTGAGGCCGCATGGAGAAAAGCGGTCAGACAGATGTATGGCTTCCTGAAAGAAAAGATCGGCCTTGATGATAACGATGCCGGAATGCTTCTGACCATGGCAGGAGACCTGGTGATCTGCCAGACTGTGAACCCTATGAAGACGGTAAGAATGGAATTTCCCCGTTATATAACCAGCAGTTATGGATTTGATTCCATTTCGGCAGACTAAATCAGGCTGAAAATTCTTGACATCAGCAAGCTTTTGGAAGATAATGATAAACAAATTATAAAAGCTGACGATATGCCGGTATGGGAAAGGAAGAGTATAACATGCAGACTATAAGAATTGAGAGAACCGCTTGCCCGAAAGAAAAACCAGGCAAAGAAAATCCTTTGACATTTGGTACCATATTTACGGATCATATGTTTGAGGTGGATTATGAGGAAGGAAAGGGCTGGTACGATCCAAGAGTTGTGCCTTACCACAAGCTGGAACTGGAGCCCTCCTCCATGGTATTCCATTACGGTCAGGAGATGTTTGAAGGATTAAAGGCGTATAAAACGGAAGAGGGAAAGATCCTGTTATTCCGCCCTGACAAGAATATTGAGAGAGCAAACAGAAGCAATGACAGACTCTGCATTCCTGAGATTCCGGAAGAACTCTTTTTGGAGGCGTTAAAGACAGTTGTAAGTGTAGATCAGGACTGGATTCCAACAAAGCCTGGAACTTCTCTTTATATCAGACCCTTTGTGATTGCCACTGATCCATTTCTTGGAGTGAGACCATCTCATACTTATAAGTTCATGATTATTCTGTCTCCGGTAGGTGCTTATTACGCCAGTGGACTGGATCCGGTTAAGATCTGGATTGAAGATGATTATGTGAGAGCGGTAAAAGGCGGAATCGGTGAAGCAAAGACCGGCGGAAACTATGTTGCTTCCCTGGCTGCACAGGTGAAGGCCCATGAGGAAGGATATTCTCAGGTGCTGTGGCTTGATGGTGTACATCGCAAATACATTGAAGAAGTGGGCGCCATGAATATTTTCTTCAAAATCAACGGTGTTGTTATTACCCCGGAGCTTAACGGAAGCATTCTTCCGGGAGTTACAAGAGATTCTGTTTTATCCCTGTGCAGAGATTGGGGAATTAAGGTTGAAGAACGGAAGATTTCAGTAGACGAAATCGTGGCAGCAGCCAGATCCGGAGAGATGGAAGAGTGCTTCGGAACCGGTACGGCGGCAGTTGTTTCACCTGTTGGCGAGCTGCGCCTGGAAGATGAGAGAATGTCAATCGGGGGAGGAAAGATCGGAGAACTCACCCAGAGATGCTACGATACCATTACTGGTATACAGCTTGGCAGGTTAACAGGACCGGAAGGCTGGAGCGTTGAGGTAAAATAATAAAACATAATTGTCCGGCGGGGCTTCTAAGCACCGCCGGCAGTTTTGCGTAGAGACAAAAGGAGTATTTATGACAGCAGTACTAATGAGGGCAGTAGCCTTTGTGGCGATTATTATAATGGGCTATTTACTGAAACGGGCAGGCTTTTTTCAGGCGAAAGATTTTCAGCTTATTTCCAGAGTTGTAATTAAAATAACCCTTCCGGCGGCTATCGTTTCTAATTTCAGTAAAATCACCATGGAGCGTTCCCTTCTTGCCATGTGTGTCATCGGAATTCTATGCAATTTTGTAACAATAGGCATTGGTTATATAACCAATATTTCACGATCCGGAGACAGTAAAGCATTTGCCATGCTCAATATGTCTGGCTATAATGTGGGGAATTTCACCATGCCTTTTGTGCAAAGCTTTTTAAGCCCTGTAGGCTTTGCGGCGACAAGTCTCTTTGATGCGGGAAACTCCGTGATGTGTACGGGGATGACCTATTCCCTTGCCAGCATGGTCGCAGGAGGTGAAGAGAAACCAACTGTTATCAAGATGGTTAAAAAACTTTTTTCTTCCATTCCTTTTGATGCTTATGTAATCATGACTGTATTAAGCATTATTAAGATCCGGCTTCCGGGTATACTAATCAGTTTTGCTGACACGGCAGGAGCCGCCAATGCATTTCTGGCTCTTCTGATGCTTGGGATTGGATTTGAGATCCGTATGGATAAAGAGAAAATAAAGAAAATCATTCAGATACTTATCATGAGATATGCCATAGCAATTGTAATGGCTGTTGGTTTTTATTATCTGTCTCCCTTTAGTCTGGAGGTTCGTCAGACTCTTGCTATCGTTACTCTTGGACCGGTCGCGTCAGTAGCGCCTGCATTCACAGCAGAATTAAAAGGGGATATTGAAATGGCAAGTGCCATTAATTCCCTGTCCATTGTAACCAGTATTGTGGCAATTACGGCGGCGCTTCTTCTCCTTTTGTAATAAAATATTTTATGACGCTTGACAAAACGTTTTTGAGTGCTATAATTTAGGCATAGAAATGCAAATAAGACAAAGCGGTGACAAGACCAGTATCCTGACAGGAGAGCTCAGAGAGAGGCACACATGGTGAAAGTGCCTTGCCGGAATATCAGGAGAAGACCAGCTTGGAGCGTCCCTTAATCGGGAACGGTGATTCCGTTATCATCAGTTTAAGTGGTTTGAATGAGTGAATCATTCTTTCAAGTAGGGTGGAACCGCGATTTATTATGTTAGAATCGTCCCTTTCTGTATGGAAACATATGGAAAGGGGCTTTTTTTATTTGATCCATGATTTCAAAAATTGGTAAAGGAGATTAGAACAATGAAGATTAAGTTAAAAGATGGTTCAGTCAAAGAGTATGATCATGCAATGTCAGTCATTGATATCGCTTCCGATATCAGCGAAGGACTGGCAAGAAATGCCTGTGCAGGCGAGATAGATGGAGAGGTTGTTGATTTACGGACTACCGTGGATAAGGATTGCAGTTTAAGCATTTTAACAGTCAGTGATCCTGCTGGTCTTGCAGCTTACCGTCATACGACCAGCCATATCCTGGCTCAGGCAGTGAAGAGGCTTTATCCTCAGGCCAAACTTGCCATCGGACCTTCCATCGAGAATGGATTTTACTATGATTTTGAAAATCCTTCTTTCTCCAGAGAAGATTTGGATAAAATCGAAGCTGAGATGAAAAAGATCATTAAAGAAGGAGAAGCGATTGAGCGTTTTACCCTTCCAAGAGAAGAAGCAGTTAAATTTATGGAAGAAAAGGGTGAGCCTTACAAGGTGGAACTGATTTTAGATCTTCCGGAAGGAGAGGAGATCTCATTTTATAAGCAGGGAGATTTTACCGATCTTTGCGCAGGCCCTCATCTGATGAGTACAAAGTCTATTAAAGCATTTAAACTGACTTCATCCTCTGGTGCTTACTGGAGAGGAAGCGAGAAGAACGCAATGCTTGCCCGTATTTACGGAACAGCTTTCTCAAAGAAAGATGAATTAAACGAATATCTGGAATATTTAGCAAATATCAAAAACCGCGATCACAACAAACTTGGCCGTGATCTGGAATTATTTGCCACTGTAGATGTAATTGGCCAGGGCCTTCCTCTCTTAATGCCAAAGGGTGCTAAAATCGTCCAGACAATGCAAAGATGGATCGAAGATGAAGAGGAAAGACGTGGTTACATGAGAACCAAGACACCTCTTATGGCAAAGCGTGATTTATATATTATCTCTGATCACTGGGATCATTACAAAGAAGGAATGTTCGTTCTTGGTGATGAGGAAAAGGATGATGAGGTATTTGCTCTTCGTCCCATGACATGTCCGTTCCAGTATTATGTATATAAACAGAGCCAGAAATCTTACCGCGATCTTCCATGCAGATATGGTGAAACCTCCACTCTGTTTAGAAATGAAGATTCCGGAGAGATGCACGGACTTACACGTGTTCGTCAGTTTACTATTTCCGAGGGCCATTTAATCGTTCGCCCTGACCAGATTGAGGATGAGTTTAAAGGCTGTGTGGATCTTGCAAAATACTGCTTAACAACTCTTGGGCTGGAAGGTGATGTAACTTACCGTATGTCCAAGTGGGATCCTGACAATGCCAGCCACTATCTTGGAACTCCTGAGATGTGGGATGAAGTACAGGACATGATGAGAAAGATTCTGGATCACATTGGAATCCAGTATACAGAGGCAGTGGGAGAAGCAGCATTCTATGGTCCGAAGCTGGATATCCAGGCGAAGAATGTATATGGCAAGGAAGACACGATGATCACCATTCAGCTGGATATGTTCCTGGCAGAGCGCTTTGACATGAGCTTCGTAGATAAAGACGGAACAAAGAAACGTCCTTATATTATTCACAGAACTTCCATTGGCTGCTATGAAAGAACTCTTGCATGGCTGATTGAAAAGTACGAAGGTGCGTTCCCAACCTGGTTATGTCCGGAGCAGGTTCGTGTACTTCCGATTTCCGAGAAGTATCATGAGTATGCAGCAAAAGTGGCTGATCAGCTGAAAGCAAACGGAATTCTTGCCACAGTCGATGAGCGTTCTGAAAAAATCGGCTATAAGATCCGGGAAGCACGCCTTTCCAAACTGCCGTATATGCTGGTAGTGGGACAAAAAGAAGAGGAAGACGGTGTGGTTTCTGTCCGCAGCCGCTTTAACGGAGACGAAGGGCAGCGCCCGATTGCAGACTTTATTGACGATATATGCAAGGAAATCCGTACAAAAGAAATTAAGAAAATTAATGTAACAGAAGAATCCAAATAATCATTTACCATTCTGTGGGAGAGGAACTATCTTTGAGAATATTTTCCTCTCCCACAGTGCATAATACCTCCTGAAAGAAAATCTCAATAAGTATTCCAGGAGGAAATAAATATGACAAAATTGGACTGTAATGTAACCAGCTGCCTGCATAATTCTGATAATTACTGCTGCAAATCTGCAATTATCGTGGAAGGCTCTCAGGCCAAGGATACCGTTGATACCTGCTGCGGCAGCTTTGATGAGAACAGAGACGGTTCTTTCCACAACTTATTCAAAACTCCAGAGAGCAGACTGGAAGTGGACTGTGAAGCAGTTAATTGTGTATACAATGAAGGACGCCACTGTTCCGCCGAGCATATTGGCATTGCTGGTGATGGTGCCAGATCTGCAGAGCATACGGAATGCGCTACATTTAAGACAAGATAAGGGTAAAAAAGACAAAGGCAGGCTGACAGAAATATGGCAGGTCTTTGTCTTTCTTCTATATTAATTATAATATCATAAAAAACGTGCCGGCTGTAATCAGTAAGATACCAATCAGCTTTTTCCATACAATCTGTTCGTGGAGGATGAGAAATGCCAGAATGATAGTGAATACAATGCTGAACTTATCTACGGGTACAACCCTTGATGCTTCTCCAAGCTGCAGTGCCCTGTAATAGCAGAGCCAGGAGATTCCGGTAGCGCATCCAGAAAGAATAAGAAAAAGCCAGCCTTTTGAACTGATCTGGCGGATTCCATCCTGGGAGCCTGTTATAAAGACAATGAACCAGGCCAGAAGAACCACAACAACAGTGCGTATGGCGGTGGCAAGATTGGAATTAACCCCTTCCATTCCCAGCTTTGCCAGTATGGAAGTAAATGCAGCAAAGATAGAAGAGAGCAGTGCGAAGACAAACCACATATAAATACCTCCTTGGGCATTTTTGTTTTATAACTAAATTGTATCTCCGATTTGAGCGATTCGCAACTGGCATTTTGCCTGGCGGCAAATTAAAATGAAAAAACATTGACATATCACAAATTGTGTAGTATTATAATAAAAGTTGTGGAAGCAACAGACAGGAAAGTAGGTATCCGCCTCACCACGGCACGAGTAAGTGTCCCTGGTTCATAGCCTTTGATACATAGGTGTACTGTGTAGAGACTTTGGTGGTGGATAGCGTTTGTCTATCTACTTTTTTTATGCCTAAAGGCAGCAATGTAATTCCGACCAATACACACAATATAATGGAGGTGCACGACAATTAGCGATTTAATGATTAATGAACAGATCAGAGATAAAGAAATTCTGTTGATTGGTGAAAACGGAGAAAAGCTTGGGGTTATGTTAACCAAAGATGCCATGCAGATGGCTAAAGAAGCAGAGCTTGATTTGGTTAAAATTGCTCCTACCGCGAAACCACCGGTTTGCAAGATCATCGATTACGGTAAGTATCGTTATGAGCTGGCAAGAAAAGAAAAAGAAGCTAAAAAGAAACAGAAGGTAATCGAAATAAAAGAAGTTCGCTTATCTCCCAACATTGATACGAATGATTTGAATACAAAGATGGGCGCCGCAAGGAAGTTCCTCGAAAAAGGAGATAAAGTTAAGGTAACCTTACGTTTCAGAGGTCGTGAGATGGCGCATATGTCAAAGTCCAGATATATTTTAGAGGATTTCGCTGAAAAGTTATCCGATATCGCCACAATTGACAAACCATCGAAAGTGGAAGGAAGAAGCATGGTTATGTTTTTAACCGCAAAACGCTAAAAGAACATTATCAAGGAGGAAAATACAATGCCTAAATTAAAAACAAGCAAATCAGCTGCAAAACGTTTCAAAGTTACAGGTACAGGAAAGCTTGTAAGAAATAAAGCTTACAAATCTCACATCTTAACTAAGAAATCTACTAAGAGAAAAAGAAATCTTAGAAAAGATATTGTTACTGATGCAACCAACGCAAAAGTAATGAAAAAGATTTTACCATATTTATAGAATTCTAAGTTGAGAAGGAGGAAAGACCGATGGCAAGAATTAAAGGCGGTATGAACGCTAAGAAAAGACATAACAGAGTGTTAAAAATGGCTAAAGGCTATAGAGGCGCTCGTTCCAAACAGTATAGAGTAGCAAAGCAGTCCGTAATGAGAGCTTTAACAAGTTCTTACGCAGGCAGAAAAGAAAGAAAGAGACAGTTCAGACAGTTATGGATTGCTCGTATCAATGCAGCAGCACGTATTAACGGCGTATCCTACAGCGTATTTATGCATGGATTAAAGTTAGCTGGTGTTGATTTAAACAGAAAAGTATTAGCTGACATGGCTGTTAATGATGCAGAAGGCTTCGCAAAATTAGCTGAGCTTGCAAAATCTAAAGTAGCTTAATCGCATATTCAAACCTCGGAAACCTCGTGTTTACGGGGTTTTTTATTTGATTAAATACTGAAAGGAAGCAAAAGTGATATCTTTGCTTCCTTTCACTGGTAATCTGGTCATACAATACACACATCGTAAATGCTTTCTTCCCACCAGCCAAAAGCCATTCTGCCAGAGGCAGAAGCCGGGAATATCAGGAAAGAACCTCCTGGGGGGAATATTAATTTACCTTTTCACTCTCTACCAGGAGCAGGTAAACATATCAATTCGATTTAACGATATTCCTGTGTATGACCAACCAAATCTTCTGTCCCAGCGGAAGCCTGACACGCTGTTACGCCAGATCTGAATTGGGAAGAACCAGAACTCCTGTCCGTTGCTCATCCATATATAGGTAAAGCGACCGATGCAGTATTTCATGGAACCTGGGCTGACCATTTTGGTAGCTGAGCCAGAACGGGCTTGTGCGGGCTTTGGCGGTGCGGACGATGGTGGAGGACCCATAGGCATTGGACCGCCTGGAGGGTTGCCGTAAGGTGGGAATGGGGGCATATTCTACACCCTTTCGTTTTATGTTATTATTATTATATGAGATTTATGGTTTGCAGTTAACAAAATCTGAAAAGGGAAAAAAGGGGCGGAAGTCTACAGGAGATTGAGACTTCCGCCCGGAAATGCGGGTGCAAAAGAAGCACCTAAGTACCACCTTGACAGGTATGTACAGTAATATATATGATTGGATATGTAAAAATATGTTTTCTGAAAAAGACAATAAAAAAATCACACATAAAGTGTGATTAATAACTCCCCGAGTAGGACTTGAACCTACGACCCAACGGTTAACAGCCGTTTGCTCTACCGACTGAGCTATCGAGGAATATACGACCTATTATACTCTAAAAGTAAAATATGTCAAGAGATAATTCTCTTTTATTATTAAAAATGCGGGAGATGGGACTTGAACCCACACGATCATACAACCACAAGATCCTTAGTCTTGCCTGTCTGCCAATTCCAGCACTCCCGCACAACGAAAGTAATTTTACCATTTTAATGAAGAATTGTCAATATTATTTAAAAAATATATACAAAAAAAATATTTTAAAAATAATTGAAATTCGTGTTGACAGAACCAGGCTTGTATACTATAATAGCTATTGTCGCTGAAAGAGATAACGGCGAAATGCAGAAGTGGCGGAATTGGCAGACGCGCACGGTTCAGGTCCGTGTGGTAGCAATACCTTGAGGGTTCAAGTCCCTTCTTCTGCACGAATCTTATAGAGTGTCATGGCTATAAGGTTTTATATAATATGACATGCGGGAGTGCTGGAATTGGCAGACAGGCAAGACTAAGGATCTTGTGGTTGTATGATCGTGTGGGTTCAAGTCCCATCTCCCGCACTTAATGGCGCGAATTTGAACCCGGTGTACTTTTTCAAGAAAGTATTCGCCGTGGTTGTAAAATTCTCGCGTAAATAGTGAAAAATAAAAGCGTCAGGGCTTAGCTCTGGCGCTTTTGTTATGCCCGGTCGTCTCTCGATGTGGCTCGAGAAATAGAGCCTGCTCAGCTCGGCAGCTATCACCGTTCCCTTCTGGCCTCCTCGGCCGTGTGGCTATGGTTTACGAGTTGCACGGGACTGGCTGCGGCGCCTGCTGCCTTCTTGTCTCGTTTTAAGGTTTTCACATTAAAAACCAGCAAAACTTGTCAGCTATCACTCAGACCGGGCTTGATCTGTTAATCTACGCGCACCCCTCTGAATTTTCACGGGCTGGGGACCGTCCTCGGCTTCATTAGTGCCCCGCATTGCTGCGGGTGTTATCTTTCCCCCATATCTTTGTATATGAGTTCGGTTACATAGGAGTTTGTGCTGGCGTAGCCTTTTGATTTGGCCCACACTGCGATCCGTTCCTTGTCGCCGATCGGGACCGTGATCGGGATCCGGTCTTTGTTGTCCCGCTGCCATGTGTTCTTGTATGCGGTGTGAGCTGCTGCCAGCTCCTCCGGTGTCTTTGTCGATTTTCTTGCCATTGTATCGCCTCCTTCAGATTGATTTTATCATATCATACACAAGACAACAACCTCGGGCGGCAGCGGCGCCGCCCTTTTGCTTTGTTAGTGCATGTATGGCCTCAGAGTGTCGTCTTGTAATTCGTAGCACATGCAGCCACAATCGAAGCGTATATAGTTGTAATCTGTGGCGTTGTATATTGGAGGGCGGTCGTATTCTCCGATCTTTCTGAGTTTGTTGTGTCTATTCACTTCGTAAATTGGAGTAGTCCGGTGTATTGTGATTTTTTCCTTTGCGAACCCGTACCAGTCATAAAGAAGTGCCTTCGCCTCGTCGTCTGTGAGTTTTTTGCTTCCGCTTGCTGAGGCGAGTGCCTCGTATTCTTTCTGGCTTACGTTTTCGGTGTCTGTGTACGGTCTCCACTCTTGTTCGTGCTCGAGCTGTTTTTTAAGTGCTTCGATTTCTGAGTCTCTGCGAGTTATTTCCTTGTCATTTTGCTGGCTTGTTTTCAGGTATTCGAGATTGGTTTTTCTCTGAATTTTCTCGGCCAGTCCGTCAGTGTTTCTCTTGTACGCTTTGCAGAAGGCGTCCTTGTCTCCATCGAAGCTCATGTAAAATTTTTCGATAGTTCTATATTCTTCGCCAGTAGGGAAATAACCCGTTCTCTGTTCAAATTCTCTTAATTCCATTTTGTGATCCTCCTTATTCCTCGATTTTATAGCCGTGTTTTACGGCCCAGTTGAGAGCTCCGCGCTTTGTTTTCCAGTTGTTAGGTGCATAGTGTAAAACCTTATTTTCTTTTTTATTTTTCAGTCCGTAATACTGAGAAGCGGTTCCTTTGTTTATTGTGTAGGTTGTGACTGTCATGTCTGGCCCTCCTTGTTTTCTGCCGTTTTCCTTGTTTCTGATATTATAATACTATATCGTGCACAAGATAACAATACACACACTCACCAAACCTCAGCTCGAGCTTTTGTCTATCTTGCACAAGATATTAAAAGCAGCAGCGGGAGGGAGTAGGGCACCGTCTAAAATGCCCCAGAACGCAAAAAAGGCGCCCACTCGGTAAAATTACCGGGTGAGCGTCTTTGAGTAAATTCTGGCCGTCTGTGGTTTATTCTGTGGCCGTTTCCGCGGCCTTTGCTGCCTTTACCTCAGCAGTAGCCTGAGCGACTGCCGTTTGTGCCACTGTGGCAGCAACCGAAGCGGCTGCGGTGGCGGCAGTTGTGGCGATCTGTGTCTGTTTTTCTTCGACGGCAGCGGGCGCCGTTCTTTTATCTTCCCTGACAAGAGTCTCAATTGTGGAGGCGAGCCACTTGTCAAAATCTCCGTAGGCCTCAGCTATTACCGTTTTCGCCTCGTCTGTGATTAGGGCCGTTGCGGTGTCCTTTGCCTTTTGCAACGCTATGAGCTGCGCCTCTTTGTCAAACTTGCCCTGAGCTTTCAGCGTATCGACATAAGTCTGGAATGTTGTCTGTACGGCTTTCATTACGGCGTCACTTGCAAGCTCCACATATTTGCGGACGGTTGCGTCGTCGATGTTTGCAGTAATTTCCTGCGTCTTTTTTCTCAACCATGCGACTGCGAAGCCAGAGAGAGCCAGCAGCAGAGGCAGTACAACCATAGTCATGAGTGTATTGAGAGTTTCCTGATCCATTCCGTTGCCCTCCTTATGCTAAAACGAGATCGGCCAGTTTTACCCAGCTTGTGATCTCTTTCAATAGAGCACGCTCACTGTCGATCTGCTGCACTGTGTAGGTTTTATTTTTTACCCAGTTTGGGATCGTCTGGCCGGTTGCGTACTTTGTGGCCGTTGCTTTTACTTTTACCTTTTTACCTTCTGAGATTGTTCCAGAGCTTGCGGCTGTTGTGGCTCCTGAAATGTCCGAAGCGTTTACCCAGCCGTAAACGGTGGATCCTGATCCGCTGATTGCTTTCAGAAGGTATGGGTGAGGCTGGCCCTTGCTGAGCTGCTGCACTTTTGCCTTGCCCGGTTTGCAGCCTTTGGCTACGCCGCCGGAGTAGCTGCTTGTATAGTGAGTTGTACCGGTAAAGTCTACCGTATCGCCCACCGCGTATTTGAGAGAGGTGTCTGAGCTTGCCGATCCTGATCCTGATCCGGTACCGGAGCTTGTCGCCTTGCTGCTATACTTTGGCACTCCGTAGCCTCTAATATAGCGAGCATTTACGGCAATGTCACGATAGCTTACTGAGTCGCTTTTATTTCCTTCGATGATCTTCATCGTGTTACCCGATACGCTCACAACAATGCCGACGTGTTCCGGCCAGCCGGTACAGTCTCCAGCGCCTGAGTCGTCCCAGTCGTAAAAGATAATGTCGCCGGCTTCTGGTCTGTATGCGTCATTTTCAACCCATGCGCCGAGCTTCTGGAAAAGCTGGATCATTTGGCCGCAGCCGCACTCTGTTGGAATAATCGAAGTGAGCCCGGCCTTAATAGCCATAGCCGACACGAACGTCGCGCACCATGAGTCTGTATACTTCACGGCGTAGCTTCTGGCGAGTGGTTTGTGGCTGTTGTAAAGATCAATAATTTTTTTATGACTGCCGTCGCTTTCCTTGCAGCCCAGATATGAAATAGCTGCATTTATATAGCTCTGTCTCAATTCTTTCTCTGTCATTATGGTGTACCTCCTTCATAAGTAGGGCCCGGATCATGTTCTCCGGGCTCTGTCTCTTGGTTCTGTTTTTGTTCAAGCTCTTTCTGGCGCCTTATGGTGTCGAGCTTGATCTCATTCTCTGCCTTTGCTTTCCAGAAATAAAAACCGGTAGCAGCAGAGAGCTCAGCGAAGATCCCCGGCACGATATACGCCAGCGGCGAGGTGTCTCCGGTTCTCCACATGAGAGCAAAAGAAAAGGCCACGATCACGACGGTAGCAAGTGCCACCGTTCGCAATATGGTCTTTGAAAATTCTTTTCTACGTCTCCGCATTTTGTCGCCTCCGATCTGTTTGTATGTTGTGTTCGCGCTCGAGGTGTTCGTCAATGCGGTTGTGTGCGCTTTTTGCTGACTCATGAGCTCTGCCTGCCGTGTTGCTTATTCCGGCGATCTGATTGCTGATCTCGTCGATCCGGCCCTCTAGTCTTTGCACGTCTCTGGTAAGTTGCCCTTCAATGCGTCCGACGCTTTCTTTTATGTAGCGCAGGTCTGTCTCCAGAGCTCCGGCGGCTTTTCCGTCTGCTTTGCTGGCTGACTGCCTGCCGATGTAAAACGTAGCAATCGAGAGAAAAAAGCCGATCACCGTGATAGCGACGCTTAAATCTGTCATAAGATCCCTCCTTCCTCAAAAACTCCGGCGGCTTTCAGGCTCCCGATCATGTTGTCGGTGGTTTCTTCCAGTTGCTCGGTCTTTTCATTGTGGGCTACGGCCTCATATTGCTCGAGCCTCACATGGAGTTCGGCGTTGATCTGGGCCATATTTGAAATTATTGCATTTTGCAACTCAATAATCTCGATGTTACTCATTTTCTGCCACCTGCCCTTCGGTGGTTTCGATTGTCTCGAGCGCTTCCTGCAGCTCGTTGATCTGCTGGCGGTACTCTGCACGTTTTACACGAGTTGGCTCGTATTCTGCGTCTGTGAGGGCTCCGTCTGCATGTTTCAAAGACTTGTAATCTGTCGCAGCGAGTAACTGCTGTAAGCCTCTGATCTCTGCCTCAATTTCTTCTCTGGTTCTCATGGTTGTGGTCCTCCTTTCCATTGATCTATGAATAGCCTATTAAATAGGCGGTCCATGCTTTGCACGGTTCTGTATGCGTCCCGATGTGACATGCTGCCACGCCATGAGGCGTAGGAGCGCCGCACCTCGTCAAACGTTAGGACGCCAGTCTCTACAAGGTGGGCCTGCTTTTTCAATTTTCGGCGTTCCCTTGTAACGCTTTCGCGGCACGGCTTCTTGATAATCCGGCCGGTATCTGTGATATAAAAATGAGTTTTTAAGAAAGTAAAGCCGTGTTTCAGGTCTACGATCTTTGTTTTTCTTTCATTTACCACAATTCCGAGCTCTGAATAAATAACCCGGAGCTTCTCGAGACATTCCTCGAGGTATTCAATATTGTGGTGTATTGCTGCGGTGTCGTCCATGTATCTGTCATATCCGTGGAGCCTCAGCACCTCCTTCGCGTAGTGATCGGCGCGGTTCGGTAGCATTACGGCGTTGATTTGGCTCGTTTCGCTTCCTAGTCCGAGGCCATTGTCTCCGAAGGCAGAAATAAAACTCTTTCCCAGAGCTATGACTCGCGGATCGTGGAAGGTTCTTTCGTATATTTCAAAAAGTGGCTCATGTGCAACGCTCCCGAAGTAGTCCGAGAAGTCAATCAGGAGTATGCCGCCTTCTCGGCCGTATTTCCTGAAATGTCTGCGCAGTTGAGCCGTTAATCTGTTGAGAGCGAATTGCGTCCCTTTCCCTTGCTGGCTCGCTCCGTTGTCATAAATCAGCGAGTGGGTGAAGGTGGGATATAGTACATTTTTACAAAATGATTTTTGTACGACGCGTTCAGAAAAGTGCACGCTCTTAATATGCCTGAGCTTGCCGCGCTCGCATATATCAAAGCAAATAAAACCGCGGCGTATATCTTTTCCAGCAATCAGCTCGGCGCGTGTTTTGGATATATTAAAAAGCAGCAAAGAGTTGTACCTCTGGACGCTGGCTTTCCAGTCTACGCCCTTCGAGGCTTCCTTTGCCGCTTCGTATAAGGAGTCAAGCGAGGCCACGCGCTCAAAATCATCGTACCGGCCGATCGCGGACCGTTTCTTTTCGAGTCTGGCGGCTTTTCTCCTCTGGTACCTTTGTTCTCGTCTTTCTTCACTTGTCACGATTATGCTCATTCCTTTAATTTTACCCAGCACGGCTGTTGTGCATTTGGTTAGCCACATAGTACAACGGGTATGAAACGCTGAGGACTTGCACAAACTCCGCGCCATGCAAGCAGCGTCCACCCGGTAGCGTCTGGGTTCTTATTTACGCCTTGACGGCGAGGGTTATTCACTCCTTCCTTCCACTTTGGCACTGATTTCGATTTCTCTACTTTGTCTGGCATATAGGTGGAATCAGACCGGGACGTACAACTCGTTGCTAGCGTTCCAGTTGTTCGAGTTCCCGTTGTTGTTGACGTTCACGCAGTTGGTAGAGTTGCCACTCCTTACGGAAGCCAGCCACCAGTTACAGCGGCCGCGTGACACTTTTTAGCGAATAACCCGAGGCGTTTACTTACCTCTTATTTTGTCGTTTTTCCTCCAGCCCTTCATGTCGTCGATCTCTTGGCTCAGTAGCGCCGTGATCTCATAAAGACTTGCAGGAGTAGCTGAAGGCACGCACCTGACAAGGCGCGATAGTTTTCTTTGTAGTTGGTAGCCATTTGAGATGGCGCGCTGAGCGTATTCTTTACGTTTTGAAAGATCTTCCTCATTCATTGCGTAAATACTATTCGCAGCGATCACGTTGTCGTTGAGCTCGTCAATCTTCCTGATTAGATCTTGCCCGATCATGTAGCGCCATTTCTTCGGTACCCGCTTTTCGTCCATGACGTATAACGTCACGAGGTCTTGCAGTTTTTCGGCATTTGTCGCTACGTCAAAAGGCGTCTTTTTTCGGTTTCTGGTGTATACGTTACTCATTCTATGCCTCCAGTTACCCGGCTACACGAGGTAGCCGGATTATAAAATTATGCCGCGGCTTACGCCTCGTCAATTCGGAAGCAGACCGGGACGAACAACTCAGCGCTAGCGTTCCAGTAGCTCGAGTGCCCGTAGTTGCCGACGAGCACGCAGCCGGTAGAGTCGCCACTCCAGACGGAAGCCAGCCACCAGCCACAGCGGCCGCCGCCGTTGCCGGCACCTTTGATACGGTTAAGGAAGCTATTCGCAAAGATAGGGTACTGAGCAGCCTGTCCCTGACTCCAGCCTTTTGTCCCCCATACGGCAGATCCGAACACTTCGTACTCGTGAGGAACCCAGAGAGGGCCGAGATCCTGCCAGCCCCAGCTTGTGCTATCTGTGAGGGCTCCGCTTGCGCTGTATCTGTATTCCATGAGTGAGCGCTTGTTGCTGATTACTGCCTTGACTGCTGCCGGAAGGTAGCCGTAAAGCGTAGTAGTGAGGAATGTGTGCAAATTGCTCACCATGTACGGCGAACTATTCGACGCGTTTCCGTTGTTGTTGTTTGTTTCGTTCCATTTTACCGTCTGGTTGAAACAATCCTTACTGATAAAATCAATGTGGTGGCTGAGCTGTTGATCCGTAGTTCTGTAATAGGTGTCAATGCCAGCAACCTGCATTTTGACCGTCTGGCCGTTCATTGTGATAGGAATATAGTCGGCTGTATGAACACCAGTGAAATTGTGGGCCTTGATCCTTGCCTTGATCCACGCCCATGCGTCTGAATATTTTGCAATCTCCAAAGAAAAAACAGATGTTAAATCTCTACCGGGGTAAAGTCGATCGTTTTCCTCCATAGCTCGAGAGAGCTCCTCATTTGTTGCGTCCAGATCCTCGGCCAGAGCAACGGCTCCGGTTTTTGTCTGGATCGTAACCTCGAGGGCGTTATCAACCGTTGCAAAATACTCCTGCGTGATTGTGGAAGGTGTCAACCCGTTATATGGTGGTAAATAGTCGGCCACGTTCGCAACTGCGATAGAGTAGAGCACCGGTGCTGCTGCTGGGTGTAATTCGTCAACGGCATAAATTCCGATCTCGTTCACATAATAACCGGCCGTGAGCTCTGCGTTTGATACCAGAGCCACCAACTTGACGCATGTCGCTGTTGTCATTGTGATAGTAGAGAACGGGATCTCTTGCTTTTGAGCTTTCAGAGTGGAGCGCGCCTGTAGGCTGGCCCTTGTTTTCTCTGAGTCTGAGTAGGTGCCGGATCCGGTCACCAGTTTTGTGAATTTGAGCTTTGCGGTTCCGGCGGTTGAGGCTGCTAATAAAGCGGCGCCGCCGTTTGTCATTACTGCATTGTTAAAGTCTGCCATAATGCAATCATTCCTCCTTTATGATGTTTTTAATGTGGTTTATTTGTGCAACTCCGGCGGCTGTTAGAAGCTCCAGAGGTTGTACGTCGTCAAAATGTTCCATAGCTGCGGCCTTCCCTTGACTCTGGCCCGTTGCGGTACCGACGTTTGTCACAATGCTGGCCGAGTATTCAAGCGCAAAATAGTCCATGATACTGTTGCGGCTGCTGTACGATCCTTTTCCGGTTCCTGCGTGTGGGTTGATCTCTGTCGTTCTGCTTTCCTGAAAATGGTCTAAAATCACGCATTTGCTGAAGGAGAGTTGAGCGGTTCCGGCGTGCATTGGTTGATCTATCGTTCTTGTGACTTCGATCATTTCAACATGAGAGCGCGCATTTTTTACCTTGTCGATCATGTTCAAAAAGTAGAGCATGCCGTCTTTTGTAAGTGTGGCGCTCGTCTGTATCTTGAACCAGTACGGATCCCCGCCATACTCGAACCACTCTGTAACTTTACCCATGCCGAAGGCTGAGGTGATAAGCTCCTCAACGGCCCACTTTGTACCTCGTTTCTCATGTACTCGGTAGCATGTTTTTATTACTGAGCGTTTTGTCTCCAGAGAGAAGGAGGAGTCCCACCAGTCAATATTAAACTCCCACGCCATTTCATCGAGCTGGGCGTCGTTCATGTTCTCGATTTGATCCCATTTCCGCAGGATCTTGGCCTTGTTTGCCGGATCTGCGAGTAAAACGTCCATAGCATGAGCCAGTGCCGTGTCTGCCTCGTCGCTCCGCATAAACTTCGGCAGGAGCTTCGCCATGTCCGGGTTGAATATGCTCATTTTTGCCATGCTTTAGCCCTCCACTTCATGCGATACCTTCAGCGATCCCGAGAACTTTGCAACCGTCGTGGCGTCTAATTCTGTGTAAACCGGTTTCGTGATAACAACGCGGTCGGCGCCGGTCAAGTGATTTCCCTCGCTATCCTCCGGGCATAAAATGAGTTTACGCAAATAGTCCGGGTTTATGTTTCTATCCAGACTGCTGCCTTGCCAGTATACATACTGGTCTATTGAGCCGCCGTCCGCTTCGATGTTCTCGACGACTGCCGTCTCATTTGCTGCGGTGGTGTAGTAGGTCAGTTCTATGTCGTAGCTTTGCGTCGTTGGCGCCGATACCTCTACTTTGTCTGTCAGTGGTCGAACGTCGTCAGCATTGCAAGCGGTCAGAACTTTGTCGAGGATCGTCTGGTCTGGTATTTCGCCGCCGTATAAAATCGGTGTAATTAAAACAACGCCGGGACTCGGAGAGGCCACATGCGCGTCGGCCACTGTGGCGTCGGCTGATACTGCGTAATATTTGTATGAATTTTTAGGCCCGGCCGTTGATCTGCTGGCCGGTGCGAGTCTGATCCTTTCCCTCAGATCCTCGTCGCCTTCCTCGTCGCCTCCTCCGTCTGTTTTTGATAGGTTTGAAACTCCGTCAATGAACGGTATCAGGTCAACGAGGACATTGATCTCGCCGACTGGTATGTCGTTGTAATTGCTGCCACCTTCCGTGCTTTCGACTTCTACGTCTGCATACACGGAGCCAGCCTGCAGGACTGCCGTTTCTTTTGTGTGAAAATAGCGAGAATAGTCCGAGGTCACTCGCGTGCCTTTTGTGATGATGATATTCTGGCTAACTGCCTCTTTGAGAGAAAAGCGGACCGTTGTCGTTGCCGGCAGCGCCTCAATTCGATATACTCCCGCAAATTCTCCCAGAGCGTCCAGAACCTCGCTTCTGGCATAGCGTAACGTTGATTGCTTCGCCGAGTCGTTCATGGTTGAATATAAAGCCACGACGAGAGACGTCAGTGCCTCTCCAAAGATACGACGCTCGTCTCCGGGGTATAGCTCCTCGGTGACGCCATTCTCCAGAACATACAAAATAAAATCATAAATCTGGCCGGCGTCCGTTTCTATAAACTGCAATTCGCTGGTGCTACTCATTGTCCTCCTCCTCTCTTAATTTGATTTGTGTTATTGTCGAAAAATCTCCGCTTTGCGCTTCTTGAGCGTCGAAGTCTATGCCTTCAATCTCAACGCGCGGCTCGTATGTGTCAATTACCCACTCAGCTTCCTCGATCGCGTCATATTGTGCTGAGGCGCTGGGTGCGTCTGTGATAGCTGCGTCGATCCCTTTGATGCGCTCGAATGGGTTTTCGCCTCTTGTAAGTTTCAGGAGGTTGGCCGCACATTGTCGCGGATCTCCGTTGTTACTTGCCAGCATTTGATCGCCTCCTTTACGACACGAGGGACAGCGTGCTCGTATATACCCAGCCGTCAACTTGTGGGAGATATGCCTTGTTTCCGTTGATTTTTCCAACTTTCAAAACTCTCTTTTTTTCCTCTGCGAGTATTTTCTCGCCGTCCACATAGTAAGAGCCGGTCAGCTTCACGCTGCTGCCTACTGATATTGTCACTTTTTTGCCTTTTTTCTTGGCTGCTTTTTTCTGTGCCTTCTTTGCCTCCGAGGCGGCAGCCCGGGCGCCAGCTTTTCCGCTGGTTTCCTTTTTGTTTACCTCCTCGAATGTAAGCCCGAGAGTAGCGAAGCGAACACGCCCGAAGTCGTCGAGCTGAACACCTGAGAGACTTACCTCTTTTAGCCTTGTTTCTCTGCCCCAGCGTCTGCCGTGCATGTATAGCACGCCCGTGCTCTTAATGAGAGAGCACCACGACTCGTACTCCTTTTGTGGGTTTACGCCCGCGTTTGCATGCAGGTCCACGTCAAAACTAAAAGGCACGAGCTCGGTTTTTTTCTTCTTACTCTTTGAGTCGTCGCCTTTGATTGTTGTTGATGTCGAAAAGTTTTTCAGCGGGTTTACTTTGCTTCTGGAGACTTCGAAGGTTTTGCCTCGCCATTTCGCCATGACTGCCATGTGATTACCTCCTTAACTCAGTATTGCAAAAACAAGCCCGGTGTCGTCCTCGAAGCAGACGTAAGCAACGGCCGTGCTTTTTTTTAGCTTAGTTTCGTCTATATAGTCTGCTACCTGAATACTTGGAGATACGAGGCTTGTGTTGTTCATCGGTGCCACTTTCGCGGTCTTACCCTCTGCGCTTAGAATTACGCCTTTGTTTATAATTCCGTCCATTAGTAGCCCTCCAGTCTTTGCCTGAAAAATATAGTTGTTTTGTTTTTTCCATAGTCGTGCCGTACTTTATAAATAAAAAAGACGCCGCTCCATGACGGTGCCTGCCGGTTTACTATGTTCGCCATTACGCCCGGGGCGTATTGTGGCATGAGTGATCCTTCAATGCTGCCAGATATAAGCATTTTATTTTTTTCGCGCAGCTCACCGGCTGCGAAGCGGACCGCCTCGAGGTTACTCTGGCATTTTATAGGCTTTTCCGGTACCCATATTCTCGAGTTACCGTCTGGAGCCCTGAAGGTTCCGGTGTATGGTCCGCACGATACTGTCGCGGCTCCATAGGTCAGCAGACTGTTGTCCTCACACTCAGTGTAGCAGCCCGTTGTGTCAATGGTGACGGCCGGCTCTGTTGCTTCGAGATACGGTTCGAAAGCTGCTATGAGTTTGCCGTCGTAAATAGTGAGAGCGGCGCGCTCGTGTTTGCACAATCTACCGAAGAATTTGAAGTCCTCCTCGTTTTCTTGGCGTCTGTATTCGTAAACGAGATCGCTCAGCCCGTAGCTCTCAAATTCTAGACCGTGGCGTTTTGCGATCTCTTGGCCTATTTGCGAGAAGTGAACGCGCTCCCATGCTTTCGAGTTCGGTATTGTTCCGCTCGCTGGCATGGAGTAAGCGCGTAATATTCGGTACCCGGACTCTGGCGCCGATGTATATAAAAACATTTTCCCTGATCCGACGCCTGAGTCCTTAAATTCAACCGGTGAACCGGTTTGCAGTTTCCACTTGTCAAGCTGGCCGTCTGTGTCTGCAATCCTGATCGAGAGAGAGTCAGATCTGCCACCCGCGTGCATTTCGTGTACGCAGGAGGCAATCGTCAACTTTTCGGAAACGTCCGTATGATTTAATAACAATTTGCTCATGTAGTCGCCCTCCACGGTGGCACTGTCTCCGAGGTTTCTGCCTCCTCAACAACTGGCAGCTTTAAGAGCACGCCACCCTCAAACACGATAACGTCGCTATAATCTGGGTTAAATTCAATAATATAATGAGCCAGACGCTCGTCGTTATACATATCGAGGGCCAGAAGGTCGAACGTGTCGCCGTCTTGGGTTGTATATTCGTAGTACGATGTTACTCTACGCAAAAGCAGTCACCTCCCTTGTTTGGATCCAGCGCTCCAGCCAGTCGAAGAACTCGGCCTCGTGGGCTTTGAGTCGTCGCATGAGGTCGTCGTTGTCCTCTTTTACCGTACCGCCAGCAATAACCGGGCTCCATGTAAAGCCGCTAAAGTCATAAACAACGGTGGTAGACGGTTGAGCCAGCTCAGCAAGCGAGAAGTCGTCAACGCTCAGCAAATTGCCCGCGATGGCTGTCTCTGATTTGTCGTAAACTCCCAGCATTTCGCCGGCTTTTTCCCAGTAGCCTATATTTGCCGCCCGGTATGCCGAGTCGAATGAGATCACGGCTTCGGTGCCAGCTTCTCCGGCGATAGATATGCCTTCCGTAAAGCCTCCAGTTGCGAGCATTGGAATGGTCGGTATATTGAAGCCTAAACCACCCACGCCCGGCACCCAGTCTGGGATCTTTATACTGTTAATTCCACCGATGAAGGCGTTGATCCCGCTTATAATAGCATTGATCGGAGCCTTGAAAATTCCGGCTATTCCTGAGACGATACCAGAGAAAACGCTGACAATTCCGTCCCAAGCGCCGCTCCAATTTCCGGCGAATACGTTAGTAATAAAATCAATGAGGCCCTGAAAAATCTGAGTTATAGACTGAACGATCGGGGCTATTCCTTGAATTGCGGTACCGAGTACGCTCGTAAAAATTCCGGCTATAAATTGAAGTGCCGGGGCCAGAATTTCCAAAACCTGAGAAATAAGTGAGCCCAACACTGAGATCAGCGGGGTAATCGCCGTAGCGATCAGACTCACAATAGGCCCGATCAAATTCATAACGGTGTTGAGGATCGGCATGAGTAAGTCGATCACGGTCATAAGGATAGGCAGCACCGTGTTGAGTAATTCAATCACAACCGGCAAAATCGACGATATAATTTGCATGATCGGCGGTAAAATTGCGGTTATGAGCTGCACCAGTACCGGCAAAACCGAGGCAATAATCTGGGATAGGAGCGGCAGGACGCTACTCACTAACTGGATAACTACCGGGAGGACTTGCTGGATCATTTGAAGCAGCGGCGGGATCAGTTGTTGACCGATCGACTGGGCCGTCTGCAAAATAACCGGTACAAATTCTTGAAAAAGAGGGATCAGTTGAGGCATTATGTCCTGAATTACTGGGATAATTGTCTCGGTTAGTCCCTGAATGATTGGGATCAGTCCCTCCATAGCTTCACCGACTACCGGCATGAGCTCGTTGAGGGTGTCAAACATCGTATTCGCAAGCGGCTCGAGAGCTACCTGCGCTTGCTGCTTGAATAGCTGAAGGCGTTCCGCAAAATCGTAGGTATCATCGGCGGCCCCGCCTATTGTTTCGCTGCTTTTTTCAAGCTCTGCGGTTAAGTCTGATACCGAGAGAGTCCCGTCTCTGATTGCGGCGGCCATTGTCGAGCCTGCCTTCGATCCGAAGATTTCCGAGGCTATTGTCGTTGCCTCCGTCATGTCTCCGGCGTTCTTTATTTTCTCGGCGTATTTTTCCATTCCCTCGCTTGCAGAAATTCCTTCCTTCGCGAGTGATCCGACGCCTTTCTTCATTGCGCTCAGCACTTCGCTGGTATTTACTCCGGCCTTGTCTAACTGTCCGATCAGGGCCGTGGACTCCTCGAATGAATAGCCCATTTCTTGAAGCTGAGGAGCGAACTGCTGCACGTTGTTCATTAAGTCAGTAAAGCCTACACCGGTTGATTGTGAGGCTTTGAAAACGTAGTCCATAGCCTCGCCCATGTCTGCGGCGTCTATGTTCCACGCTTGGAAGGCTTGACTCGATCCCTCGATAACGCCGCCGAGGTCGTCGCCCAGCATGTCAGCGACTTGGAGTGCCTGCTTTGATATGTTCTGGAGTTCTGGCCCGGTGAGACCGAGGCGCGTGTTGTAATCAGCGATCGCCTTGCTTGCGTCCTCCATTGTTGTTGGTACGCTTTTATAAACCTCGTTAAAATCATCGGTCAGAGAGTCGAGCGCGTCACCGGTTGCACCGGTTCCGATCCTGATCGTATCGACAACATTGTCGAACTGACTGCCGAGATCAACTAAATACTTCCCGGCTTCGATTGTTGCCTTGCCGATAGCGACGCCCGCAGCAGCAACGCCAGCACCTACGGCGACTGCTTTCAGGTTTATGCCTCCGAGAGACTTCTGAGCCTCCTCGGCTGCTTTCCCCAGCGTAGGGCTTAACGATCCTGCTATCTCAACGATCGCTTGTAATGTCTTACTGCTTGCCACGGTATCACCTCCTTCGGCCTTTCTTGTGCTTAATCATTTGCGGCGGTTTGTTCTTTTGCCTGCGTTTTTGCTCGGCTGCAAGATCCTCGGCCGCCTCTGCGTAATCTACAATAAAATCAATTACTCTTTTTCTTTCGAGCTCTGTCGTGCTGGTGTGGAAGGTTCTGGAGTAGTCTCTGATTGCTCGTCTGAGCTGTCGTCCTCTGAGCTGCCCGATCCGATAAAAAAACCTCGGCCCATTTTGGCAATTTCTCCGAGCTTTTTGCCCTTGATCCTCTCCATGTCCTCGAATGTGTAGGCTGGGTTGGCTGCAATGATAGCAGCGAAGCCGATGTATAAATGCAAAGAGTAATCTAATTCAACGGCTCCGGCGAGATTTCCACCTTTTGATCCGCTGGCTGCCATTTTTCGAGCCTCTGCCTGAGCGTAGAGCACGCCGTCGATCTCGTCTGTGTCATAGGTCAGCTCGGTAACATTTACGCCATTGATAAGCACTGGCTTGTTGAGTGTGATCGTTCCGCTTTCATTCTTCTGGGTTTTCATGGTTTTATGTTCCTCCTTTAACGAAAAAGCCGCCAGCATTTCGCCAGCGGCCATAGTTTACAGTAATTTGTTGATGTCACTCATGTAGTCCTTGCCGTCAATTCTGAGGATCTGGCTGAGTCTATCGACGAGCAGGTACTCATAACCTCCGACAAAAATCTGCACACGGTTCGCGCTATATGTGAGTTCATTCTCAGAAGCGGATCCGATTTCTACACCGATACCCGGAAGGGCGGTTGGTGGGAATGTTCTGACGAACGCCTTGCAGCCCTCCGAGGTAGTTGTGCCGTCTGATTTGACGACATTCTGAACCCATCTAAATTCAAAGCTGCGCTTGTCGAGCTTTGACATTTTCCCGAGTCCTTTGTCCTCGCCGATCTTTGTGATAGCGAGCTCTAAATTTTCCAGCAGTCCGACAATAGGAACGGTCATGGTTCCCATTGCGTTGAGGTCTGCGGTCATTTGTGTAATTGACGGTAGTGTGAAGCTGGTATCCTTTGCGACGAGTGCGCCGCTTTCGTATACTGTGTCAGCAACTACCGCGCCTTTTAAGTCGAGCCACATAAATTATTCACCTCCTCCAAAGTAGGCCGTGAAGCCTTCGTCTGTATATGACACTCTTGCGGTTCCGCTCTTAAATGGTGGAGTAGGGGTTGCGCTAATATCCCAGACAAAATCGCCGTTCATAACGTCGCTCGTAGGGTTTGCAGTCTCCAAAAATTCCACCGTAGGATCCCCAATAAGTGCCCCGATACCTTTCAAGCTGTCGAGTTCCTCCTGCTCGTCAATCAATACGCTCTGCTGTAAGTTCAAGTCCATAGCGCCGTCGATCTGCGTGCCGTGTCTGAGCTGGAAGCCGTTCGTAATGTGCATAAGCATACGGATATTGACGTCAAAAATATAACGAGCAACTCCGTCGGAACCGTACTCGTAGTACGCCGTATGAGGTCCCCAGAGTACCCAGAGGCCGCCCCAAAATACTGCGGTAGTAATTCCCTTAGCATTGAGCTCGTTACCGTCCTGCTGATCGAAGCCCTCATTTTCTGAGTTAGCTCCAAAATACTGAGACGTGCACATGATTTCTTTGTTTGACGGGCTTTCCATTGGTACAGAGTTGTGACTGTTGTCTGTTCTCTGCATTGTGACGGTCGCCTGAGTGCTCAGGTGATAAACCTTGCCAGCATACTGAACCTGCGGCCAATACGCCTTCGAAAAGCCGCTTGTATATCCGTTGTTTTCGGCCCATTGCTCAGCTTTTGCCAGAGTGTCAACTGCTGCCTTTGCCGTCTTGTCGTAGATTGGAATATCTGCATTTACAAAAGCGTCCCAGTGGCCGTTCAACTTCTGACTGATTGAGATCATCGCCTTGTATACGTCAGGATCCTCGCTCCAGAACGGTGCCGCCAGAATATTTAGTACGGCGTTGTGCAATGTGTAGAGTTTGGAAAGTGCCTGCAGGCCTGTTCTTTTTCCGGTTGCTGTTACTGTTCCGATAATGTCGCTCTTAGTAACAAGAGATGGATCCACTTCGGTGAATGAGGCCTCTACCGTTCCAGTGATCGGATCCGCGTCATTCAATGACTCAATGACTACGGCGCCTTTCGTGTAGTTGTAGTCAAGTGAGTAGTCTGCACCCAGAACCTTGTCTGCAAGTGCAAAAGTGTCAAGTATGATCGTATCGCTCACATATTCGGCGCGACCGTTTTTGAATGTGAGCTCGGCTGTTGTCTTGACGTCTTTCTGGTGGACTGCTGGATCTAATACGTTGATAATGTAGATCGGGCCCACGTTTTCGATTGTGTTCGCAAAATGACAGTCAAAAGGCTCACATAATGTGAATTTACTCCAGTTATTTGAGTAGCCGACTGTCGTCTGTGTTTTTGGCATGTTCTCCAGCTTGATCGGTGTGTTAATCAGCCCCTTCTCCTTATAACCTAAAACAAGGTTAATAGGAGCGGTGCCGATGTAGCCCACAACGGTGTCAACCTGAACGGCGCTTTTTACTTTGTCGTTGCCGATTTTGCCGTAAGCTCCATGTTGATAGCTCATTTTTAATCACTCCTTTACAAATATTTTTCATATTCTGCGGGTATTTTGCGGGCCAGACCATGCTCGAGAGTGAACTGCACCCAGCAAAACCAGTACGGGTAGTAGCTCACGAGTGCGCCGTCCTCTGTGAACGGTCCGTACTCGATATTGTTCTCTTTTACAAGTCTCAGCCCTGCAATATACTCAGTGTTTTCGATTGCTTGCAGCACTTTGTCTGTAAAATTCCAGAC
The DNA here is from genome assembly GCA_013036995.1 of Lacrimispora defluvii. GTDB lineage: Bacteria > Bacillota > Clostridia > Lachnospirales > Lachnospiraceae > Lacrimispora > Lacrimispora defluvii. Next base: position 87,048 of record JAAOXG010000019.1, read on the forward strand.
GTCGCGCCAGCCTTCGAGGCTTCTTTTAAATGTTTCGCTAGGCTCTCGGTGGTACTTTACGCCTCCGATAGCTTGCGGATCCTCCTCTGGGATTGCCTTTTCTCCTCCGTGTTCTCCCGGGTTCCATGCTGCAAGGGCGAGTTGTATCGTCATTTGACCGGTGTGCTGAGCCGGTGAGTGTTTGCCTTTTAATAGCTGCACGCATAGAGAAGGAATAGGAGCCGCAACGTCTGGCGGCTTTCTGTCCTGAGTAGGTACATACATAGCAAAAGCGGCCGGGGTTGATGTTACAACCTCATAGCCGCCGTCGTTTATTGTGTCGTTTGGAACTTTCAGAACTATGCCCGGGCAAACTTCTGTCTCGAACCATTTGACTATATTGTCAAGATCGCTCGTTATTGCCATAGCGCACCTCCTTAAATCATGCGAGAGTGGTGCAATGCTATCTGAGTAACTCCCAGATTTTCAGACCACGAGTCAACTGTGCACTCCCGGCCGTCGATGTTGATTGCGGATCCGGGAGCTTTTTCTCCCGCCAGATCTTCGGTTCTGGCAAAAATAAGCATGTCAGACTCGGCAACTCCTAAAATATTGCCGTTTTTCATCGTGGCAAGTGTGTCGTTGTCGATTACGATTGTTATTTTTTCGCCCTCGACTTTGTGAATTTCTCCGAAGTCGTCGAGCTGCATAAAAACGAGATCAATGTCTGACGCAATGAGGTCTTTCAGACTGTTACTCAATAGGATCCATAGCACCAAAAGCAGGAGGCTCCTCGGTGTCGTCCTCTGTGAAATATTCGTCTAAAAGTTTAATGACCTCGGCTTTTGTGCGCATGTTTTGGGCGTCGAGTTCATAGGTTGCAGCGAGTTCCTGCAGCTCTGTGAGCTTCATTTTGTCGCTGTACTCAGGTTTCTCCAACTTTTCCTCCTGAGCTGGTTCATCGTTGCCTTCCTGAGCGGTATCTGTTTGAGTTTCGTCTGTTTCCTCTGGATCCTCGGCGCTCTGGTTTTCGTCTGGCTGAACGTCTGCTTGTGGTTCCTCGTCTGCATTTTCTCCAGTTCCCGGATCCCGATCTGGTTCTGGAATGATTACATTTGCATATTCAGCAATCCCGCGAGCGACAAGCTCGGCCTCTCTCTCAGGATTGAGAGAGAACGGCTCGGAGTCTTTGTCCTTTGGCGTGATGATCCCGTTTTCTTTGTGGCCGTATACTCCGGCGATAATTTTAATCATTTAGCTGCTCCTTTCTTCGCATTAATTAAAGCACCTTAGCAGATACCCACGGATTTTTGCTCTTAGGAATTAAGAGAGGGCGGCTTGTGACTTTAATGTCTCGAGCCTCTGCTTTTACGTCTGACGTATACTTAGGAATACGGCGGCCGGTGTAAGTGTGGAACTCTCCGTCGTCCTGCTCGATCTGTGTTACTGCTCCATAGAGGCCTCTGCCTGCTGCTGGACTAGATAGCACAATAGTGCCGGCTGGGAGATATGGAACGATCTGACCGCTTTCGTCCTCGTATGTCTCGTCGTAAGTAATGAGTTTTACCATGTGGCCGTCTACGTTCAAGATAGCGAAGCAGCAAGCGCCTTCTGGCAAATTCATAGGCTCAATAGTTCCGAGCATAATGCTTCTGTTGTCGAGGTACTTCTGGATCGTTGCGTCCTGAAGGATAACTTTAGAAACGCCTCGAGCCATTACAAGCTCGCTTGCTGGGAGTCCGTTCTTTGTGAGCATGTAAATCATTTCGGAAATGTCGCCGTAAATGTCAGCGCCAGAAGCGTTCCATTTTACGGAAGGTGTATACTGCGCCGGGTTTGCTGCTTCATCGTAGAAACGGATCTCGTACTCGTCATATTCGCCGCTTCCGTACTTGTCAGCGTAGTGGCGTAAAACATAACCGTTGTTAATCATACACTGTGCGGCCATGTACTCCTCGCGTCCTGAGATCATTGTGTCGAACTCTGTCAGATCTCTGTTGAGGATCTGCGCCTGTCTCTGCTGTGGAGTGATGTTGTTGAAAAGCTGCTCGCCGAACCCCTTCTTGTTTAGGTCGTCAATGGTGAGAGCTCTCTGAGGTGCGATAAATGGTGGCACATAGCTGAATGTTTTATAACCCTCGCGCTCGATTGTAATGCCTCCTTTTCTTGGCATAACGCAAGGAGCAATTTTCTTGCTGCCGTTTCTGTACTCAACGAGTACCTCCTCACCCGGGAAAATATCCTCAGATACTCCGTTCGCTGGTGCGGTTGTAGGGAAGTAGCGATCCCTTAAAAATGTTCTGTGTGTAGGCATTGCCTGAATTGCCGCCAGCATTGTGACGGTTCTGTAAATTAACGGTGTAGGCATGTTATTTGTTCCTCCTTTTCTTACATTGCGGAGTCGAGGTAAATGCCGCCGTTACGCAGCTTTGCCTCGTCTGCTTCTGTGATTGTGTAATCGTCGTCAGCGATCAGGGCCTCTCTGTTGAAGTGGCCGGATCTGTAAACCATTGCAACTGCGTCGGCGCTGGTAGCGTCTACATCGTCGCAAATAATACCGTATGGCGTTAATGTCTCGCCAGTTCCTGCGGTTGTGCCGAGAATAACGCATTTTTTTGTTTTGTCGCTCATAGAAACGACGGTACCACGCGCGAGAGTTCCCTCTCCGCTGGTGATTGTGACGCTTACGGCGTCAACTGGGAACTTGCCGTCAATAAAAAGGTTGTCGGCCGTACATGTCCCGATTTTCTGATCTGCTCTCATTGTGTTACCTCCTTATTTTGTTTCTGGTGCTTTAGGTGCTGGAATTGCGCCGCCGTTTGCAATCATAGCAGCGAGCTGAGCAACCTGAGCGTTTTCGTCTGGTGCCTGATCTTTAGGTGCCGGAGCGCCTGAGTTTGGTGTTGAACCTACGCCAGCAGCTCCAGAGGCCGTAAAATCTGCGGCACTGTTCTGAATGTGCTGTGCGCCGAGCTGGGCCTGCTTTTTCATAGCATTAAACGCGAGCTGCTGAGCATTGCAAGCGTTGGCTCCATACTTGGCCTCTTTGATAAGTTCCGCGTCTCCGACGGTTGCCTCGATCTCCTCGATCTCCTGCAATCTGGAGCGTTCCTCTGTTACAGCTTCGCCTCTTGCTGCCTCTCTGGCTGCGTTTTCGATTTGTGCCACAACGTCAGGGTACTGCTTTCTTAATTCTTCTGGTGTCATGTTGGTGTTACCTCCTTTTGATTTATTTGTTGAAACGCTCTGACTCGGAGCTGCTGGCTTCGGTTCTGGCGTTTGAACACTGTTGATAATTGGGACGTCGCCCGGGAAATTGCGAAAACCTTTGAGAGAGTGGCGAACTCCATTGACGAGGATCTCGTCTTTTTCTGAGCACATGCACATGCTCGTCTCGCAGCCTTCTCTTATTCCGGTACAAAAGCCGTTTTCTACCGCTTCGCGGCCGGTGTACCATGTTTCTTTTGCCATTATGCCGCGGATCTTTTCAGTTCCGAGGCCGGTCGCTGCGTCGTAGGTTTCGGCTGCTGCTTTATTTGCAGCCTCGAGTCTTTTGTTTACCTCGAGTAGTGCCTTGTGGTTATAATTGCCGATAAGCGTCAGTAGTGCCTCGTGCACCATGAAAAGGGCGCCTTCTGCGATTTCTCTAACCTTGCAGCCCATAGCAATGATTGTGGCGGCGCTTGCTGCAATTCCGTCGATTACTGCGACGGTCTCACCGTTTAGCTCTTTGAGTCTGTTGCAAATACCGAGCGCGGTGTATAAATCGCCGCCCACCGAGTTAATTCGCACGGTGATTTTTGCCTTGTCTTTGACCTGAGCCAGATCCTCCAGAAAACCTTCCGGGGTGATGTATAGCCCCTCGATCGGTTCACCGGTCCACCAGTCTGTCGGTCGCTGGCTTACGACTTCGCCGTACATTGTGATCTCGGCCTCCTCGTCGTTTACTTCGACGATGTTCCAGAACTTCGGCGCCGCCGCTGGCGGTGTTGGCGCTGCCGGACCATTAAGGACTCGCAGCGGGATTGTTTGTTTCTGCATTGTTGTGATCCTCCTTTATTGAATTTTGAAATATAAGAGAGGCGAGTGCTTTGTTTGCCTCTGCCTGATCCTCTGGTGTTACGCCGTTTGCTTCTGCGATAATTTCGTTTTCTCGTTTTAGCTGGTTCATGTTCGCTTCCCACTGGCCGCCGTTCAAGCGAATAGTGCTTTGCTCGTGTGTGCTGTACCCGTGCTGGTTTGCAAGAATTTCGGCGCTGATTTCTTTTGTAGGATCAAGCTGTCCCTGAGAAGGTCCGATCCATTCGCTGCCGAGCCATGCGGTACGGATCAGCGGATCAGAGAAAAAGCCCGGGGCTTGAATACGTCCCAGAGCAACGGCCTCGGCCAGCCATACCTCGTAAATTGGCCTGCAAAAATCATTAGCGAACCACTCGCGGCGCATTTTGAAGGCTTTCCACGCCTCCAGAAGTGCGGCTCTACTCGCTGAGTACGACGCGTTGAACGATTTTAGAAGTAGATCCGCAGGTATCTCGAGAGCGGCGCCGCATTGTTCACACAATGCACGGACAAAAGCAGAGAAGCCACTCGCAGGCCTCGTTGGTGCTGCGAATTTAATATCTTCGCCGGGCTTCATTACGTTAATTGTTCCGGGGCCCATTTCGTAATCGTCAGGATCCGACGGCTCAATCTCTGATCCGTTTACTTCGTTGTATGGCATTTCATCGGCGCCGGTGTCAGTAGTAACAAACGCCGTGAAAAAGCTCTCAACAAGTGCGGCCATGAGTTCGCCTTCCGTGTATCTTCTCATTTGGAGCAATGGCTCGATTATCTGGGCCAGATATGTGACGCCTCTGTATTGCTCCGGTCGTTCTGACTCCATTACATGCAAAACATTCGGGAGGCCGGTCGCTTCTCCGTATGCTTCGACGCGGCTCCACTCTGTTTCAGCAGTAGCAACAATATGCGGGTATGTGTTGCGGAAATAATACGCTTGTATCATTCCGGCGCCGTTAATCTCTACGCCGTCAAAAATGCGGTTCCCGTTTTGAGCTTTTCCTTCTGTCGAGAAGCAGTAATACCCTGAGTTAATCAGTGGAGTGCTGCACCGGTCAGCTTCTACAAGTTGGATCCTTAAAGAGTACGGACACATCGGCGTCGGATCGACTCTTTTCACAAGCCCGAACACGTCGCCGCTCATTAGCCAGCTCATAAGGGCGAGCTGCTGCATTGCATAATAGTCATTTACTCCGGTAGCGTCGCAGGCGTTTTTCTTTTCAGCCCAGATCTTAAACTCTGCCTCTGTCTTTTTCTGCCATGCCTTTGCTGCGTCCTGAGTCATTCCCAGACGCTCGGCGTCTATGCTGCTTTTTAATTTGAGGCCGCAGCCTATCACATTTGTGCGGTTCGTTTTAATTGCCGACGTTGCGATCGGCGCCGCCATGTATAGCATACGAGCGCGCTGTCTCAGCGTGTCGTTGTTGTGGTCTATGTCCCATTGAGGCGAGGAGCTGTTTGCTTTGAAACTTTTAAGGGCTTTCTTTTTCCAGCTTGCGCCGGCCTCAGAATAGCCATAGTTTGCAGCTCTCGGAGCAACGGATCCCGGGATTGCTGTTGATCCGGCTGCCGGTGTTGGCTGTCTTGTTTTGTCTGGAGCTTCTTGCTGCATTTCTTTCACCTCCTACCAGTCACGAGGGACGACTCCGACGGCCCTGCGCTGTGATTTGCTTTTAAGTGACGAGATTTCGTCCTCCATTTCTTTGATTGCGTTGCGAATAGCCGAGAGATCTGTCTGGTATCGCGTCGCATTTCTGGTACCTATACCATAAGACTGAACTCCACCGCTGAGCATTTCCTCCTCGCGCTTATAATAGAGCTGGAGACGAGTCTCTAATTTGCTGATTTTCTCAGCCTTTTGTTGCTGTGTCATGGTTCACCTCCTTACCAGTCATCGTACAACTTCGTACTGCTGGAGCGTTTCTTGCGCTCTTTTTTCTCCACCGGTTTGAGCGGTTGACCTTTTAGGCGTTTTTCCACCGCGTCGAGATCTGGATCTAATATTCTAAAAGCCGCAAGCGCATAATTGCGGCAGTCAAGAGCCTCGTTTCGATTGTGTCCCGGTAATTTGTCCCATTGCCACTTGTCGCCTCGTCTTGTTTTGACAAGGGACAGCTTTTCAGACAATAGACCAGAAAAGAAAAGGGCGTCATAACCGCGATCCTCTCCCCGTGGAAAGTGGCAGTATTTGGCCCCTTTTTCTTGCACCTTAATGGCGTTCATTATTTTGCTTTTTCCGGCGTCAACTCCGAGAGAGTATAGCCAGCACTTACCTAGCAGCTTTCCGTCTATTACGATCTTGACCTTTGAGGGTGGTGCCGTGTACGGAACGCCGTCGCCTCCTTTTCCTTTGATAGCGAAAACGCGCTTGTTTTGTCTGGCCCGGCACTCAGCATAAACCTCCTGCGTGAAATGGCCGCCAGAGTCTACGCATGTAAACGAGACTTTCAAGCCTTTGCCGTTTTTGAAGTGGTAAACATGGTCGATCACATCGTCGAGGCGTTCCCACACTTCTGAGGTATCAGGGCGGCCGTTTATAATTCCCTTTTTTATTCCCCACGTTTCACCGTAGTGGCCGTGTCCTACAACTTCATACTCGAGACGATTGTCCTGCGTATCTACGCCGACTGTCAGCACAAGAACGTTGTCCGGCAGCTCTGCGTCGTATTCTTCGCGGCGGCTGAGCATTGTGTCCTCGTCCTCTAAATCTCCGCGATCTTCCCAGAGCTCGCCGAGTAATGTGTTGAACACAACCTTCAGCTTTTCAGGATCTCCCTGAGCCTCTAGGAATTTGGTTATAATTTTTACCCACGGCGTCCACGGAGAGGAGAACGCATTCAGCCAAAAGGAGCGGTGCCCTTTTTGGTATGCGTCCGGGTTTTCTGCTACCCACTTTGCCGGCTGCTTTCGCATGGTTGACTCTGTTTGAATACAACCGCACCCGGGGCAGCACCACGTTATTGACTTGACCTTGTAGGCTTTTTTGTTTCTGATCTTCTTAACTTCGTGCTCGAAGTGAATATCATCGAATACTATATTGTGATATTCTCCGCAGTCAGGGCACTGGTGGCACCAGCGTTCCTGAGTTCCAGAAAAAAAACCGTTTTCAATATTGCTGGCTCCTTTAATAGTCGGGGTAGATACCTCAACAGATTTCGCATTGTAGAAGGTTGTCTGCCTTGCCTCTGCAAGAGACCACGGATCGCCCTCGGTACCAGCACTTGACGCCCAGCGGTCGCGCTCGTCGCCTATGATGTAGCGGGCAGGAGTTGAAGCGAGTGCACTCGGGCTGTTCGATCCCGTTATGGTGAGCATACCGCCCGGGAAAGATTTCTGTAATATTGTATTGCCAGAGTCCCTTGTCTTAATGTCTGAGACCTTTTTCCTTAGAGGCTTTGAGTCTCGTATCATCGGAGCGATACGCAAGCGAGAGAATTTTCTCGCGTCGTCAAGCGTTGGCTGCACATAAATGGTTGATCCGGGATCCTGATCTATGATGTAGCCGATTATATTGAGCTCTACCTCAGATTTTCCAACCTGAGACGCTGCCACAACGGTGAGCTTGTTGATCTTCGGATCCGTGAAGGCGTCCATTATTTCAACAAGATACGGTGTTCGCTCATTTCGCCACGGTCCGGCCTCTGCTGAGCTTTCAGGAGATAAGCGGCGGTTCTTCTCAGCCCATTCGGAAACGGTGAGACGCTCGGGCGGTTTGAAATTCTTGACAGCCCGCATGAGCGTGTTGTTTAAGCTGTCAATTTCATTCTGTCTGTTCATCGTCCTCTATATTGGCCCAGCCTTGACGATCCTTTACCCGCTTTTTGTACTCCTCGGGATCGTAGTGATATTGAGAGAGGGACAGCAGGATCTCATTGACCTCCTCTTGTATTCTTGCAGATGTTTCGGCGGGGCTTTCAAGCTCTGCGGTGTCTACCGCGAGCCGGCCGGGCATTGCCATTAACATGCTGCGAATGTTAAAGACGAGGTCCGTCGTTATTGCTTCGACGTCCTCGGCTCTGTGCATGGTTCCTTCGAGTTCCGCAAGCTGGAGCTCTGCGACTCGTGCCTTTGCGCTTTTTATATCAACCTCGGCTTGCAGCTTGTCAGTCTCGAGCTTGTCGTTTTGAGCTGATTGCTTTCGGTCTATCATAGCGCGCAGGTATTTGATGTAGTCTTTTGTCGCCTCTCCGACGTTGTACCGCCGGCCGGCCGGCGTATCATGAGTTTTTAGAACTCCGTCTTGTGTGAGCTGCTGGATCCTCCGAGCCGTTAGCTCAAACAGTTCGGCCATTTTTGTTGTAGGCCAGTAGCCCGGAGTCTCGGCCGGTTTTTCTTTCTTAGGTGTTGCCATGCCTTGCCTCCTTCCCGGCGTAACGAAACGGCCTAATTTTTTTCTATGAGTCTAGCAAACTTTTGGGCTCGCAAGCACCGCAGGAAAAATTTATGCTCAAAAGGACCCGTGAAAATTTTTTTATTTTATTTTTCGTGCCGGTGCCCCGGCGTGGTTCTTTTTTCTTTTCTTTCTGTGGTGTTGTGCGCCGACTCGGCGCTCGAGTGGTGGCTTGACTCTGCTCGCCCGGTCCTGCTGCCGGGCTTTGCTTCTGGGTGTAGCTCCTTCCTTTCGGTGTGGTGCCGGTCCCTTGTGTTGGTGTGTCCTCTGGTGTGAGGTCTCAGCTCTGTGGTGTTGCTGGCTGAGGATATAGAAAGAGGCCAGCCACTCGCATGGTTGTGGGGTGGTGGCCTCTGGTTCTCTGTATTGCGTGTGCGTGTGGCGCGCTGTGGTGGGCGTGGTGCCTATGCCTGAGCTTTAGCCAGCATTTGCTTGACATGGTTCTCTAGTCGCTTACTGAGGCCCTCGTCAATGTTCTGCTGTATGAGTGGGGCAACGCGTTCGTTTTCTATCATCTGCGGTATGCTTGCCGTTTTAATACTCTTGATAGGGTAGCGGCTGTCGCTTTCCCTCTGGAATGGTATCTGCTTTGTTCCCTCTCCTCCAGAGCTTGCAAGGAATACACCAGCAGGCAGGTTCTTTCTTTGCCCCTTGTATACCTCTTGGCTTACTCTGTACGGCTTGGGCTTTCGCTCTGCTGGCTTCATTTTGAAATGAGTAGGAGTAAGCACTCGGCCCTTGTATGTGAGGACTACCGACTCAACGAGAGTGCCCTCGACTCGTAACTGGCCGCCGCCTTTTCCTTTACCTTCGAGCGCCGCCTTAACGTCTGCCTTTTTAATGGCATACACTTCACACACGGCAGCAGATACCCACGCCTGCGCGCGGCTCTTTGCGTCTTGTGTGCATTTCTTTATTACCTTTTCGGCGTCCACTCCTGCGATATTATCCAGCGTCTTGACGAGGCTCTCATAATTTGACAGCATACAAGTGGACGTTCCTTTGGTTGCTCCCATGTGATCGCCTCCTCTCAGCCTGAGAATAGCAGCAAAAAACCGCCCGATTTTCTCGCGCGGTTTCTCTACCCATTTATTGCATTGTAAAAATTATAACACGGCTCAATTTCAAAGTAAATTGCATCTTTTTTGCACCGGTAAATTGCACGCTCAGCCTGCTGCCGTCGGCCCTTAATCAATAGCAGCGGTGCCGTATAAGCGGACCGCGAGGCTCTTAATAAGTCTCTGGCGATTTCTCCAGACTGTTGTTGCGTCGCAGCCCAGTGACTCGGCTATGGTCTCGTTGTCAAGTCCCTCGAAGTATCTGCCGGACACTGACTCATAATATTGGTCGTTTTCGATGATTTCGAGAGCCTCCTCCAGTATGTCAACTTCGTGCTGATCTGTTTCAATGCCTGCCTCTTTGTCTTTGATAATAGCCTCGAGAGCCTCCTCTGGATCGAGTCTTACGCTGTTTTTAGAAAATCGGGTGATTGATTTGCTGCGGGCCGGTGTTCCGTATGTTCTCAGGTCCTCGATCTTTTCCTTGTCGTCCTTTAACTTGACCTTTAGCACTGGCAGCGCGTAAAGTCTGGCCTCTGTATTCTTAAAGGCCTGCTTTGCGTTCTGAGGCTGCTGCAATGGTTTGTAGGCCTCCGAGACTGCTGCCGCGGTTTTCTTTGCTACCTCGTCAATGTATGAGCGTATCTCTGGAGGTATGGCCGGTCTTTTCTTGTTGCTTCCCATTTATTCGTATTCTCCTTCCTTGTAGTCTGTACTGATACCCACATCGTCGAAGATTTCCGCGAATGTTGCCGGATCTGCCGGAGCTCCGTCTCTTATGAGCTGGATCTGGTCTTTCTTTCCGGTGATCCTGAAATATCGTTTTACTATTACGTCGGTATATCCCGGCGTTAGTTCCATGAGGTAGGCCGTGTGGCCTGTTTTCTCCGCTGCTGCTAGAGTGGTCCCGCTGCCTCCGAATGGATCATATACCGTTTTCACAAAGTCCATATTGTCGAGTATCATTTCCATAAGCTCGACGGGCTTCTGGGTTGGGTGCAGGTCGTTTCCTGATCTGCTGCACCTGAGCACATTCCCGTAACCTTTGTGTCCGTCGAATTGTGCCTTGCCTCGGCTTCCAAACATACAGAGTTCGTGCTGACTCCTCCAGCCTACGCCCATGCCCGGTGTCTCTTTATCCCATACAATCATCGAACGCACTCCGAAGCCTGACTTCTCGATTATGTCGTATAAATAGATCCACATGCGCCAGTCGGTAAACACATAGGCAAATAGTGGAGTGATACCCTCGAAGGCTGCGGTTAATAGTTTAATATAGCCGCGAGTGCTTAGAATATCGTTTGCAATCTTTGGAGCGTCTGTCTGGCCTTTTCTTACCGTACCTATGCTGCCGGTAGATTTTCCGCTTTCCTGATGTCCTCCGCTGCAATATGGTGGATCTGTGAGCATGACTTCCGGCTCGGCTCCTGCCAGAAGCTCGTCACGGTCCTTTGTGTTTGTCGAATTGCCACACATGAGTCTATGACGTCCGAGGATCCACACGTCGCCCAGTTTGCTGAATGGTTCCTCTGGCGGTTGGAGTAGTGCGTCGTCGTTTTCCTCGCCTTTGTCGTGATCGGCTTCACATAGGGCCGTCGCAAGTTCCTGATAGAACGACTCCTCGTAGCCGGTTAATTCAAACGGGATCGCTCCGGTGTCTACCGCCTCAAAAGCCTCGGCCAGTTTTACACTGTCAATCTCGGCCAGCTCAGCGATCCGATTGTCTGCCATGAGGTCTGCCAATTCTTCCTCCTCGTTGGCGTAGTTCTGATAGTCAACTGGTGCCTCTTTGAATTTCCCATATCTTGCAGCCGCAAGTCTGCCGTGTCCCTTTACTATCAGACCTGATCTGGTGCTCACTGTGATCGGCTGCCTCCATCCGGTTGCTTTGATAATAGCAGCAAGGGCCCGGATCTGATCGTCTGGGTGCTTGTTTGGGTTGAGCGGGTTCTCCCTTAGTTCCTTTATCTGCACAATTTTGTCATGTGCGCAAAAAACCGGCCGGCCGTCTGCGAAGGCTTTCGGCTCTGCGCTGGTGGTGTATTCCATGTCATTGATCTGTATCTCCTGACGGTTTGCCTTTGTCTTTGTCTGAGTGATCTCGAGCGTTTTCTTTGATTTTTCCATATTCTCAAACGCCTCCCTTCGTGATTTCTTCGCTTTGCCATGATTTGAGCTTATAAAGCGCAAGTGCCGCGCCTCCTGCCAGTATAAGCAGCAGCACGCCCGCGCATATTATGGCCGCCCTCATGGTGTCGCCTCTTGCGGATCCTGATCTTGATCCTGAAAACGCGCAATAGCCAGCTCGTTGTATTTGCTGTAAATTCTCTCAAACGCTTCCTTCCACCGTGGGCCGTGTTCGTCGCCCGGTGTAGCAATATGAGCCAGCTCATGCGCCAGTATTTCCGGTACGGCCTCGGCTGGTATATGTCCGGCCACTTCTACGAGTGGGAGACTGCCGTCGTCCGGAAAAGTGGTACAACCTACCATTTGCGTGCCGTCCTCTGCGGTTATCTTGTCAACCAGAACGGCCTCGAACTCTTTGTCTGGATATATCACACTAAAAGCCATAGCCACAAGACTGCTCGGATCGTTCAAAAATGGACTTTTTAATAATTCCATGCGTTACCTCCTATGATTGGGAGGGCAGCAGGCCCTCCCGTGATGTTTCCGACATTTGTGTCGGTGACATTATGCTATAATTGTGATTTTCTCTCTGTCTGGTATATCCTTTAAGGCTTCCACGAGGTAGGCCTTCACGTTTTCGACTGCCTGAGACTTCCAGAGGCCGCCGTCCGCTGCTACCAGCTTAAAAGTAGGAGCGCCGCCTCTGCCTTCGCTTACTCTGAAAACGAAGTCGCTGCCCGGCTGATCCACTTCCAAAAATGTGCGGTACGGGATCAGGCTCACTGGGTTCGGTACGAGTACGTTATCCTTTGTGGTTATTCCGGTTTTCATAACTGCCTGCTGAGTTGTTCCATTGTCTGAGAAGGTCGCCTCCTGAGTGTTCACGATGTTGCTAGCCAGCATTGTGACAGCTTCGCGGTCGTCGCTTTCCTTAAAGCATGACTGCATAGAAATGAGAAAACTCTCTTGATCGTATTCTCTGCCATATTCAAACTGTGGCAGCAGCGCATTGACCTCGAAAAGAGTCTCACGATCACGCTCTGGCAGCAGGCCAGAATATAGCAGCACCTTTGTGGCGCTCACTACCTGAATAATCATACGATCGCGGAGCTCGTCGCGGCTTTCCTTTATGTAATCAATGAGTGACGTGAGAGTGGTCGCTGTGATAGCGTCAGCCTTTTCCGGCGCGTCGTATCTTCTGAGATCTTTCGTGCAATAGGTTCTCCCGTTTATTTCGATAGTTTTCGGATCCTCGGCTCTAACTGCCAGTCCCGTGATAAATGCGATTGCTTCCTTGATACCTTCCATGTTTGTGATCCTCCTTATGCTTGTGCGGCTCTTTGGCCCATTGATACAATTTTATGAGTTGCGTCCTCTGGTCGTCCTTCGGTCGTTTGTTGGTCGTCCACCGGTTGACCGTTCTCAAATACTTCGCCAGTTTCAGGATCGAAGTCTTTTCCCGGTATGAGTTCGCCTGCTGCCGGCTCGTCCTTTTCTGGAGCCTGCTGCTTGTTGCGGTTCTTTAAGTCCAGAGGCTTGCCAGTAGGTGCCTGCTGCTGGGTTGGTTCGTCTGCTGCCAGTGGCTCCTCCTGAGTTGACTGCTGCGCTGGTGTGGCTGGATCTGCTGCCGGTTCTGGTTTCTCCTCCTGAGTCTGCAGGTCGTTGAGTGATAACTGGCCGCGGATCTGGCCGTCATATTCTGCGATCTCGATCTGGCCGGTTCTCATGTTTACGCCCATGATCATTTGAGTGTCGATTGCTTCGGTTGCTGCGAGTTTGGTCGTGACTGAGATCTGAGTGCTTACGAGCTGCCTCGTCTTATTCGGCGCAAATTTGAGCACGATCTGGATCTGTCTCTTTGTTGTGGCCTCTGTGTTTGGGTTCTGGATATTATCGGCCACCTGCATGAGTGCCTCGTTGAGCTTCTCTGCAAAAGCACCGCCGGCGAGAGCCTCGAGGTTGATGTTACTCTGTACGTTCTGTTTCTTCATTTTTTGTGTCCTCCTTCTTGGAATTTGTCAGCTTTTCAACCTGAAGGCTGAGCTGATAGGTCGCATACGCTACCATGTGGAGCTCTGCGGTTTTCTTTTTGGTGTCTTTGTGATTGACTGCGATCGTTATCCCGGTCAAAATCAGGAACACGGCCCACAATGCACAAAATACGCCAGTGATTACAATTTCTGCGGTCATTTCTTTGGTTCACCTCCTCCCGGTGTAGATGTTTCAGCTCTGAGAGCGCACTCGGTACAAGCGCCGGTTGCTCCCGTTGCCATTACCTGACGCGCAAGCTCTGGCTCCCAGCACTCACGGCCGCAGCGCGGGCAAGTTGTGAGACGCCAGTCTGGGTGATTGGTTGCGTCTGGTATATTGGATCGGAGCGGAAGGCATATTGTGCCGCCGTCTCCGGGTTTCCACGGTGTTATTTTTACATTCATGTTATCCCTCCCAGTTCCAGAGCCCTTGCTGGCCCTTTGCCGGTACCGGCTCCGGTAACGCTTCGATATTTTTTAGCTCCCACGCATAACGGCCGAGAGTGTAGTCTCCGAGCGCTTTTTCCGTATCTGATAATGTGCTCAGATATTCCTCTGTTATCAGGCGGCAGTCAACGAGTTCGGCTGTCGCAATTACTTCTCCATAACTGAAATATGTCAATAATTTGCCTGCTGCTATACTGGCTTTTTCTAACTTCTCAATCATAAGCCGGAAGGCTTCGTCAGATAGCAGCGGTACGACTTGCTTTATAGGTTTGACTGCTGCATGGATCGCAATCTGCCCTCTGTACTTCGTGGCCCAGCTTCTTGTCTCGTTGTGTTTTACTCTGGTAGCCACAAATTCGGCCCACGGTTGCCATATTGTTATTGCTTTCATTGTTTGCCTCCAATTCTTCGCAGAAACTTCTCGCAGCGCGCTCAGGAACCTCTTGCAGGTTTGTTGCTCCGCATTGATCTATTAGAAGCAGCAGTAAGTCGCCGTAGCGTGTGCTTTTCTTTGATATTGTTTCGATATAGTTCCATTTATTCACCGATCAGGCTCCCTTCTGAATAGCTGAGGCGATCCAGTTCTTTGCAAATGCGTCGGCGCTTTGGTACGGGCAAAATAGTCGGCCGTCCTTTGTTTTGGCCTCGAAGCGATTGCGGCCTCGTGCGTATTTGACAATAAGCTCGTACCTCTTGCCGGTCTCAAAACCGCAGGAGCCGTCTGATCCGGTGAATGTTCCGAGGATCTGGAGCGATCCGGTGTTACTTTTTGGGTTCTTTAGGTCATTTAGTGCCCTCGTCAGCATTTTGCGTCCCTCCCTTTGTCTTTTTCAAAAATTCCAGCGTTCCCAGATGATTGAGGCCGATCTCGTATTGTGAGATCTCTCTGCGTTTCAAGTGCTTGTGCCCGTATATGTCCTTCATATCTCGCCAGACGCTCCACGGTATGCGGTAGAATTGTTCAAACTTAAAACTCACCAGCACGAAGCAGCTCGCGCCCATTTTCTCGTAATTTTCCAAAAGCTCAGCCTGCCGATCTGATACGGCAGAGGCTTCGATCTTGTCTGCGTCTGTGTGTTTTGCCTCAAAAGCAATACACCGGCCGCCGTTTAATATACCCTTGTAGTCGTTCTGCGCTTTTTTCACAAATATGGCAATATATTGGCCGCGTCTGCGTTCGCCGTATGGTTTCAATGGTTTCATAGGCTCCGGCGTCTTTTCAATGTCTGCAATATTCTGGCCCCGGTAGTAGTCGCATGATCCTGAGATCATATTCTCGAAGCGCTCACCGGCGTATTTTGAACGGCGTCCCTGCTGCCTGCGCTCGTTTTCAACATTTTTCTCGGCCCAGTACGGTGTCATATCCTTGTAACCTTCCGCGTTTTTTCTGCTATCTGTCAATAGTTTGCCCTCCTCCTGAATAAGTGTTTGATGATGTACCACAACTGCGCAATGTACGGGTGTTTCTGCTTGTATGCCATTAGTCTGTCGCTCCTCTCAATACTCCGGTGAATAGAGTGCCGCCTGCTGCCATTTCCTCAATCTTGTGCACAAGCTCGCAGGCCTGAGTCTTTTCAAGGTCAATCTTTATAACTGGGGCAGCAGCAGAGGCGCCCGCACTTATTCCGGCGGTAGCGGCAGCAGGTTCGAGATTAAGATCCGGAACCTGAACAACCGCAGCTTTGTGATATATTTCCATAACTCGCTCGATAAATTCCGGCGTTCCGTATACTTCAATCTCTATCCCCAGAACTCCTGCGAGTTGTATTTCTCCTCGCATACCGCTGGAGACTTCGCAGCCGTAAACTCTTATAAGCTGGCAATACCTGAGGAGCTGGAGACCGGCCTTGAGTCCTTTCATTCGTTCACGCTTGTTTGTGTCGTCTATAAACTGGGTAAAATATACATGTGGAGCGATTGGCAGCAGGCCTTCGTTCATAGCCTCCAGACAATACTCCTGCGCTTTTATGATATTTTTCTCGTAATCACCGCGGCACTGTGAGCATATATAAGTCATTTTCATGGCGTACCTCCTTAAATTACTTTTATAATCTGGCGACTGCTGCCGGGCTGCCATATAAACCACGAGTAGCTTGTGGCGTCTGTACCGTGTCCGGTAAAGCTCGGCCGCTTATGTAGGGTGTAGAGTCCCGCAAGCTGGTGAGCGTCCTCCTGCCAGAACTCGAAGCGCTGATCGCTTTCCATGAAGGCGGTCCTCAGTAAAAACATGAGGCAGCCGTCTGGCTTTAATAGCGAGAGGCTTTTCTTGACAAATTCCATAGCCAGCCCGAATGGCGGGTTGCCGATTATGAGGTCGTACTTTTTCTCTAGTTTCATGCTCAAATAGTCGTCAATAATCACATTGACGTCTAGATCTTTGAGTCCTTCGGCCTCCTCTGGCCTTATTTCCACCGCGTCGATCTTAAAATTTCCGTGTTTCTGTAATACTTTGATAATGTTGCCGCTGCCTGCTCCGGGTTCTAATACTTCGTAATACCCCCCCCCCGCAGAGGGAATGCGTCGAGTATTGCCTCGATCGCTGGTATTGGAGTAGGGTAGAAGTCGTGCGGCGCTCTTTTGGTTCCTCTGTTTGTTGCGCTCATTTGTCTGCCTCCTTTTATCGTTCGATCTCGTCAGCTACAACAAACACGGCGCTATTTTTGTAAAGCTGCCATACGGTAACACTTTAGGAGTAAAGCCGGGCGAGTTTGAATTTGTAAAAGCACCGGAGCCACTTCTCAAACAGTGGAAAAAATTAGAGAAAAAGGAATACGAAAAAATCGGAAAAAGAATACTCAAAGCGCTGGAAATTAGAAAAATGACGCAGAGAGAGCTTGCAGAGAAAACCGGAATAACAGAAGCGACAATTTCAAGATACGCACAATCAAAAAGAGTGCCAAAGGGGCCGGAAATTATAAAAATTGCAAACTCACTAAATTGCACAACGGACTTTATTCTGGGAGTAGCCAGCCTCGTATTCCCCGGGTGGGAGAGTTATCGAAAACATTCCCTTGATTTCTTTCGTTGTCTTGATTATTACTTCGCTCAATATTTCCTCCTTATCTGCTGCGCCAGCTCTGACCCTCCATGACGAGAGCCTCGCACATTTCTCGCAGCCGGTCCACGGTTGCCCTTGCTGTCATGTCGTCGCCACTCTGAGGAGTGAGGCGGCGCTCCAGTTCGGTGTCTGTATAGTTGCTTGTCACGATTGTGGGCTTGTAACCCTCGTACCGTGAGTTTATGATCGCGTAGATCTTCGAGACGCCCCAGTCTGTCGGCGGTTCTTTTCCCATGTCGTCAATAATGAGGAGCGGTACCGTTTCGTAAATTCTCAGGATCTCGCCCTCAGAGATTTCTCGCTTGTCGTATGTTGATTTTATTCGGGCCAGCATGTCGATCATCGTCATGCAAATAACTGGACGTCCTTTTTGTATCAAATTGTTAGCAATAGCAGCAGCTAGGTGAGTCTTGCCGACGCCTATGTCTCCCAGAATAAAAAGCCCGTTTTTCTTTTGGTCCATATTCTCGAAGTTTTGAGCGTATCGCACGGCCGCCGCCTTTGCTTTTTCTGTCTTTTCGTCTGGTGTCAGATAATTCTCAAATGTTCGCTCTAAAAAGCGCCCCCTCATTCCCGAGTCACATCTGAGACGTGAGACTCTTTGCCTCAGTTCGTCCTCGGCTTTTCGTTCTGCCTCTTTTTTTCTCTCGATCTCAGCCGTCTCTCTTTCTTTGACAGCTCCCTCGCAGTCACAAGGGATAGCAGCAGGAACCCAGAAGATCCGAAGGTTTAAAGTGTTGAGCTCTTTGCCTCTGTGGTACCGCAGCTTTCCGCAATGCGGGCATTGTACTGGCTCAGGTGGTGGCTCAGGCCATTCTCTTGACTCGTTGCTATATACCCAGCCGTCACTCTGCGTTTGTGAAGCCGGTGAGCTGATAGCGTGATCCGCTTTGCTGATTTTCTCCATTGTCCGGGCCTCCTTTGTTGTCATATTTGCCTTCCAGTACCTTGCACATGTTCGTCGCTTTGATTATCCAATCAAAGTCAGCGCTCCAGTTACGATCGTTGTCGCCTTTCATAAAGCCGCTGGCCTCTGTTTTCCTGAATAGTGTCTCGAATGTCTGAAGGTCTGGGTACGTCTTAAATCTTGCAGCCACGGCCTTGCGTCTGGCTCCGTCAATTTTCTGGATCTTCGGGAAACTCTGACAGATCTCGTTGTATAGCTGCATAATTCTCACATACGGGGTAGGATCTGCCTTTTCTGCTGAGGCTGGTGCTGGTTCGTGCTCTGGAGGAGCACTTAAAGGATCTTTTATATCTCTACTCTTATCTACTCTAGTCTTGTCTACTCTGCCGACGGTTGTTTGTCGGTCGTCCGGTGGTCGTCCTCCGGTCGAATTAGCGGCCGCTTTTGCGGCTGCGCGGCGTTGTCTGGATCTGTTTTTCTCCTTTTCCCTCTCTTGGATTAGGGTGCCTGCGTACTCCTCCCAGTCATGGATCTGGAGGACTGTCTGATCCTCCTCTGATTGGTCCAGCAATCCCGCAGAAATAAAGGCTTGCAGCAGTTCGTCGGCGTCGCCGTTCCATTGCGCTGCGCGTGCTATATTCCGGGCGCTTATGTCTGTTACGTCTCCGTTTGGGGCGTTGTCGAGAGCCCAGAGCCAGAACGAAGTCAGGAGCCCGATCATGTAGGGCGGTTCCACTTTGAGAGCGTCTGCCGCGTCTAAAATTTTTCTATGTTCTCTGATTGATTGGTAAATTTTCAACCATGCCACGGCTTTTCCTCCTTCCTTTTTTGGTCGTCCTTTTTCTTGGCGTGTTGTGTTGCTTTGGTCGTTTTCTGGTCGTCCGGTGGTCGTCCTTCGGTCGTCCAGAAGGTCACATATCAGTCAAACGGGAGTTGTTCGTCAACGCCCTCCGGTATGTTCATAAAGCCGTCGCTGTCAGAAGGGCCCGTCGGTGGTGCTTGTCTGTTTCCGTTCTGGCTGCCTTTGCTTTCTGCAAATTCCTGCTCCTCCACAACAACGTCGGTAGTGTATACCTTGCGGCCGTCCTTGTCGGTGTAGCTGCCAGTCTGGATCCGTCCGGTTATGACGATCTTTGTGCCCTGATGTAGATACTTCTCGGCAAATTCTCCATTGTTGCGAAAAGCTACGCACTGAATAAAATCAGCACTTTGCTCGTTGCTGTCTTTTCTGCCTCTGCGGTCAACCGCGAGAGTGTAGCGAGCTATTGCCATTGGCTCGGAGCCCTGAGAGTAGCGGACCTCTGGATCTCTGGTAAGTCGGCCCATTAAAATGACTTTGTTCACTGTTTATTTCCTCCGTTTCTCAATTCTCTGGCCGTGTCGTCCATTCTCTTGCAAATGTCGTCATATTCTGGCCGTGTTAGTTCTGTTGGGTTCTTGTGGTACAGGTAATTGATCCGGCCGTCTGCTTGTTCTCGTGAGAGTCCAGCGTCCTGAGCTTTTCGGTACATTCTTTCGAGCTGAGCGCTTGACAGTGGTTTCTCGGCTCCGTTCTGGCCGTTTTGAGCCGGTTTCTGGTTCTGGCCTTTCTGTTGGTCGCCTGAGTTATTTCTGACTGGCTGTGAGGCTGTTTGAGCGCTTGGCTTGCCTTTCATATCTGGATCAGTGTCGCCCATGTCAATGCTGAATTTTTCAAAAAGATAATATTTTATTGCATAGGTCCACGCGCTGCCTTTTGCCTTTGCAGGATCGTCGTTCCATGCGATTGCATGAGTCTGAGCCTCGTCGGTGTCGTCCTCGTTGTCTGCATTGGTCCAGCGGATTGTCAGATCTGACTCATAAAGGAACATAGCCCCGCCGTGCTGCATGTTTATGGTTTTGATCTGGGCGTTTTCTTCCTGAATAACGTCGAAGTTTACGCCGAGTTCGTTCATCGTTGGAGTAATAGCTCGCCATACGTCGTCAATCTTGGCGAATTTGTATGGAACCTCCTCACTGTGTTGGCCTTTTTCTATTCTTGGGATCTGGCGCCGCAGTTCGATAAATTTCTCCTGCAGGCTCATTACCTCGATCGGTTTGTCCCGCCGCGTCTGAAATGAGGCAACCGGAGAGCCCGCCTGGTTTTCTGTCTGTCTTTCTTCTGACATGTTGTTTCTCCTCCTTATGCCGCCGCACAATGGCGGCGGGATTGATGATTTACTGAATTACGAAGCAGACCGGGACGTACAACTCGATGCTAGCGCTCCAGATGCCCGAGGTCCCGTAGTTGTTGACGTACACGCAGGAGGTAGAGCTGCCACCCCTCACGGAAGCCAGCCAGTACCAATCAGGAGTCCCGCCTTTTTTGTCGCATTTGATACGGTTGCGGCGGTCTTTGTAGTATTCGATCTGGCTGTATGTGTCGTCGTCTGAATAGTCGCAGTCTCCGAACATTTCCGACTCGGTAGGTAAAAAGAGGCAGCAGAGGCAACTCTGGCCGTTTTCCTGCTTACGCTCAATCTCTGCAATGACAGCGCGAAGCTCCTCCGGTAGACTGTTGAAAATTGTCTCGTTTAAGTAGTTTTTTACATCGGATCCAGCGAAGCCTCCGGCGTTTCTGTTGTTCTCGTTGTATGGAACCTCAACCGGCAGGCAGTCCTTACTCTCGAAGCGAGCCCAGCCCGGGCCCATGTCTACGATCACAAGGTCTAGCTCCTCGCCGTCTGTCGTCTGTTCTGTGATTGTGTCGCCTACTTTCAGGCCGCTGGTGTTGTCTTTGATTTTCTGGGCCAGTTCCTCCCAGTTGATTGCTGCCTCTGTTGTTACTCTCTGCGTTAATACTGCCATGATATGATCCTCCTTATTTTTTCTCCGCATAGAAGCGGTGGTTATTGATTGTCATTATGTAGGTCTGTGTCTCGTGCCATGTGTTCGTCGTAAGCTCCGGGTTTTTGAAATATTTGATCGGTTTCGTAGTTGCTACCATTCCGAAGTCAAAAACATAATTGACGGCCGTCAGAGACTCGTCTGTCGGTTCTGGTCTCTTTTTGGTGTATAAATACTTGGCCGCTGCCTCAGCCGGTCGGATCCCGTCGTCCTCACATGCTTGCAAGATACACTGACAAATTGCTATTTTACCGGCCAGCGGTTCGCCTGCTGCCTCTGCGGTGACTATCTGGGCCACTTCGTAGCGTTCGGCGTCTGTGAGAGCGAAGCGGACCTCAAAGCCTGCCTCTGCGGCCCACGACTTAGCAAGTCCCTCCATGTCGATCGGCTGCGGTTCTCCGTCCTCTGTGAGATAGGCAAAATAGAAGCCGTTCGGCTCTGTTTCGTCCTGAATTATGAGAGTAGTCTCTGGAGGCGTTTCTGGTTCCTCTGTGGCCTCTGGTGGGGCTGCTGCCGGTTTGTCATTCCTTGCGCAGGATACAAGGCCTACAACGGCGCCGATGATTAAGAGCGCAACCGCGAGCACCGCGGCCCTTGTAAGAAAAACCTTGCGGCGTCTATTGGCTTTTCGCCTTTTCCGTGCTATAATTTGTCTGTGATCTTTGAAATTACGGACGGACTCAGGCGAGAGCGCCGTCTCCTTCTTCGCGGTCACTTGGGCTGGACGTTCTGGGCGTTCAGCCCCTTTTGTTTCTTCATGTGTTTGCATTGGTTTGTCTGCCTCCTTTTGGCTCATAGTTTTGCAATTCGCAGAGGGCCAGCGTGAAGTCTTGGAAAGCAAGCTGTTTCACCAGATCCACAACCAGCAAAATGCGGTACCAGCCGGAGCGGTACGTCTCGGCGTTTTCTGGCTGCATTTCCTCGGCCCTTTTGAGCTTTAAGTCCGCATAGGACTCAGCTCGCTGCATTTCATTCTCTGGGACATCTTGGCCCAGCATGTCAAAAACTGCCTTGCGGCTGTATTCTTCCTTCATGTGCCGCCTCCTTATTTCTTGTCGTCGTCTTTTCCGTTTTTTCCGTTGTAGCTGATAATAACCAGCGTTACGCAAATAATCAGGGTAATAATCACGCCATTACTCACAAGGCTCGCCTCCTTCCCTTAGATCCGGGAGTCTGCACCCGAGCTTGTACGACTGGGGCAAGTAGGTGATCTGTTTTAATTTCCGGCCGGTTATGCCGTACTTCGGGTTGTAGCCCAGCAGGTCTATGTAATCAGCCAGATCCTCGCGCTCGGCGTCCATTGCTTTTGTCACTTCATAGAGTGCCAGAACGTCGTCGATCGCTCTGTGGCTGTTCTGGACCTTATCAGTGAGGCCGTAATGCTCGATCGCGTTCGCCAGCTTGTGCGGATATGCCGCGCGGTCCTTGTATACTGTCAGCGTGTCAAGTGCTCGCAGCTTCGGAGCCTTTGGAACCATGCCGCAGCGCTTGAACATTTCCAGAGCAAAAAGGAGATCGAACTGTATATTGTGAGCTACCAGCAGCGCCTCGCCGTCGCTGTGGATCATGTTGCAAAATATCCTGCAGGCCTCGTTGTATGCGATCCCTTTGTCTGCCAGCATGTCGTCGGTGATGTGAGTCAGCTCGACGATCTTATCCGGTATTTTTTCACCCTCTGGCAGCTTGCAAAAAGCGTCAATTTTGAGCTCTATGCCTTTTTCAGTGACGAGAGCGGCGGCCAGTTCGATGATCTGATCCTTTTCTGGATCGAGACCGGTCGTCTCGGTATCAAAAAATATAATTTTCTTAAACCGCTTGAGTAATTCCCTCACGCTCGAGCACCTCCTTCGCAACAAATAACTTTTCGGTTGCGTTCACCGTCTTATTTTGGTTCATGGTCCGGCTCACTTTATGGATCCAGACCGGCACAAAGTCCTCGGGAGCTTCCTGCTCACTTATGAGTACAATGTTTTCGTGACTCCAGAGCCTTGCAATTCTCCAGAAGTCTGCGTGGTCGAATGTTTCAACCGATTTGTATTGCTTCGTGTTCTCGTAGGGTGGATCCAGATATATGACGCACCCGACTGGGCTCCATGCCCGGTAGTCCTTATGTAAAAATATGACGTTCTCCAGATCCTTGCGCTGGGCCTCGATGTTTCTGCGGCCTTCGTCCTGATAGTCTCGGAGCCCTCCAGACGTCTGCGTTTTTCCTGAATATCCTCCGTCGAAAAATCTGCCATTATATGAGGCCACAAAACCAACATAACCTGCGTACCATTCCGGGTAGTCGTCGCGGTTGGCTCTTACTTTTGCATATTCTTCGCGCTCGATGTAGCCCGGCAGCTCGCCGCCGCTTTGAATATGCTGCATGAGTGCAATTAGGTACTTGTTGCAATCGCTGGCGATCCTCTGTGGAGCTTTCACCTTGTCGATCACATTGCAGCCGCCGCAAAATGGTTCTAGGTATGTCTCGAAGCCGCTGCGGTCGATCTGATCCTGAATGATCGGCACGATGTAGCGGGCGACTTTTGTCTTGCTTCCCATGTATTTCATAGAGCTGCTGCCTCCTTTCTGAGTTGTCTCTGTTTCTTCCAGTTTTGATAATCTGCTTTTATAGCAGGATCCTCGAAAACTCTCGACATTCCGCTGATGATCGCCCGACAAATTGCGTCGCTCTCATTTTCCGGGAGTGCTTCGAGTTCGATGTTGATACTTTCCGGGGTTCTGGTACCCACGCTTTTGATTGTTTTCATTGCCATAAAATCGCTCCTTTCTCTGTTTGGTATCGCATACCGGGCAAATATAGCCACCCGGAGGAATAACCGCCAGAGTGCTGAGCTGCCACTCCTTACCGCATAACTGGCAGGACGTCTGTCTTGCTTGTGATTTCTTCCTCACGCGCCTGCTGCCTCCCCTCGTCTTTTCGAGGTTGTTCCTTTTCGCAGTTGCAGCGTTCTCCAGCGTCAAGCGTAGCGCCGCATTTTTCACACTTATAATTCCATGCCATTAGGGGACCTCCTCGTCGTCGCTGGCCTCGTCCTGATCCTCTGAGTCGTCACTCTCGAGAGAGTGGAACAACTCGCCGAGTCTTTTCCTTACCATGCGCTTGATCTTGTTTCTGTATTTCTTGCGGATCCGGTACTTTTTGTGGTGGTTTGCCATATTCCACCAGTGCCGATTGTTGCACCATATACGGTCGAATAAATCGCGGGCCCATTTTGTAAACTTATCAATTATTTTATGTATTGCCTCAATCACGGGCTCGAGTGCTGTCTGGAGTGCTGCCTTCAGTTTCTCGATTGCGTCGTTGAGTCTCTGAATATCTCCCGGGATCTCAACTCGTGGCTCGTAGTCTACGATCAAAGTGTTGTTTTCTGGTATATTGATTGACTTAATAACTTGTGGAGTGATCGGCGTCGAATTTCTGAACATTCTGCAGGCCGATACGATCGCGTTGCTGAGCTCGTCCGTGGTGTAGCCGCATTTTAATGACATTGATCTGATTTTATAAGTCATTGTCTCAATGTCTGGCGCGTGCTGGTTAATGGTTCGCCGGATCCGGTTCTGGTATTTCTTGCGGATCCTTTTCTTTTTGCTATGGTCTGCGTAGTGGATCCACTTGCGCGGTATGTAAGAAGGGTGAAAATTCGGTTTTCTCATTGTGCCTCCATTCTCAAAAACTTACGCAGTACGCAAGATAAGACTAAAAAAAATACGACCGGCTTTTTCTGGTGGAATTTCAAGAGAAAAAACAAGCTTCTCCATGACGTCGGACGAAGGTTGTATTTTTCCACTCAGGATATTGCTCAGAGTGTTCCTGCTTACGCCGGTTTTTTCTGCTAATTCCTTAATTGTTTTGATCTCTTTTTCTGCCATGATTTTTTTAATTTCTATGTAGTCGGTTTTATAAATCTCTGCCATGATGTGCCTCCTTTCTTGAAAACTTACTTATCGCGTAAGCCCATATTATCACCAGTATGCAAATGTGTCAATACTTTTTGCGTAAGTTTTTTATTGTTTTGCACAGAGATAGTTGCATTGTGCGTAAGTTTGTGCTATTCTAATAGTGTTCTAATAACAAGGAAGGAGGTACTCAATATGGCAGAAATCAACGACCGGATAAAGGAACGACGCCTTGCCGCTGGTAAAACATTGTTAGAGGTTTCGGAGTTTCTAGGAGTAAAAGAAGCTACGGCGCAACGATATGAGAGCGGTGAAATAAAGAACATAAAGCACGAGACGATCGTCTCACTTGCTAAACTGTTTAATTGTTCTCCAGCGTATCTAATGGGCTGGGAAGCCGACAAGAAAGAGGCTGTTAATAATTTCCCGCTTTCTGATTTAGAAAAAGAAATAATCACAGCTTACAGAAGAACAGACGAGATAGGCAAGGCATGTGTCCTTCGAACTCTCGGCGTTGAGGAAAAAAGGGACAGCTCAAAAATGGCATAAAATGCCGAACGAAAAAGCCCCGCATTTCTCGCGAGGGTAACATTGTAAAAATTGATTTTTAGCAACCGACGCGGCCGGCCCAGAACTCCGGCCGATGATCGGTTACGATAAAGCGAAGGAGGTCCTTATATATGGGAATGAGATTTAGAAAGAGTAAAAAGATCGCGCCGGGTGTTCGCCTGAATCTGAGCGCAAAAAGCGCAAGTATATCAATAGGCCCGAAGGGTTTCAAGAAAACATTCAGTACGAGCGGACGAACAACAACGACAGTAGGGATCCCGGGCAGTGGTCTGTCATATTCCACAAGTAAGAAAATAGGCCAGACTGCTGCCAGATCCACCTCTCAGGAGGTTCCTGCTGCCGTCGTGTTGCCTTCTCCTAAAAATAAGTGGGTAGCTCTAGGTCTTTGCGTTTTTCTCGGCTTTTTTGGAGCTCACCGGTTTTATGTTGGCAAGGTAGGCACCGGAGTTCTTTATATTATGACAGTCGGAGGTCTTGGCTTTGGTTGGATCATTGACATGGTTATGATCTGTTGTAATAAGTTCACAGACTGCAACGGCGCATTTGTTGGCTTAAAGGCTGCCGAGTATACCGGACAGCCGGATCCTGATCTTGGGGAGGCTTCTCTGGAGGATCAGAGAGAGGCAGCGGCCGAGGCTGCCAGAGCTTACGGCTATACTGTGACAGACTCAGATCAAGAAAATGTCAGAGAATAGAAATAGCGCTCGAAAATATGCCGCAGGAGGTGGCTCGGACAATTCCTGCGGTGTAGAGCCATTGCGTGCGGTTATATATGCAAGATACTCCAGCAGCGGACAGCGTGAGGAGTCTATCGAAGGGCAGCTTCGTGACTGCTACGAGTTTGCGAAAAAGCACGGGATCATTGTGATTGGTGAGTACATCGACAAGGCAATGACGGGGCGAGTAGATCGCCGCCCTGATTTTCAACGCATGATGAGAGACAGCGAAAAGGGCCGTTTCAACTGCGTTCTGCTTTGGAAAATGGACCGATTTGCTCGTAACCGGTACGACTCGGCCATGTATAAGTATAAACTCAAAAAGAACGGGATCCGGATCTTTTACGCAAAAGAAACGATCCCGGACGGCCCGGAGGGTATTATATTAGAGTCAGTAATGGAGGGGTATGCTGAGTATTACAGTGAAAACCTCGCCCAGAATGTAAAGCGCGGAAATTATGACAGTGCTCTGGAACTCAAAACGCTCGGCAAGACATGTCTCGGGTTAAAGACTGGCCCAGACGGTCGTTATGTGATAGATCAAGCTGAGGCGGTGCTTGTGCGTCGTATCTTTGAGGAATATGCTGAGGGAGAACGCGCGAAGGATATATTTGAGCGTCTCAATGCTGAGGGCTATCGTACCAGCAGAGGCGGCAAGTTCAACAAGAATAGCCTCCGTCGTATATTATCAAACAAGAAATACATCGGGATCTATGAGTATGAGGACATTTACGTCGAGAATGGGATCCCGGCAATTATTACAGACAAGGATCTGTTTGAGAAGGTGCAGGGAATGTTAAAAATAAACCACGACGCGCCGGCCAGAGGCAAGGCGCAAAACTTCCTACTAACAACAAAATTGTATTGTGGGCTTTGCGGTTCTCCGATGATTGGAGACGGGGGCACGAGCCACACGGGCAAGGCATACGCCTATTATTCATGTACGAAGCGCAAGCGCTCGCGAAGCTGCAAGAAGGAGACGGTACCAAAGGACTGGATCGAGGATCTAGTTGTCAGTGAGTTGGTTAAAATCGTACACAACGACGAGCTGATCGAGCAAATTGCCGATCGTGTCATGGAATACCAGAAACGTGAGAAGGACAACTCCGGCCTTCATGCTCTGGAGATTAGGCAAAAAGAAAACGAGAAGGCAATCAGCAACATGCTGGCAGCCATTGAGGCTGGGATCATAACGCCCAGCACAAAGACAAGACTCATGGAGCTGGAAGCTGATCGCGCGGACATTGAAAAAGGAATAGCTCACGAAC
Organism: Lacrimispora defluvii; assembly: GCA_013036995.1. Classification (GTDB taxonomy): domain Bacteria; phylum Bacillota; class Clostridia; order Lachnospirales; family Lachnospiraceae; genus Lacrimispora; species Lacrimispora defluvii. The sequence continues at coordinate 114,422 of JAAOXG010000019.1, forward strand.
TCTTAGCCGAGCCGGAGTTCGAGAGAGATCAAATTATTTATTTTTTGGAGCGGTTTCGCTCTGGAGATATTAAAGACGAGGCGTATCGCATTATGTTGGTTGACACGTTCCTCAATGCCGTGTATCTGTACGACGACGATCACCTTGTCTTGGTGATGAATTACTCAGGAGAGAATTGCAAGATCTCTCTCAAACTTGTGGAAAAAGCGCTCAGCGACGGCGATTGCAAAGGTTCAGCTTTTGCGCCGTCAGGCGCATTGAAGAGCAGTTTTTCACTGATGAAGAACTGCTTTTTTATTACAATTTATTATTGTAATAGAAAGATATTGTTCCAGGAAAACGAATAAAAAAATAAAAAAGTGCTTGCTTATTTTGGAAAAGTATAGTAATATAATTGTACGAATTGATTCATCAATTTGTGCAATTGCGAAAGCAGAAGTGGCGGAATTGGCAGACGCGCACGGTTCAGGTCCGTGTGGTAGCAATACCTTGAGGGTTCAAGTCCCTTCTTCTGCATAATGAAAATGTCCTGCATGAAAACTGCAGGACATTTTTTATTTACTCAATATTGGCCATGGACATCCCAGGTTCATAAACCGTATACTGGTTTCTGCCATGCTTTTTTGCCTGATACAGTGCGATATCTGCTTTCTTATATAATTCTTCAAACGTGACTCCGTCCTCCGGGTAGGCGGCAGTTCCTAAGCTTCCTGATATATGTACTTCCGGTTCCAGAGCACTTCCAATTAAACTGCACAGGTTTTCCAGTCGGGAATATAGATCCATGCTGTAAGAAACATCTTTCAGAAGAATGATAAATTCATCACCTCCTAAACGGCCAAAGACGTCATCTCTCCGGAGTGCAGATTTTAGTCTTGATGCAGCCCGATGAAGCGCCTTATCTCCAAACTGGTGACCATAATTGTCGTTTAACTGCTTAAACTGATCAATATCCAGCATAATCAGGATATGATGTCCTTTCCCGCTGCTTAAGATATGACGGATTGCCCGGATTGCAGCAGATCTGTTTAGCAGTCCCGTCAGACAGTCCTGCTGGGACAGCTCATGTAATGTCAGAGCTTCCCGCTTTGAGGCATCAATATCTTTAATTAGAATAAAAGCCTTGATGGTGTCCGTATAAGGGTCAGTGACAATCTGTACCATACCAAGAGTCCAGCAGACGCTGCCATCAGCCCTTAAACGGCGATGTTCCAGCCGGAGAGAGCGGTTTCCCTGATAATACTGGAACAGCAGATGCTCTTTATTAAAGAAACTTAAATAAAGCTCTCTGTCTTCTTCGAAAATCTCATGCTCTGCAATATAATTCATGATATCAGCAAAAGAATTTTTTGCTTCATCCGGAACATTGCTGGTCATTTCTCCGATTATCTCTTCAAACAGATCTGATTTGGTATTGTACTCATAATAACCGATACAGTCTTTTTTCTGTTCCTGCATATACTCAGCCCAACGTTGATATGCCAGCTCTTTTTCGTATTGATCTGTAATATCCTGATAGGAAATGATTCCACGCAGTGGTTTTTTTTCTTCCGTATATACCAGCGAAAAATGCTTGGAAAACCAGTGATATTCCCCGGATCCGGTTTTTAGCCTGACCGCACATTCGCCTTCCGGAGTACCCCGCTCCATTTCTTCATAGAAGTCCAGAAAATCTTTAATGCTCTCCTTATGTACAACGCCATTTTCAATTAAATATTCCGGGGAAAGGGGCGTGTTAAATGGGGCTGGAAAACATCTGGTAAATTCTGAGGAAGGAGAAAGGATTCTGTTTGGTATATCGTAGATACATACAATACAGCCGGAATGACGGCTTGCAAGGCGGTATTGCTCCTCCTGAGCTCTTAGACTTTCCATACTCCTCTTCAGGCAGGTGATATCCGATACAGAACAATAGAATACTTTTTCTTCTCGTATTAAATTAAAATCCATGGAGAACCAGCAGTGGTGATCCATTGCTTTGGATCTGAATTCCAGCCTGAACGTACTGGATTCCATCTCCATATGACTGTGAATTCTTTCTTCCATTTCACTGAACTCAGAATCACAGACCATATCCTCAAGGCAGGAAGGTGACTGAAACCAGCTCTTAATCATCTCATTTGAATAAGAGACTGGAAAGTTTTCTTCTGCCTTAAGCTTTAGTATGCCGCATGGTATGCGGTCTAAAAAAACATCTCCGTCCATTGTTCACTTTCTCCCATAAGTGCGTTAGAAAATAGAAATATCTATTATTATAAGCATATGAGGCAAGCATACAAAAAATTACTTATTTAACAAAAATAATAAAATAAATAAAAAACATGTAATTCGTATAGGAAAAAAGGATAAGGTGATAACAGAAAAAAGAGTAGTTGAGAAAATATATCATGAAATAAAAAAAGCTGTTTCAAGCCGAGTCTGTGTTGTCGGCTTAAAACAGTCTTTTTTCCTGCAGAACCCCAATATTATGACCGGTACAGGTAAAGGGGTCTGCCATCCTTTATAATCCTGTCTGGCTCACCCTGAATTAAAGGCAGGGCATAGGTAAGAAAATCTTCTGTAACATTGGTGCCATGATCGCAGATCCAATGGGATGGAAATAGCTTTTCTTTGTTGCATACTTCATTTACATCAACTGTAACGCATTGGATCTGATAGGGGAAATCAGAAATACGCTTAAAGGCGATCATAATACCTGTGGCTCCGTTTAAGGAAGCTTTGATTCCTTCCCTGCCGGCTGCATCCGCCTCTTCGATATCAGTTGCCGATGCAAGCATGCCGCTGCAGCGCTGATTTACGTTAAGCTCTATAGAACGAACCTTTACACCAAAGCGATTGCGGACAAAATTCTCTAACATTTTACCGCTTCCGGTCAGCATCTTGTGTCCAAATGTATCGGTACGGACTTCGTCTGCGTACTCACAGATAAATTTTCCATTTGCATCAGAAATTCCTTCAGAGATGCAGACAATAATGGAACTTTTTTTAGACAAAGCCTTTTCTACATCGTCTGCAAATTGTTCAAATTCAAAGGCAGCTTCCGGAAGATAAATCAGGACAGGATTATCTCCTTCAAATTTTCTTGCAAGTGAACTGGCAGCGGTGAGCCAGCCTGCATGACGCCCCATGAGTTCAACAATCGTCACAGATTTTTGCTGATAAACACAGGAATCCAAAACAATTTCCCGTACCGTGTCAGCCACATATTTTGCAGCACTTCCAAAACCTGGAGTGTGATCGGTATGAATCAGATCATTATCAATGGTCTTAGGAATACCGATAAATTTGATGCTGCTTTTGTGATGAGAAGCGTACCGGGAAAGCTTGCTTACGGTATCCATGGAATCATTACCGCCAATATAAAAGAAATAACCGATCTCCATTGCACGGAATTTTTCAAACAGTGCAGGGTAGAATGGTGATGACAAATCATCGGGCAGTTTATAACGGCAGGAGCCAAGGTATGCCGCTGGTGTCAGCTTCAGCAGCTCCAGTTCCTCCTGCGTTAAATCATTGGTCAGATCCATATAATTCCCGGACATGAAGCCTTCTATGCCATTGATCATGCCGTAAACCCGGCCGATCTCTTCGTGAGCCATTCCCTCTATTATAACGCCGTAAAGGCTTGCATTAATCACAGCGGTTGGTCCGCCGGATTGTCCTACGATTACATTTTTCTTCATGTATAATTTCCTCCAAATCTGCATATGCCAGGTGCACGTTTCCTATTCTATAATAGAAACTACATCTTTGCAACCCAATTTAAAGGATATAAGGGAATTGGAAAGGAATGGTAATGGAAAAAAGAGGATAAAAAGGGAGGAGCCGGTGAAATGTGGGTTTCACCGGCGAGTTATGAAAAAAAGTTTTATAAAACAAGTTTGGAGTAGTTCTTGTTTCTATAACTTAGTATATAGGAGAGATGTGAAGTAAGTTTGTAGAAGATGTAAATAATTTTTGTACGGCTTGTGAAAAATGTGTGAATGAATAATGGTGGTGTTTTATAAGCGATTATAGCTGATATATGTATATTAGCTGTTTATAGATGAATAAATATTAATGAAGTAGCAATTGATTTTCTTATTTCATATAATTTTAGTAGTTACTGTTAAGATTCCGTGCGCCAGATGGCAAAGAGGACTATTAAATATGAAATATAAGGTAGCAATTTATTGTGACAAGCTTTATGCAGGCGATATTTTATGGGGATTTACTGCAGCTGGTCATGAAGCGCAAATAATAACACCGACTTCTATAGAAAATTTTGATAAATTAATGGAAATAATAAATCCTGATTTATTAATTCTTTCCTCCTATATGGGTTATTTTCAACATTCTATGCTTAATCATATCGGTTCCAGAAATTTACCAAATTATAAGTGTGTTTGCTGGGATACCGAAGGAGTTGGCCAATTCGATTTACAGATGACAGGTTTTGAATTATCAAAGCCCGATATGATATTTTCCATTTGTCCTGAAATGCTTGAAAAGCTTAAAAGTAAAAGTATTCCCTGTGAGAGACTTGATTTTGCTTTTAATCCTACCATTCATTATCCTAAATCAACTTCTGTAAATGAAAATAATGCGATTAGCTTAGTTGGAAATGCATGGTTATGGTATTCAAATCATTATCCTGCGCATTTCCGCTATAGTAAAGCAATTCCTACTATATTAAAACCTTTAATTGAAAATAATTATAAAATAGATTTTTATGGTACTACAGAATATAAGCAGGTTATAAAAAATTTTCTAAATCTAGATGTACCAATTGAATGGTTCAAAGGCACTATTCCCTATGAGAAGACCTGCGATATATATAATAATTCCTTTATAAATCTAATCACACAAAATCATGATCAAACTATAACAAGACGTACCTTTGAAATTTTAGGCTCCGGAGGTTTCGGGCTTACTTGTTATAATAATGCTATAAAAAATATGTTTGGAGATAGCGGTGCACTAGCAATTGCTAATACTTCTGATGAGACTCTTGAATTATTGGAATATTATAGAAAAAACATAGATGAATATATAAAGGTTCGTAAAAATGCTGTTATAAGCGTACAAAATCACACTTATAAAGAAAGAGCTGAAGAAATTATCAATAAGATATTTATAACAGCGAAATAGATGAAACGAATCAAAAGTCCCATGAAAACCGGGCTGAACTGGGCAGTCACGACATTAATTTTTTCAGTTGTGCCAATCAAAATTCCGGGTCTCACAAGCGCTCCGCCGTACATTAAACGGCTGGGCGCATTTTTCGTGGTTGTATTATCTGAAGAATTTAGTAAGGTAAAAAAAATATTATGATATAATGGAATATAAATTTGAGTAATAGGGGGCTGTACTATGAAAAGGTATCATTTAACAATATTTTTGGCTTTTGTAATTATTTTAATGGCGGGCTGTTCAAAAGATGACCAGATAATGCAAAATTTTGAGGCTGATAAAGGTGTAAGAATTTATGAAGGTGATAAGAGAGTAATATTTAATTTGAGTACTTTGCCTTATGATATGGAATACAAAGAGTATATTCTTCAGTTTTTATCATGCGAACTGTATCAGGAAAAATCTGATGACGGTAATTCATATATACCCTACGTAATTGCAAAAGTTAAAATTGAAGGAATAGATGAAGAAACATTACTTTTGTATAATAAAGATTTATATGCTTATGGGAATATAAATAATGAAAAAAACGAATTAGCACATAAGGAATTGTCAAAAATATGCGAGATTGATAATGATGGATATCGATATTATGTATTCTCACAGTGGCTGCTTTCATCTCACGATTATAAATATGATTTTTCAGAATCTATTTATGATGTAGGATTTTTAATCCTTCAAGGTGAAGATTATAGGGCTTTGCATTTTATTTATAACGGATTTTCAGATTCAAATGTAAAAAATTTAAAAGAACTGGATGAAGAAGCCTGGCGAGCAATCAAACAAAAACAACTTAAATCAAGCAAAAATAACTTATAGTTCTTTGTTAATTGATTATTGATTGTAAGCGTGATATAATAAAAAGAACACCAGTTCTTTATTGGAGAAGGAGATTATATAATGATTAGAAGAATGCCAACCCATTGTGGGGATGAAACTTGTTCGTCATGTGTCGTTGCAGGAGATTACATTTTCCTGGCACACCATGGAGGTGGACAAGACAAAGAGGATATTATTTACCAAATGAGAAACACGTTCGAAGGAATGAAGAAAACGCTTGCTTCTGTTAATGCAACTCTTGATGATATGGTTCAGATAAATCTTTACCTCAGAGATATTTCGGATTTTAGGGTGGCAGCTGATGTTTTTTTAGAATACTTTAAGAATGGGGCACCTGCAAGAATGACAACAACAACGGAATTTGTTGGCAAGAATTGTTTGTGCCAAATGGATGGGATTGCATATAAAAATTGCAGTAATTAAATTATTTATATAGCTAACATCAGTCTGGGCATGCATAATGTGATTCCTCGCTTTTATCAAAGCACCCGTGTATAATTTTATTTTGTATTGTCAATCCTAATTTCATTATTATGAGAGAAGGTAGTAATATGAAAGCAATTGTTTATGAGGGTGTGAAGCAGGTTAATGTGGCTAAAGTAGATGATCCCAAGATTGAAAAAGCAGATGATCTTATTTTAAAAGTTACTTCCACTGCAATTTGTGGATCGGATTTGCATTTAATACATGGCATGATTCCCAATATGCCACATGGATTTATTTTAGGACATGAGACTATGGGTATAGTGGAAGAAACGGGTAAAGAAGTAACAAAAATAAAAAAGGGAGATAGGATAATTGTCCCATTTCCAGTTTCTTGTGGTCATTGCTGGTTTTGCAAACATGATTTATGGAGTCAATGCGATAATTCCAATCCTAATGGTGAAGCAGGTGGAATATTTGGATACAGTAATACTTATGGTGGGTATGATGGTGGTCAGGCTGAATATCTCAGAGTACCCTATTCAAATGTAGGCCCAACAATAGTACCGGAAGAACTTTCAGATGAACAGGTGTTATTTTTAACAGATATATTGCCAACATCTTATTGGGGGATAGATATTAGCGGCATGAAAAAAGATGATACTGTTGTTATATTAGGATGTGGCCCTGTAGGGCTTTTGTCTATAAAATGGGCTGCCTTTATGGGTGCCAGGCGAATTATTGCCGTAGATAATGTTGACTACAGATTAAAACATGCAAGGCTGTATGGTGTAGAAACTCTGAATTTTGAAGAGTATGATAATACAGGAGAGCATATTAAGGAAATTACACATGGCGGAGCAGATGTAGTTATTGATTGCGTAGGTATGGATGGTAAGAAGAGCACATTTGAAAAGGTAGAAACAGTACTTAAGCTACAAGGAGGATCTAAATCAGCAATTGAAATAGCTTCCCAGTCAGTTAGAAAAGGAGGTACTGTTGTTTTAGTCGGCGTCTATGGTTCTAAATATAATATGTTTCCTCTTGGTGATTTCTTCTCTAGAAATATCACACTAAAAATGGGACAGTGCCCTGCCCACGCATATGTTGACCGTATAATGAATCTTATTAAATCAGAAAAATTTGATGCTACAGATATTATAACCCATCGACTTCCTTTGAGTGAGGGCAAGAAAGCTTATGAATTTTTTGATAAAAAAATAGATAACTGCATTAAAGTTATACTAAAACCAGGCTTATAGTGTTTTTATAATGCCAGGCAAAATAATTCGATAAAAATATACCGGGGTTTATACCCCGGTAAAAAAATAACTTAATCACTTCTTTACCCGTGGAAAAGCATACCACATTCTTCACAATATAACCAAGTGACTTTATTTCTAATATTATTTGGCGTTTTAATTCTCCTCGCATTCGCTTTATCATATCCACAAATAGGGCATATAAATTCAGTTTCTCCATACCAATCTATTTTCTCTAAGGCATTTAGACCGGTCTCAAGAAAAGTTAAGCATTCATTATTTTCACAATTATTTAGCATTAGTTTGACTCCTTAGCAAAATATAGTAAAATTTGTCTTTCTATAGTATATCATAATTCCTGTTAATATGCAAACATTTGTTCGAATACATTAATAAATTATAGCAATTGGCGCCTGATCATAGTTTAAAGCTTTATGATGTGGTATAGAGTATTAATAACAAACCACATTTGTGCGTCAAACTTCATTATGGTCCAAAGAGATAGACCCTGGAGATTGAATTCCGTAACCAGCATGGATCGTGCGTCAAAACTTCTTGCGTCTTTAAACCATATGACGTGTAAAGTTCCATCACTATCTTTATAGTAGAAATAGGGAGATTGTGCAGGTTCATTAAATTGTATTATTATATTGTTATTTGATGCCATTTGAACCGCATCATTATTGGTTACTACTGTGGCCCCTGTAGCTCCAGGTATATAAGGAAGTGGCCAATCATAGCCAACTGTAGTGATTCCGAGAAATATTTTTTCAGATGGAATAATACTCACTGCATAATTTAATAATTCGGTCAGTATATTAACGGGAAAAACCGAGCTTGGATATCCGAATGTTCTTGCCCAATCATATGAAGCAAATATAACCCCATCAACAAATTCTGATAATTTTGAATAGTCCAGCCTTTCCAGTGTAATGCCAGAATTATCAATGTTGATGACTGGTGTTATAGTAACCAGTATTCTATAACCTTCTGAGCGGAATATTTCAGAAGCTTTCTTTAAATACTCTGAAAGGTTGTTAATGTTGTCATAATTAATATCTTCAATATATATGTTTATACCATAGTATCCTTTTGCTTTTAATATTTGAAGAGAGTTTTCAATTAAGCGGTCTTGTATGGAGGGATTATTTAAAATATTATAGTTCACTTCACGATTAACCAATCCATCAGCTGTGATGGTCGAAACAAACATGATTGGTGCAACACCATAAGAAATTGCAAGTTGGATTAGTTCAGTATCGTCTGCAGCAGGGATTATTTCCCCCTCTTGTGTAGCTCTATAATTAAATATTGTTAGGTATGTTAGAAAAGGAAGAGTTTTTATTAAAACTGATTTATCTATATAAGAAAAAATATATCCGCTGGTAGCTACGGCTCTTGTTCTGTTTGTTTGGTACTTTATAACAATTATTTCACCTGCATGGAGATATTCCTGATCTGAAAGATAGGGATTATTCCTTATAATTTCCATGGGTGAAACATTGTATAATACTGCAATACTCTCCAAAGAATCTCCAGGCTGGATTTTGTAGGTGATTTCAGGCTGTACTATTAATATGGTTTGGCCAATTGCCAAATTTTCCGGATTTGTGATACCGTTTTCCATTATTAATCTTTCAGCAGAGATCTTATAATATTCTGATATTGAATTAATGGTTTCACCGGACTGAACGACGTGTATGATCATAGTTCACCTCAAATGATACAATTAATGAAATTATATGCTGTCCTAATCTCTTTTTATGATATAATAAATAATGTGACTATTTAAGTAAAGAATAATTGAAATAAAAACGATATCAAAAAAGCTTCAAGACTGATGGAGGAGTATCCTCTACCAGCATGTATTCAAAATAAATTAAGAAAGCAGAATGGATAGTTTTATGAATTATATGGGAGATTCCGCCTGGTGGAGAGACCGGTTTAAAAGCAGAAAGCTGGAAATTATGAGTCATGAAAAATGCCTGGAAGAGGATATGTCTTATTTTCCTTTAAAAGGGAAAATTCTTGATATTGCCTGTGGAGATGGAAGAAATTCCATCTATCTGGCTCGTTTGGGCTATGAGGTACTTGCCGTTGATTTTTGTAAAGAAGCGATAAACCGGTTGACCTACTTTGCTAATAAGGAAAATCTGAAAATCAGAACCAGGATAGTAGATCTGTCACAAGACAGCTTAAATACATTAGAGGAAAAGTTTGACGGGATTATAATCAATCATTATAAACCAACGCCGCGGCTGTTAAAAGATTTTGAGGATATACAGAATAAAAATGGATTGCTGTGGTTAAATGGTTTTCGAACAATTCCATTTGATAACCCAGATGTAAAAGAGAGTGATATTATGCTGGATGAGGAATTTGAATTATTGGATAAGAATGTACTTTTAGACAAAAAAATTTATGAAATTAATCAAAGAGAATTTGTCAGATATTTATGGCGTATTCAGCTGTAATACTGGAGTTGATATTTCCTATTTAGTTATAAAAAACTACTAACTAAGAAAGTTAGTAGTTTCAGACTGTAGACCTAAAAATATAAGCGGGCTGTAAATTAGATTATTGTTCCAAAGATTGTCCTGTTATTTCGCACCCAACCGTTTCAATACAGGACTTTATTAAATTTTCATCTGCTGATTGATTGTATCCAACCTCAATAGAGCCTCGCGCTACATCTATATTTACCATAGATACTCCGTTAATTTTATCTAATGCATTTTTAAGCTGGGTTTTGATTTCGGAATTCTGTATTCCTGATGTTTCATAATGAATTCTATTCATAATAAGCTCCTTGTATTTTTAATCATTTTTCTGGACATTTAAGGCGCTTAAGCCTTTCTCATCCTGTCTGATGTCAAAGTTAACAGACTCTCCTTCATGAAGATCCTTATTATGAGTCTTTTCTTTTACTTGTGAATGATGTACGAAAACATCCTGACCATCATTGGTTGAGATAAAGCCATAGCCTCTTTCGTTATCAAACCATTTAACAACACCAGTGTAATTAGACATGGTTAAATCCTCCCATCCTTATCTTTTAGAATTATCTTCTTTTAAACCAAATACAGCTCTGGCGCTTTCCGCCTGAGGATTGTGATTGATATGCTTGGAATGAAAGGTGCCATCTTCTTTTTTGTGATTGCTAGTGCTTTTCTTAGAATTATCTCTGCTCATTTTTTTTCTCCTTTTCTTGTTGTCTTTTTTAGTATGCTACAGATGCTAAAATAAAATCATAAGATAAGCCACCATATAATGGTAGCAATTCCTGCTCCAATCATACAGCAAGTTGTGTCGTTCATAGTATCCACAAGACCGGCTGGTTGAATTGCTTTTTCTGGCATATGATTTACTGAGGCATGAATTTTCTGCCAACGCTGGGCATTCCCATGTGTGAGACAATCACTTACATATTCAAGGACTTCCCATATTACATGGAGTGTAATGGAAAATGTAAATCCAAACAGAAGAAATATTATTTTTTTTGAATCGGGATTTATCTTAATTATTGCTGTTCCAAATCCGGTAAATCCAATCCCGGAAAGAAAATGAATGGTCCGGTCCCACCACCAGTACCGATCGTAATAACCCAGGCTACTGCCAAGATATAATGCCATTAATAAAACAATCAGGTAGATCATGGTGCTATAGGAATCTATGACTATCCCCAGAAACCGGTTTGCCATGCCAGGCAGATAAGATAATACAAATACCAATATAAGAGAACCGATAATTTTGTATTTTTTCTTAATTAAATAGAACAATGCCAAAGCAATTGATAAACAGCGGAAAACAAGCTGAAATAAATTTATAATATGCATATAGTCACCTCGAAATGAAGTATGTACGATTGTAAGAGGAGTATGCAAGTGAGTTTTAAAAAAGAGGAATCTTCTTTTACAGCAGACTGGTATTAAATACATTTTCCCAAACATAAAATGATATGATCCCAGTGCATTGTAAAGGTGAGGCTGAACTGTTATGAATTATGAAAAAATGAGCGCTTGTGAAAAGCGGGAGGCCATAGAACTCCTGGGTATCATAGTGGTAGCAGTGTTGTTATTGTACTTACTCATTTCTTATTACTTTACCAGCCATTTCTTTTTTTCTACGACTATAAACGGAGCAGATGTATCATTAAAGAACGAAAGACAGGCGGATCAAAGTATAAGAAGATACACGGAGAATTATAAGCTCCTTCTGATTGAGCGAGAAGGTAAATCGGATGAGATTACCGGGCAGGAAGCAGGACTGGAATACAAGAATAAAATATATGTAAAAGAAGCACTTAATGAGCAGAAAGCACTTCAATGGATTGGATCATTATTTAAAAAACAGGAATTTCTTTCGGGAGATTTATTTTTCTATAATGAGAACAAGCTTAATTTAACCTTGAATCAGTTAAATTGCTTTAAACAGGCAAAAATAGAACCTGAAAATGTGTCTTATCAATATACAGACGGACATTATCAGATGGTAAAAGAAATTTACGGTAATCGGGTTGAAAAAGAAAAACTGAAAGCTGCTGTGACAGACAGCCTTTTTAAAGGAGAAACAAAACTTGATCTGGATGCAAATTTCTGTTACATAAATCCCGTATATACCATGAAATCCCCTAAAGCCTATAAAACCCTGAGACATTTAAATAAATGCGCTTCTACACATGTCACTTATCTTTTTGGCAGTAAAAGAGAAGTGGTTGACGGGAATGTGATACAGCACTGGATTGCCGTAGATGAGAATCTGGATATTATACTGGATAAAGATAAAGTCAGGGCCTATGTGAAAGCTTTGGGGAAGAAATATGATACAGTAGGCGTGAAACGAAGTTTTAAAACGTCTCTCGGAACAACGGTGGATATAGAAGGGGGAATCTATGGGTGGAAAATTGATGAGGAAGCTGAAACATCGGCACTGGCGGAAAATATTAACTCAGGACGGACTCTTATAAAAGAACCGGCTTATATTCAAAAAGCAGTATCCAGAGCCGGTAATGAAATTGGGGAAACATATGTGGAGATAAATATAACCAGACAGCATATGTGGTTCTACAAGGATGGCAGACTCATTGCCCAGGGACCGGTGGTTACGGGAAACCCAAATAGAGGTAATGCCACAGTAACCGGAGCTTACATGCTTAATTATAAACAGGAAGGTGCAGTGCTGTCCGGACCTGGCTACGAAGCCGGTGTCCAGTACTGGATGCCCTTTTACGGAAATATCGGAATTCACGACGCGAAATGGAGGCGTGCTTTTGGGGGAGAGATTTATAAAAAGAATGGAACTCATGGCTGCGTGAATGCCCCCTATTATCTTGCTAAAACAATATATAAACACATAGAATCCGGTATTCCCATCATTTGTTATGAAGAGAAATAATGAGTATATAATATTTCATTCTATGTAGACTTCCAACCCGGTCTATGATAAAATGCAACTGGCGGATTAACGCTTTTACTTCATTTAAGATAAAGGGGATAGAGATGGCTAAATTATATTTCAGATATGGGGCGATGGGCAGTTCAAAGACAGCAAACGCACTGATGACCAGATATAATTTTATAGAAAAGGGAAAACAGGTGCTGCTGGTAAAGCCGGATATTGAAACCAGAGATGGGATAAACAAGATCCGATCAAGGATTGGCCTGGAGGCTGAATGCATTGTATGGTCTGAGTTGGAGAAATATGATTGGGAGCAGCTGAAAAAATCCGATGTTATTATCATAGATGAAGCACAGTTTCTTGCAGAAGCAGATATTGATAAGCTGGCTTATATCGTAGACCAGTATGAGATACCGGTTTTTTGCTATGGTCTTCGAACGGATTTCACATCCCATCTTTTTCCTGGCTCCAAACGTCTCATGGAACTGGCTGATGAGATCACGGAATTAAAGACCGTCTGCTGGTGCGGCAATCGGGCAGGAATGACAGCAAGGATCGATGGAAGCGGTAAAGTTGTGAGAAACGGAGAACAGATCCTGATGGGAGCAAACGATAAATATGTATCTCTGTGCAGGAAACATTATAATGAAGGAAAAGTCAGGCCGGAATGAAAGAGAATTGGTTGTTATTTTAACAAATCATAGAAACTCCTGATATCAGGATTATAAGTATCTGCTTTCAATAAAATTATGGTTTCTTCCAGGGAAGAAATTAAAGGAATAAAAATAATCCAGAGCGGTATGTACCCCAGAATAACAGCTGCGGGGCATGCAAAAAAGAAGATGACTCCGGATAATTTATTTCCAATGGTGTGGAGGATACCTGGCATACCAAATTTTTTTCTTGTAATATACAAATTAAAAAAACGGATCAGTGCGATCAGGATTGCTCCTAATATAATAGGCGCCGGTATCTTGAGTCTGTAAGAAAGCAGCATTTTGAAAAATGCGGCAAAAAAGAATATAAAATCAGCCAGGCTGTCCAGTCTGGCTCCTTTTTTGGTTTGCCAAGTAAATTTCCTTGCAAGAAAGCCGTCAAGGACATCGCTTATTCCACAGATAAAATAGATCACTAGAAAAAGACTCCAGTTATTCGTTATAAAAAATAAAAGGACAGACAGGATCAGTCGGATCAGTGTAATATAGTTAGGAATATTTTTCATAATAATTCTCCATAGCAGGGAAAATAACTTTCCTCTTAACTATGGCACAGAACGCCTTTGTTGTCAATCACAGGGATAAACGAAACCTGATGGTATACCAGGTTTCGTTTATCCCCATTCTTCCGGTTCCGTGGAGGGTTTATTATTTGGGATACATCTGCTCCATACCATGGATTTGAGTGACCAGCATAGAGTTGCAGGGGGCAGCGATTTTATACTGGCTTCCCAGATCGGCAACAACACCATTGATTCTGTCAATTTCGGTCATTCGCTGGTTCTGTCTGTCCTGATACATGCTGGCATAACCATTGGCATCATTGATACATACTTTTGATACTGCCAGTAGAGCTTCCTTTCTGTCAAGATAAGTGCCATCCGCTTCTGCAATTAATACACATTCATAAACAATTCTTTTGTATAAATCCCATAAATAGGGATTGGTATAAATTTCTCCGATCCTGCACTGCATCAGTGTGCTTAAAGCGTTAATGCCACAGTTTATAACCAGCTTCTGCCATAGGACATACTGGATATTTTCCATGATATTAACGGAAAGGCCGCTTTCTTCCAGAGCCTGTGCTGTTTTTTTTACATCCCGTAAGGATTCTTCACAGGGAAGATCTGGTCCGATGTTTGTGGGGCCGCACCCGGAGTGATAAAACTTACCAGGCTCCAGGGAAACACTGTTGTGACTGCTGGTGCCTACAATAATCCGCTCTCTTTTAACAAACTGTGCGATGTCCCGGTTATTGCCCGCACCGTTTTGAAGCGTCATGACGATTGTATCCGGTCCTAACAGAGACTGGTTGCTTTTTATGGCTTCATAAGTATGAATTCCTTTTACAAAAACAATAACCAGATCCTGATGGTCAAGACTGGTTCCACTCAATACTGCTTTTACCTGAAACGGGATTTCTGTATGGTCATGGGTGACTTTAACCAGTCCTTTTGTATTAATGTGTTCTACTAAGGGAGCGTAGCTGTCTAGCAGTGTAACTGAATGATAGGGCGCCAGATAGCTGGCATAGAGGCTGCCCATGGCTCCTGCGCCAAGTATTGCTATGTTCATTATATCCTCCGTGATGGGTATGTTTTTCTTGATTTTACCATGAATTTTTTTCTTAATATAATGCTGAAATTTCAATAGTATCATGAAGAATATTCATGTATAATAAGAGAAGGTAAATGCAGAGAGGATAATCAATATGGATGTAAATAAATATATTCTGTTTGTAAAAGCAGCAGAAACCGGGAATCTTTCCAAAGCGGCAGCGCAGCTTAGTTATTCACAGACTGCGGCCAGCCACATGATTTCTTCCATGGAAGAGGAACTGGGAATTAAGCTGCTTTACAGAGGAAGAAATGGGGTCTCATTAACGGAAGAGGGGGAACGAATTTATCCGGTGGCGAAGGAATTGACAGAAAAGGAAGAAATCATAAGGCAGCTGGCAGGAGAGGAGAACATACAGCATGGCAAGATCCGCATTGGCGTTATCACAAGTGTTGCAGTCAGATGGATGCCTCAGATGATTATTGAATTCAGAAAAAAATATCCTCAGGTGGATGTGTTCCTGAATGATGCCATTAATTACGAAATCATGAAAGACTGGTTCTCCAAAGATGTAATTGACTGCGCCATCTCTGCAGAATCAAACAAAAAGGAGAATGAGATACCATTGGTAAAAGATCCCTATTATGTCATTTTGCCAAAGGATCACCCTCTTTGTGACTGTGAAACCATTACTCTCCCTCATTTAAAAGGGGAAACCTTTATTATACCAAGTGAAGGAACCAGCTATTCCGTGGGGAAAATGCTCCGTCAGGCAAAAGGAAATTTAATGGAGCATAGTGGTTTTTTAAGCGATCAGGCAGCCATATCCATGGTATGCGGAGGCTGCGGAATCAGTATTTTACCAAAGCTGGTTCTGGATTCTTATGGCAGCGGAGGGTATGTAAGTAAAGCTCTGGATCCGGAAGTTTACCGTATCATATATTTCATCGTTCCTTCCGGTAAGACGCTGCGTCCAACAGTCAGAATATTTTCAGCATTTGCCAGGGAATGGGTAAAAGAGAATGCGGAAAATGTAATCATTAACTGATATACAGGTATATTCTGACAAAATTTCACCAATCCTAAAAGTCAGATAAGAGTCAGAATTTTAAGAAAAGAGGAATGTTTCTATGAGTAAGAAAAAGTCAATTGCAGCTGAATTTAAGGAATTTGTTCTGCGTGGAAATGTAGTGGATCTGGCAGTCGGCGTAATAATTGGCGGAGCCTTTCAGGGAATTGTAAGTTCCCTGGTGAAAGATGTGATCTCCCCTTTCATCGGTGTGATAACAGGAGGTGTGGATTTTTCCAATCAGTTTCTGCTGCTTTATAAAGTTCCGGAAGGAACTGTCATTCAAACCCTTGGGGATGCTCAGAAACAGGGTCCGGTTTTTGCCTATGGCGCCTTTATTACTTCTGTTATAAATTTCCTCATTATGGCCGTGGTAATATTCCTTATCATTAAAGCGATTAACGTTTTAAGAGGAACGAAACAGGCGGGGGGTTCAGCTGCAGCAGAGGATAAAAAATGTCCTTTTTGTTATCAGCCTGTTGATCCCAAGGCTACTCGCTGTCCTCACTGCACCAGTCAGCTGAATTCTAAAAATCAGTCATCGTAATAAGAGAATGATGATCTTTATATAATATGGGGATCATCATTCTCTTTGCGTTAAAATAAACTTATATATTTTTATACAGTTGGTTAATAATACGGTATACATCAAGTATCCCGTAGCCCCAGATATTATTTGGATAATGGTAGGAAGGGCTGCGCTGGGCACTTCGTATTAAAAGTTTGTTTGCCTGTTCACCGGTTATAGAAGTCAGATTTCCTTTTCCCTCCGACCATTCAAACAGAATTGCCATTGCACCGGCAGCCTCTGCAGCAGATGCGCAGGTACCCGTTAATGTTCCGTATTTACCGTCTGGAACAGCACAGGTAATGTTGTAGCCTGGGGCTGCCACGTCCGGCTTTACCTGACCGTTTCTTGTGTATCCCCTGCTGGACTCATTTAAGATATTACCTGTCTGCTGATTATAGGCGGTTACTGTAAATACACTTTTTGTATTACCAGGTGAAGTAATGGTCGTATCAGGATCAGGACTGAGGAAGAATGTGTTTTCAGAAATTAAATTTCCTGAGGGGAGCCAGGCATTAAAAGAAAAACGCTCGTTTTCCGTACTTCTTAGATGAAAGTTCCATGTACCGGGAAGGGGATTTTCAAAACGCAGTAAGATAAGCTGATCTCCGGTTTGACGCTCAAATGTTATATTATTAATCCAAAGTATGGTTTCACTTTCCTGGAACTGATATTTTATGCAATCATTAAAGGAAGGTTCGGTCTGAGGAGCCTTTTCCATATTGGGGGAAGTAACCTCAATAGAAAGCTGCCCTGGGGGCTGGGACCATATTTCCATTGCAAATTTTATTTCTCCCTGACCGACGTTTAACTGGAAATCCCTTGTATAAGGCAGTGAAACAACAGAGTTAGAAAGATGTCTTCCGTTATTTCCTTCGTTACCAGCCGACGTAACAATTCCAACCTCTGGTATTTGAACCAGATCATCAATATATCTGGACAGAACCCCTTTTCCGTCATGACCTCCCTGGCTGCTTCCAAGAGCAAGGCAGATCACCAGTGGGCGCTTTAACTTTTGGGCAAGGACAACCAGATAGCGGATACCAAGTATAATGTCACTTTCCTGGTAGCACAGCCTGTCATCGGGAATTGCATATAGCATTTTTAAATTTTGTTTAGCTTCCTTAAGCTTAACAACTGCCAATTCTGCATTTGTTACAATTCCCTGGAAAGGAGGATCCTTACTCTGGCTTCCGGCAATGATACTTGCGACAGCAGTTCCATGCCCGATTAAATCCCGGGTTGGCACTGTGAGTAAAGGGTCATTAGAACTGAGAGCACTGTTAATGGCTGCTTTTGTGTATTCCGTGCCAAATGTAAAACTTGGTGGGGCAGGACCGCTTTGAATGGTCTGATCCCAGACAGACAGGATTTTTGTTGTTTTATCCCTGTTTAGAAAAGCGGAGTGCTGATAATCAATTCCGGTATCCACGATCCCTATGATCGTTCCCTGGCCTGAGAGGGAAAAATCAGGAGGCTGTTGTGTAAACCGCAAAGGACCAGCGTAATGCTGGCCAATGGCTGATGTAAGTGTAAAAACAGAGGGAAATAAATGATATGGATTTACTCCAAGATCACAGAGATCTCTATTTTTTTTTGATACATGGAGCAGGGAAAAATATCCATTTAAAAGAGTAATATCATCACCAGAGCCGAAATTGGGCACCATGTAATTATTAATTATCATGTCATAATAATTATTGTCCAGTATTTTTCCCATAAACTGTTCTCCTTTATTCCGATTCTCCAGGCATATGTTATATCTTATGCAAAAGTCTTTCCATTATGAGTGGTCTGCTGCCAACACAACTCATAATAATTGCTTTTTAGCATAAGATATATCATATGTACTTCAAGTGATAGACAGGGAGGCCTGCTTATGCAAAAAATACTGGATGAAAATTATTATGATATCATTATCAGCAACGTGATGAGATCCACTTATGATACAGGAGATAATATCACTTATATGAATTTAAGACATTCCCTGGCTCACATACCCGTCCCCGCCATTCCGCCGGATCCGTGCGATTTGGGTACCTATCCTTATAATGCTTTTCCCTCTGTGCTGACCCTTAGTTCTACAGTGAGTCTGGAAAAATCAGGAATTGGAACGGTTCAGAGAAATCCATATCTGGCATTATTTGGGAGAGGAGTCTTAGTAGCAGTCATAGACACTGGCATTGATTATCAGCACCAGGCGTTTCTCTTTAATGATGGAACAACCCGTATACTATCGCTTTGGGATCAGACGGTCCAGACTGGAACTCCTCCGGCAGGCTATACATATGGATCCGAGTATACCAGAGAATACATTAATGTAGCTCTCCGGTCGGAAAATCCCCTCTCAATTGTACCTTCTGAGGATACCAACGGACATGGTACTGCAATCGCCAGTGTTCTGGCAGGCAAGCCAAATGCAGCCCAGTCTTTCAGTGGTGTGGTGCCAGAGGCAGATCTGGTGATTGTAAAGCTGAAACCCGCAAAAAATACTCTGAAACGTATATTTTTTGTCCCTGAAAATGTGGAATGTTATCAGGAATCTGATTTGATTATTGGAATCGGTTATGTAACAGAACTTGCCAAGAGACTCAACCGTCCCATAGCTGTGTGTATTGCTATGGGAACCAATCAGTCAAGTCACGATGGAAGGGGTGCAACCAGTTATATTACCAATTTTCTGGCTGAACAGCCCCAGACCGGAATCATAATCTCAGCAGGAAACGAAGGGAATAAACGGAGACACTATTTTAATAATACCGTTACAGATCCCTATATAAATGAGTTTGAAATGCGGGTGGGAGAAAATGATAAGCTCTTTTCTTTAGAAATCTGGCCATTTGCTCCGGCAAGGCTGTCTGTTGAAATTACAGTGCCAAACAGAGAAACCACCGGACAGGTATTTCCCTCACTTGGCGAATGCAGAAGATTTTCTTTTGTATTAAATGAAAGTGTCATATACGTAAATAATTATATTTTTGAAGAGGAGACAGGAGATCAATTGATACTGATCCGTTTTCAGAATCCAATACCGGGAATATGGACCATTAAACTGCAGAATCTGGAAAAGGAAGCTTTCTCGTTCCACTCCTGGCTGCCATCGGGAAATCTGATCAGTGATAACACGTTCTTCTTAAATTCCAATCCGGATACAACCATAACTCCTCCGGGTACATCAACCCATCCCCTTACCGTAACTGCATACAATGGGGAAAATGACAGTATATTACCGGAGTCAGGAAGAGGGTATACAAGAACCGGATATATCAAACCGGACATTGCAGCGCCAGGGTATCAGCTTACCTGCGCGGTACCAGGAAATCAATATGGCACCATAACAGGATGCGGGTGTGCAGCTGCACAGGCCGCTGGAATAGAAGCAATGGTGTTTGAATGGGCGGTGCCCAGGGGAAATTATACAACCATAACAGGGAATGATGTAAACCGGCTTCTGATCAGAGGAGCCAGACGGAATCCATCCAATACATATCCCAATAATGTGTGGGGGTATGGGCAAATTGATATTAACACTCTTTTCGAACGGCTCACCAATATTTAAATTCAGGACATCCCGTTGTCCTGAAGCAATGGAATACTGAATTTTATGGAAATAATAGTTGAGGTCAGAGGGTTGTTCCTGTATAATCAAAAGTATTGCAAAAGAAAGGAATGGAGATACGGTATGGAGCATGAGGAAGAGATTGGACTGGAATCCTTAAACGGTCTGGTTACAAGTGAACTGAAGTGGTATGTATTTGATCTGATTATGGAACGGTTAAAACTGGATCAAATAGATGAGTGCAGATTCAGTGTGGAGAAAGAAGATAAAGATAAGACCAGCTTTTATATTAAGGATGGAGCCATTCTGGTTTCTGGTAAAGATGGTGGGGATCTAAAAGTCTATGAAAATTTATACCTGGCAGTCTGCGATTTTTTCAATCGGGTCTATCAGGATGAGACAAAGACAGAGGAAGCCATTTCCCGTTTTCTTACCAGGACACTTGATCTTCCGATCCTTATGAAAAAGCCCAGCAGATCCTTACTTCAGGAACAGATAAAGGAATGTGAGGAACGGATTGCGGCACTTGATGAGCAGCTGCAAAAGGAAGACGTGAAATCCTTAAGGTCAAAACGCAAACTGGATGGTATCTATCTGGAAGGGCTGAAAGCAAAACTTTCCGGACTTTATTAAAAATAAATTGATTTATGTGAATAAAAACAATGGTATGGGTGATAATAGAATTATACCAAAGATAAGTGAATACTTATCCTCCCCTTTTTAATACCCCATGTGCGGCAAAGGCGTCGCATGTGGGGTATTTTTTATGCACAAGGCAAAGATGCTTGAAAAACAGGAGGATAACTGATATACTCTGACTAAAAATGCCAATTACCGTGCATTACACATATGAAAGGTAAATGAAATGAATGAAGAAAAAACCAACAGACTGCGCTGGTTCTGGGGCACCCTGTCCCTTCAGAAGAAAATAAATTATATTACAGCCAGTGGCGCAGCTGTAATCATACTTTCAATTCTTGCTAATTTTATGGTAGCAGGGTTCGGTATGAGGGGATTTAGTTCTGTTTTAAGAAGCAACTCACAGAGCCTGGCATTTTGGTCTGCCATGGAAAATGAAAAGAATGCATTTGCTTCCTATATAAGAGAGGAAACGAAAGACAGCCGTGACATATATGAGAAGGCTTGTCAGGATACAAAAAAAGCGGTGGATCAGCTGCCTTATGATTACAAAAAGACAGGCAGGTATCAATATGCAAAAGTATGGTCCATTCGTAATATGTATGAAAATTACTCTGCGTACCGGGATAAATTTCAAATGCTTACCAGGGAGGATCCGGACTATACAGAACAGCTTTATACCATTTACCGGTTACAGGGATATCTTACAACTCACGCAGGACAACTGGAGCAGATGACTGTAAAGCAGGGGAGCGAGAGCTATGAAAGAAACCGTTATTTATTGGTAATCGTTCCAGCAGCAAGTCTTTTGTGGGGAGGAGCATCTTTGCTGTTTGTAAAACTTCTAAACCGTTCCATTCATCGAAGCATTATAAAACCTGTGGTGGAGCTGGCAGTGGATTCGTCCCGGATTGGTAAAAACGATTTTTCCGGTGAGGAAGTAAAAACGGAAGGAGATGACGAGATTGCCAGGCTGGTACGTGCTTTTACTGCCATGAAATCCTCAACCCGCGGATATATCAGAGCTCTGACTGAGAAACATGAAATGGAAAAACAGCTTGATGAAGTCAGACTGCAAATGCTTAAAAATCAAATTAATCCTCATTTCCTTTTTAATACGTTAAATATGATTTCCAGCATGGCTCAGATCGAAGATGCCTTAGTCACAGAAAAGATGATTTCTGCCCTTAGCAGTCTGTTCCGTTATAATTTAAAATCCACGGATTCAGTCATGCCTCTGGAACGGGAACTAAAAGTTGTCCAGGATTATATGTATCTGCAGCAGATGCGTTTTGGGCAGCGTTTTCAGTATATGACAGATATTAGCCCCCAGACACTGGATATTCTTATTCCTTCTTTTTCACTGCAGCCCTTGGTTGAAAATGCGGTTTTACACGGACTTTCCAAAAGAAGCAGGGGAGGGAAGATACTGATCCGAACCTGGCTGAAGGATAAGAAACTGGTAATTTCAGTGGCCGATACGGGAGAGGGAATTGACAAAGAGAGACTGGAAGAGATCCGCAGCTCATTAAGAGACGGAGAGGAAAAAAAGAATGGAATCGGTGTGGGAAATATTTATCGGAGAGTCCATGGGATGTATGGGGATGGGGAAGTATTTATATTCAGTACTCCATTAAAAGGAACAGCCGTGCAGCTTTCCTTTACACCGGATTACCAGAAGAATTCGTAAGGAGGCAGAGGCATGTATCGTATTTTACTGGCAGATGATGAACAGATTGAACGCATGGCACTGGCGAGAAGGCTCATCAGACATTTTGGCGACAGCATAGAAATCAGTGAAGCGGTGGATGGAGCAGAAGCAGTGGCTGTATTTAAGCGGGAAAAGTGCCAGATCGCCATATTGGATATTGCCATGCCGGAATTAAACGGTGTAGAGGCAGCAGAGCAAATCAGGCATCTGAGCAGGGACTGCGTTATTATATTTCTTACTGCTTACGATGAATTTTCTTATGCAAAACGGGCCATTGTTATACGGGCGCTGGATTATCTTTTAAAGCCATGCGAAGAGGAAGAACTTCTTGCTGTCATGGAGGAAGCCATGCGCCTGGCAGACCATCAGGAAAAGGGAAAATCTGGTGCAGATAGGGAAAATGACAGATATGAGTTTTCTGAAACAGATTCCGAGTTTTTAGAACCGTCGGATGGAGATCCCAAGAGTGAGGTGGCAGCCCGGATACTGGAGTTTATTAAAAACAATTATAGGAAGGAAATTTCCATGCAGGACGCGGCGCGAATGCTTCATTATTCAGATGCTTATTTTTGCAAACTGTTTAAGCAGTGCTTTGACCAGAATTTTACCACGTATTTAACGAAAGTCCGGATCAATGAAGCAAAAAAGCTGCTTATGAACAAAACAGCCAGTGTAAAAGATGTAAGTATGCAGGTAGGATATTACGATTCCAACTATTTTGCCAAGGTGTTTCGCAGACTGACCGGATTACTTCCTTCTGAATATCGCGACGGTCAGAATGCACAAAAATAAGCTGTTTTATTTATGCAAATTGGCAAAAGATCCAGGGAGGATGTTAAAATATTCTCCCTGGAAGACAATTCTCTTCGGTACAAAAAAAAGCTTCAGGTTATATAATTGAGAAAGCATTAAGGCAGGCATTGCCCCTTTGTTGATTTACTCAATCATAGAACCTGGGGCTTATTTTTTTGCCGTAATGGATCTTAAACAGGTGGGAAGGAAGAAAATTATATGAAGAAATTCTTAAAAAGACTGGCAGCAGGCATTCTGGCAGCTGCAATGGCAGCGGGACTTGGCGGCTGTGGCACAGCCACTTCTGGCAAACGGATCATCAGAATCTCTCATGCCCAGGCGGAAACACATCCGGAGCATTTAGGTATTCTTGCATTTAAACAGTATGTGGAGGAACGTCTGGGAGACAAGTATGAGGTACAGATTTTTCCTAATGAGCTTCTTGGATCTGCCCAAAAAGCAATCGAGCTTACTCAGACAGGAGCCATTGATTTTGTTGTAGCAGGTACTGCAAATTTAGAAACATTTGCTGATGTTTATGAAATTTTCAGCATGCCATATCTGTTTGATTCCGAAAAAGTGTATCGCTCTGTTATGGAAGATACGGACTATATGCAGAAAATTTATGCTTCCACAGACGAAGCCGGATTTCGGGTAGTTACCTGGTACAATGCAGGAACCAGAAATTTTTATGCAAAGACACCAATTCGCACTCCGGATGATTTAAAAGGGAAAAAGATACGTGTTCAGCAAAGTCCTGCCAGTGTAGCAATGGTAAATTCATTTGGAGCGGCAGCAGCGCCTATGGGATTTGGTGACGTATACACAGCGATCCAGCAGGGCGTTATTGATGGAGCGGAGAATAACGAGCTGGCTCTGACCAATAACAAGCATGGTGAAGTAGCAAAATATTATTCCTACAATAAGCATCAGATGGTACCGGACATGCTGGTAGGCAATTTAAAGTTTTTAAACAGCTTAAGTCCTGAAGAATATCAGGTTTTTGAAGATGCAGCCAGATATTCCACAGAGGTGGAACTTGCTGAATGGGATAAAAGCATTGATGAAGCAAGGGAGAAAGCAAAAACAGATATGGGTGTGGAGTTTATTGATGTGGATGTAGAGGCATTCAAAGAAAAGGTGCTTCCGCTTCATGAAAAAATGCTCAGTGAAAATCCAAAAATCAGAGATTTATATCAGCATATTCAGGATGAAAATAATAAAAATAAAGGAGGACAATAAAATGTCAGTAATGCATCAGGTAAAAGACTGGATCATGAAGGCTCTGGGAGCCGTCATTATTGTTCTTTTTGCAGTTATGACGGTAATTGGCAGTTATCAGATTGTTACAAGATATTTTTTTAACAGACCAAGTACTATTTCAGAAGAGCTGCTGACTTATTCATTTACGTGGATGGCGTTGTTTGCATCTGCTTATGTATTTGGAAAACGGGATCATATGAGGATTGGCTTCCTGGCTGATAAAATAACCGGTACTCCTAAGAAATGCTTAGATGCAGCCATTGAAATGCTGGCATTTGTCTTTGCAGGAGTTGTGATGGTATATGGCGGAAGTTCCATTACAAAGCTTACAATGATTCAGACAACGGCATCCTTACAGATTCCCATGGGGTATGTGTATGCAGCAGTCCCGGTTACAGGTGTGCTGATTATGTTATTTAGTCTGGTAAATGCAATCGATCTGCTGCATGCGGATCACAAAGAAAAGGAGGAAGCATAAATGAATATTTCCATACTTTGCGGACTGATCATTTTAGTGGTGCTTGTTGTCCTGCTTTTATTAGGCGTGCCGGTTGCCGTTGCACTTGCCGTTTCATCCATATGTGCCATTCTGCCTATTTTAAATACTGGCGCAGCAGTGCTGACAGGAGCCCAGAGGATTTTCTCCGGCATCTCCATATTCAGTCTTCTGGCAATTCCGTTTTTTATATTGGCAGGCAATATTATGAACAAAGGAGGCATAGCAATCCGCCTCATTAATTTTGCAAAACTCTTTACAGGAAGAATACCAGGATCCCTTGCTCACACAAATGCTGTGGCAAACATGTTGTTTGGATCTATTTCAGGATCCGGAACGGCTGCTGCCTCTGCGATGGGAGCGATCATTGGTCCTATTGAGGAAGAGGAAGGCTATGACAGAGACTTTTCTGCAGCTGCAAACATTGCCACTGCACCAACCGGGCTGTTAATCCCACCAAGCAATGTTATGATTACGTTTTCCCTTGTCAGCGGAGGAACCTCTGTTGCAGCCCTTTTTATGGCAGGCTATATTCCAGGTATCTTATGGGGACTTGCCTGTATGGCGGTTATATATTTTCTTGCTAAGAAAAAGGGATATCAAAGTAACAAACGCTTTACAACTCAGGAAAAAATCCGTGTGTGTCTTCAGGCAATTCCCTGTCTCCTTATGATCGTAATTGTAATTGGAGGAATTATAGCAGGAGTTTTTACGGCTACAGAAGGAAGTGTGGTATCCGTAGTTTACAGTCTGGTTTTATCTTTATTCTTTTATAAGTCATTAAAGCTATCAGAACTTCCAAAGCTGTTTTTGGAAAGTGCCCAGATGACAGGAATTATTATATTTTTAATTGGTGTTTCCAGCATTATGAGCTGGGTTATGGCATTTACCGGCATACCAACTGCAGTTTCAGAAGCAATGCTTGGAGTCAGCAGCAATCGCTATGTTATCTTATTCATTATAAATATCTTACTGCTTCTGGTAGGAACTTTTATGGATATGACTCCTGCCTGCCTGATTTTCACACCGATCTTTCTGCCAGTCTGCCAGGCACTTGGAATGAATACCATACATTTTGGCATTATGATGATCTTTAATTTATGCATCGGAACCATAACACCTCCTGTTGGAACGACCCTGTTTGTGGGTGTAAAGGTTGGAGAGACAAAGATTGAAAATGTAATCAGGACCTTACTGCTTTATTTTGCGGCAATCTTTATCGTGCTTCTTATGGTATCCTATATTCCTGCATTGTCTTTATGGCTGCCGGGACTTCTTGGATATGTTTAAAATTTGATAAGTGTAAGCTGCCTTCTATTGCAAAATTTTTCAATATGTTATATACTGTTTGATGGAGTATTACAAGAAAGAACAGACAAAAGGATGGTTTTAATCATGACTATTTTAGAAAATTGGAGAAATCTGGCATACGGCGAAGGTCTGGATGATAAAGAAAAAGAAGAATTATGGACCCAGTATTTTAAGGTCGAAAAAGGAATTTACGAACATATTCTGTCTAAGCCGGAAGAAGTAGTGGAAGGAACCGTTGAAGAACTGGCTAAGAGATATGGCACAGATGTGCAGACTATGACCGGATTTTTAGATGGTATCAATGAAAGCTTAAAGGGTTACGAGAATCCTGTTGAGACGATGGACGAGAATACCGTTGTTAAAATCGAGATCGATCCGGAAAAGCTTTATTATAATATGGTAGAAGCAAAAGCTGAATGGCTCTACAGCCTTCCACAGTGGGATCAGATCCTGACAGAGGAAAAGAAGAAGGAACTCTATAAGACTCAGAAAGCTTCCGGTACCATTGTAAAGGGTGCTAAAATCGGAAGAAATGATCCATGTCCATGCGGCAGCGGCAAGAAATATAAAAAGTGCTGCGGACAGAACCTGTAATTGTAACGGGTGCTGCGATTGCAGTGAGACAATGAGACAGGAAAGCAGGTACCTCTCCGGGGCTACCTGCTTTGTTTTTCCATAAAGAAAGGAACTATAGTGGAAGCGTATACAAATTTTGCGGAAGTCTACGATCTGTTTATGGATAATATACCATACGAAGACTGGTGCAGTTATGTGACTGGCCTTTTAAAAGAGCATGGGGTTAAAGATGGCCTGGTTCTGGATTTAGGCTGCGGAACAGGAAGTCTTACAGAGCTTCTTGCAAATGCAGGCTATGATATGATTGGAGTGGACAACTCGGAAGATATGCTTCAGATTGCCATGGATAAGCGGGCGGAATCTGGTAAGGATATTCTTTATCTGCTGCAGGATATGAGGGAGTTTGAACTCTATGGCACTGTGAAGGCTGTTTTAAGTATCTGTGACTGTATCAACTATATTCTGGAATACAAAGATCTGGTGGAGGTATTCCGGCTGGTAAATAATTATCTTGATCCCGGCGGCGTTTTTATTTTTGATCTGAATACCGTTTATAAGTATGAAGCGGTGATGGGAGATACTACCATTGCAGAGGACAGGGAGGAATGCAGCTTTATCTGGGATAATTTTTATGATGAGGATACAAAAATCAATGAATATGATCTTTCTCTTTTTATCAGAGAGGAAGAGGATCTGTATCGGAAATATATGGAAACCCATTACCAGAGAGCTTATACCACCGATGAAATTAAGAAGGCATTAAAGGAAGCCGGACTGGAATTTATACAAGCATACGATGCTTTTACCAGGGAACCGGTTAAGGATACCAGTGAACGAATTTATCTGATTGCGCGAGAGCATGGAAAGGAACAAAAAAATGGCTGATTATATTGTAAGGGCAACAGCAGGGAATCATCAGATCAGAGCTTTTGCAGCGACTACCAGGGATCTGGTGGAGCATGCAAGACAGGCTCATAATACCAGTCCTGTGGCAACGGCTGCGTTAGGAAGACTTTTAACTGCTGGCGGTATGATGGGGATTATGATGAAGGGAGAAGAGGATTTACTTACAATTAAGATCCAGGGCAGCGGTCCCATAGAAGGTCTGACAGTAACTGCGGACTCCAAGGGAAATGTAAAAGGTTATGCGTATAATCCCGGCGTTATGCTGCCTCCCAATGAATTCGGAAAACTGGATGTGGGCGGTGCTGTTGGTGAAGGCGTTTTAAGCGTGATCCAGGACATTGGTTTAAAAGAGCCATATGTGGGACAGACCATATTGGTTGGCGGAGAGATCGCAGAAGATCTTACCTATTATTATGCCAATTCAGAACAGACGCCTTCTTCCGTAGCACTTGGCGTTTTAATGAACAAAGATAATACTGTTAAGCAGGCAGGCGGCTTTATTATCCAGCTTCTTCCGGGAGCAACAGAAGAGATGATTGAATTGCTGGAAAAAAGACTGGGTGAGATCCATTCAGTGACTTCTCTTCTGGAAGAAGGGAAAACTCCGGAGATGATACTGACCTATATTCTGGGCGGACTTGGACTTGAGATCATGGAGCAGACACCGGTTCAGTTTACCTGTAACTGTAATAAGCAGCGGGTTGAAAAGGCGTTAATCAGCATTGGAAGAAAAGAACTGGAAGAGATGATTGAGGACGGAAAGAGCATAGAAGTAAACTGCCATTTCTGTAATAAGCATTATGAATTTACAGTGGAAGATTTATCAGATTTATACGAGAAAGCGAAATAATCAAAACCATAGAAGCGTCAAAAAGAGCCATCCTGGGATGGCTCCAATCGTAATCATGTGAAACAATATAACTTCTTCCTATATTGAAAAAAGGTACACTGATAAGTCAATGATTATATTTTGATAACGTTTGTAGCCTGTGGACCCTTAGCTCCGTCTACTACATCGAACTCTACAGCAGCGCCTTCATCTAAAGACTTGAAACCATCCATGTTGAGACCTGAGTAGTGAACGAAAACATCGTTACCCTGTTCGTCGGAAATAAATCCGTAACCCTTTTGGTTGTTAAACCACTTAACTGTACCTTTCATTATGATACCTCCAAAACGACTAAAAATTGTACTGCTACAGGATATCTGTAACTTCCCTAAGAATAGCATAAAATGGGTAAGGTGTCAAACATTTTCCACCATAAAAAACAAGAATTCTCTTAAAAAAATGAAACCGAAAAATATGTGGTAAAATCATAGGTAATTGTCTCAAACTTCGCACTTAAATAAGTGCCTATGCACCTTGAAAATTCAATAATAACTGGCATAAAAATAGCATGAAACCGATGGTTTTGGTATAATTAAG
>JAAOXG010000002.1 GCA_013036995.1 Lacrimispora defluvii
GAAATTCAGCATCACTGCACCTCGCTTTCTGCGGGTGTTTCGGATGCAGTGCTTTCCTCCGATTCCTGAGACTTGGGTTCAGAGGAGCTGTCCTGTGGCACCTCCGCAGGATACAAGGCGGCGATGACCTTATTCTGCGCCTCTGTAAATTTGGCGGTGTTGGCAGGGCTACCGCGGTAAACAAGGGACAGGTGAAGCTTGCCGTCAGCCTCCAGCTCCGCCAATACCTTGCTCTGTTCGGGAGATACCAGCAGGGTCACCGTAGAGGGCAGCTCCCGCTCGTCATCCTCGGGCTTGGCTTCTCCCGTGTTGGCGTCATAGCCGGAGGAGGCTGTGACGCTGATGACCTCCACATATTTCAGCTCGGCGGGGATGACGGTGGCGCCCTGTTTTTTGTAGTCGGCGGCAATGACCGACACGATATCGCCGCTCTGGAGCTTGCCGGACAGACCGTTTGCAAAGCTCTTGATGGTCACCGACATGGCCTGTTTGGTACCGTCCAGATTATAAAGGTAGGCGTTCTCCGCGGCCGGGGTGTCGGACAGCTTGGTGTTCAAGATATAATCACCAATAGACAGGTCAGCCTTGGCGTATTTGCCGATGACCGTTTCACTCTGGCGGATGACATTGTCGGGCAGTCCGAAGCCGCCCACTTCCACGGTCTGGACCGTATCCTTGGTGATCTCATCGCCTGCCTTGATTTCCTTGACCACGCGGACGATCTCGGTTTTCTGGCTGACGGACTTGTTGAACAGCGGCGTCACTCCGAAGCAGATGAGTAGGGACAAAAGGATGCAGATCACACCGACAACCGTGCGATTCTTAAAAAGACTCATAGGATTTTCCTCCTTGATTTCATTGTGATTTAGAAGCTGGCAGAGCTGTATTTGCGGTATTTCGCTGCTTTCACAGCCCCCGGAATAAGGACGGCAGCCAGCGAAACGGCGGCGATACCGGCGATGAGAATGGTCTTTTTTCTGCTGGTACGGATTCTTTTCATGAGATACTTCCTCCAATATTTAGAATGGTTACGGCAAGAAAGCCGAGGGATAAAAACGGCGCCATCGGCAGGGATGCCTGCGCCGCTTTCTGAGGTTTCAGTTTGCGAAACCTTCTGATGGCTTGGGCTGAGAGATAAAAAAAGAGGGATGCCATCAGGCCGAGCATCAGCCCGACCGTGCATCCCCAAAATCCCATAACAATGCCTGCGGCGGCAGTGAGCTTGATATCCCCGCCGCCGACGCCGCCCGGTCTGTATAGGGCGGCAATCAACAGTGGCAGTGCCGCAAGGATTCCCAAGAGCTTGGCGGGGCTGAAATCAATCAGCCCCGCCAATGCAATCAGGAGGCAGATGCTGTCCGGGATGATCCGTTTGCGGAGATCCCACACAGAAGCCGCCATAAGCAGACAAGAAAAAAGCACCGCCTGTGCGATGCCATTAGCCTCCATAGTTGAACATTTCCTTGATTCTCTGCGTCAAGGTCGGCAGCACCGTTTCCCCAAACAGGGCATAAAGCCCCGCCAGAAGCAGAGCGCCCAAGACAACGGCGATCAGGATTTTGATGGCCGTATCAATGTAGCCCTCCCCGCGGTTATCCGAGAGAATATAGCGGGTTCTGACAGCGGCCGTGGCAGTCTTATTCTTTAGCTTGCAAAAGAGAGATTTCATGAGTGTTTCCTCCTTATTCGAAGTGGTAGGTCACTGAGTAGGTGATGTTGCTCTTGTTATACATGCAATCGTGATTGGTATAGTAATAAAATTCGAGCCTTGTGTACACGCCTGCGCCAAGGCTGCGGGTGAAGGTGATGCCGTTGGTGGTTGTACCATAGTCAAGCTGATCCCACTGGCCGGTCAGCCTATTGTATCCACGCACTCTGCCAAAGTCAGAGCCGCTGTGACCACTCACAGGCGGCACCGTGAAGGTATATTCCGTGATGGTGGCGCCTTCGATTCCGTTCTCCATGATGACGGAGTCCGGTCCGGTGAGGGTCATCCCGCCGCTGCCGTTTGAGTCGGCTACAAAGAACACGATGGCGGCCCAGGGCGATTCAGCGCCCGCGGAATCCACCGCTTTGACGCGCACCACATTCCTGCCCAGCGGGTAGGTCTGCGTTTCGGCATTTCGGCCCTCCCAAATGAGAGTGATCGCATCGCCATCGGGGTCGGAACTGGTTGCCTTGATGGTGACCGGCGTTCCGGGCGGTACGCTGTTGCCGCTTGGCGTTCTGGTAATGACCGGCGCAGTCGGTGCAGAGTTTACGATGGTGAATGTTCTGGACACCCACTCCGAATACAGCCCGGTAGCATCTTTGGCGCGGGCACGGATGGTGTGCGTGCCAACGGCATAGTAGTTGTCAGCCGCCTTGTTTTCCCACTCCAGAGTGGTGGCATCGCCGTCCGAGTCAGCGGCTGTTGCGCTGATATTGACAAGGAATTTGCCGTTATTCGCTGTTCGGGTGGGGGTTGCAGTCAGGGTTACAGTCGGTGCGGAGCTGGTAATGGTGAAAGTCTTTGATGCCCAGGGTGAATATGCTCCGGCAATATCTTTGGAACGGACGCGAATGATGTGCGTGCCTGCAGCATAGTAGTTGTCAGCCGCCTTGTTGTCCCATTCCAGCGTGGTTGCATCGCCGTCCGCATCGGCGGCTGTCGCACTGATATTGACAAGGAATTTGCCGTCCTTGACGGTGCGGGTTGGCTCGGCTGTCAGGGTAACAGTGGGGGCGGCATTGGTCACGATGAAAGTTTTCTCGGTCCACGATGAATAAGCCCCGGCGATATCCTTTGCCCTGACACGGATGGTGTGGGTACCCGGCGCATAGTAGCTGTCAGCCGCAGTGTCCGCATACTCCAAGGTCACCGCATCCCCATCGGGATCTGTGGCATTGACGGTAATGTTGACGAGAAATTTCCCATCCTTGGCGGTACGGGTGGGAACGGCCTCTACCACAGGGGCATTCGGCGCAGTGTTGGTTACCGTGATGTTCTCCGAATGGTAGGTTACACGTCCTGCGCTGTCGGTGATAGACGCGGTCAGGGTAAAACTGCCGATGTCACAGATGGCAATTCTGCCGCCGTCATTGCCCAGGGTTCCCTGATACTGTGCGGTATTGCCATCCTTTTGCAGTGTCCAAACCACGGCATAGCTGCCGATGTGCTGGACATCCTTTGCGGCAACATCAAACTCAGCACCGTAGTGAACGGTCTGCGGCATGGTGAATGCGTACTGCACAACCGGCAAGATACGGATACTTTCGCTGTGGGAATAACTACGTTTCAGATAGTCGGTCATGGCTGCGGTGAGGACATACCCGCCGTCACCCTTAAAGGTAATTTTGCCGCCCTGGGGAGTGAGGCTTCCGTCAAACGCATTGGAGAGTGGAATACTATTGCCATCCTTTCTGACAGACCACTCCACCGGAAGAATATTGTTGTTGCCATGGGTTCTGAGGTCAATGGCGGTATCGGTGTAGGCAAAGACAGGAAGCTCAAAGCCGATAGTCAGTACGGGAAGCACCTCGCACCTGTCCTTGCTTTCGTACAAAAAGACACGGCCGGTATCATCGGTGATTCTCGCTACCAGCTCATAGATGCCCGCTCTTTTGAAACGGATCGTACCGCCGTCATTCGAGAGCTTTCCGTCCACATAAGTCGACCAATCTTGGAAACCGAAGGTGTTGTCCACCAGCCATTCGATGGTGAGGCCGTCCAGATCGGCGGCTTCGGTTTTGACCACGATATCGGTGTCGGTATGGGCGTACTTTGGCAGGCCGTAGGTAAGGTTGGGCACAGGATAAACCACAAAGCTCTGCTCATAGCGATAGCTCCTGCCGCCATCATCGGTGAACTCCGCTTTCAGGACATAGCTGCCCTTGGAGCGGAACTTCAGCTCGCCGCCGCTGTTGCCCAGCGTACCCTCCGCCGCATCGTTGAGGGATACCTCCTTGCCGTCATGCAGCAGGGACCATTTGGCGGTATGGCTGCCGATTTCTCCGAACACCGCTTCCACTACAACCGCTTTGTCAGTATGAAAGACTTCGGGCAAGTAGAATCCCGCGGAGCCCACTGGATAGACGGTGATGTCCGCGGTACCGGCAAACACTCTGCCGGTTGCATCGGTGACGGAAGCGGTCAGGGCATACACGCCTTTTTCCTTGAAGCGAATACTGCCATGGTCGGGATCTCCTTCGATCCATGTGCCGATATCGGCAGGTTCTCCATTGCGGGTCAGGGTGTAGGCCAGCATGAGCCCATCCGTTTCTTTTGTTTCTGTTTTTAGTGCAATGGTTTTATCGGTATGGGAAACTGCCGGCAGGGTGAGATTCACCTCCGCCACCGGATAGACAGTGATATCATCTTCGACAGTAATGGTTTTGCCCAGCTCGTCTGTAATGGAGGCGATCAGCGTATAGCTGCCCTTATCCTTGAACAGCACTGTGCCGCCTGTAGCGGTCAGCTCTCCGGTAAGGGCTTCATCTATATCAGCAATGGTTCCGTCTTTTTGAAGGGACCACACCACAGAATTGACACCAAGGTTCTCCGTGGTAAGCTCCACCGGCACGCCGGTGTCGGTATGGGCGGTTTCAGGCAGCGTGAATGCCGCCGTCACCACCGGATAGATGCTGACCGTCTGCTCATGAGTCACCGTGGCGCCCCGGCTGTTTTTTGCTGTGGCAACGAGGGTGATGCTGCCTGTCTGCGTAAATTTCACCTTGCCGCCTGCAGCGGTCAGCTCACCCGCTGTCAGCCCGGAAAGCTCGGCAGGAAGTCCGTTTTTGAGCGCTGTCCATGTCACGCCGCTCACATAGCGGCTTTCCGGCTTAATCTCAATTTCATCGGTGGTGTAAGCGGTTTTGGGCAATGTGAAGCTGAACTGCGGGGCGGGGACATAGGAGGAACCACCACCGCCAGAACCGCCGCCACCGGAAGGCTTATCCTCCGGCTTGGGTGTTGCAGGCGACTTCGGTGGTTCTTCTTTTTTGATCTGTTCCTTTGCTTTCTCCGTATCCACCAGCATTTCAAAGGCTTCCGCACGGGTGGCTTTGCCGTCCGGCTTTACTGTACCGTCCGGGTAACCATCCATAATGCCGTACTTTTTGCCTGTGCAGATACAGGCTTTATCCCCATCAGCGAGTCCATCGTCATCGGAAAACCCGGTGACGCAGGGGCAGGACACATCATGGTCGCCCTTGCCGATAGCCCTCACCAGCATTCGGATCATCTCCATGCGGGTGATGGGTTCGTCTGGCAGGAACTTCGTGCCGAAATCATCCTTTTGGATAATTCCTGCAATGATGAGCGCCTCTACATACTGTTCCGACCAGTGTCCGGCAATGTCAGTAAAGCGAATGGTGACTTCACTTTCATCCGGTTCCGGCAGTTCCATAGTCCTGGCAATCAGGGCGGCAAACTCGCCTCTGGTAATGATCGCATCGGGGTGTGCGAGACCATCGGGATAGCCGCTGATGACGCCCTTATCCGTAAGGATTTGGATGGCTTCCTCCGCCCAATGGCCTTTGGCATCCTCAAAATACCGGTTTACCGCATAGGCGCTGCCCGCAAGCAGGGCAACAACCATGCAGACCACGAGGAGGACGCTGAGAGGTCTTTTCATTTTCTCCTTCATCGGCAAACCCTCCTACATCCCACCCATGACAGGTTGGCTTTGTGCCTGCTGGGGTTCGGGAGATTCCTGTTTCTGTGCGGCGGTCTGCCCTTGGATGAGCGCCTGCTGGTAGGCGCCGATGACTGCCTTGTCAAATTCCGCTTTGGCTTCTTTGGTGCAAGGGAAGCAGATATCCTTGTACTCGCCGTTTCCGGCTTTATAGCTGGGCATGGAGATAAACAGCCCCTTGGAGCCTTCCATGATCTTGATGCCCCGCACGGCAAAATCGCCGTAGACGTTAACCGAGGCGGTGGCCTTGCAGCTCCCCTCCGGGCGGATGGATTGGATTTTCACATCATACTTTGGAACAGCCGGTGTTGTATTCTTAGGCATGGTTTTTCCTCCTTCTCAAAATTGCCGGCACATTTAACCGGCGTAGTTGAACATCTCCTTGATACGCTGGGTCAGAGTCGGCAGCACGGTTTCGCCAAACAGTGCGTAGAGCCCCGCAAGGAGCAGGGCACCCAAGACAACGGCGATCAGGATTTTGATGGCTGTGTCGATGTAGCCCTCCCCGGCACTCTCTGAGAGAATGTGCCTGCTGCGAAATACGAGGCTGGCGGCGGTATTTTTTACCGCCGTCAGCTTATGAGAAACCGTGGCTTTCACTTTTTTGATAACATGAACCATATTGTTTTCCTCCGTTCTATTGATGGGGCATAAGAAAAGACAGCCCAAGGCTGCCTACATACTCATGCCCATTGTTTGGATGGGTTCGGGTGATTCAAATTCGATCTGCCGGAACACCTTGCGATCCGCATAGTAGAACTCGCTACCGGCATCGCTGTATAGCTCAATGATGTCTGACATGGAGAGCGGATGTCCAGAAAAGCCGGGGGGCTGCCGGGTGCTGAACCGCTCATAGATGGTTTCAAGGTCATTGGTGTCGAGTTGCCCATCATAGGCAATACGGTAATCTCCGGGGGACGGTTCTCCAAACTGCCGCACCATTTCTTCATAGGGAATAAACTTCATGTGGATATCCACATCGGGCTTGAGCTGCCAGACGCGGACATTTTTCAGCGGAGCGGCAGTCTCTATGCCGCCCAGCCGTTCCCCGGCAAGAAGCCGCTCCATCACGCCATCCGTCCACTGCGGCGTTAGAGAGCGGCTTCTAAGCCAAGTGGATAGCTCATCACTTTGAAAGATGCAGTCCACAACTGCTTTTGCTTTTTCTGTATAACCGGCCGGGTTTCCGTAGTAGGAAATGAGGCCGTTTTTCAGGGTGATCCCCGGCATGGTACCGCCTCCTTACTGCATGGTCATCCCTCCCATTTCGGAGGAGTCGCCTGCGGTCTGTTCCTGCCCTTGTAGTTCCGTCAGACTTTCCCTTGCCCAATCGGGCAGG
The DNA here is from genome assembly GCA_013036995.1 of Lacrimispora defluvii. Taxonomy (GTDB): domain Bacteria; phylum Bacillota; class Clostridia; order Lachnospirales; family Lachnospiraceae; genus Lacrimispora; species Lacrimispora defluvii. Next base: position 7,015 of record JAAOXG010000002.1, read on the forward strand.
TGGCTGTCCGCCAGCACACCGATGAAATCACTCCGGTTCCACCGGGTTTTCTCGCCGTCGCTGAGATTGGTGGCATAGACAGCTCTGCCTCTCGCATCGGCATGGGAACCGAAGCCCCCGGTACAAAGCCAGAGCTGATCTTGGGCTGTCAGGCATTTTTCCTTGAGATTGCGTGGTGACAGCACCACCACCTTGCCCTCAAAGTCCTGCTTTTCCGTATCGGGCAAGCAGTGGGTATGATCAAACATCCCAAGGCCCTGATATGCCCTGCGGTACTGGTTGACAAAGCCGTCCAGCACGGCGGGATGGCTGTCCACAGCAAAATCCAGGTTGCGGTTACTGTACGAATCCTTATCGGGCGGGATGTAGGTCTGCTGTGCCCACTCCTTGTTTCCACGGGAAAAGCGCCCATCGTAATCCTTACACTGCAAGCTGTTTGCAAGGACATAGGACACCCTGTGGTATCCGAAGTCCGCGATGACGCTTGCGGCGCAGTCCGTTTTCAGGTGCATGCCGTCAAAGTCGCGGCGGATGGCCGCTTCTATGGCGTCTTTGCAGGCGATGTTCTCCTTATGGCTTGCCTTCCAGTCATTCAGCTCACCCAGTCGCTTGGCTTCCGCAAAGGAGTAGGGATAAATATATGGGAACTCCTTATTTGCCATAGACGATTTCCTCCCGCATGATCAGCTCATCCAGCGCAGCGAGGCAGACGCCGCTTTGCGCCAGCACCGAAAGAATTTCCGGAGGCACATCGTTGATGTCCTGCTGTACGTTGGCCTCCGCCACCGTGATTTCGCCGCTGTCATCGTCCGCGTAGGCTTCCAGCCTGGCACCCTGGGGAATGCCCGCTTCCTCCAGCAGATAGTCGGGGATGTGGATGTCCTGGCTCTCGTCCAGCAGATCGCGGCAGAGGGAGCAGTCCGCTACCCACTTGGCAGGGCTGTTATCGTAGCCGCACTCCGCATCGGCTTTCGGCTTTTCATCACCGCAGTTGTTGCAGAGGCCGCAGGTTCCGGCAAGCTGAACCGTCATGTCGCTTGCCAGCTCGCTGAGAGCGGCAATGACACGGACCAGATCCAGTGCCGTCAGCTCACCTTTGTGGATGACGCATACGCCCTCGGCGGCCGTCACCGCAAGGGCCTCCGCATCGATAAACCCACAATGCTGCTGAATCACCGGAGGGATTTGCAAGATCTGCTCGGTTTTCTTCTGCTTTTCTTTCATGGTCTGTTCCTCCCTAAAATGTTTGCCCCATGACAGGGGCATCTGATTGTTCGTGTGTTTCCCGCATGTTCTCAGGGTTCAAGGTGCTTTTATCCATTTTCAATCAATGAAACCTCCTTCACCGAATAAGTTTAGTTGCATCGGGCCGTCCCTCATCCGTTCCTGCATATCGTAGTTGGCAATGAGGATTTCGGGAAACTGCGCTCCATTGTCATATCTCTGCTTGATGTTGTTGATGCGGGTATAGGAGTCGATTTGAATACCCGGCGCATCATAGAGGCTGCGGATGAATTCGCAGTCATTGTAAGACAGCAGGAATTTGCCCTCTATCCGCAGCAGCGCGTCCCGCAGGCGGATGTGGTCTTTCTCCGTGAAGCCGTCCTCGCCCACGTTTTTATAGTAGCTCTCGGTTTCAAAGTACGGCGGGTCACAGTAGAAAAAGCTGACGGGGCGGTCATACTGCCCGATCAGCTTCTCGAAGTCCTTGTTTTCGACCACCACCTTGGCAAGCCGCCTGTGGGCCTGCTCGATCAGCGGGAAGTTGGACCACATATCATGGGGCTGGCTGCCGTAACTCGTTAGCCCCGATGCGTAGCTGTAACGGATAAGCTGGTAAAACCAGGCCGCCTTTTGCACATCGGAAGCAGGGCTGTCACGGGCGAGGGTGTTTTTGACAAGGTCGAAATCCGCACGGGCGTTGAGGACATAACGCAGCGCAGCCATCAGTTCCTCCGGCCTTTCCCTCACACAGCGGTACAGGTTGACCAGCAGGCCGTTAAAATCGTTATACACCTCGAAGTCATTGCCGGGAAACTTGTGGAACAGTATCCAGCCGCCCCCGCCGAATACCTCAATGTACCGTTCATAATAGAGGGGAAACAGGGTGACGATCAGTTCACGCAAGGATTTCTTGCCGCCGATCCAAGACATAAAGCTGTTCAGGAGTCATCACCTCCCTCCAGCGGCAGGCGTATCTGCATATCGTCAAATGCCGCGAGGGAACGCCTGAGACCTGCGATAGCGGCGCTGATCCCGCTGATGCGGTTTTTCATGTGCCTGATAGTCAGGCGCACTTCCGCTTCGGTCTTTGCGTAGAAATACCCGCTTTGGTCGCTGGCAATGGGGATACCCTCGCGGCGCAGGGCGTTGACAAGGTCGCGCAGCTCCTTGCCCGAAACGCATAGTACCTGTTCCAGTGTTCTGCTTGTGACGGCATTTTCAGCGCCGTGGTGATAGCGGTGCAGATACTCCGCAAGCTGCTCCTTGAGCATCTTGTCCTCCTTTCCGGCCGTTTCCCCGGAAAGAAAGACAAGGTAAAAGGGCGTAAAAAAACAGGGCCGCCTCCTGTTTGGGGAAACGGCCCTGTTTTGATTTTGGGGTCTAAAAAAGCACAGACATCATTGCCTGTGCTACTTGATTACGCCAAGCTCTCTTAAAACTGTCACGCAGTCCTTGGCGCCCTGAATGTACAAATGCCGGCTATACTCACCCAGCAAAAGCTGCATGGCTTCAAAGTATGCATCCACCATCTGTTTCAGCTCGTCATCATACTTTAAATGTTCCTTTACCAGCTCCGCTGCCTCCCGCTGCTGCTTCACAGCTTCCCGGACATCGGCATTGGATTCCGCCAGCTCCGCAAACGCTGCGTCAAGGCGTTCATCCAGCGCAGTCTGCAGGGAGTCCTTCCATAGTTCCATCCTGCTCACCTCCTTTAAGTACAACACAATGCCACAGTTTTTTGAAAATAGCTATACCACAAAACTATAAACTGTGTCCGAGGGTTTGCCCTTGCTCCTGGGGTTCCTTGCTGAACTCACGAATAAACTCCTTTTGATTTCTGGCGATATAGCCGCCCTCGCAGGGCTGCAAATTGAGGGCTTCGATCTCAGCCTTGCAGTAGCCGGCATAGTCGAAGTACATCCCCATTGGAGAGGCGGGATGCACGAGCCCACGTTTCAATGCCAAGTCCTTGCCGAACTTTTCCCAATGCTGTTCGGAAGGGATAAAGTCGTAACAGTCAAGGTTTTGGGAGATATCCAGCGCTTCGTCCAACCGGGTGCAGCCTTCCAGCTCCATGGCGGCCTGAAACCGCTGCTGGAAGAAAGGCATGCCCTGTCCCTGTTCCTCCAGAACATAGCCGAGATTGTTCCCGGCCCCAATCAGTTCCTCCAGAGATTCATACTGGTCCGCAATGCCTGTAATATTGTTAAGGCAGCATTCTGCCTCCAGTAAAACTGCGCGGCTCCACTTTGTGATCCCCAACTCACTCATTGCAACCGCCAGCTCATCCGGTTCGCCGGTGCTGATTTCATGGTCGGGCAGCCTTACCCATAAGCCTGCCGGATGGCTGTCGGAGGCCACTTTTATTCGCATACTGGCGCTGCCGCCATTCATCTGTTCCAGATTTTTGCCGGTGTAGACCTCATGATCGGAATAATGCTGTTCCACATAACCGCCTGATACAAACACCCCGCCATTATCCTCACGGATGCTATGCCCCCACTGGTTTAGGTCAACGAAGCGAAGCTGGTCGGGGGTGGCCTGATGCTGGTATGCGGCAATATATTTTCCGAGAGCCGCATCGTCATTTACCCCGTAATAAAGGGAGAAGTTGTCGAGCTGCTCGGTGAGGTTGATGAGATCGGCGGCGGTTTCGATGGACACAAACTGAGAAGATCCTTCCACGAGATAATGCTCCCGGATGGACATCTTCGCAAACCGCTCATCAAGGAACGCCATTTCCTCGGCGGTGCCGGGTAGTTCCTTCCACGGGTAGGGGTATGGATAGTCTTTCATATTGCTTTCACCTCATTTCCATATGCTGATCGGGGCGTCCAAGGCATTGCTCCACCGTCATCCCATCCTCCGACAGCAGAATGCCGTAATCGGTACTCACCGCACCCTGCGCCTCCATCAGCTTCTGACCGTAGTTGTAGAGATCCCTGCTGCTGATCAGCTCGTCCTTCAGCGGAATATCATGTTTCATGATCTCGGCTTGAGCGTACTCCAGTGGGGATGGGATTTCCCGCTGGAGTCGGAAATCTACGGCTTGCCCCGCAAGATCCACTGCCTCATCCAGCGAGAGGTCTTTGGGAGCGACCTCCAGCATCGCCTTATAGACGGGGAGCCGCCCCTCACGGTCGAGCTTGCGAAGCTGTGCGGCAAAAGCATCGACCACGGTGATGTCGCCATCGCGGTTGTCCAGCTCATCGCAAATAAGCTCGGAGAGCTGCGGAGCGGCACAGTCCTCCACATGGAAGGCGCATTCCCGCAGGGATGCCGCATCCACAGCCTCAGCCGCCTGAGACACCGTCTTATCGTCAGCTGGGAGCTTGAGCTGTACGCACAGGTCGTTGTCGTAGTCAGGGTCGCTAAAGTACCCCTTTCTGACAGACAGCAGTATGGCGTAGTCGGGTTTCTTAGGCAGAGCGGCATCGCCGCTCTGGTAGGTCTGTGCGATCTCGCCATTCTGGACCACATAACCATGGGGAGTAAAAACACCGCCCTCACCCTCACGCATCTCCTTGCCGATTTTGGCATAATCCAACCAGGGAAATATCCTTTCAGACAAGGATTCCAACTCCGGCACAAAATCATTGTCAGCATAAAACTTGCCAAGAGACTGGTCGTCATGGGCTTCATAGGCGGTCTGACAATGCTCCATGCTGTAGGTCATGTTGATGAGGCGATCAATGGCGATGGGGGCGTATTGGGTTTGGAGGGTATCCATCATGACCATTCCCTCGAAGCAGTCCAGCTCCCATTGGGTGAGGGATGCCAAACGCCCGGCAAGGTGATTCAGCTCACGCAGATTCGTATTCGGATTGATAAACTGCGGCAGATAGTCCAGCTCGCAGTTTATGATCTCCGAGGAATAGATGACGCGTTCATCGGTGACGCGGGCCTTGTCCAGCGCATCCAGTATTTCATATGGCGCAGCGGGAAGTGTGAGCGTGGCGGAGGTTTCCGCACCGAATGCACCGGGGCGGCTGATTTCCACTTCAAAAATGCGGCCGCTTTGCACGCCGGATTCTTTTTGATTAGAGAGGTGGAGGGCATCCCAACCAAACAGCGCCCCATGGTGCATGATCCTTACCTGCTCGGCTGTAATGCCGTACCTCTCGTTGTAGCTGTTGACGATTTCCCGGTTCGCCTTCTTATTTTCTGTGCTGAGTTCGGAGCGGCTGAACCCTGATTTTCCATATTCAACGCTCATGATTTCGCCGTCTGCGTTGATGAACAGGCACTGTTTCGGAAGCCCGTTCCTTAATTGTTTATCCAAGCGTCATTCCTCCCATCTGAGTGCCCTGTCCGGGCTCATTTTGATCCGACATATTCATTTCCTGAGCACGCTTATCATAGGAAAATATATATGCGTTATAATCGCCCTGTACAGGCGTACAACGGATACAGAAACAATACTCACCGGCATCAACCACATATCCGTAGTTCTGCTGATATCCGCCGTCAATCTTTCCATCGTGGGTATTGCAATATTCCGACATGGCCGCAAGGTCTTTGAGCAGGGATTCTCTTAACCCATTAACAACCTCATTTAGCGTTTCTTTAAATTCCGGCGTATTTAGGCTTTTATCGTGACTGGGCCACCAAGTATGCCAGAACTCCTTTCCCTTATGTCCAAAGTCGATTCGGACACTGCCCACACAGCCAAGACTGCGTTCTTTTTCTAACTCATGGGCATAAAAAAGCCCCGATTCTTCAGGCGAAGCGGGACGTATGATTAGATTTCGATCATCAAGTGGGAGTTTCAGTCCGTGTTCCTCACAGAAGTCTGCAAGAATCATGCATTCACCGAGGAAGTTGAGCTTGCCCCGTAATCGGCGGAAGCCCTCCTCGGGGAACGGGATCGGCTCTGGCGTCAAAACCGTTCCGGCATGATTCACAACGACAAAATTCTGCACGGTCACCGGCCTGCCAGGATCATAATCGGAGCCACGCAAATCGTAGCAGGAAAAGCCCTTCGGTACGGTAGAACGGTCAATGCGGGAGCTGGTGAAAAGCGCAGGCTTTCCGAAAAGCTCCACATGTTCATATTCTTCTTTTCTGGCGTTAACGCTCATTTTGACACCTCCGTGATAAATATCGGTATGGTTTCTGCCTACATCCCTAACTCCATCTCCATGCTGTCTTGCATACTAAAATGTGCCTCCACCTCCGCATCTGTGGCGGAGGGAAAGTCCTGCGGCTCCGCTTCGCCCAACTGCATGGGAATAAGGTGCGGCAGAATCTGCTGTAAAAGCGCCTGATCCGGGCAGCGGTCGATAAACTCGCCCATCGTGTTCAGGATGAGATTGTCCATGGTATCGGTGAGAATGATCTCCCGCGCATCGCTGTGCCGCATGATGAAGTTGGCAATGTTGGAGGGGGCGCGTTCAAACCAGTATTCGCTCCGATATCCTTCATAGGGGTAGACATAGCCCCTAACTAAATTATGACGCTCAAACATTTCTGCGATTTCCTTGTTTGTCATGACCTGTCTCCTTTCGCTATATTGGGAGCTGTTCCGCGTCAAGCACACACAATACCATCCGGTGTGCGGGATAGCTATCCCATAAATCAATAAACCGGCGCCCAGCTTGTGATGGAGGCTATACAAAGACCGCCCCATCGCACCATTTTTTCATAGCATTGTACAGCAGATGCACTTTGGTTTGGTCGGTTACACTACGCCATCCTGATGGCTTGAACTGCCTAAGACCATACTGGCGCTCGCCCTCAAAGTATGCGAGGATTCCGATGTCGTCCGGTATCTCTTGGGCGATTTTAAGGGCGAGGGACTTGGGAACGCAGTAGTAATTCTCATTTCCGTGGAGGTTGTGCCCGTTTGCACTCCTGAAATCCGAGTAAGTGATTTTGACCTCGAAGCAGGTGACCATCATGCCCACTTTCCAGTTATGGCGCCGCAGGACACAGCCATGGCATTTCTGCTCATTTTTATCTGTGCCGCCATCACGGAAGCACTTTCCGGGTTGATGCATATACGCAGTGGTACGCTGATCTCTCTCGGAAAACCGTTCCGTATCCAGAAGCCTGCAGAGGTATTCCTCGTTCTCGTAATAGTCCTCAAACCGGATGCTGTCCACGATTCCTGTGGGCGTCCAGATCTCATCCGCCCATCTTATGGTTCTCTTTTCGGTATTCAGCTTTGGCCGGTAATGATGGGTGAGTGCCTTGATCCGTTTTGTTAAATCTGTTTCCACCGTTCACCTCTCATCCCATCTCCATACCGCCGAGCGTCTGCCTGTCCTGGCGGGCATCGACAATGTCCTGCAATGCCTGCTCTGCGCTGTCACGCCTGAGAACATATCCTCCAGTCGCGTAAGCGCCGCCGTGATTGGCATAATACTCAATACCGATGCGGGAATAATCCAGATAAGGCTGAACGTTCTCATCGAAAGGCATCAAACCTGTTTCCACGAGATAAACACCCAGCTCACGGTCGGTACTTACCTCGGAAAGCAGCAGATACTGATCCAGTCGTTCTCCGATTGCGATTACATCATCCAGGCTGTTCACGGATTCTGCATTCAGAGCGCCCTCAAAGATGCGGCACCCGTCGCGGTCCAGGCTGCCGACGATTTCCGCGATCCGATTCAGCTTTTTGAACTGTCCGGAATCGTTTATATCCGCATTTTTCAGATACTGCCCGATACCCCATACATTGCTGACCGCTCCGACAATGCGGGTTGAGGCAGCGTCATCGCTGATGTCGTCCAAAGCGGCCCACGCCTCGCCAATGTCCGCGGGGGTGGCCGGCAGCGGCAAATACACACCCTCATAGTCATCAGCGCGGGTCAAGTGGAGTGTAATCATAGCTGCATTCCTCCCATCTCCTTATCCATGCGCTCGGTTTCGCTTCCAGCCATTACTTCTTCGATGGAAATAAAGCCTTGATAGCTGATGTATCCGTTTTCGGTAAATCGGCCGTACTCTCCGGCCATGCGCTGTTTGCCATATTCTTTGAAATCGATGTATTTCTCCAGATTTTCGTCAAACTCGTAATGGCCGGAGTCTATGATCATGTACCTGCCATATTCCTCCGGGGTGGCGATGCCGGGGATAAAGTCAAAAAGATCAAGCTGGCTTAGAAGGTTGGACGCCTGGGCAATGTCGGAGGGGGAGGCCATTTGCAACGCCGCCTCCGCTTTCAGGCGGCTGTCGGAGTCCAGTTTTTGAAAACAGGCGCACAGCCTATTTATCTCATAGAGATTTTCCTGCGGCCCCATCAGATCAACGAGTAGCGCAGGCAGCTCAGTGTCATCGTACCGCAGCCGCATATCCTCATCCTGAATCCCCGCACGAAGCAGGGCGCGCTCAATTTGGCAGTCCTCCGCCGGCAGATAGAGCCATGAAATATCCATGGTGTCTTCCGGAAGACTCCGATCCGTGGCCGCAATGGTCAGTATCGTATCGCCGCTATACCGGTAGTCGGGGAAATACAGCCCATCATAGCAAAGCTCCAACTCCATGCCGTTTTCATAGACCACCCCATAAGGCGTGATTGCTCCTTTCTCGTTGAGCAGAAGGGACAGAGCTGTTTTCTGGAAATCCACCATTCTCAGTTCTTCCTCAGTCATCCCGCCATGCAGGTTCATATAATGCGTCCGACCTACTGCGTCCAGATTGGTGAAATCCTGAACCACCGTCACACCCTGACAGCAGAAGGTCAGGTTGATGAAATCCGTCATATTTGAATAGTCCTGGCTGACGGCGGCGCCTTGGAACTGAGCAAGCTCGTATTTATCGAAGCTCTCCAACCGCTTGGCGAGATAGTCCAGCTCATCCACATTGATTTCGGTTTCTCCCAGTCGTTTAAAGATGGGGTAATCTCCGCCAAGCTCTCTGACGAAGCAGTCACGCACAGCTATACTGCCGATGCCGACGGCTTGGAGGTTTTCATATATCCCGGCATAATCCGCTATGGGAAAGCAGACAGGGACTGGCGGCAAGTCCGGCCGTCGACGGTTTGACAACAAAGCCTGTATCATCTTTTCTCCGCCTTTCTCCGATTCCCGATTTTCTGCATATCTGTTCTGAGGCAATCCCCCTCGGAGCTGTAGCAAACAAATCCGTGAGAGGGATATGGACAGTTGCCGCAGCTTTTGAAAGGACCGCGAGGCCGCTCGTCTGGCGGTATCCTGCCGTCTGTTACGAGGGTATCCGAATCGTAACAGGCGCTTCTCCTGTTTTTCCTGTATCGTATGAGCATGGTTCTCCTTTCCGCAAACGCAAAAAGAGCCGGAGAATAGGGAGGATTTCACGTCCCGGTTCTTCGGCTCCTTGGCGTTTTATTTTCTGTTTTGATTGGTATAAAAAAGGGCGCCACTTTACATGGACTGCCCTTGCATGGTTTCGGCATCGGTTTGCCGTAACGCCGCAATTTGCTCCTTAACATCCGGCAGCAGACCCTCGATCTGTTTCTGAATGCTGATGAGGTTTTTCTCATTCTCCTGTGTCAGATTGTATCCGGCGTCAAAGGTTTCGTTGATTATCTGGTAGATATCAAGAAGCTGTGCGTCGGAAAAAAGGCGCTGCTTTTCGATCATACCGGAGCGGATGGCAAAGTCCTGTTTTGCTTTCGCGTAGCCATCCAGGTAATATGACCCGTTCAGTACGCCGGTGCCTTCGTAGTCTCGCTCCCATGTGACGAACATATATCCGTATTCGGTTTCCCGACCGGCAAGGACGGCGCCTTTGAACTCCGCCAGTAACCGGAAGTCCTCATCCAATGCCGTAGCTTCCAAAAGCGGCGCCCTTTCTATCGCCGTCAGATATTCGCGGACTTCACTGGAAAAGGGCGCCACCTTATGATATAGTTCATCCGCTTCGGGAGAGCGGACGTCGTTGGGAAAGATGCACATTTCCCCGCTGGGTTCCACATAGCAGGCGGAACGACCGTTTATCATGATGGGCAGTGCGTTTCTTTCCGGCGGTGCAGTTTCAATATCATGCTTTGCAAGGACACGGGAAAGCTCTTTGAAAAAGTTGACCATATAAATTTCCTCCTGTTCTGATGGTGAAATGCAAAAAGGGCGCTGACTTTATTGGCTTTTAATCAGCCGTAAAAATCAGCGCCCTTTAGCAGTTCCAGATTATTAAATTGATTCTTTTATGAGGTAGCGCCCTTTTCAATCATCCAGCCGCTAAAAGGGGCGCTACGGCTTATCTCTTTACTTGCGGGTTTGAGTCCTATCGGAGTGAAGCTGTCACCCTAATAAATCTACGAAAAAAAGGCTTCCACTTTTCATAGTGGAAGCCCTGAAAAGGCTTGGATTTACTGGCATTTTAAGCAATAAATCTTTTTTACCTTTTGTTTTTGGTGGAGCAGACGGGATTTGAACCCGTGTCCAAAAACCAATTCCCTGTTCTTCTACTATCATAGTTAGTTCATTGACATTCCCTCCACAGTCCGGGAACTAACACCCTGGCTGCTTCAGTAGCTTCATCATACACCCGTATGCTCAAAGCTTTGCATACGTCGTTTCTCACATAGTCGATGCCGGGATCTTAAAGTGTGAGTGCTCTAAGGCCGACAAGCTGCATTAAGCAGCTAAAGCTAATTTATTATTGTTAGCGTTTATATTTAGGTTTGCCATTTAACGCATCGCATACGGATAGCTTCACCAGCTGCATAGCCCCTGTCGAAACCAGTACTGCCCCTGACTGGTACTCTTCAAGCGAGCATTATCATAGTATCACGAAAAAAAATAAATGTCAACATCCACTGCGTTCCATTTACAGATCATCAATCAGGGCGCTGCTCTTGGCATATGCTGTGCTTCTTGCTTCAAAAAAATCAGTTTTTATTAAATTAGCATTGCTGTACTGGCTGACCCAGGACATACTCTCCGGCTCTCTTTCATGCCCCTCATAAATCCGCTCCCAGCCAAGACTTTCACACCGGAAATTCCCCAGATACATGATGTAATCTGTGATCATTTCCTTTGTTAATCCGGGTACCTCATCTCCAATGGCATAGATTCCCCATGCGATTTCCTGCTCACACCCTTCTTTGATCATGCTTCGGTACTCACTGACGCATTCCGGAGTAAACAGTTGTGGTTCTTCCTTTTTCAGCTCCAGAATGATGTTGCGGAACAGCCATAGATGTGTATTCTCATCCCGGTTAATATAACGGATCTCCTGAGAGGAACCTGTCATTTTATGATTTCGTCCCAGATTGTAGAAGAACATAAAACCACTGTAAAAATAGATTCCCTCCAGAATAAAGTTGGCAACCACTGCTTTCAAAAATGCCCGGCTGCTCTTGTCTTTCTGAAATTCATTATACAGATCTCCGATAAACGTGTTTCGTGCCAGCAGATGAGGATCATTCTTCCACTGATACAAAACCTCATTTCTCGTCTGGGGTTCGCAGATGGTATCCAGCATATAGCTGTAGCTCTGACTGTGAACTGCCTCCTGAAAGGTCTGAATTGCCAGGCAGAGATTGATCTCATTGGCTGTTATATATTCGCTGATGGCCGGTAAGTTGGCTGTCTGGATGCTGTCTAAAAACACCAGAAATGATAAAATCTTATCATACGCTCTTCGCTCACCGGGACTTAAAAGAGGATAATCCTTGCTGTCTCTTAACAGATTAATCTCCTCCGGTATCCAGAAATTATTCATAGCCTGACGATACCAGTCACTTACCCAGCCGTATTTCATGTTGTTAAAATCATTGAGATTGGTGGTATTGCCATTGATCATGCGCCGATCTCTTACTTCCACGGATCCTTCCGGATTAAATAGAGGTCTTTTCTTTAACTGTTCCATGGGTTCTGGTTCCACTCTCCTTTTTATTGTCTTATTTTCTTAACTTCTTAGCTGGAGCATGCTTCACAGTCGTCCACTTCAAGGCTTTTGGAGCGGATGTAGTAAATAGTCTTTACTCCCGATTCCCAGGCCAGAATGTACAGCCCAAGCACCTGCCTTAAGGTATAATCATTGGTAATATACAAATTCATGCTCTGGGCCTGGTCAACATGCCGCTGCCTGACCCCTGCTGCCTTTACAGACCAGGTCTGGTCAATATAATGAGCGTTTTTGTATAGCCAGAATGTATCCGGAGAAAGCCCAGGCGCAACTCTTGGAACCAGTCCGTTCTTTTTCTCTTCCAGATAATACCGGCTCATAATCGGATCTAGTCCTGCCGTTGTCCCTGCAATCATGCTTGTACTGCTGGTGGGGGCAATGGCAATCAGCCAGCCGTTTCTCATCCCCCAGGTATTCACTTTCTTACCTAATTCGGTCCACTCACGGGATTCATAGCCCCGTTTTTTAAAATAAGCACCCGTCTGCCAGTCGCTCCCTTCAAAGAGCGAATAACTTCCTTTTTCTCTTGCAAGATCACAGCTGGCCTCGATTGCTGCATAATTTATGGTCTCAAAAACCTGATCTGTAAAAGCCAGATGCTCCTCTGATTCCCAGGCAATTTTGTTGTTGGCAAGCATATGGTGATAGCCGCTTACTCCAAGACCGATTGGGCGGTATCGTTCATTGCTGATCCGGGCATAAGGAACTGGAAAATAGTTAAGATCAATGACATTATCAAGAGCACGCACTGCACTGCGGACCAGCCCGGTTATTTCTTCTTTGGAATTTACATCTATTTTTCCAAGGGATAAACTGGCCAGATTACAGACAACAAAATCTCCGGGCTTTGTCACGGTTACTACAACCGTTTCTCCGTCCACGGTCTTCATGCTCTGTTCCACCTGCTCCACCGCACTCATATTCTGGGCAATTTCCGTACAGAGATTGCTGCAGTAGATAATTCCCTTATGGCTGTTTGGATTAAAATTATTGACTGCATCCCGGTTAAATGTAAACGGAGTTCCTGTTTCTACTGCACTTTTTAAAACAAGTCGGATAATGTCCTTAATCGGGACAACCCTCTTATGGATTCTTTCGTCATTTACACACTGGAGGTAACGTTCCTCCCACAAATCTCCCCAGCAATCTTCCAATGCCCAGCCCATTACAGTAAGTATCTCGTGGGGACACATCAGATACCAGTTACTTTCCATATCTTCCTTCGCCTGCCGCCAGAAAAGATCAGGGTAGCATACTGCAGGAAAAACATCGTGGGCTTTCATGCGGTCATCGCCGTTATTGGTCTTAAGCATTAAAAATTCCGGAAGATCTTTGTGCCATACGTCTAAGTACACTGCTACCGCACCCTGGCGCATTCCCAGCTGGTCCACTGCAACAGCCGTATCATTGGCAAGCTTGATCCAACGGATCACACCTCCGGCCGCTCCTTTAAATCCCCGTATGGAACTTCCGGCTGCCCGGACTTTTCCAAAATACAGTCCCATTCCGCCGCCAAATTTACTGATCTTGGCAAAGCTGTCTATGCTTCGGTAAATTCCATCCAGGCTGTCCGGCACTGTATCTATAAAACAGGAAGAAAGCTGATGGTAGGGTTTTCTCGCATTGGATAAAGTAGGGGTTGCCATAGTCACCTTTAATGTGCTGAGCATATCATAAAACCGCTTTACCCAGCCATCCCGGTCCACCTTTTCCAGCATGGCAAGATGCATGGCAATTCCTAAAAACATCTCCTGAGGTGTTTCAAGGGGAACATTCTCCCTGCTATGAATTACGTAACGGTTTAACACCAGTTCCAGTCCGGAGTAATTAAACAGACGGTCTCTGGTATGATCAATATAAGCTTCATACCGGTTAAGTTCGTCTTCGCTGTAATTTTCAAGAATGTAGCTTCCGTACAGATTCTCTCCCGTTAAATAAGCAACTTTATCATAAAAGCTTTTTAAGCCATGTCTGTTCAGCTCTGCTTTCAGGATTCGTCCAAATTGAACCAGATAAATTCTGGCACTTACGTATTCCCAGTCGGAGGCTTCCTGGGTCGTCAGCTCTACTGCAGCCTGAATCAGTGCAGAAAGTCTCTCTCTGACCGTCATGTCCTCTTTAAAAAATGTCATAAACTTTAAATAAAGCTTGTTAAGACCGTATGACGGTGAATCCCATTCCCGCTCTATCCCATCAAGTACCGGACTTAATTCAGGTACTTCCTTAAAGTATGCCAATATCTCATTTTTACCGTATAATTCATCCATACTGATTCCTGCCATTCTATTGCGTTATAATAATATCAATAACTGTTATCAAAGCTATATTCATGAATATACCACAAGATATTGTTAATTTCAACCATCCGATCACAAAATATTCGTTTTTTATCTCTGCAAAAAAATTACCGGGGAAGAAAATCCATAGAGGATTTTAACTCCAGATCCTGGAAAAGTGCATTTACAGCAGACGTATAATCCCATAGATTCTGGGCTTTTTGTATTTTTTTTCCGTGCTTTTCGCTGTTTTCAAAAGACTGAAGCATATAAGCCCACAGCTCTTTCATTTTAAACAGCAGATTGCGGTCACCAGAAATCGTCTGCTGGTATCCAGAAAGAATTTCGTCATGAAATGCCCTAAGCTGTTCTTTCTTCAGACGTCCCTGTCCTTTTATTTCTCCAGCAAGCATGGGATTTGCAATCAATCCCCTTCCTAGCATTACCCTGTCCACAGATGGAAATGTCTGAATCATTCGGTCATAAGCCCCGGGAGTAAATAGATCTCCATTATAGCAGACGGGATTCTTACTAACGGTGACTGCCATCTGAAACATATCCCAGTTCGGAGTATTCCGGTAAAAATCTGTTTGAATTCTGGGATGGATAATCAGCTCCTTAACAGGATACTTGTTGTAGATTTCCATAAGACGGTAAAATTCCTCCGGACTGTCCTTTCCGATTCTGGTTTTAATGGAAATGTTCATATCAATTGAAAAAATCCGGTCCAGGAACTGGTCTAACTGATCAGGAACTGCAAGAAAACCAGAGCCTCTTTGCTTGGATACAACCGTTTTAGATGGGCAGCCCAGATTTAGATTTACTTCATCATATCCATATTTTTTAAGTTCCAAAGCGGTCCAGACGAACCCTTCCCATTGATTGGTCATAATCTGGGGAATTGTCCTTGCACCCTCATTATGCTCCGGAAGAATATCATTTTTTTCTCTGGAAGAAAATTCACGGTTCTGGGTCGGTACAATAAAAGGTGTGAAGTATACATCTACATCCTTGAAAAACTTACGATGTGCATTTCTGTAAATATATCCTGTAATCCCCTCCATGGGGGCGAAGTAATAGTTCATAAGCAGTTCTCCTGTTCCTTTTTTACACTCCCCATTCTACCACAGGAGATGAAAAATTAATAGAATACCATTTGCAGATTATGACAATTAGTGCTATAATATTGGGCAAAATGCCATTACTCAGGAGGATCTATCATGTTTCGTTTTAATCAGATTTTTAAACGTACTACCGGTGTCATAATGCTTGCAGCCCTGTTCTCATCTTCTGTTGTTTTTACAGCAAAAGCGGAAGAAGAATCCGGACCTGCCTTTGCTCCGCCGGTTAACCATACTGCTGCGCCTGAGATCGGTCCTGGAATGAGTTTAAAATCCAACTGTGTAGTTGTTTTAGACCCAGGACACGGAAAAACAGACGGTCACTACTCCGGCTGCCACTTCGAACACGACGGAGTTACTTACTACGAAGATATCATTACAATGAAAATAGCCAATTATACGAAAGAATATCTGGAGAAAAATTCTAACTATACCGTTTATATGACGAAAGATAGTTCCGAAGTCACCGTTCCCTTAGATCAGCGGGCTGCCTTTGCGGCTTCCGTCCGCGCAGATTTGTTTGTCAGTCTCCACGTGGATTCCATCGCTGGAAACGGCACCACTAGAAACGCTTACGGTGCCAGTTCCATGTCTCCCAGAACCGGACGTTTTAACAATGACGTCGCCATTCAGTCCCAGGAAGCAGCAAATACCATTTTAAACCAGCTTACCGGCCTTGGACTTCACAACAGAGGATTAATTCTTCAGGATTCCAAAAACGGAACCTTATATCCAGATGGAAGTACCGCTGATTACTATGCAATCCCGCGATATTCCCAGATGTTTGGTCTCCGTGGCTTTATAATTGAACATGGATACATCAACTGCATCAGCGACTTAACCGGATTTCTCTCCACCGACGAGCAGTTAAAGAAACTGGGAGAGGCTGACGCCAAAGGTATCATTGAATATTTAAACAAGGCTGGAAAGTCCACTTTTACAACAGCCACTGCTACTGTTTCGGCACCACCTACCAACTAAGAGCTCATAATCCCTGCCTTCCTGCATAAAATATATCATAAATTACGCCCAAACTGGCAGGGAGGAACAGGTTTGTCAAAAATTCTGGATAACAGTTATTATGATTTAATGATCAGCACCGCCCTGGCTCCAACCTATGATACGGGTGATAATATCACCTATTTAAACAGACAGAACTCTCTGCTTCATATCCCCGCCGGCAACGGAGATCCCTGTGACCTTGGAAAGCATTCTTACAGCAGCTTTCCTACCCTTTACACCCTTGCCTCAACCATAAGCCTGGAAAAATCGGGAGTTACCACAGTACAGACAAATCCCTTTCTGGCTTTATACGGGCAGGGGGTATTGGTTGCGGTCATTGATACTGGGATTGATTACCGTCACCCGGCATTTCTCTTTAATGACGGCACTTCCCGGATTCTTACCATGTGGGATCAGACCGATCAGTCAGGCACCATCCCCAATGAATTTACCTTTGGCACTGAATACAGCAGGGAACAGATTAATGCTGCCCTTAGATCACCAGACCCTTTAAGTGTTGTTCCCACTACCGATGCGCTGGGACATGGAACTGCCATTGCCAGTATTCTGGCTGGCTCCCCCAACGAACAGCAGGGGTTTAGCGGCATCGTCCCTCAATCTGATCTGGTGATTGTTAAGTTAAAGGAAGCAAAGCCTGTTCTGAAAAAAGTATCCTTTGCCCCTGAAAATGCAAACTGCTATCAGGAATCCGATTTAATTCTTGGCATTCGCTATGCCGTTACAGTTGCTTCCCGCTTTAACCGTCCTGTAGTGATCTGCATTGCTCTTTCAAGCAATCAGGGTGGTCATGACGGAAGAGGCGCAGCCAGCGCTTATTTAGACCATCTGGCTCTTCTTCCCGGCAATGGGATCTCCGTTGCTGCCGGCAATGAGGGAAACAGCCAGCGTCACTACTACAATTCTACCTCCGCTGCCCCTTACTACAATGACATCGAGCTGAGAGTCGGCAGCAGTGACACTTTATTTGCCATGGAAATCTGGACTTATGCACCTGCCAGACTTTCCATTGATATCTCCTCTCCCAACCGTGAATCTACACAGCCGGTTTACCCGGGCTTAAACCAATGCAGAAAGTTCAGTTTTATTTTTAATAAGACCACTATCTATGTGAATAATATTATTTTTGAAGAGGAAACAGGGGAACAGGTGATTCTTCTGCGCTTTAGTAATCCGCTTCCCGGAATCTGGTATCTGCGGGCGCAGAGTCCGGAAAATGAGGCTTTTTCCTTTCATTCCTGGCTTCCCGCCGGTAGTCTTTTATCAAATGATACCTTTTTTCTGGACTCAAGTCCGGATACGACCATTACATCACCAGGAAATGCAAGACACCAATTGACTGTAGCTGCCTATAATCAGTTAAATGACAGTATTCTTCCAGAATCAGGAAGAGGCTATTCAAGAACGGGTCAGGTAAAACCCGATCTTTCAGCTCCAGGCTTTGAACTCACCTGTGCAGTGCCGGGAGGCCTTTACGGAACCGCAACCGGAACGGGAGCTGCTGCTGCCCATGCCGCGGGAATCATTGCCATGGTATTTGAATGGGGAATTGTAAAGGGAAATTATCCAAGACTCACCGGCAATGACGTGAACCGGCTGATGATAAGCGGTGCTGTGAGAAATCCGGCAAACACCTATCCCAACAATATATTGGGATACGGCCAGGTTGATGTAAACCGGCTGTTTGAGCGTTTCACCAGTAACTAAAAAAAGCCTTCAAGCCAGGCAGTAAATCGCCTGTGGCTTGAAGGCAAGTCTGCCGTTCCATAATAACTGCAGATTTATTCTTCAACAAACATATCTTTTCCTACTCCGCATACCGGACAAACCCAATCCTCCGGTAAATCCTCAAATGCAGTGCCTGGCTCAATACCAGAATCAGGATCACCGATTTCTGGATCATATACGTATCCACATGGTTCACAAACATACTTTGCCATCCCTGTCACCTCCTTATTTTCTCTGTGCTTCTTTTATAGCATATAATGGAATTTTTATCAATAGATTTATGATGATTTGTCCTTTAACTTACAGATCTGCTGTGTCATGGTTCCCATGGGACAGTATACGCACCAGGATCTTGGTTTATACAAAACCATGGTAATAATACCAAGCACTGTGGATGTGAGCATGACGCTGTAGAATCCGAAGGCAAACTGGGCAACCCAGTCCGCTGCTATGGTCCCATGATAAGCAAAATGCCAGGGAAGCTTAAAGGTCCATAAAAGCTGCACTGCCTGCTTTAAGCTTCCTGCATCTGAAAACACCAGATAGGTGGTAAACAGCATATTACCGAACATAATAAGAAAAAAGATGAGAAATCCATATCGGAATCCACGGCTTCTTATAAATGCTGGTATATCTTTTTTTCGGGATAATTTCAGTTTATTACCAAGAAGATCCAGAAGCTGGCCTCTGCCGCAGTAGTGATTGCAATAGGTTTTATTTCCCTTAACTGCAGATATTCCCAACGGAATCAGGAAACAAAGGAGTCCCAGCCAGGCAAAAAGAATATTAAAGAATCCCAGGATCAGATACAGCAAAGATGCCAGCCAGAGATAATCATACCAGTTTTTTTTCTTATTCATTCCCATCTTCCCCCCTTTTCAGCATTTCAATATGAATCACTGATGCCGGACAGGCCTTTGCACACAAACCACAGCCAACACATTTTTCCGTGTCTATTTTTGCTGTGATCCCACATGGTATTGTAATGGCTCCTTTGGGACACACTTTCATACAGCTGCCGCAGGCGACACAATGGGTCTCATCTACAACTGCATACCTCTTGTTTTTTTGTAACGTCATTGCTTCCTCCATGTTTTTTTCTAGATCTTAACAGATTTTTTCCGATTTTTCCGTGACCATGTCACTTTAGACAATCCGTTTTGATCCGAAAAGAGGAAAAAGATCTGTCTCTGCCTTGATTTCAGGCAAAATACAGATCTCTTCATAACGTTTTATGATACAAAATCTTCTCTCATTGGGGTGAAAATATCAACAAGAATTCCTTTTTCCAGGCATACACAGCCATGCATCACACCATCCTGTTTTAATAAAGTATCTCCGGCCTTAACTGTCTTCACTTCGTCACCGATGGTAAATTCAAAGGCACCGCTGGCCACATATGTAATCTGTGTATGGGGGTGATTATGCATCTTACCAATGGCTCCCTGCTCAAAATGATTCTCCACACACATCATGCCGTCACAGTATGCCAGCACCTTTCTGACAACACCGTCTCCTGCTTTCTCCCCTTCAATATCCTGATTGAATACCCATCTTTGATTTTTTTTCGTTTTCATGTTATGCCGCTCCTTTTCGTAGTTTTCTTAATTTTAAATAAATTTACCCATAATGTCAAGATGATCTGGCAGCCGTATACTTGTCAGATTTTATTTCCAGTCTTTCCACGTGTCAGGCTGGTATCCGATTGTTGCCTGTTTTCCATTTCTGACAATGGGTGTTTTCAACACTTCCTGGTTTTCTAAAATCTTATCATCTTTATCCTCAGGAGCAATGTATCTGATAAGAGCCAGAATATCCTGGTTCCGGCAATTTTCATCAAGCATGGCATCCGTACCGCCCACCGCCTGTTTCACACTGTTATATTCCCCTTTGCTCATCCCTTTTTCCTTCATATCAATCAACTGATACGGAATTTTACGTTCTTTAAAATAACGTTCTGCTTTTTTCGTATCAAAACACTTTTTGGTTCCGAATATCTGTACATTCATGGTGTGCCCTCCTTTGCCAAATTAAAAATGGTACTGTTGTTTTTATGTCTCAAACAACAATACCATTTTAAAGATAATTTTACCAGACCTCTTCTGAAATTTCTTTTACCAGTTTTATTTTTTCCCACTGCTCCTCTTCTGTCAGTTTATTTCCCTCTTCGGTTGATGCAAAACCACATTGGGGACTTAAGGATAAGCGGTCCAGGGGGATATAACGGGAAGCCTTGCGGATCCGTTCAATGATCCGTGATTTTTCTTCTAAATCCGGAGATTTTGTTGTGATCAGCCCAAGGACTACCTGCTTATCTCCATCCACATAATGAAGGGGTTCGAAATCTCCAGAACGCTCATCATCAAATTCCAGGTAGTAAGCAGAAACATTTTCTTTCCCAAATAAATGGGGGGCAATGGGGGCATATCCGCCGGATGAGGCCCAGGTGGAATGATAATTGCCTCTGCATACATGAGTATTGATTACCAGATCTTCCGGCAGATTCTCCATTGCCAGATTGTTCAGTCTTACATACTTTTCTGCCTCGGAAGTAACAGATTTTGATCCCTTCTGTCTGGCTTCCCAATACTTAGTGTCACAGAACATTCCCCAGGTGCAGTCGTCAAACTGTACATTTCTGCATCCTGCTTCATACAGATCAACCAGTACAGTGTGATAAGCAGATGCTATATCCCGGATCAGTTCTTCTTCGTCCGGATAGTAATACTTTGTCTGTTCCAGATTATCTCCCCGCTCCAGTTCAGCCAGAAACTGGGCTGGTGCCGGTATGGTCTGCCTTGCAGTAACAGAATCATCCTCAAACAGCTTCACAAATTTAAAATGCTCTACAAAGGGGTGATTTTCCCCAGAGATTTTCCCACACAAGCCGGCAGATTCTCCTCTGGTAACTTCGTCATGAAACGCATAGCCACGTTCCACTTCCAGTTTTTTAACACCCTGAAGCCCCCACATGAAATCCAGATGCCACCAGCTTCTGCGAAACTCTCCGTCTGTAATGACAGGAAGTCCCGCCTCTTTTTGCTTTTCGATCAGCTCCGTGATGGCTCTGTCCTCAGTCTTTCTTAATTCATCATCTGTAACGGTTCCATTTTTCCAGCCCTCTCTTGCCTCCTTTAAATAATCGGGGCGCAAAAAACTTCCTACTATATCAAATTTAAACGGTGCTCTTTTTTTTAACTGTGTCATGATTTTACTCTCCTCTCTTTTCTCCTGTCTTGTTTTTCTTTATTCTAACGGATAAAGGGATATGTGTAAAATTCTATATTTTTATGACCTGGTATAGTTTTAAACTATATCACTTTGTGTTAGAATAGAAACAGAACGAGAAAGAGAGGAATCCCTTGCAATGACGCTTCAGCAGCTTCGCTATATCATCACCATTGTAAACTGCGGCTCTATATCAGAGGCTGCAAAACAGCTTTTCATTACCCAGCCCAGCCTTTCCAATGCAGTGAAAGAACTGGAACAGGAATACGGCATCACCATATTTAACAGAAATCCAAAGGGAATTTCACTTTCCTCAGATGGAAGTGAATTTCTTTCCTATGCAAGGCAGGTTCTGGAACAGGCTGATTTACTGGAACAGCATTATTTTAAAAAAACTCCGGCAAAACGGATCTGCTCCATATCCACCCAGCATTATGCATTTGCTGTGAATGCCTTTGTCAATCTGGTGGAAAGGCAGGATAATGACGAATATGAATTCACTTTACGGGAAACAAGAACCTTTGAGATCATTGAGGATGTGAAAAATTTCAGAAGTGAACTTGGTATTGTTTATTTAAATGATTTCAATGAGAAGGTACTTGAAAAGCTTTTTAAAGACAGCGGACTGATCTTTCGCCCATTGTTTGAAGCTTCTCCCCATGTATTTATCAGCTCGTCCCATCCTCTTTCCAGTCGTTTATCTGTTACAATGGAGGATTTAATGCCCTATCCGTTTCTGGCATTTGAACAGGGGGAAAATAACTCCTTTTATTTTTCTGAGGAAATATTAAGCACTGTTCCAAGAAAGAAAATCATCTACGTCAGTGACCGGGCTACGTTATTTAATTTATTAATTGGCCTCAATGGCTATACAATCTGCAGCGGAATCTTAAACAGCAACTTAAATGGAGATAATATCATTGCCGTTCCTCTTGTTACCTCGGAATGTATGAGAATCGGCTGGATTGAGAATCCAAAGATACACTTAAGTATATTTGCCCGAAATTATCTGGAAGAGTTAAAGGAATTAATCCGGGCGGATGGGCTGGCGGTTTTTGTGGAGTGATTTTAACTGAAAAAAGCGGCTCTGCATCATTACTCCATGCAGAACCGCTTTTATACTATCTCACTGTAACCGGACAAGCCTTATACTGTAACTCTTCACGAAAATATTTCATAATCTCAAACACAGCAGTTTTCACTTCCTCCAAAGGACCAGTCAAAATCAGGGTACCGCTGAACCGGTCTAAAAATCCCAGTTCCACGTACCCGGCTTTTACCGCAATATCTGCTGCAATGACTGTGGATTCCGGAGGGGACATATGTATGGTGCCGATTGACATTCCTTTAAAGTCCTCTCCTGCATGGGTACCTATGTCCAGGCCCAGATTCTTATATACAGAAGGTTCGGAAACTCCGATGACATGGGCCATTGATATTTCTTTCCCGGAAACGGAGACTTTCACCACACGCATCTGCTCATTTCCCCCATGTCTGTGTGTTTTTCCTAAAATCTGCTGTAATGCCTCCTGATCAGGCCGCTTTTCTGTCATTTAAACACACCCTTTCTGGGTTTATCCTTTTTTCTCTTCCCCTAAAAATTCCTTCAGTAAGGCAATGCCTTCCCCTGTGATACTACTGACCGGGAAAATCCGTTCACAACCAGCTTCCTCCAGCCACTGCCTCACCATGGAAACCTTCGCCCCGGGAGCATCTATTTTGGTTATAATACCGATCATAGGCCGGTTACAGGCATTGATAATCCCCGGCGGAAAGAGATTAAAGGGCTCATCTGCCCCGCACAGCAGGCCAATAACATCTGACTCATAGGAAAAACAGCAGAGAGCCTGCATGGATATATTCTTATTTTCCACGTATTCTCCCGGTGTATCAATGGTAACATCCCAGTGATTGACATACTGTGTCTTATGGTAAACCACCGGCTCTCCCTTTAATGCCTGGGTCAGAGAAGTCTTGCCTGCTTCACTTCTTCCGCATAAAAACAATTTTTTCATCTTATCACCGCTTTGTAATCTGACAGGTCACATACCCAAGTTCATCATGAAAATACTGTACGATCTCCGTAATCGCAGCCTGAACCTCTGCGATCTCACCGGTTATAATCAGTGTGCCGCTGAACCGGTCAGCAAATCCCAGATCAATATTTCCGCTCTTTACCGCAATATCGGATGCTATGACTGCCGACTCCGGAGGAGTCATATTCATAATTCCAATAGCAGATGAACGGTAATCAATTTCCGGATTTAAACCCAGCTTACGATATACCACTGGCAGCGGTCCTCCGATAATATGAGCCAGAGTAATTTCTCTTCCAGCCACTGTTTCCTGAACAATACGGATCTGCTCTCCCTGTTCTGGTGAAGCTCCATATTCATTTCCCATTTATTACCACCTCGATCCATGCAAATATAAACTTTACCAGTCAATTATAAGCGTTTCCCTCTAGGGCAATGTCAATGCCTTATTATCCGGGGGACCGCATGTCCATATTTTCTGCATTTTAATCGTTCTATCACTCCAGTCATACATTTCCCAGGTAAAAACCTTTCCCAATAGGGTAATGTTGCCGTCAAAGAGTTTATAGTGCCCCAAGCCCTTTCAGTACACAGGAAACTACACTTCTTAAAAATTCTTCATCAACCCTCTCTCCGGTAATTAAAAGCCGGTAAAACAATGGGGCATAAATCATTTCCACACACAATTCCAGATTCAGTCCGCTCTTCATCTCTCCCCGCTCAACTCCCCGTTCCAGAATTGTTCTGGAAACTTCTCTGCGGGGTGAAAAATATCTGGACTGGTAAGCCTCTGCTACATCAGAGTCAGACTGGCCTTCTGCAATCAATTCCCTTATAATCCGTCCTTCATCCGATGCCAGAAACGCAGAAAGATTACTGATCTGGATTACCAGATCTTCTATTACCGAACCGGTATCCGGCACAGGATACTGCTCCTTTAGAGTTGTGAAAAAGCTGTCTGCCACTACAGCTGCCTTATTCGGCCACCATTTATAGATCGTTGCTTTGCTCACACCTGCATGCCTGGCAATCCCTTCTATTGTAACAGCCTGAAATCCATGGTCTGTCACCAGCTTGTGGGCGGAATTAAGGATTGCTTTCTCTGTTGATTCACTGCGCGGTCTTCCCTTACCTGCCATATTGGGTTATTATCCTTTCTATTAGCAATTATATATAATGAACGTTTCGTTTATTATATATCTTTCATCTATTTTTTTCAAGGAAAATCCATTGACATTTATAAAGAATAGGATTAAGATTTAATTACTAAACGATACGTACAGTTTATATATTCAAGAGAAATGAGGTTTCTTTATGAAAGAAAATAAAATGAGCAAAAATCAATCCCCTCTGTGGCTGGTATTCCTGCTGGCTGCCTCCTGCGGTCTGATTGCCGCAAATTTATATTACGCCCAGCCTCTTGCCGGATTGATCGGCAATTCCCTTTCCATGCCCAGATCAATGACAGGGCTGATTGTCACCATGACTCAGCTGGGATACGTAATTGGACTTCTTTTTATCGTACCGTTCAGCGATATGGCAGAAAACCGGCTTTTAACCGGCTTAGGCCTGATGACGGCTGCCTGCGGTCTGCTCATTAGTGCTCTCACTCACCATGCCGGCCTGTTTCTTTTTGCAGCCTGCCTGACCGGTTTTGGTTCTGTATCTGCACAGATATTAGTTCCTTACTCAGCCTCGCTGGTTCCCGCAAAGGAGCAGGGACGTATGGTGGGCAATGTTATGAGCGGACTTTTACTTGGTATTATGGCAGCACGTCCCCTTTCCAGCCTGCTTGCCCAATTTACCGGCTGGCGGAGCGTATTTCTTTTATCTGCCGGTATTATGGCAGTCATTGCAGTTTTACTGGTGTATCTGCTTCCTCCCCGCAATCCCTTAAAGAATCAGTCATACCGCAGTCTGATCGCTTCTTTGTTACCGCTATTCATTCACACACCTGTACTAAAGCGCAGGGCGGTGTATCAGGCCTGTCTCTTTTGCTCTTTCAGTCTTTTCTGGACTGTGGCTCCTATGTGGCTGGAAGAACATTATCACCTGACCCAGACCGGGATTGCATTATTTTCTCTGGCTGGTGTGGGGGGAGCAGCGGTATCCCCTGTTGCAGGAAAGCTGGCCGACAAAGGGTACACAAAACCGCTTACTCTCCTGGCTTTTTTCACTGCATCGGCGGCATTCCTGCTCTCCCACGGGATCTTATTTCCCACCAGAATCTCCCTTATGGTCTTTCTGGCAGCTGCACTTCTTCTTGATATGGCCGTATCGGGAAACCTGGTACTGAGCCAAAAGGCAATTTACGAACTGGGGGATCAGACCCGGGGAAGAATGAATGGCATATTTATGGCAGTTTTCTTCACCGGAGGAGCACTTGGCTCTTTTCTGGGCGGCTGGGCTTATGCATATGCAAGCTGGTCAGGTGCTTCTCTCATAGGAATGGCCATGCCGCTCATTGCCCTTCTTTACTTTCTGACTGACAATGGATATAATCATAATTATAAAAAGGAGATCATCAATGAACAAATTATTTAATCCAATGAAGATTGGAAATCTGGAGGTAAAAAACAGAATTGCCGTACCTCCCATGGTAATTTACAACCGTACCGATGACACAGGCCATGTAACTGATATTCAGGTCGAGCATTACCGGAAAATTGCCCAGGGCGGACCGGGACTCATCATTCAGGAGGCTACCTGTGTGGAAAAGGACGGAAGACTCTGTGATTCACAGATTGGAATTTGGGAAGACGGGCAGATCGAAGGACTTAAAAGAATTACAAATGCGGTTCATGAAACAGGGACACTGATCTTTGTACAGATTCATCACGGCGGCGTCTTCGGATTTATGGAAGAAACTGTCTGCCCCAGTGATACCCAGTGCATGGTTAAAGGAACCATGAAAAAATCCAGAGCACTCACACTTTTAGAATTACACCGGATTCAGAATTCATTTGCAGATGCTGCAGAACGGGCATATAAGGCAGGTTATGATGGAGTGGAGCTTCATGGATGCCACAACTATTTAATCAGTCAGTTCCTAAACAGCCGGGTGAACGTGCGAAATGATGAATATGGGAAGAATCCGGCTCTGTTTGCTCTGGAAATAATCAGAGAGATCCGGAAACGAACACCGGAATCTTTTATCGTGGGAATGCGGCTGGGTGCGTTCGAGCCCACACTGGCCGACGGGATTGATCATGCCCTGGTTTTTCAGGCGGAAGGTATGGATTTTCTCAACATTTCTTCTGGATTTATGCAGCTATCAGATCCATTTAAGCCAGATGACTACCCGTTTACGGACTTAATCTACGGTGCACAGGAAATCAGGAAACAGGTCTCTATTCCGGTTTTCACCGTGGGAGAAATCACTTCCCCAGAGCAGGCCGGTGAAATATTAACTGCAACCGGTGTAGATATGGTTAACATCGGACGGGGAACTTTAGTTAACCCCAACTGGGCAAATGATGCCAGGAACGGAAAAGATACAGGAGCCTGCCTTCATTGCAAAATCTGTATGTGGCGGATTAATCCGGAAAAGTGTCCTGGCAGAATCAGATACGAACGAAATAACAAATGACAAAAAGAAGCGCAGCTCTATGGATGAACCTCATCATAAGAGCTGCGTGTCTTTTTTTAATATCTCATAGGCATAATTTCAAGATAATCCTGAACCGTAGCGCCCTTCATGAACATCTCGATAATCTGCTTTCCTAACGGATTTAAATCATCTGTATTGTATTTAACCAGTTCCTGCTTAAAGAATTCAGTTAAGATCGCAGCACCTGCATCGTAGCCTTCGGTTCCCACTTCCTGCTGTGTCTCCGGTCTTAAGAATGCTCTTCTGATATATTGTCCGTCAATCTTTAATGAATCAAGACCAAATCCTAACAGAGGACAGCGGGCTTCTACCAGATGTTCTGGTTTGAACTTTGCGCTTCCCCGGCGGGCAATATATTCTCTGGAGATCCACTCAGGCATAAAGCTCACTTCATACGCTCCGATATGCTGATTAGGAATCAGAACATAGCGGGTGTTGGTAGACTGTAATATCTGATCCAGAAGAAGGTTTGCCTGTGTAACCATCTTACCTGTTGCAAATGGCCAGTAGGAGCCCACTCCTTCGCTGGTCATTCCCTGGGAGTCAATGATACTTGGGTTGTTATAGCCTCTTGGTGCTACCAGACGCCACAGCCATGCAAGAGCAGGAGGAAGGATATGCATAATACCCATAATTCCGTAGGATGGATTTTCCTTTGTACAGGCTGGTGTTCTGACTCCAAAGCTTCTCACATCAACCTCAACCGGCTCATCAATGGAGTTAGGAACCAGTTTTCTTGGCAGAATTACCCGAGGATTCGGGCATGGTTTTCCAGTGCTGTCCAAGGTATGCTCCCATGGCAGACAAGTTGCTTCCGGTACTCCCTGAAGATTTAAAAAGATTAATGGCTCTTCCGGCTGAATAAATATTCTTTCATACTGGGGAGAAGCTCCATAACGCTTAATATTATCCACTCTTAAAAACCAGGAGGACTCTGCATCCTTTACAACCAGCTTCTTACTGCCCTGCTGCATCTGGGGATGGCACAGTGCCATATCATCCGTTACAGGAATTAAATCACAGGTCTCTGAGAGATTTAAGTAGTTCTTCTCTCCTGTCACCGTATTTCTTCCTAAAACAACTCTTCCATCCATCTCTTTATGGATATCTTCCAGCATTTCACTTTTTCCGCCGCCGGAAGCACCTTCATGCATAATCACAATTTCATTGTCGTAAGGAGTGATAACCTTTACTGCGGATGCATGTGCAGTTACCCAGCCTTCTTCCTCACCAATGTCTAAGAGCACGCCATAAATACCTTTTTTAGCACTTGGACCTGGATAAAGATTATAGGCATATACCTCATGTATTCCCTGAAGACGGTTATGAACCACTACCTGTTTTCCATTAAAATGTGTATGACGGAATGGCGGTGCGAGAAAAACGACTGCTCTCGGTTTAAAATCATATGTGATTTCGTCTATGTTTAAAAATCCCTGGAGATCTGCAAGGCCTGCTGCAAAAAATCCTGCGTTGGCCGGAGCTACTAAAACAGAATCATAACCATACTCCAGACCGCCGGATTTAAACGGGAAAAATATCAGTTCCTGATTTTTCAGCCAGTCAAAGGTATCCATTCTGAGAATTTCGAAATCTTTGTGATAAACATCTTCATATCTTGGCTTATCCGTAGGATTCTTATCTGCAATCAGCATGGAATTTGGATCACGTCTGCGCATGTAATCTTCCATATAATTCACTACTATACCATTTTTACATTTGGTAGCAGTCGCCTCTAAAACTCTTCCCTTGCCTTCCACTTCATAATCAATGTCGAATGTAATGTTCTCATCGCCGCCCATAGCAAGAGTTAACAGTTCATTTCTTGATTTTGGAATGACCACACCTTGTGACTGATTTAAAATATCCTGTACATACTCCGGTAAATTTAATTTACGTAAACATTCTAGCATATTTTCCTCCATTCCTGTGCATAATTATGCACCTGAAGTTTGTACCGAAGACCGCACTGGTACAAACTATGTAGTTTAAAAACCCCAAACATTAGTATTACATAGTTTATTTTAGACATTTTTCGTCATATTACTCGCCCAGCATAATTTGCCAAATTTTGACATGACTCTACCCTTAAACATGAACTTTATTTTTCTTACTCCTGCCGATCAGCCTCCCTTTATCAGGCATTATGGAAAAAGCCGATACCCGTAACCTGGATATCGGCTCAGTTACACCCTTATGCAACCCGTTTTATATGTCTTCCGGTACTATGAAACTGTGTAAATCCAGTCTTATCCTATGCCGTCATTAGATAGTGATGTAGAAAAACACTTTAAAAGAACAAAGTCCTACTGTAGAGATACAATATCATGAAAATTCTGTCGTGTCAACGTTTTTTTATGCAGAAAACCCGCTGACACCGGGCGGCTTTACGCTTCATCAATCGCCTTACCAATATCATGTCTCATGTATTTATTTTCAAAATCCACCCATTTAACGGCTTCATAAGCGTTGGTTCTCGCTTCTTTTAAATTATCTCCAAGAGCTGTCACACCAAGAACTCTTCCACCGTTAGTTACAGGAATTCCCTCTTTATCAAACTTGCTTCCTGCGTGGAATGCATAGTATCCATTCTGTTCTTTAAAATGCTCCAGCCCTTTAATTGGAAACCCTTTTTCATAATGCTCCGGATATCCATCAGAAGCCAGGACCACACAGACCGCTGCATTATCTTCAAATTGTAAGTCAATGTCACTTAGTGTTCCATCGATGCAGGCCTCAAATACTTCTACAATGTCATTTTTCATTCTGGGAAGTACCACCTGTGTTTCCGGATCACCAAATCTTGCATTATACTCTAAAACCTTAGGTCCCTGGTTTGTCAGCATTAATCCGAAAAATATAATTCCCTTGAATTCCCTGTTCTCAGACAGCATTGCATCCACTGTCGCCTGATAGATGTATTTTTTACAGAATGCATCTATCTCCTCTGTATAGAAGGGACTGGGGGAAAATGTTCCCATTCCGCCTGTATTAAGACCTTGATCTCCGTCCTGAGCCCGTTTATGATCCTGGGCAGAAGTCATTATCTTTATGTTTTTGCCATCTACAAAAGAAAGTACGGACACTTCCCGGCCAACCATAAATTCTTCTACTACAATCCGGTCACCGGCAGAGCCGAACTGCTTATCCAGCATCAGGGTTCTGACACCATCCTTTGCCTCTTCTAATGAATTGCAGATTAATACACCTTTACCAAGAGCCAGACCATCTGCCTTTAAAACAACCGGCATTCTGGCAGTATCCAGATAAGCAAGTGCATCCTCTGCTGAATCAAAGGTTTCGTAAGCAGCCGTAGGTATTCCGTATTTTTTCATCAGATCCTTAGAAAAAGACTTGGAGCCCTCCAGACAGGCAGCCTTTTTCTCCGGCCCAAATACCCGGATTCCTGCATTTATAAAAGCATCAGCAGCACCTGCCACAAGAGGATCATCGGGTCCAACAATTACCAGATCAATCTCTTTGCTTCTGGCAAATTCCACCTGACTGTCAAAATCCATCACTCCGATGTCAACGCATTCTGCAATTTCAGCAATTCCGGCATTTCCCGGAGCGCAGTACAGCTTTTGAACCTTAGGGCTCTGGGCAACCTTCCATGCAATGGCATGCTCTCTGCCGCCGCCTCCAATGATCAGAACCTTCATGCTTTTTCCTCCTGTTCCTTTGCAATCAGTGCAATCGCCTGGGGAAGAATGACCCACTCTGCTTCTTCCATGACTCTTTTCTGAAGTTCTCCCGGCGTATCGCCTTCCTTTACCTCCACTGCCTTTTGCAGAATAATGGGACCTGTATCCGTTCCCTCATCAACATAATGAACTGTAGCACCTGTAATCTTCACACCTCTTGCCAATGCGGCTTCGTGAACCTTCAGCCCAAAATAGCCGGTACCGCAAAAAGAAGGGATCAGGGAAGGATGAATATTTATAATGCGGTTTCTGTATTTCTGAATCATCGCTTCAGGAATGGTAACAAGAAAACCTGCAAGTACGATTAAATCAAGATGATACTCATCAATTCTCGATAATAGCTCATCATGAAACTGCGTTCTGTTTTCAAATTCCTTAGGGGAAATGCAAAGAGCGTCGATTCCATGATTCCTTGCACGTTCTAACGCATAGGCACTTTTGTTATTGCTGATGACTACTTTGACTTCTGCGTTTTGAATCTCCCCGCTGTCAATGGCATCCAAAACCGCCTGAAGATTGGTTCCCCCGCCGGATACCAGAACGCCGACTCTTAGCATAAGACCACACCCTTCTCACCGGCTTTTGTACAGCCGATTACATAAGGAGTTTCTCCTGCAGCTTTGATTGCCTCCATGGTCTTATCCTGATCGGCAGGATCTACAGCCAGCACCATACCAATTCCCATGTTAAAGGTATTGTACATAATCTCTTCTGCTATCTCACCCTTTTTTTCCATGAGTTTAAAGATCGCAGGTACTTCATAGCTGTTTTTCTCCACCTCGGCACAAATTCCATCTAGAAGCATACGTGGTATATTCTCGTAGAATCCGCCCCCCGTAATATGGCTGCAGCCTTTGATGGTCACACCGCTCTCTTTTACGCTTTTTAATGCTTTCACATAAATTTTGGTGGGCACAATTAAGCATTCCCCAAGAGTTTTGCCAAGTTCTTCATAATAAACATTTAAATTCTCTTTTGTTACATCAAACACCTTGCGGACAAGGGAAAAGCCATTGCTGTGGACACCGGAGGAGGCAATGCCGATTAACACATCACCAGCTTTGATGGATTTACCGGTAATCAGATTTTTTTCATCAACCACTCCTACCGCAAAACCTGCAAGGTCATATTCATCTTCAGGATAAAAACCAGGCATCTCTGCAGTTTCTCCTCCAATCAGTGCGGCTCCTGCCTGCTTGCAGCCTTCTGCCACACCGCTGACAATCTCAGCAATTTTTTCCGGATAATTCTTTCCGCAGGCGATATAGTCAAGGAAAAACAGAGGTTCTCCGCCTGCACAGGCAATATCATTGACGCACATGGCTACACAGTCGATACCCACGGTATTATGTTGATCCATAAGAAATGCAAGCTTCAGCTTTGTTCCTACTCCGTCGGTTCCGGACACCAGGGTTGGCTTCTCCATATCTTTGAATGCTGACATGGAAAACGCTCCTGAAAATCCGCCAAGTCCGCCAAGTACCTCTGGTCTCATGGTTTCCTGTACATGCTTTTTCATCAATTCAACCGATTTGTAACCAGCTTCAATATCAACTCCGGCATTCTTATAATCCATCTCTTTTTCCTCCGCTTTTTCTTCCTCTATTTCATCTGGGACAAGTATTCCCGATACCCGATCTTTTCCAGTTTCTCTGCTTTTTTCACTACATCATTCTTTAAATTCTCAGAATAATCCTTCAGCCTTGCCAAAAGCTCTGCATCTCCTGCAGCTAATATCTTTGCAGCCAGAATTCCAGCATTGGTACCTCCGTTAATAGCAACTGTTGCTACCGGAATACCGGAAGGCATCTGTACAATGGAATACAGGGAATCCACTCCCCCCAGGTCTGAAGTCTTCATAGGAATACCAATGACAGGCATTGGAAATAATGCGGCACACATTCCCGGAAGGTGAGCTGCTTTACCTGCTCCGGCGATGATCACTTTGATGCCTCTGGCTTCTGCTGTTTTCGCATATTCAAAAAATATATCCGGTTCCCTGTGTGCAGATATAACAGTCATTTCAAATTCCACTCCCAGTTTATCAAGAACCTCTGCAGCCTGCGCCATAACAGGCATATCAGAATCACTTCCCATAACAATAGATACGTTTGCCATAGTAATTTCTCCTCTTCCTTATCCAATCATGTGTAATTCATTATTAAGAGTAATGCTATTAATAAGCACATCTAATATTTTATACTTATTAATTAATTTCCACTTATTAATTATAATACTAGTTTTTCTTTGACTCGTCAATATTTTTCTTTATAATTTTAAGTATACCCCGTAATATAAAAAACAGGCATGAAAAACCGGAGGCATCATACCCCACTGATTTTCACACCTGATTCTATATTTAATATTTGCTGTTCTTATAAGAAGAGGAGTCTTCAAAGTAGACAGGATCAATGACAACCGGCTCTATCTCTGCTTCTTCCTGATAAACCGGAATAAAATCATCATCCGCTTTTTTAATATCCACAGTTAAAGGCAGGCTGCTCTTTCCAGTGATGGTGCTGCCGTGTACCTTAAAACGCTGAACAAGACTTTTCATAATCTGAGCCTGTCCGGATAATTCCTCACTGGCAGCAGCACTCTGCTCCGCTGTAGCAGAAGTGGTCTGAACCACACTGGAGATCTGATCGATCCCAAGGGTAACCTGGTTAACAGCGACTGCCTGTTTGTCCGAAGCTGCGGCTATCTCTTCTATAATCATATTGATCCGGCGGCTTCCCTCAACAACCTCCTGCATGGCTTTTGCTGTTTCAGCAGTGATTCTGCTTCCATTCTCTACTGCCTGCAGACTTTCTTCAATGAGAATTGTAGTATTTTTCGCCGCTTCTCCTGACTTGCTTGCAAGGTTGCGGACTTCGTCTGCAACTACCGCGAAGCCTTTTCCTGCCTCTCCGGCTCTTGCTGCTTCTACTGCCGCATTCAATGCCAGAATATTAGTCTGGAATGCAATATCTTCAATGGTTTTTATAATCTTGCCGATCTCGCTGGATTTGGTATTAATCTCAGTCATGGCCTGATTCATTTCCATCATCTTCTGATTGCTCTTTGTTACATTGAGAGCAGCTTCTTCCGATCTTAACCGGGCTTCTTTTGCATTCTCGGCATTTTTATTAATCTGATTGGAAATATCATTGATGGTTGCTGCCAGTTCCTGAATGGAGGATGCCTGTTCAGTTGCCCCCTGGGACAATGCCTGTGCTCCGGATGATACCTGCTCCGAACCATTGGCAACCAAGTCAGCGGATTCATTAATCCGGGTAAGCGCGTCGCTTAAGTTGTCCCTGATATTCCTGATTGCCAACAATATAGGCTCATAATCCAGAACATACTGTTCCCGGTTCTTTGATACAACCCCAAAGTCTCCGTCTGCCATAGATCCCAAAAGATATATAATATCATCAATAATGTTGCCAATATTTAATATGGTGGAGCGCATGCTGTTACCAAGACCGCCAAGCTCATCCTGGGACTGATAATTCAGCTCAACATGAAGACTTCCTTTAGACATCTCCGCTGCTGCTTTTTCAATCTCCTTAACAGGAGTAACAATACTTTTGGTCGTAGCTGATGCAAGAATGATGGTAGCTGCTACTCCAATAATCTGAAACAGGATAACAATCACTTCAGTACCCGTCATATCAGACTGTGATCTGTTAAAATCACTGTTGGCACTCTGCTTGGCCGAATCGCTGATCTGAATAAGATCAGACTGTATCTGATTAAAATGCGGTTCCAGTGATTCAAAGAAAACCTCTGTCGCCTGCCGGGTTTTATTGTCTTTTGCCAAAGTAAAGACTTCTTCTTTAAAAGGTTCTGCCTCGTTAAGTGACTTTTCGATATCCTCAACCAGGGCTTTGTCACCTTTATATTCTTCTTTTAAATGCTGTAGGTTTTCTTTCAATTCGTTAAGATCCGCCTCGGATTGGTCAATGTACTTTGCCTTTTTAATTAAATCCGAAATCATGGTTGAATAGCCCACATTCTTTGCTGCCGACTCAACGTTCCGTCTCATCTCCACCGTCAGCATAGATACCTCATGTCCGTTGTTGTAAAATTCTACGAACCTGGAATTATTTGCAATCAGACTGTATAAAGAAATTCCTGATACAGCTAAAAATAAAATAAAAATAATTCCAAAAGAGACCGCAATTCTTTTGCCAATCTTTAAATTTTTCATTTGGTATCCTCCACCTATCTCTTTTGTAAAATTCTCATACCGATAGTGTAATATCGGCAATTATATACATAACTTAATGGCAACCTCTGAAGTTTTAGGTTTATAAATCCTACAGCTGGGAAAATGGCAGATTCAATTCTTCCGTACCTTTTAATATAAATTTTCCATCTTCAATAATCATAGTTCGTTTTCCATCTGCACAAACCGCTTCAATTCTATCCAGTTCCGCGTAAGGGATGGTGATATCTGTATGACAGTTAAAATATGCCTTGGAAGCATCCTCTTTTCTGAGAGCTGAAATCTCATTTTCCTTGGCGATAATCTCCTTGCCATTGGGGTTATATAGCTTGCTGTCTTCCGACCAGCTGTAGCACGTATCTCCAACTGCAAAATGTGGTCCCATCTTCTCCACAATTAAAATAGGAAGCTTATCAAGAATATCAAACTTTCTTGCCATTGCATAAGCAGTGGTATTGGTTCCGATGGCAAACTCACCCATGGGCAGAGTGTCATGGTTCTTTAAAATCACCTGTCTGATCAGTTCTTTTCCTTCCTTTGGATCTTCAAAATTACTGCAGGAATAGTCTTTGATCATGCCGTCTTCAAATGTCATAACCAGATCCTTAAACTGGAAATCAGTAATGTATACCGTGCTGACTTCTAGAACACCCCTTGTTCCAGCCAGTCTGGGTGAAGTAAATACTTCGCCAAGGGGAATATTCACATCGGCCACACAGTTTTCAAAATTCGTTTCTTTTTCCCTGTCTTTTAAATGATGGAGTGCGACTGTTAAACGGGTTTTATTATTCCCTTTTCCTGTAATTTCCACATAGTCTGCTTCATCCAGTGCATCGATTATGGTTTGCTGCAGACCCTTGTACTTTTCATAATCCAGGGTATTGATGGCAATGGTCTCATTAAATATCTCTTCAAAATTATCACCGATTTCCGGAACAGGAAATGCGATGATGGTAAAGCTGATTTCATCACCGGGTACATACTCATTTAATATTCTGGCTGTTTCACTGGCCATCTCCACAGAAAGCTTCTCCTGTTTGGGATCAAGGTGGCTGGCTTCCGGTTTATTAACCGGCTGGAAGCCTTCCTTTCCAAATGTCTGAATTACTGCAGGTCCTGCAAAAGCCGCAGCCAGATCTTTATAAGTCTCGTATGCAACTTTCAGTACAGAAGCTTTTCGGTCTTTAAAGGCTTTATTGATATAGATCGCATCATCGTAACGGTGATCATAATCATACTGACGGTTTGGTGATGTACTATAATAGCCTGCTTTACGACCTGCATTGGTATTCACTGCCCAGACTGCAGCACGGCATAAAATCACCTTAAGCCCCAGTTTTTCAAAATTCTCCAATGCATATTTTACCATGCGTTCAAAGCCAAGCTCATAGCGTATCTGGACTGCTTTCTTTTTAGATAAATCTCTGCCCATTACCTCAAAGCCTTTTCTGTAGCCTTCCGTATAGGTATCCGCCATCAGACGAACCTTCTCCTCCGGAAGGGAATTGAGATAATCTGCAACTTTAAGCTCGGAATCCGAAATATATTCCCCAAAGCGGTAGAGATAGCGAAGATCCGTTAAATCACTGTTGCGAATAATATCAGTTGCAAAGGAAAGGGAAGGATCTAAGCCTTCTCTTACACGGAAAGTCACTGTATGGTCCGTATAATCACTGACAAACCAGTAAATAACCTCCTTTACAGAGGCCACCTCCGGCACTCCCTCTTCAAACATGTTATAGATTTCTATTAATGCCTCATTTAAAATCGTGATATCAGTCAGCCTGTTTTCATGAACAAAAACAATATCCCCTCTGATTTCCTTATAAAGATAGCAAAGGAGCTGTCCGAATCCGTCTCCCAGTTTTTCCACTGCATAAGCCGGATTGGCATAACTGGTTTCATAAGCGTCAGGGAGAATGTCCTCATAAAACTTC
Source organism: Lacrimispora defluvii (assembly GCA_013036995.1). Taxonomy (GTDB): domain Bacteria; phylum Bacillota; class Clostridia; order Lachnospirales; family Lachnospiraceae; genus Lacrimispora; species Lacrimispora defluvii. The sequence continues at coordinate 43,951 of JAAOXG010000002.1, forward strand.
AGGTTCCATTCTTTCAGTTCATTTAAGGAAGCCGTATTAAGCTTTCCCTCTTCTATAAAGTCAAGGTATTCACCCATAAGGCATATAAATGAAGCCGTCCTTGTGAAATAATCATGAAACGGCTGTGACACTGTCTTCTCCGAAGAGATCTGACTGATCCGCTCCATAGACAATTGGAACCGTTCCATAATTCCTTCATTTTCCTGTTCAAACATTTTTCTACTATCCATTTTTTTACCCCTTCATTCCAATAATAAGAAGAACTATCCAAAAAATAATCAGCAATACACTGATGACAATTCCGATCTTAGACAGTATGTATTTTTTTTCCTTTTCAAAGAAAGAAAGAACACCATAAAACAGGGAAAAGATAGAAATCAACATGCTGCAAAAGCAGACAGCCGCAACGTTTATCTGCGCCTGTCCTGCAGTGATTGCAGCACTGGATATTCCAAGTATCCCTAAAACCAGTGCTCCTAAAGCCAGTCCCAACGACAGAAAACTATTTTTAGCAAACGGTTTTCTAATGTAGGATACTCTTTTCTGCTTTACCACGCCTCATCCTCCTTACTCTTATGTGCTGTACTATTTTATAAAAAATATATCCAATCATTCCTCCCAGGGAGTTTAAAATCATATCATCCACATCAAAACTTCCCACCTTGAAAATAAGCTGGGTGGTTTCAATGCAGAGACTGAATAAAAAACTGAGCAGAGTTGTATTGAAAAAGCGGCGGCTCCTGCGGCTTATAACCGGCAGAAAAAAACCAAAAGGCATAAAACAGACTATATTCCCAGCCACATTTAAAAGGAAAGATTTAATACCCACCACATGGCGGTAAACAATAAATCTCTTAATTTCCTTCAGCGGAATCAGATTATAAGCGTATTCCTCCCGTATATGGCCGCTTCTTCCAAAATAATCGGAGAAAAACAGAAAATACGCCAAAAAGATCAGGTAAATTATAAAAATCACCCAACCAAATTTCTGCCGTTTCGTCGCATTTTTAATCATAACAGCTCCATCTTTATACCAAAAGGAGAGAGCTGCCAGAATTTTATGGATTCTGACAGCCTCCGCTCTTGTGATAACGGTTAAAATGTAATTTCAGATTTTCTTTTCATTAAGATTGCTCCGTTTACGATTGAAATGATACCGGCAGCAAGACCGATCGCTGTCACTATAATTCCAACAACAATATTTAATGCACCTGCATTTCTCATGGTTTTATATACTCTTTCCATATCATGCTCTCCTTATTTTACGCCATACACTTCATAATAATCATCAATTGCTGCCTTTAATTCATCATCAATCATTACTCGTCCCTTGTATTCCCGGTTATAAAGATGTTCAATGACTTCTGCCATAGACACGATGGCAGATGCTTTAAATCCATATTTTTCCTGGATTTCATCCAGTGCACTCTGCTCTGTCTTTCCCTTCTCCATACGGTTTAAGGAAACCATGAGACCCAGAATCGTTACATCTCCCTGAGCTTTGATAATGGGAAAGGTCTCTTCAATGGACTTTCCGGATGTGGTCACGTCTTCAATAATGACAACTCTGTCTCCATCTTTTATAGGACTTCCCAGCAGAATTCCGGCATCGCCGCCATGGTCTTTTTCTTCTTTTCTGTTGGAGCAGTATTTAATTTCCTTTCCATACAGTTCATGGAATGCGATTGCAGTTGCAACGCTTAACGGAATCCCTTTATAGGCTGGTCCGAACAGTACATCGAAATCAGTACCAAACTTATCATGTATCGCTTTGGCATAATACTCACCCAGCTTCTTTAACTGTGCTCCTGTTACATAAGAACCGGCATTCATGAAAAATGGAGATTTTCTTCCGCTTTTCAGTGTAAAACTTCCAAATTTAAGGACATCACTGTCCACCATAAATTCTATAAATTCCTGTTTATATGCTTCCATCTTATCTTAAAACCTCCTGTTTTCAAGGCTTCTCGCCTATATGCTAATGTCTCAAATTGCTCTACTACACACTTTTTACACACTTTTGTCAAATCGCCATCTGTTCCATCTTTGCCATCTCATCAAACAGGGTATCTTCCGTTACATGACAATACAAATCCATTGTCAGCTGTAAGGAACCATGACCGAGAAGCTTCTGCACGCTCTTAGGCTGCATTCCATTCTCAATCGCCCTGGTTGCGAAGGTATGACGGAAACAATGTGGGGAGAACCGCTCGAACTCCGGGTAATCCTTCTGAATTCGTCTCGTTGTTACATCCATACATTCCTGTACAATAAACTGTTGTGTAGGTCGGTTGTTTCTGGTCACGAAAACCAGATCCTTGTACTCGTCCTGTGCTGTTTGTGCGATCTTAAGCAGAATCTTCTGCCTCTGAGCCTTCTGTTTTTTAAGAACTTCTATTGCTCTTGTTGTTAATGGAATGGTTCGCTTGCTGTTATGCGTCTTGGTATCATGCCATTCGAAGACATATTTCCCATCCTTGCGGAAATAGCATAAGGAACGTCTGACATGTACAACCTTTTTATTAAAGTCTACATCAGACCACTGAAGCCCCATCAACTCACCAATACGCATTCCTGTGTCGATTGCCACTACATAAAGATTGTAGTAGAACGTGTCCTTGGCATAGCTAAAAAAAATCTCTGCTTCACTTACCGTTAATACTCTACGTTCTTTCTTAACTTCTTTAGAAATCACAGTATTGATCTGCTTAGCAGAATTTTTGATAAGTAAATCAGAGTCTATTGCTTTCTCCAGCATATCGACCAGAATTTTTTTGGAATTCTTGCGCTCATTGTCTGTATCCAATTCGTTAATCGCCTGCTGCATAATCAGTAAATTCAAGGATGTGAGTTTCCTCCATCCGAGAGCCTTCTGTATTCTGCGGTAGTGCCCTGCGTATGTTTCCTTGGTTGATGCTCTGCAGTTCTTCTTGCAGGCATCCATCCAGATTACATACCATTCATCAAGGGTTACATCCTTCGTAACAACATTGAGTGCCTTTTCATCTTCGTACTGTTCACTTCTAAGCTTCTGTCTTACCTCTTTTAAAGTCTTCGCATAAACCGTCTGTTTCTTACCAAAACGATTCACAAACCTTCCCTGATAAAGACCATCCTTTCTCTGTGATAAGCCTTTACCCAGTTCTTTACCATTAAGGGATTTACCCATTTGTGCCTCCTTCCTAAGTGTAGAAATAAGAAGGATTCCAAATATCGCTCCTATTCTACCATAAAACCTTATAATTATCAATCTGTTTCAGAAATTGAATTTCCATCTTAAAACACCTCCGAGTCCTTGTTTTTAAAGGATTTGATTCAGTAACCAATTGTCTAATTTTCCCTTATGGGCATAGAGTCTGTTACCAATTCTAACTGTGAATCCATTGGCTGGATTAGAAAGCAATTCTCTTGCTTTCGTCTGTCCAATTCCAAGATATTCACACATTTCCTTTACATTCAATAGTGCTCTTGTCTCTAATTCTGTCTTCAAATGCTTCTGCCTCCTCTCTTCGTCTTCTCATTACCACCTTCTTTCCTTCCCGCTAGAAGCGGTTGCTAAAGTAAGATTGTTTCAGTGTTTACATGTGAATTGTTGGTTTTCTACATATTTCCAATCTGGATTCTTTAGCACCAGTTCCGTTATCAGAACCTGCCTGTGGGCCTCTCCTTCTCGAGATCCTCTCCCACCCTTGACGGAAGTGTCTATTCTTCGCTCCACTTAATTCCTTAAGCTTCATGGCAAAGCTGTTGATTGGAAATACAACTCATTTAGTTTTCAATGTGCGATTCCAGATTTGTCTGGAATTTTGAAACCTGTCGAAGTTCTTATAGAACATCCGTTTGTTTCGTGTTATAATCTTTGTAGCCAGATTACTATCAATCTGTTGCTAACTGGCTACATTTCATGGACTTATTGTAGTAAAATATAGAGGATAAAATAATTGACGGTCACTTGACCGAGACTTGACATAAAACCGAAAGGAGTTTCACAGATGAGAAACAGACTGACCTTCACCAATGTGATTGGTGTCTTACTGGAAAATAAAAAGAAAACCTATCCACAGCATCAGCTTGTGCGCAATCTGTTCTCTGCATATCTGGATGATACTCTGACTAGTTCTGATTTAATTGTTGATGACAATATTCAATACAGCCGCTGGTGCAATGGCACCCGTCCGATACCTATGGATATTATCAAGGCTTATGAAGATGATGAATGGGATACAATGGAAGATGATTTCCACGACAAGATCATTCCTAATCTCATCAATCCATCCAATGCTCATTTACAGATGCAAGAGCTTCTTAAGGACAGCATTCCTGTTATTGGTCAACGCATTGCCGATGAACTACTTGCAATTGCAGACGATTCCACCTTCTTCACACAAGTGATGCGCTATGCCATCTTGAATGATCATCACAATGGGAACCTGTATTCTCCAGACTTGTCGGAGCATATGTTAAGTTGCCGTGTTCCCTCTCATACAAAGGAATTTGTGGGAAGGACTACAGAATTAAAATTAGCTTATAGCAAACTTGACGAGCATTCTCTTTTATTTGTAACAGGTGTTCCTGGCATTGGAAAAAGTGAATTTGCAAAGATGTTTGCAGCGAAATATAAAAAGAAATACACCAATATCATCTTCCTGCACTATGCCGGAAGCCTTAAGAAATGTATTGCAGGAATTGAATTTGATAACGACATTGCCGAAATGGATGAGGAAGCTCTTTTTCATTCTCATTACGATATATTGAAGCGACTTCACTCTGACAGCCTCATTATTCTTGATAACTTCAATGTGTTACCCAAAGATGACGGATTGATGAGAGAATTTCTGAAAAATAACTATCAGCTATTGGTTACTACCCGATGCAGGATTACAACCTTTGAGACATTGGATATCAAGGAATTAGATAAAGGGAAAGAACTAACAGAATTGTTTTACCGTCACTGTCCTTCTGCGAAATCGGAACCAGATATAGTAGCAGAAATCATTGATATATTGAATGCGCATACACTGACAGTATGTCTGACTGCGCTTGCAATCAATGCCAGTGGTATGGAACCAGATGAATTATTACAGGAATTAAAAAGTTGTGGATTGAATGCGGATATCCGTGAAGAATTGGAACTGTATAAGGATGAATCCTTCGATCAGGCTCTGTTAATTGAACATCTGCGAAAGCTCCTGCAAATTAACCATTTATCAGACACAGAGCAGAATATCTTAAGCAATCTCTCCCTGCTTCCAACATCAGGAATCAGAAAGAAGTCCATCAAAAACTGGCTTCAATTACAAAGCCTCAGTGATGTCAATCACATGGTACAATATGGATTTGTCACCGAGGATACAGAAAATAAGTGCATCAGCCTACACCCTCTGGTTCAGCAGATGGCTCTGCTCGAAACACTTCCATCCGTGAAAAGCTGCAAAGTCTTACTTCATACCATGCACGGGATCTGTCTTGTACACGGACTGGATATTCGCCGACCAGAAGAAGTACTATCTTCTCTTGTCAGTATCAATGAACGAATCCTTATAGATGCGCCTGCAGAATATCTGTTACTATTACAAGATGAATTCCCATACTTTGAGAAGTATGGGGTTACAGACTATCTTTCCAGATTAGTGGAGCGTATAGAATCTATCATGCAGGAGAACCAGATCAGTGATTCACGTTCCAAGGCTCTGCTTCTTGATTACAAGGCAGAATTATTCTACCTCAAAAAAGATTATGCCAATGCAATGAAACGCAGAAAAAAAGCACTGGATATCATAGCTCCAATGCTTACGGATGATGCAAATATTCAAATTGTCAGTCTTGCATCTAATCTACATAATAATCTGGCGAACTGCTACCTTGCCAACAAGGATATGAAAAACGCTACCGTGGAAATGCAGAAAGCACTCACCATTCGCAAGGAATATGAAGCTTTAGGTACAATGGAAAATCATGATGTGTTACAGCAAATGGGGAACCTCGTCAGTCTGCTGATGCAGGGCAAAGATTTCAAGCACGCTGCTTCTTTTTTAGATTTCTACGAGCAAATTGTAACTGATTACGAAGAGACAAATACCTTCGATCATGGCTACTGTCAATTCCAGCGAGGACTTCTTGCTCTAAGCACAGGAAAAGTCTTGATTGCTGAACAGCATCTTCTCCTGGCAGAATCCATATTTACTAATACTGTTGGTGCAAATCATGAATTTACAAGAAACACTTACGCCTATCTGAATCTGCTCTATCAGAAATGGAGAAAACCAGAACTGGCAGACCAATATAAACAGAAATACATTGAGGCAGGGAAATAATCCCTGCCTCAGTTTTTCATGTTGTTCTGGAAGTGTCAAGGAGGTGTCATAGGAAGTCTCAATAATGACACTTCCTATGACATCTCCTTGTCTTATGTTAAGCAACAGTATCGAAAATACGTTTCTGTGCTTTAAGATATATCTGCAAATTAACTATTGCATTTCCTTTATCAGAAATATGAAGTTCGTCCTCAGTCAAATCAAATGCATTATCTTTAGCAAGTTTGACCGTATATTCATAAATTCTTCCCACCAATATTTCCAATTCTTCTGTTGTAAGCTGAATACTTATTTTTTTGTAATCTTTATTTTTCTTCAGTTCTTCTAACGCCATCATAAGATTGCAGATTTTTTCTATACTCATATTACCTTTGCGAATAGCATCAATATATGTTTTCAGTGCAGTTCTAAACTCAATGACTACTTTAGGTTCTCTATCTTTCACTTTGCTATATGCCCAGGTACCTATACCAGCTGCCGCAGCACTAGCCAATACAATTATAGTACCTTTTTTGTGATCCTTTATGAACTTGAATACCTTGATTCCAACTCCCTGTGCTTGTCCTGCTCCCTTCATTTCTACTGGTTTTAAATGTTTCACAATCTGCCCCTTGTGTGGACCTATAGCATATCGCACCACACTACCAATTCTCCTATATTCTCCTGTAGCTAATTTTGTTACGATATCCAAAGGAATATCATACGCATCCTGTACTATTACCATTATCAACACCTCCGCTTTTTTCATAATGGAACATGTAAATTTTGCGAATTATACCTTCATTTCCTATATCCTGTCCAATGTTCTCAGTAAGTTTCACTCTCATCTATTTCTGTATTTTTTTCCTGTTGTTGAAGCAAAAACATTGCCTTTTGTGTTTCTATTTCTGCACGAAGTTCTTCTTCTGACGGTAAATATAACTTATATTTTGTTGCAAACAACTGCTCATTTCCATGCAAGACAGAATATTTTACAATATCCTCATCAGTATCCGCACATAGAAGTACACCGAGTGTTGGGTTATCTCCTTCTCCACGCTTCATCTCATCATACATCCTGATATACATATCCATTTGCCCCACATCTTGGTGCGTAATTTTATTTATTTTTAAATCAAACAGAACGAAACATTTCAAGATATAATTGTAGAAAACCAGGTCGATATAGTATTCCTGCTTCTCTGTATGGATATGTTGTTGTCTTGCCACAAACGCATATCCTTTTCCAAGTTCCATTATGAACTTCTGAAGATTTGAAAGAATGCTTGATTCCAGATCATTTTCAGTAAACGACACATCTTCTGAAAGTCCAAGAAACTCAGCAACCACAGGATTTTTGATAAACTCAAGCTTATCCCTTTTATAAGTTGTCGTCAATCCCTGCATTTCTTTTGTAACTGCTTCTTTGGTCTGAGATTTTAACAAACGATAAGAACCACTCTAGGATCTGGATTACTCCAAGCATTTCGCACAAACAAAAATCCTTCTGTATTTTTTCCTACTACCTCGCCAAATCCAATTTTAGAAAATGGTAATTCTGCTATTCTTCGATAACTATTTGCAATATTTGCCGGACCTGTTTTGGATGTAATGAAACTTGATAGCACATCCTTCATCTCATTTTGAGAATAAGTCACCCCAAACCTTAGATTTTTTATTAACCATCCAAATTGTGAAGAATATGCTAGATTAGAAAACATCAAAGCCCAAATATATTCAGCGTCTAATTCATCTCTAAAAAGTAATTCTGCCATACCATTCCATCCGTTATCCGTACTAGCAATTTCTGCATTTCTCAAAAACTTTTTAAACATTGGAAGCATTGCACTTCCCAATGTATGTTTTACATCAAATTCCTCTTTATGTTTGATAAATTCCTTAATCCACTCCAGTTTTACTGGATGAGTTCCATACTCGTCAATACTTCCTTTTCTCATCTTTCCATTTCCTTTCGGTAACATTAATGAATTAAAAACAAGACAACCATTGTCTATTTTATTGCATAAACCACATTTTACACAAGCATAATAAAGATAACATCTTGAAAATCGAGTGTTGCTCTGTGGATAACTTGCAGGGTTTAATAAGTATCTTTACTCCAAAGTTGCAATCAATAATTTATTGAAAAAGATTGAAAGGTGGTGGTAAATAATGTGACAATGTGGGAGTATCAGTTTAAATTCTTCGTGAAATAGTGTTCTTTTAAGCTAATAAAAAATGCACGTGGAATTTAGATTTGAATAATTTGTCTAAAATAACATAATTATGAAAAATTTTATTTGTTATTTGTGAACATTTATGATATTGTATAAATAAAACATCAATTCATATGGTTACATATAAGAACACACACAATTTGTCTGTCTTCTGAGATTCTTTATGATACCCAGATACCATTAAGAAAAAATTGGAGGGTTATTCTTATGATGAAAAAGTTGTCATTTCTGCTGCTTTTAATGTTGATTTTTATTTTTCGAACTCCTTTGCCCGCATTGGCTGATGAGCCGGAAGACGGTAACATTTTAATTTTAAATTCTAGGGATGTGCAAAACGGGTAAATTATAATTCGATTTTGGCAGTTAGTTTTATGGTAGGAAAAAAGAGCATAGCAAGGCTAACGTAAGCTCCAAACTTACGGATTCGAAGATATTCAGTTCGAGAAGTTAAGCAGATCTTTTCAGTGTTTTCATTTTTCTGTAAGAGATTTCGGATTTTGTATTGATTGCAGCAATAGCGATGGCGAGCATGCAGATGTGAGTAATTGTACAAAGGTTGGTAACAGAGTTTTTGTTTCTGACCCACATTCTTTCCTGACCAGCTGCCTTAAACCTGGAATTGTAGCGTTCACATTCGGTTCGAAGTGCGTAGTTGGATTTAAAATACTTACTATCACGATTGATTGACAACCGTATATCATCAGGAACAGTTGTCCAACGAATACAGCCGCGGTGCTTTTTGCGATTATAGTAGTTTTTATGATGACATGGGCATGCATTTTCGTCATGGGAGTATTTGTAGGGACAGCAGTATTTATGTCTGGTTGTGTTTGCCGTATGACATAGTCCATCACTATTCATGGCAAGGCCAGCTTCACAAACTGGATTTCCAATAGGAAGTAGTTTCTTGTTTTTCGTACCACGCTTGTTGATTGGAATGAAACAGGAACCGTGGTAAAGCGAGTGTATTTGATTGTATATTTGTTTGACATCATAGCCTTTATCAGCCAGAAAACTGCATTCCTGAACAGGTAGAAAGTCATTGGTCTTTGCTAAGATCTCCAGAGCAACGGTGGAATCGTACACTTCTGCAGTTGTAGTCAGTTCATATATAGGAAGACCTGTAATACAATCAACAAGGACGTGACTTTTATAGCCCCAGAAAAATTCAAACTTCTTTTCATTCATTTGGTTAGAGGCAGTATGTACACCGAGTTTGCAGTCTTTATCGCATGTAGGGTGTTTGGTTTTGGAAAACTTATTGGAGAGGAAGGACTTGGGATTGTTCTGCGAAGTATTTGCAGCAACCGGAGTGGAATCAAGACCAATAAATGATGTATCGATGATTCCTTTCTTGGAAAGAAAAAGTACTTGGTCTTTCATTATTGACGAGAGTTCCTCATGATCAAAAGATTTTAGAAATCGTTCGAAAGACCAATAAGAAGGAAGTGGCTTTGTGATATCAAAACCACAGTAATGAGCAATGATCAGGTTATTGTTTAAGTAGTCAACAAGATCTGTGATCATAGAAAAGCCTTCGCATTTCATAACAATGAAGGCACAAATGAGTGAGTGACTTGAAAAGCCACGACGCCCATGTTTGGGGTATTCCTTGACAAAAGACAGGTCTAGATTAAAAAAGAGACTGTCATAAAACCTGGCAACAGGCTGGGAGGTAAAAAGGGAAATATCCTTAAGAATTTCTTGACGATAGATAACAACCAGCTCCTTTCATAGTTTTTTGCTTTTCACAATTCAATTATACCATTTAAGGGCTGGTTGATTCTATAAATCTGGGGGAAAAGAATAAATGCTATGTGCTGAAACCCGCAGAATTACTAGATTTTTTGTATTTTGCACATGGCTATTAAATTCTTATTATAGGGGGTTTACCTGGACAGATGATGAGGTAGACGGCATTTTATCTTCTATGTCTGAACAGAAATGGGATTACCAGATATCGATAGAATACATGGATTGGAAACGATACCCTACACAAGAAAATCTGCGTAATTTTTATAATATGATGAAAATGAAATACGCTTCAAAGGACATTGACGTTATTGTTTGTACGGATGACGCCGCTTTTCAGTTTGCCCTTACGTACAGAAAGGAACTTTTCTCCAATGCACCCGTAGTGTTTTCCGGGATTAATACCGAAGGCTTGGTACAGATTGCAAAAGGGCAGGATAATTACACCGGTGTTATGGAGGAAATTAATCCGGAAGGTACCATACGGGCAGCTCTTGCTATTAATCCAAAAATCAGAAATATCTATCTGGTATATGATAATACGGAAAGTGGTTTATCTACCGGAAAATTATGCAGGGATGCTGCCACTAAGATAGATAAAAATTTAAATGTAGTAGCCTTAAATGATTATAAAAGTGATAGTATACTAAACTTTGTATCTGACGTTGACAAAAACAGTATGGTTTTGGTAACCACTTTTTTTACAGATACAGATGGGTCCAATATTGACCATGAGCTGTTTTGTGAAAAACTGAGTATGGTTTCGAATGTACCAATCTATCATTTGTATGATTTTGCCATGGGCAGCGGTATCCTGGGAGGTAACCTGATTATCGGAGGACTGCAGGGAGAAGAGGCCGGTAAACTGGCGGTAAGAATATTAAATGGAGAAAAAGCATCTTCCATAAAACCGATAGAAATGTATACCAATCAGCTTACTTTTGATTATCCTATGTTAAAGCATTTTGGAATATCGGAAAGTAGTCTGCCTTCAGGAAGTAAGGTGGTAAATGCACCGTTTTCATTTTTTGAAACATATAAAAAACTCGTTATTACAGTAAGCCTGATTTTTGCATTCATGGTTTCGTTTACGGTATTGTTATTGTTTTATATAAAACGAATTAAAATCATGCAGAAAAAATTAGAAGAAAACAATGAGGAATTAAGCCAGTTGTATGAAAAACTGGCGGCATCAGAGGAAGAATTGCAGCTTCAGTACAGTAAGGTCACAGAAGCAAATGAGAAACTGGAGGAATACAGTGCTACGCTGTATTACAGGTCTCATCATGATGCCTTAACAGGACTGTATAATCGTTTGTATCTGAGTGAAGAAATTGAGAAGCATCTTTATAAAGGAGCCGAAGAGGGCGCATTATTCTTTATTGATCTGGATAATTTTAAATATGTAAATGATTCTCTTGGACATAACGCGGGAGATGAGCTTTTGAAGGCAATCAGCAGCAGGCTTATGAGCGTTAGTACTAAAAATGATATTCTGGTACGGTTGGGCGGCGATGAATTTGTATATTATACCAATGAAATCAAAAATAAGGATGCAGCTGAACAATTTGCCTTAAAGATTCTGGATTTATTTACGATACCATTCCCTATCAGTAATAATATGTTGTCTATTACGGCAAGTATAGGAGTCGTTATGTTTCCTGAGGACGGGCAGGATTTAGATATCTTGCTTCGTAATGCCGATATGGCTATGTATAAAGTAAAAGAAAATGGTAAGAAAGGATATCGTTTCTTTCATAATCTATTCAAAGAAGAATTTCTTGAAAGGATTCATATTGAAAATTATTTCAAAAAAGCATTAGATGAGCAGGAATTTCAATTGTTTTATCAGCCGCAGATTAACGTTAATGCGGATTCCATTGATGGTTTCGAAGCGTTAAACTTGTGCAAAATACCTGCCACATGGTGGAATGATATGGTTGCCGGAAGAGTTATCAGATAAGGATATACCAGAGCCTGGATACTTGAATTTGATATTGGCTTAAGACTCAGCTTTTTGAATTGCATGCACTTTTACACTCCTTTTACACTGAAATATAAATATTCTGAAAAAAATGTAAAGTTTTGTATATTTTCTTGAAATAAATTGGAAATGTGCTATAATCCCATCTTTGACAGTTGGTAATTAAAAAAACCGTTGCAAACGCCCTGTTTATAAGGGATGCAGCGGTTTTTCTGTCTGTCATGGACTATAGTAATGTTACCTTCTTTTGCTTTGTTTTTGAATTTCTTTCATTTTACTTTTTGTAATGAACTGATAATCAGTTCTGAAGCCGCAGGCTTCATGAAGATCGTCTGTGATTTTTTCTCTGCTGTATGTAGGCACATAGCCCTGTCCTTCGATATTTACAAAGTTTATTTCACGTAATGCTTTCAGGATTTCTTCACAGGTATATTTGTTTCCAAGTTGCTTTTCCAAGAGTCTGTAATTCAAAAGGGCAAGGAAACAGATGAGAAAGTGTGCCTTGATGCGGTCGTCACGCTGTACATAAACAGGCCTTGCAGAAAAATCTGTTTTCATGATCCGGAAACATTCTTCAATCTGCCATCTTCCTTCACTCACTTTTAATATATCTCCGACTTTATCATCCAACAGATCTGTACAGACAGCATACAGTCCATCATACATGGATTCTTCGCTGATTTTTTCTTCATCAAGATAGTAGTTGATCTCCGCAGCTTCACCATCCTTGGTAACAGCATCTTTCCCTATGAATCTCGCCGGATCATTTGGATTCTTACGGTTCTTTTTTAGGGAGCCGTTGTGCACCATGATTCTTGCACGATCTACCTGTGTATCCCTAATGGTTTTCTGATAAACAGCATATTTAGGGGAATAGGTGATGATAAGACGCTGGTCAATGTTTCCGCTGGTGTAAGGAATCTCTTTATAATAAAGCTCGTTAGCATCATCATCACGGATGGATTCGAATTTTACTTTTTTATCATCAGAAAGTCTTTTGAATCCCTCTTTATTCAACGCCAGTGCCTTATCTTCGGCGCGGAGCTTTTTGATGGACTGGGTCACAATAAAGGAACGTTTCCCCATGTGGTTGAAGTTCCTGTTTCCCTGGGAAGCCAGCCCTGCATCGCTGCAGTATATAAATTTGTCACATCCGAACTGCTGAAGGATTTTAGATTCCAATGGTTTTAAAGAGGTCTGTTCGTTCTGGTTACCGGGAAAAGTGGAAAAAGCCAGAGGAATACCGTCCCCGTCTATGAACAGCCCCATCTGAACGATCGGGTTCGGCCGGTGCTCTTTACTTTTCCCATATTTTTTGTCGCCTTCCTCCTGTTCAATCTCAAAATAAAAGTTAGAGCAGTCGTAGTATAGAACCTTGGAATTCCGTTCACCTAAAAAGTTACTGTTCTTAAATACTTCGGACTGGATCAAATCGTTTTCTTCAGCAAGAATACTAAGAGCACGGTATACGTCATGGAGTTTGTAAGCAGGCGGCTCCAGAAAACTCTGGGCAGTTTTATAGGCAGAGAGTTTACTTTGCGGTTCCAGGATACGGTTGTAGATGAGATCTGACAGAATTGCATTCAGGTCGAATTCATATTTATGTCTGGCTTTGATCTTGCGGCACATTTTATCTAATTGAAGCCCATAATAAACAGACTGCGGAAAAAGATATCCACCTTTATAAAACCGTTGCTGGCTGTATTCGAGAGGTCTGTCAGCGTGAAAAGTAATCTGGACAGATTTCGTTTTTTGTTCTTCTTTGTATTTCATGGTCTCAATCCGGCATTGCTCCTTGCACCAGGCAACCACGTCGTCCCTGGTAGGACCATGTTCGGGAAGAAGCTCGGCAAGTGTGCCAAGTTTGCGGACAATAACAGAAGTGCTGACGCCTTTATCATTAACATAACCTTTGCTGATGTAAAAAGATTCTGCATTTTTAGATTTTGAAGTATGAAGTCTCATAAGAAAACCCTCCTATACCTTATTATACCACACATTACAATAAAGTACAATAGAATAAAACAATAAAGTTGACGCAAAAAAAGCAGGTTTTATGCGACCTGCGACCACTTTTTTCTTTATTCAACTGTCAAACTCCCGGCCAGATTACCAATACAACACCCATTACCATACATAAAATTGCAGACAAAATCATATCTGCCTTGATTCTTTTTAGCATTTCTTTCATAGAAATTTTCCTCCTTGTTTATACTGCAACTATAGCACTTTTTTCCCACATCGTAAATAAGGATGTTTGTCACCAGCACTGATATCTTGACATCAAATTTATCTTTGATTAAACTATCATAGACGATTGTAAATCTCTTCTGGTAAAGTTATGAACGGAGGTAATAATTTATGGGAAAAGAAGTAAAAACGAATGCAATGCGCATCTTAGATAAAAATAAGATTTCTTACGAGATCATTAATTATGAATGTGATGAATTTATTGACGGGCTCCACACTGCCGAAAAAACAGGGGCTCCTGTAGAGCAGTCTTTTAAGACACTTGTGATGCAGGGAAAAAGCAAACAGTACTATGTATTTGTTGTTCCGATTGCCGAGGAAGTAGATTTAAAAACCGCTGCCAAAGCTGTCTCCGAAAAATCAGTAGAAATGATTCATGTCAAGGATATTACTGCCATCACCGGTTATGTACGCGGCGGCTGTACACCTCTTGGCATGAAGAAACAATTTCCTACCGTAGTTCATGAAAGTGCTGCTTCCTTCTCCAAAATCTATATCAGTGGCGGACGCATCGGAACCACCATCATTGTGAATCCAGATGAGCTGCTGTCCGTGGTACGTGGACAATATGCAGACATTATCATGCATTAAACTAATAACGCCAGTCCAACATTGCTATGGATTGGCGTTATATTTTTTAGCTTGTAATGGTAGATTCCTCAAATCTGGCAAGATCCATAATTTTCTGGAGTTCTGCACCTTCTACTGGTGCCTCACCATGATCGATATGTTTGCCATCTTCACCAAATTCGCCTAAGGCGCGGATATTCTTATCAGCAGTCATCTCGATGGTATAATAATGCGCTTTCTTATTCTGTGGATTGAACGTCAGATAAATACGATAACATAATGGTGCAACCAGCACCTTCTCTGGGAGATCCACACGTACCAATGTCAAATCCTCAGCGATATCAAGCGCCATCACAGAATAATCGTTCTCTGAATATGGGTATAATTTGGTATCTTTAAATGCATCTGCAAAAATCTGATTCACTAACGTCTCACGTTCTTCGCAAAGACTGTTCACAAATGTCTCACCCTCTGTAAAAAGGCGTTTTGGAAGAATTCCGAATTCTACCTGCTTCTTTACAAAGACCTGGAACTGTGCCGGTGTCATCTGAACCTGCTTCATCTTTGCTGCTTTTTCATCTGCTTCATGCAATTTCTCTATCAGTTCTGTCTTTAATACAAGATTATTGGAAAATGGATTGATGACCATTCCTGTCAGCTTTAATTCTGGCTTTACCACAATGTTATTGCATGCTGGAAAAGGCATATTTAAAATTGCCTGGCTCTTCGGCTCCTCTGGAATCTGCTTCTTGGACGTATAAACTACCAGAAACTGTTCTCCATTATTATTCTTTAAAAAACAAGGGGTTGGCTGATTCGGTGCCTTTAACATTGCCGGCACTAACAGCTTGGTTGGACGAAGGAGATTTAATATTGTTGATAAACGTTCCTTGGTTCTGTCCGTTGCATACTCTTTGATTTCCTCTTCTAATCTATCATTTGTGATTTCCAATGTAGCATTATCTTCCATTCTAAATATATCCTTTCCTTCAAAAACTATCTTTGGCTATTATAGCATACCACTTTCGAAAAATGAACTATTTTCTACATTGGTGTCTGTATGTATTCGCACAATATCTGGTAGAGTTTCTGCGGCTCCACAGGTTTTGCAACATGAACATTCATTCCTGCCTCCTTGCAGCTATGTACATCCTCTGTGGAATCGTTGGCGCTCATTGCAATGATCGGAATGACCTGTTCATCCGAATGTGTCATTTTCCGCATTGCGCGTGATGTCTGCAGTCCATCAAGTACTGGCATGCTGATGTCGAGTAAAATCACATCAAAATAGTATGGCATATGTTCTTCAAATACCGCCAATGCCTCTTTTCCATTTTCTACACAAACGAGTTCCATCCCGATATTTTCCAGGATCCGCTTTGTAATCTCAGTATCCAGCGGATGATCCTCTGCTAAAAGGACACGCTTCCCGCCTAAAATCGCTCTGATTTCTTCCATATTTAACAGTTCATTTTCTTTTTCTGGCTGAATGGCAGCGATCTCAATATCCAAATGCACTTTCACTTCCGTGCCTTTTCCAAGCTCACTCTTTATTGCAATATTTCCACCCATCAGATCAACGATATTTCTTGTGATTGCGAGCCCTAATCCTGCGCCATTCTTCTTTTCTGCCCAGTTACCTGTTTCCTGGGTAAATGGCTGAAACAGCATTTTCTGAAATTCCTCGCTCATACCGATTCCATTATCGCTTACCAGATAATCTGCCGAAAAAATATCATTGTGCGTTGCATAATTGCAGATTCGAAAATTCACATCTCCACCTTTTGGCGTAAATTTCACTGCATTGGTAAGCAGATTCTGAAAAATCTGCTGTAACCGCATGGCATCCACCATCATATTGATATTGATTTCTTCCTCTGGCATGTGAAAACGAATCCCTTTTTTTTCACAGGCCGGTTCAATTATCGGGCGAATCTCTGCTGCAAAATCTGAAAACGCATAAGACTTTGAATGCAGATGAAACTTCCCGGTTTCAATCTTAGACATATCCACAAGATCACTTAGCAACCCCATTAAAAATTCACTTGCGGTATGTATTCTGCTCAGGCAGTCTCTCATTTTCTCAGGATTATCTATTTCCTCAAGACCTAGCGCTGTCGTCCCAATAATCACATTCATCGGTGTCTTTATATCATAACTGACACGTGACAAAAATTCTGTTTTGGCATCTGCCACTTCTTTTTTTGCTGCATCGCGTTCCAGATGTGCCTGATGCACAAGCGCTGCCGCTGTTGCAGTCACAATACATAACGCTCCTATAAGAACCCCTATTATAATTATACTTCCCACAAACATATCCTCCCCCATAAGAAAACTGCTGTCTGTACTTATTTTATCATATAGGAAGATTTATTTATAGCAAAATTTCATTCTTTAAAAATCAGCAAAAGAAGGTGTTTTTCGCACCTCCTTTATTCACACATCAATATTCTGTGCATACTTTGCACGCTCCATAATAAACTGTTTCCGCGGTTCTACCTCTTCACCCATTAACTTCAGGAAAATACAATTCATTTTCTCATATTCCTCTGGATCATAATTCACCCGATGCAGCACGCGCTGTTCTGGATCCATGGTCGTCTCCCATAGCTGCTCTTTGTCCATCTCTCCAAGTCCTTTGTAACGCTGAATTCTGATATTTTTGTCCTTATCCCGTGTACTTAAGTATTCCTGAAGCTTTGTATCATCATAAAAATAAAGTTTTTCTTTTCCGTATGACACCATGTAAAGCGGCGGCTGTGCCAAATAAATATTGCCATTTTCAACAAGTTTTGGCATATATCGAAAGAAAAATGTCAGAAGAAGCGTACTGATATGCGCGCCATCCACATCTGCATCGGTCATAATGATGATCTTGTGGTAACGCAGTTTCTCGTATTCAAAATTTTCAAAAATTCCGGTTCCGATTGCATGAATCATACTCTGTATTTCAAGATTCTCAAGTACCCGTTTCATTCCTGTTTTTTCTACATTTAATATCTTACCACGAAGTGGAAGAATCGCTTGGTGCTTTCTGTTTCTTGCCTCCTTGGCACTGCCCCCTGCAGAATCCCCTTCTACTAAAAACAGCTCGTTCATTTCACTTTCCCGGGATGCGCAATCTGCAAGCTTTCCTGACACACTGGTAAGAAAGGACACTTCTTCTTTTTTTCTTACCAGATTTCTTGCTGCCCTGACAGCTTCTCTGGTCTTTTTTGCCGCCTGAGCCTTGTCTACAATCTTATTGAATATGTCTGGATTGAGTTCAAAAAAGACTGTTATTTTCTCCAGAAGGCACTTTTCCACCGTGTTTCTCACTTTTCTATTTCCAAGCTTTTGCTTGGTCTGTCCTTCAAATTGCGGCTCAGGCAGCTTAATACTTACAACAGCAGCAAAACCTTCCCAGAGATCCTCACTGCTTATCTTATTCTTTTTTTCTTCCCCCAGACAATAGATGACTGCTTTGGTATAAGCACTTTTAAATCCTGCTAAGTGCGTGCCGCCCTCCGCTGTCTCGATATTATTAACAAAACTTATGATTTCTTCTGAAAATGCCTGATTATGGATGAATGAGACCTCCATTGCAATTCCATCCTGCTCGGTATTCACGTAAAAGGCTTTTTCATAGAGAAGTTCTTCTCCCTTGTTCAAACTTCTTGCAAAGCTTTCCACACCTTTTTTTTCCTGGAAGATTTCATCTACACCATCTATTTCACTTATAAAATGAATGGTTACACCGCTTGTCAGATATGCAGTTTCGTGAAGTCTTCGTTCTAACAGCTTCGTATCCCATTCAATGTTCGAAAATGTGTGTTCATCCGGCCAGAACCTGACAAATGTCCCTGTTCTGTCTGAATCTGCAATACGTTTCACTGGCTCTAACGGAGTTCCGTACTCATAGAACTGCACATATTCCCCACCATCCTGCCATACATGTACTTCCAATTTCTTGGACAATGCATTTACTACGGATGCGCCTACTCCATGCAGTCCACCAGAAATCTTATATCCCTCCTGGTTGAATTTTCCGCCTGCATGAAGTACGGTAAACACTACCTCAAGTGCCGAAAGACCTGCCTTGGTGTTCGTTCCTACTGGAATCCCTCTTCCATCATCGCAGACACTGACGGAACAATCACGGTGAACAGTAACTTCAATGTTACTGCAATGCCCTTCCAATGCTTCATCTACTGCGTTATCTACGATTTCGTATACCAGTTGGTGAAGCCCGCTACTTCCTGTATTTCCAATATACATTCCAGGACGTTTTTTTACTGCCTCAAGGCCTTCTAATATCATCAGCTGATCTGCATCATATTCCTGGTCGACCACCATCATGTCTTTATCCATCCGCAAATACTCCTATACTACATGTTCATTTGTTCTTATCTTAATCGTATCCATGACTGGAAGGATGAATACCTTTCCATCACCACTGTTCCCTGTCTTGTTCGCCCGGAGAATCGCTGCAATTGCCTTATCCACATCCTCATCTTCCACCACGATGGTCACCTGTTTTTTTGGCATGAACGGATAATCCTGATAGCCTTCTACTTCCTCACCCTCAACCTCAATTGCGTAAGTAACACTTTTCTTTCCACGTCCCTGAACCATCTGACTGTTAAGTCCTAAGATTCCTTCCTGCAGCAGTTCCTGTTTTGTATCATTGTATTTGTCCGGCCGAATATAACATATAATCTGCTTCATCTCTCTACCTATAACCTTTCTTCGCCAGTACTAATGGTAAATGCACGTTCCACTGGCAAGACGAAAATTTTTCCATCTCCAAAGTTACCTTTTTCTCCTGTTCGGGAGTTTCTCGAAATAATTCCAACCACTGTATCAAAATCTGAATCTTCAATTACGATTGTGACACACTCTTTGAGCACTTCATCATAATGCACGCCACCAACAATAATACCCTGCTGTTTTCCACGCCCTAACACGCTGTTTTTCGTTGCTGCATGAAACCCGGATAATGCCAGCTGTTCTAAGACTACAGATACTTTCTCCGGACGGATAATCGCCTGTATCATCTTCATAGGTCTTCCTCCTGTCTTTTTTAACAAAAGGGAGCATGTTTCGTGCTCCCTCTATTTTTTAACATGTACCTTTTATTTGATTAAATATGGGATTTCCTCTAAGTGCAGTGCATCTTTCGGGCAGATATAGGTACATACATCACAGTACCAGCAATCATCTCTGTACTTCATATATGGGAAACCATCTTCCCCTAATCTTAGTACATCTCTTGGGCAAAAATTTACACACTGTCCACAGGAAATACATTTTTCTTTATCTGGTTTGATCCACTGATATTCTCTTACTTCTGTCTTTGTCATAATTTATTTACCTCCTGGCACAATTCTTCTTGGAATTTCAAAACCTTCACGCTCGTATTTTTCCTCTAACCATGGGTCTACATTGTCATTCTTTGGTGGATGATAACCTTCTCCAATATCAAATTCCATCTTTGGATATTCGTATTCAAGATACTCTGGGAAATCCCATTTGAATGCAGGAACTTCAACTGCCTCCAATGTCATTTCACCGCCAACTTTTTTGATTACGACCTGTTTTCTATCCCATTTTGGATCTCTTGCCGGATAGCTCAAACGGAAATGAGATAATCCCCATCTGCTCTCTGTACGGAATAAGGATGCACGTGCTGCCATCTCTGCACAAACTAAAATACTCTTGATCTCCGTTACTTTGATCAGATCATGGTAATCATTTACCTTGATTCTTGGGATATCCTGCTCACGGATTCTCTTGCACCACCATAGCATCTTCTGCATTAATGGATCGCTCTTTGGCGGTGTCAGATACTGGGAAATACGTGCACGAAGCTTAAATTCTACATCGCTTGGTGCCAGACCGGATTCTAATTTCAATGGACGTTCTGTCTCTTCTGCTAAAATCTCAAGGTTTACACCAACTGGTTTTGCCTTATGTGTTGCCGCATAATCTACTGCCTGCTGTCCTGCAATTGCACCGAATACAAAAGCGCCTGTCAGATACTGATGTGGTACACTTGCACAGTCACCTGCTGCAAATAATCCAGGGACCGTTGTCTTGGTATCCTTGTCTACTTTGATACCTGACATACTATGTCCACTACACAGTGTGATTTCCTCTAAGCCCTGTTCTACTGAATCCCAGCAATGATAAGATTCACTTCTGTCTAAATGGAATTTGCCTCGGGTAGTACGCTCTGTTCCCCATAGAACTTTTTCAAGACCATTGATGGTGTTCTGTGGAAGATGATCCATCTTTAAGTAGATAGGTCCTTTTCCTTCCTGGAACTGTTTCCAAACTGCAAGGAACATATCACCTGACCAGTAACCATGTGTCCAGTATTTATTGCCTTCGGCATTAACACCGTATCCGCCTCTTGGATATACAACATATCCACAAGCTGGTCCATTGTAATCTTTCATTAAAAGGTTGGTCTGGAAACATTCCAGGTTTACCATCTCTGCACCAGCTTCATAAGCAAGCGCATATCCCTCACCAGTATTTCCTGGGAATTCATAGATACCTGAAAGATATCCATCTCTTGGGAGTCCAAATTTTCCAACACATCCTGCTGTTAAGATAACGGTTGGTGTATTAATAAAGTAGCCCTGTCCAGTACGAATATTAAATCCAAAGATTCCTGAAATCTCACCGTCTGTTGTAAATAATTTGGTTGCTGGTGTAAAGCTTAATACCTCAACACCTAATTTTTTGACACGGCTTGCCAAACCTCTCTTGATATCCTCACCATCCATTGCCAGATAAAGTGGTGCATCGGTTGGGTGCAGATAATTGGTCACATAGTTTCCATCTTTATCGGTAGGGAACAGATCACCAGGTTCACGTTTTGTATATTCTTCCAGATCCTTGATAACATCTTTACTCTTTTCTCCAAGTACGTAAGCCGTCTCCTGATCAATGACACCTTCGGAAACTTTTGTTAATGCTTCTACCACATCTTCTGGTGTGGAATAGCCTGGTGAAGCCATGATATTTAATGCATCCATGCCTCGTCCGATTGCTCCGGAGCTTTCGATTGGTCCTTTATCCATAATGATGACTTTTGCATCCGGATTTTTTTCTTTTGCCTTGATTGCGGCAATCGTACCTGCACTACCTCCACCTAGAATAACAATGTCTGCTGTTAATGTTTTTACTTTCATAATTTATCCTCCTTCTTAAGGTTGCTACACAGATTAAATTCTTTATAAATAACATCTCTGTATGCATTAAAAACGCTTCCTGTCCGGTTTCTGGTCTGCTGCTTATCTACATTGATCACGCTGTTGATCAGACCTGTATTTGAATTCATAATTGCAATTTTATCTGCCAGATAAATGGCTTCATCAATATCGTGTGTAACAAAAACGATTGTGACATTTCTAGTTGTCTTGATATCTAACAATAAGTCCTGTAAACTGATTCTGGTAAAAGTATCAAGTGCTCCAAACGGTTCATCCATAAATAAAATCTTCGGTTCTGTGACTAGCGCTCTTGCAATCGCAACACGCTGTTTCATACCACCGGAAAGCTGATGAATATAACTGTTTTCAAATCCCATCAGATTAACATATTCCAGATGCTCTATCGCCCGTTCGTGACGTTCCTTTGCGGAAAACATTTTATTGATTTTCATACCAAATTCAACATTTTCAATCACAGTCATCCACGGAAATAATGCGTAATTCTGAAATACAAAGGAGCTTTCCCTATTTGGTTCCGTGACCTTCGTTCCATCAATCTTGATACTTCCGCTCGTCGCTTTATCAAGTCCTGATATCAAGCGGAGCATTGTACTTTTTCCACAACCAGAGGGACCTAAAAGACACATAAACTCATTGTCACCAATCGTAAAATCAAGACTGTTCAAAACGATTTTTTCTCCACCGCCTTTTATCTGAAAAGACTTGGTGACTTTTTGTAACTCAATCATGTTATCCCTCCCTACTTTTCTCGATAAGAAAGTACAATACTTTCTACTCTTCGTATTAGAACAAAGCACAACAGACCAATGATTCCAATTGTGATCATACCTACAATCGTGTCTGCGTAATTCATCAGGTTATAGGACATCCAGGTGAAGTATCCAATTCCATATTTTCCGGAAATCATCTCTGCTGCAATAACGCTCATCCAGGATGTTCCGATTCCAACGGATAATCCAGTAAAAATGTTAGGTACTGCACTTGGAAAATATACATACCGGATGACCTGTCCTTTTTTTGCATGCATACTGTATGCCGCATCCAACAATGTCTGGCTTACTGTTTCTGTTCCTGCAATCGTGTTGACCAGTATCGGGAAAAATGCACCGATAAAGGTTATAAAAATGATACTACCCTCAATTGTTGTAAATAAAAGAATGGAAATTGGAATCCATGTAATCTGCGGAATTGGACGGAGCATATCAAAAACCGGTAAAATAAAGTTTTTTCCAAAGCGCGTCATACCTATTACCATTCCGAAAAACACTCCGGCTGGAAGTGCCATTCCGCATCCAATCAAAATTCTTAAACAGCTGTACCCTACATGATAATAAAATTCCTGTTGCACCAGCAGCTCTGCAAATGCCTGAAATACACGAACCGGTGTCGGTAAATTACCAAACATCAACGGTCGCTGCACATTTGCCATAACTAAGATTTGCCATATAATCAAAAACAGTACAATGGACAACACCTTACAGAGTAAATCTACTATTTGAATAGATTTCTTTTTCTTCATATTAAAGCCTCCTTGTATTGCGAAGCAAAATGCGACTGTCCCTACAGGAGCAGAGGCTTTGCCTCCTTATATTATTCGAGTGGAAGCCAGTCGCCCTGCAGTTCTTCGTCGCTTGGATATGTCATCTCCAACTCCTCATAAGCTTTTCTTAAATAGGAGTCATCCACGAACTCTTCCAAATCAACATCTTTAATACTGCCAATCTCTACAAGGAAATCTTTGCTGCCCTTTAATGTTTCAACATCTTTATCATAAATAACAGTATCGAATCTTACCTTATCTACAATCGTTGCACAGACACTCTCTGAGTAGCCTGTCTCCTCTGCAAATATCTTTGCTGCTTCTTCTGGATTCTCTACTATGAACTGGTGAGAACGAATGAGTGCTTTTAAAAAGCAAATCGTATAGTCCTCATGTTCCTCTACCCATTTTCTATCTGCGACAATACCATCAAGATAATCAACCCCGGTATCTTCACCGCCAACGAGTACTTTTCCGTATCCTTCTTCCTCTGCAAGACTTGCAAATGGCTCCCAGATTGAAAATGCTGCCACTTTATTCTGCTCAATATTACTTAAACCAACGGTTGCATCCTGGCTTACGATATTGACCTGATCTGCAACACCATTTTTTTCTAATTCCAGAAGCAACATTCTGTGTGCACTTCCTCCGATTGGAGTTGCGACTTCTTTTCCTGCCAAATCAGCAACTGAGGTAACATCTGACTCATTCGGAATCAGAATTGCCTGATTCATACCATCTTTTCCTTTTCCATCAAATCCGATAAATACGGATGAATAATTCTGTTCAGTCTGACCTTTTTCGCCATTCGTTAAGATCGGCATATCCCCCATGACCGCAAACTGTAATTTTCCAGCAATCATATTATTCGTAAGTGGCGGTCCTGACTGTGCATTCTGCCAGTCTATACTAAATTCTGTATCTGGATATTTTGCAGCCAGCTCCTCCTCAAGAAATCCTTTGTTTTTCATAATGAGTGGTCCCCAGGTCTGTGAGGTAACAGTCTGATAACCAATTGCAATTGTTACTTTTCCAGAAACTCCCGAGCCAGTGTCTGCTGAACTAGAATCTGTGGCATTTCCACATGCTGCAAATGAAAATGTCATGCATAGCATCAATAGTACCGAAATAAGTTTTTTCATAATAAATGTCCTCCTGTCTTGTCCTGTTTTCTATGTTCTGTCAACAATCACCAATCCTTAGAAATGTCTGACTCCATTCCTCCTTTCAAAAAATATTTCATATATGAAAATTTTAATAGCTATCACCAATTAAGTTTTCGACTAACATCACCGCTGCTCCTAAAGCAATTCCATCATTTCCAAATTTTCCAAGCATTTCAAACTGTGTCTTTTTATCATTGATGTTTCCTGCCACAACTTTGGCGCATTTTTCATAATATCTTGGGCAACTGCGCACCAACGGTCCTCCCATAATAATCAAATCTATATCCAGCAGACGAATGAAATTCGATAATCCGATTCCCATGATTTCTGCTGCTTCATCGATGACCTGCCTTGCTATGCCATCCTCTTTTTCTGCCTCACCCACAATTTTCATAAATAGTGGAAGACTGTTCTCTCCTCCAGACACATCTACTGGAATCAATTCCATATACTTTCGATTGATGGCTTTTATGGTTATGTAATCCTCAATGTAATTACTCTTTTGTTTCCCTGTTGGAAGAAATAGCTGCATCTTTGAAAATGCTTCTTCCTCATCGTTTAGGGAACGGATAATTTTATCAGAAGCAATGGTTCCGACCCGTATTCCCATACCACAGTTAAAATAACCTATATTCTTGTGGTTCTTTCCGCTTCCATATAAATATTCAAGCAATGCTGCACAGTTGACTCCATTTGCTACCTGAACTTCATCCTGGATCTTACTTTCAAGCATTTCCCTTAACCTTACATTTTTCCATCCTGCTGCATAAAAATCTTGATTCTCCAACAGGACTGCATCTTCTGCTCTTAACGGTCCAACCGTTCCAATTCCAACTCCCAACAGTCTTTCACCATCTGAATCAAATTTCTTCTTGATTTTCTTAATAATCTTAGCAATTTGTTCCATTGTTTTCTCTGGTGTACAGGTCTCATCCATTCCAAAGTCTTCCTTATATAAAATTTCCATTTTGATGTTTGCCAAAATTACTTTTACATAAAGAATTGAGATATCCACTCCAATCACCAGATAATCATTTTGATTGATGCTGTATAGTGTTGGTCTTCTTCCTCCATTTGGCTGTCCCTGCACTGTTTCTATTACGATTCCCTGCTCCTTCATTGGATAAAGAATGTTATTTAGTGAGGTCAATTTCATGTCTAGTGCTTCTGCAATTTCATTTTTGGTAATATCACCTTTTTTTAATAAAGTATCAATTACCCTACATTGGTTTTCTGTTAAATCTTTTATTTTTTCCAAACTTTTCATTGTATCTTCCCCTTTATACAACTCTTATGCGCATCAACTTTTTATAAAACAAAAGGCAGACAAAGTCGTCCCTTCCGGACTCCTTCGTCTGCCTCAAGTGCTTTTGACTAATTTAGTCAAATGTTTTATGAGTTGAAGTATAGCATTGTTCCAATATGCTGTCAAGATAATTTTTATCAATTATTTTTTTATTTTATTTTGTGTACCGGAATCTGGATTTCAGACAGCCAGTCCTCTTCCTTGTCCTTGTTCCAAACCCCATCCATATAAGATTCCCTGATATTTCCACAAATCTCATATCCATTCTCTTCGATGAATTTCAAAACCTTTGCATAGGAGCGTGGAAAGGTGTCATAAGAACCTTTATGAAAAATACAGGCTGCTTCTTTGATTTCTGGAAGTTTCTGAAATGATACCAGTTTTGAATCCTGTTTTAATTCGGTTACCGCTTCGCAGGTCTCGATTAAAATCTGTTCCTCTTTATATCCCGGTTCTAAATACTGAGTAAAGCAGTATTCCGGCATCGCGCATTCACATCCAAGTCGCTCCATTTCCGCTCCCATCTGTGGCATTAACTCAAAAAGCGCATTGTAGTTTTCCACCGTAACTCTCATACTTGCCACAATCACTTCCGGAATGCTCTTAATCAACACGTGTGTGGCGGAATCGACCTGCTCCTCTAAAAGATAGCTCTCGACCTGGGCAAGTTTTGCTGTCAGTTCCGCTATTTCTTTTAAAATCTGTTGTTTTTTCTTCTGCAATAATTCTTTTTCCGGCTTGCCGGCCTGAATCTGCCTGATATCCTCAATAGAGAATTCCATGTTCCGCAATGCTAAAATCTGGTGTAAATCTGCGCACTGGCTAAGCAGGTAATAACGGTAACCATTCTCTTCCACGCAGGCAGGCTTTAACAATCCCTGTTCATCATAATACCGCAGTGCTTTGATCGTGACACGGTTCATTGCCGCAAACATTCCAATCTTATACAGGGTATCCTGTGATTTTTTCTCACAGGAATGCCCCTGATCCATCTTATAATATTCTCCCATTTATAATTCCTCCCTCAACATGCCTGCACTGTCGTCATCTCCTCACAGTCCCTTCTTAAATATCTGGCTGTAATGGTGTCTGACTGTACAATCATGTCTCCTGGCGTTCCCGTAAAAACAACTTCTCCGCCTCCGCTTCCTCCATCTGGTCCAATATCAATGATATAATCTGCCTGTTTCATAACGTCTAAGTTATGCTCGATTACAATTACTGTATTTCCCCTTTTTATGAAACCTTCGAGAAGCTGCATAATATATTTTACATCCGAAGCATGAAGGCCTGTGGTCGGTTCATCTAATACATAGATATTCCCCTTCTGATTCAGATTCTTTGCCAGTTTGATTCGCTGCCGTTCTCCACCTGATAATGTCGAAAGTGGCTGTCCAAGCGAAAGATAAGATAGACCGACCTCTGCCATCGCCTCAAGCTGTCTTTCTATCTTTTTATTTCCTGCAAAGTAAGGAATTGCCTCATCCACTGTCATATTTAAAATATCCACAATATTTTTTCCATGATAGCGATAGGACAATGCTTCTTTATGATAGCGCTGTCCCTCGCAGTTCTCGCATACCGTAACGACCGGATCCATAAACACAAGTTCCGTTACGACAACACCTTTTCCCTTGCACATTGGACATGCACCCTTACTGTTAAAAGAAAACATAGATGCATCTGTCTTATTTTCTGCTGCCACAACTTTTCTTATTTCATCAAAAAAACCAAGAAAAGTTGCTGGAGTAGAACGTCCTGTTGCTGTTACCGGTGACTGGTCTACCAATATGACACGCTCCTCATATTCTTTTGCAAACACATCCCGAATCAAGGTACTTTTCCCTGAACCAGCAACGCCTGTTACAACCGTTAGTACACCAAGTGGAATACCGACCGTGATATCTTTTAAGTTATGAAGTGTGGCATGCTGTACCGTTAAGAATTCCCTTGGAATACGTGGTTTTTGCTTGATTGCTGTCCATTCCCGCATGGCTTCGCCAGTCCTTGTCTGGGAAATCAAAAGTTCTTCATAACTTCCCTGGAACAGAATTTCTCCGCCGTTTCGTCCAGCCAGTGGTCCCACATCGATCACTTCATCCGCAATCCGAATTACGTCCTTATCATGCTCTACCACAAGCACGGTATTTCCCTTATCCCGCAGACTTTTTAAGAGTCTTGTCATCCGGTGTACATCTCTTGGATGCATTCCAGTACTGGGCTCGTCAAAAATATAGGTCATACCTGTCAAAGCACTTCCCATATACCGCACCAGCTTTAGCCGCTGTGCCTCCCCTCCGGAAAGAGATGATGATTCCCGGTTCATACTTAGATATGGCAGTCCAATATCAATCATTCGGGTCAGAGTTGCTATCAATGTCTGCACAATGGTCTGTGCTCGTTCATCCGTAACTTTCTCCAAAACCTCACGCAGACGAACAAATTCCATCTCACACATATCCGCAATACTATATCCTCCCACCAGACAGCTAAGTGCCTTTTCGTTCAGTCGTCTCCCTTTACAAATGGGGCATTCCCGCTGCTTAATCATGGAATCTACCCTTTTCTGTGTGCTGTCGCTTGAACCTGATGTGTCTCGTTTCAATAACAGCCTGGATAAATGCGTGTAAATTCCTTCCACACGTTTATCCACTCTTTTTCCATCTTTTTCATAAGCTCCATAAAGAAGCAGATTCCGTTCTTTTTCTGAATAATCTTTTAGCTTTTTGTCCGGATCAAACAGACCAGATTCCACATATTGCTTATAATACCAGTTGCCCGGACGAAATACAGGAAGATCGACCATACCCTCATTCCAGGATTTCTCCTCATCCAAGGCACCGCTAAGATCGAGCTCTACCACTTTTCCAAGTCCAGAACATTTGGGGCACATTCCATTTGGATCATTAAAGGAAAAGTTAGAAGCCGTTCCCACATACGGTGTGCCAATTCTGGAAAAAAGCAATCGCAGCGCAGAATACAGATCACTGATTGTTCCGACTGTTGATCTTGCATTTCCCCCCAGCCTGCTCTGGTCAATTACAACGGAAGCTGACAGGTTTTCAATCCGCTCAGCCTTTGGTTTTTCATATTTTGGAAGTCTGCCACGGATAAACGCGGTATACGTCTCATTCATCTGCCTCTGGCTTTCCGCTGCGATCGTATCAAATACGATACTTGATTTTCCAGAACCGGACACCCCTGTAAATACCACAATTTTCCCTTTTGGAATATCAAGGGATACATTTTTCAAATTATTCTGACATAATCCCCGAATCATTATTTTTTCCTGTTGTAACATGTTTTTCACTCTCCATTTCAAAGCTGTCTTTATTGGTACAGTGTCATGCTACAGCCTCCCCTTAGGGAAGAGTCAAGAGGTGTTTTATTTTTCCTTTACGCATGTAACTAATGGTGTAATATATGTCCGGTCTGAATTGTCAAATGAAGTTCCCAGCGTATCTGCCATGAATTGATCCTGTGGTGTCTTATCTTCTTTCTTTGCAGCTGATTTTTTCATGGTCTTTAGCATTGCCCTTATCATAAAGTTAAGTTCCGAAAAGCGAAAGCCCCCGACCAGATAAAAAAGTTCTTTGTCTTCGATATGATTTTGCTTTTTCATCTCTGCAGTATCGGTCAACTTCTCTGGTGAGGCACCTACTGCAAACACGACCAACTGCTTTGGATTCATTTTTAATACTTTATCTAATCCATTGATCATGCCTCCCATGATCCAGCCTCCAAAAATAATGCATTCATTTTCTCGGATCGCCTGTTCTGATACTTCCTTTAGACTAACGGCCTGACACTTTAAATCCTCTGCGATCCACTGTGCATACTGTTTGGTAAATCCTGTAGAACTCTGATATACTACGATTGTTTTCATTTTTTCTCTTGTATGATGTTTATAGAAGCTAAACACATACTTTCCTTTCTTTTTATTAGTGAATTATAATACATTCAGATGCTGTGGACTTTAGATTTTTTTCCTGTAGTCCAACTACTTGAGGGAGTGTATTGCCACGGTTTTATCTGAATCATTTATAAGCTGGATGTGCCAATGGGTTATCCCTGTCAGAGCACTTATTTCAATCAAGTCTATGAGGGTAAACACCAGTGGAATTGTCACAGTGTCAACACTCAGAAAGGAGCTTTTATGATTTATGTAGGCATTGATATTGCCAAACTCAACCATTTTGCCTCTGCCTTATCTTCAGATGGTGAAATAATGCTTCAACCGTTCAAATTTACAAATGACTATGATGGCTTCCATCTGCTCGCTCAGAAGCTCGATTCCTTCGATTCTGACGAACTCATCATAGGTCTTGAATCAACGGCCCATTATGGCAACAACCTTGTTGAATTCCTTGTTAATCATCACTACAAGGTCTGTGTCATAAACCCTATTCAGACTTCTACTATGCGAAAAAACAACATTCGTAAAACGAAGACTGATAAGGTAGATACTTTTATTATTGCTAAAACTTTGATGATGAATCCTCACCGCCTCTATTCCCAGTATGATATTTCTCTCATGCATTTAAAGGAATTAGGTCGTTTCCGTATGAAGATCATTAAGAAACGTACACAGGCTAAGATTCAGCTTACATCCTATGTCGATCAGGCTTTCCCTGAATTGCAGTACTTCTTTAAATCTGGCATACATCAGAAATCTGTATACGCTGTTTTAAAAGAAGCACCAACACCGGATGCGGTTGCTTCTATGCATATGACCCATCTGTCACATCTTCTTGAAACTACCTCACACGGACATTTTAAGAAGGATTCTGCAACTGAATTAAGGATTCTGGCACAGAAGTCTGTCGGTAGCAACGACAGTTCTATATCTACTCAGATAACCCAGACCATTGATCTGATTGAGTTACTGGATAGCCAAGTTAAGGATGTAGAATCTCAGATGGAGCTGATTGTTACTTCACTGGATTCTGTCATCATGACAATTCCTGGCATTGGTTTTATCAATGGAGGAATGATACTGGGCGAGATTGGCGATATAACACGCTTTTCTAACCCTTCAAAAGTGCTTGCATTCTCTGGTCTTGATCCTACTGTCTATCAGTCAGGTAACTTCAATGCCAGCCACACCAAGATGTCTAAAAGAGGCTCTCGTCCTCTAAGATTTGCTCTGGTGAACGCTGCACATAACGTTGTCAGAAACAATAAAACCTTTAAAGATTACTATGATCAAAAAATCTCTGAAGGAAAGTCCCATTACAATGCCTTAGGCCATTGTGCCGGGAAGCTAGTTCGCATCATATATAAGATGCTCACAGACAACGTCGAATTTAAGCTTGATTAAAATCTGACCTTTTACATAAATTTTTAAAATGAGCCTTAGTTGGCTTTATTAAAGTCAGCCTTTTTTCGGTCAGAAATATAAATACATTTTTTTGTTAATTTATGGTTGACTTTTCATAGCTGGTCTTGTATTTCTTATTGTTTTAATTTATTGTATTGAATCGCTTCTTTAGGACATACCTGACTGCAATTAGTACACTGCAAACACAAAGCCGTGTCAATCTTTGCCTTTTTTTCATTATTTACTTTTATCGCCTCTGTTGGACATACACCTACACAAAGTTTACATCCAACGCATTTATTACTATCTACATTCTTGGAATATCTTGAAAATCTACCAAATGTTTTTTGAAGAATACCAAAAGGACATAGTAAATTATGAAACACATAGGGCCTATATCTTAAAGTCATAAAGATGGAAATAAATAACCAAATAAGTAAAATAGGTAAGTTAATCTGCCAAACTCTTTTCATAGAAATCATCAATGCAATGCTAAAAGTTAATGTAAGCCACGGAATTTTCCCAGACTGCAGCCATTTGGGTGTCTTATTTGTTTGGATTTTTAACTTTTTTGAAAACCATTCGACACCTATCATAACAGTATTCATAGGACATGCATATCCACAATACACTCTTCCAAAAAACATTGCTACTAAAAGACTTATGGCAAACAGTCCCAACCATAGCATCATTTTTCCATTTGCAATTAATATTAAGAATCCAATCAAAAATATTCCACGAATTATTGCTCCTACATACTTCATATCCTTTACCTCCTCTCGTTATTCAGATTGCCCCACTACAATTGCTTTTGTAGGACATTTATCTGCCATTTTCACAATAACAGCGATTTGCGATTTCTCTTTTGGATCTTGCTTTACAAAAGCTTTATTATCCCTAATTTCGTAATACTCAGGTAATAATTTCACACAAACACCACAGCCAATGCAATATTCTTGTTTTATTGTGAGTATTCTTTCTTTACTTTCCATTTCTGGTTTAGGCAGATCTCTTGTTTTTACAAATAATGCCATAAAATATCCCATAGTAAAAATCGAAATTACAGTTAGCACCCAACGTATTCCCATAAATTTAATGCCTAAAAATTTCACTTCATTTGCAAGCATAGGTATTTTTATAACACCCCATGAGCTTAATATAATTACAATATTTGTAATGCTGGCACCTTTTTTCAACATTAGCTTACTAATTGGGAATGCCGCATAGATAGGTCCTGCAGAAATACTTCCTAATACCTGAATCCGTGAAACTCACGGATTAATCATAGCAAGTCGCACAAAGTGTATTGTTCTCTTCGAAAGAAGTGTATATTGTGCGCTTGCCTGCTTTCAAATATCGTTTATTAAGCAGACGTTCACAAATTATCCGTCTCTTAATAAGCCACATAGTGGCTTCTGTTATTTATCCGTTATGCCAATGCAAATTTTTGAAACAGATCCATAAATACATACCGCCATGTGTTACTACATCCGAGCGCAAGGACTACTTTTCGGGCATGCGATGTTATATGTCCTGCAATCAAAATCAGATTGCTTATTACTGTTCTCAGACGGCGTCGTTTTACAACATGTTTTGTCTTTGGTGCTTTCTTGCTCTTTAATGATTCCTGCCCTATCATTCTTAAAATGTTGTATGCAATGATGGTTAACTCCAAAACAAGCTCATTTGTTTCAAATTTACCAGATGGAAGACGTTCTACATCCATATCAGTTTTGATTTCACTGTGATAATGTTCGCATTCACCATGTGCATGATATAAGGCAATTACTTCATCATCTGTGGCACCTAAATTTGTCCACCATGTGTTTGCTTCTATGTCGGCTGGCAAAAGAAACTGCCCATGTTTATCAATACTTCGTTCTATGATTTCATAGCCGATACGCATACACATTGTTTTATCGTTGTTTTCATCATCTGTGTAGGTAACATCCTTCCAAGAGGAACCAACATAGACTTCTTTTCCGTCACGAGGATTGCGAATATCTTTACAGCATTCTTTTGCAAGCGAAATCCAGTCATCTTTGCTTTCACCTCTGCGAAGATTTCGTTTCACAATAAACCAGGAGCCATCTTCAATTAAGATACCCAGGTTTTTCGCTGCATCATTCCCAGAATCGAGACGGATCAGCAGTGGTGCATCTGTCAACTGATGACATAATTGCAGAGTTTCTTTCAGAAATTCTGGTGTATGTTTCTGACAGTGCTGTTTTCCTTCACGCAGCTCACAGTTAACAAGAAAACCTTCTGTTCCAATATATTCCATCATTGGTGCATAGCCATCATAACCTTTATAGGTTCTAGAAACACCTTCTTTTGAAGTCTTGGAATTATCAAAAGGAGTTACGTCTATATCAACTGGAACATAGCCATTTTCAAGTGCCGTTGGTCGGATGTTATACGTTTTGAACATGTCAACATTGGCTTGCAGAATGGTATCTCGCAACGAAGAACCAATATCATCCATTCGTTGGCGAAGTGTTTCAGCCGATGGAATTGCATAAGCGATTCCAAGTGCCATTTTGTAATATTCAGGGTCATCCATCATTTCATGGACAGCTTCATATTCTGTTTTACCCTGACAGAGAAGACCAATATATGTCAATAGAATATCTCCATTTTTGATTTGTGGCTGAGAACGTTTTGCTGAAACAGACATACGGTTACATTTCTTTGCAAAGTCACGTTTGCCTAACATAGAACCAACAAGAGAAAGACCACTTGGTGTAATTAGGCGTTCTTCGGAGAATTCTACAACTAATTTTTTCATAACAATCACCTCTATATTTGATGCTTTTATTTTACCAAATATCGGCATGGATTGCTTAGAAAAATCAATAATTTTTTCACCCATTGGGTGATTTTGAAACATAGAACAAAAAACTAATCAACCCGTTAAAATATGTGGTTTCCAATACATATTTTTTATATGAGTTTCACGGATTATGGAAATCTTTATTTAGTTTACCACATTTGTGTTCAAACCTCAACATTATGTTGCCTAAATTTTCGAACAATGATGCTTAAATTTTCAAGCATCTTGTAGATAGGGGTATTTCAAAAAATAAGCTTTCTACCTCTATCTCCCATTTCTGTGTGTCAGTGTAACAATCTGCTGTTTTTCTTGTTCTTTTTCATACTCCTCTGATCGACGTTCTCTTGCATATTTTACTCGTGCATCATATTCATCATTAAATTCATCAAAGACACTCATTTTATACCGAATTCCCTGCATAGATTCCTCCGTATATCCCATTCGTTCCATATATTTGTTTAATTCTTCCATCCGGTCATCAGATGGTGGTGGAAGGAGCTTTGCACGTTCTGTCAGGGAAAGCTTGCGATATTCAGATGGTACTGGGATATCCAGTGTCTCCTCAAGTGCATCTGCATGATTGCCAGACATTCCTGACGTATCAGAATTACTGGTACCAACACCTTGCCATTCTTTATTGAAATCATCAAATGCAGCACCGTAAAAGATGGTATCATCATTCTCTGGAATTTCATGTTTTTCCTGGAACTCATCATAGGCTTGATACGGGGTAACTTGCATCACCTCAGGTTCTTCTTGAGTCTTAGAAGATTGCTCGCTCTCTTTTCTATAATCCTTTTCTTTATCCGTCTCATCATCTTCCCATTTAGAATAGTCTTTCACAGACTGGCTGGAATGCTCGATGTCCTGCTCCGTTCTTGTATATTCAAACCATTTTTCTTTTTTCTTTTGTTTCAGGTATTCCTTAATGCCTGCTACAGTAAACCTGGCTCCCAGCTTACTTCCTCTTACCGCCTGCACTTTTCCACCTTTGCTTCGGTATGGAAGTGCGTAGCTGATGGTATTCCCTTTTAGTCTGATATTCATATGGTAAGTTCTCTGTAACATACTTACCACATCATCTAAGGTCTGTGTTGTCGGATCATTCATGGCTAGTCGGATGAATATCCTCATCTCATCCTTGAAAGACAGTTTTTCACGCTTTTTCATCTGCATTTCTGCAAAAGTTCGTTCATCTCTAGTCTTATCATGATTATAGAAACTGTCACGGATGGAATGTGTCAAGCCACGTCGCTGGCACTGTTCCCCAAAGTATCGCGACATTTCCACCAGTTCCTTCGGTCCTCGCCGGAAAGAAGAACCATCCTTCTGATTACAGTTACTGACCAGAAAGTGTACATGCACATGCTCTGTATCTACATGAACTGCAAATAGTACCTCAAATCCTTTCTTCCAGAAGAATTCATGAGCAAAATCTTCTGCCATGCTGTATGCATCCGCATAGGTCAGCTTATCATTATCCTCTGGGTGGAAGGATATGGACAGCTTCTGTGCAAGAATATCCTTTGGCAAGAATCGGCTGTACTTCTTCTGATGCATTTTTCTTGTCATCAGCAGGCTGTTGGCAAAATTATCACGGTTGCAACCAAAGGCATTGTATAACTCTGGCTCGGTCTTAATAATGCCCGCACTTAACTGTTCTTTCTTCTGTCCCAGGATATAATCTGCAGCACTGTGAAGTTGTGCTACGGATTTGCATGGAGCATATTTTACATTTACATTTCCATATACTGGCATCTAACTCACCACCTTTTCGTATAGCATTAATACTGTATTTTCTAGTTGCTGATATTTTCTCTGATAAAAATCAAAAGATGTTTTGCTTGCAAGGTCTGGATAAGCATTGATATTTCTTGCCATCTGGTTGATGTTCACGCCTTGCTTCTTTAATTCATATGATACGTCATTCATGACTTTTGTGAATTCCTTTAATGTTACTCCGTCAATCTGCTTGCCTCGATTCACCCGAAGCAGATAGTCAATGAAATCTGCGTTGCTTTTATAACCACTCTCTGACTTTTGCTTCTCAAATTCACGCATCAGAGTGTGGTCAACACGGGTATAGATTACCTCGTCTCTTGTTCTGTTTGCCATATAGTCCTCCTTGTTATCTGTGATGAAAGGAATCTTCTTTTGATACCTTTCTGGTTAGTTGTTTCAATGTTCCAAATTGCATAATTGCGATTTAGAGCATTAAAAAAGCCACAAAACTGTCTGGTTGAATCTGCATTCCTGCATTTTCGTCTATTGGTTTTATGGCTTCATTTTTGTGTTGTTCTGTATTCAGTTTTGGTTGTGATGGCTACTTTTTTGTGTGATTGCAGCTACATTCTATCTACTTTCTGTAATATTACGATGAAAATACCTGTGATTCTCCTGTTGTGGCTATGCTTTTGCATTCCTTGTAGCCTGCTAGTTACATATATATCGCATTCTGTATCTATGACAGCTACCATATCTGCTAGAACTGGTATCATGTGCGTCTACTTATGTTATTTTCTGTAGCCTTGTTTAAGCATTGCTCTGTCAGCAGGGCACATACTCCCACTATGTCCGGCAAATGCAAAAGACGCATTTTCCAGACGAAAGTTTCCTTCCGCTTTACGCTTCAGTCAACTTTCCCACATCGCACTTTACTATCCGAACAAACCTTTCGGCTTTCTTGCGATGTGGTGGGAGTATATAGGCAGGTAGTACCGCTGGCTTGCCAAATCGTCAAAAATAAAATCAGAGTGCCTTACGGCACCCCGATTTTATTTTCTCCTCATTGTCTTCACCATCGGTGCTACCTGCTCATGGGCTACGCCCCCGAGACCCCCGGACAGAAAAACTCACCATCTGCAAAGGGGATGGTGAGTTTTCTGTCTTTGCCGCAATTGTGCCCTGGAATGTAGCCGATGTTCACTTTAGTAATTGTACAAATGTACATCGGCTATAAATACCGCTCCACAAATTCTGCTGGTGTTACAATTTCAGGTTTTTCTATTACAATATCAGAAAAATCCTTATCACCTGTAATAAGAACATCCACATCTTCAATAATAGCTGTAAAAAGGACCGGATAATCCTTCACATCACGAATTTCAAATAATTCTTGGTCAATCTCATCTGGTGTGTAGACATATTCAAAGCTCATCAAAAATAAAAGTCTTTCAATGTCAGCTTCTCTTTTCGGGAACTTTCTGCGTACTACACTTTTTAATTCTTCCACTACATATGAAGAAAGCACCAATTCATGTTCCGCAAAGATATATTCCATAATGGAATTG
This sequence comes from Lacrimispora defluvii, assembly GCA_013036995.1. Lineage (GTDB taxonomy): Bacteria > Bacillota > Clostridia > Lachnospirales > Lachnospiraceae > Lacrimispora > Lacrimispora defluvii. The sequence continues at coordinate 81,715 of JAAOXG010000002.1, forward strand.
AACTTCTGACTCGGAAACAGTAACGCTGAAATCAACACATTTGTATCAAGCATTATCCGCATTTACTTCACCACGCTTTCCTGCCTGAGTTCTTTAATCATCCGGACTACATCTTCTTCGCTGTTCAATCCAGCCTGCTGTGCTTCTCCGGAAAATGCTCTCTGTGCCTCCCTAAACGCATCCATCGAGGAATTCATCATATATATACGACCACCTTCTTCCATGAAAAGCACTTTATCGCCGTTTTTTATCCCAAGTTTTCTACGAATCTCTACCGGAATTGTTACCTGACCTTTTGATGTTACTTTAGCAAGTTCCATATTAAAACCTCCTTTAAAATGTAATGCATTCCTTACTTTCCTTACACTGTTAGTATATCCCGTTTCCATGATAATATCAACTCCTTTTCAAAAAATTACACACCAAACGAGTAATCAAGAAACTCATTCTCTTCCGGCTGAGGCATTTCTTCTTCCCGGGAATCTTTTGTCTGCTCACAGACACTTTCCTGTTCCATCAATGACTTTCCTGCCGACGGGGTCACAACCTGCGGATTCCCCTGCTGATACGGATAAGACATTATCCCACCAGCCTGTAGTCCCGCCTGAAAGAATGCCTGCTGTTGCATCTGATACATGGCTGCAAGTGCCGGAAGATTGGAAAGCAGTTTCTGCTCCACAGTCTGCACCAGCCTGTCTGCAAAAGCATCCTCCTTTTCCCTGCTTTCAAGATAGGGATCGTTTTTCTTGGAAAGATGCCTTTCATAATAATCATTGATAGCCGCCACCACAAACGCGTTCTGCGACTTAAAGCTCTGTTCTACCTCTTCGGAATGCAGGCGTTCCCACGCCCGCACTCCTCCCTCATCCGTCATATTGAAACGAATGTTGTGATTCCTGTACTGCTTTGTCATATTGCCTCACCTACCTTCTGCCTGACTTGCTCTGATGTCTTAAAAGCATATAGCAGTAATACTCGTATCCTTTGGCATTAGCACGAATATCATGATTAAAAATGGTGGTGTCCGGATTATAATTCCCAAACTGCTCTACCAGTCTTGCTCCACCACCCATGAAGTAAACCTTCATCAGCTTCTCATTATATTCATGGTCACGAAGCTTCTGGAAAATCTCCTCCACATAGTCACAAATTGCCTTTTCCACAATGGATGCATGGGGCTCCGGCAGTTCAATCTTCCCGCTACGAAGAATATTATCAATTACATCGTCCATAAGATTGTCCCCCGTCTTGTCCTGCACCATGTTGTGAATCTTCTGAAAGCACTGGAACACGCCAAGCTTCTCGGTCCATGCCTTGCTTTCCATTGGTCTACCGTTATTCAGATACATCAGATTCATGGTGCCGTTTCCAATATCTGCAAGAAGCGTTACGCCTGCAAAATCCTTCAGATTCTCTGTCACTGCCGAGTAACACTGCGGCATAACCGTACATCCGGCAAACTCAATACAATAAAGTCTGTCCTTATAGCCGACCTCCACACTGCTGTTTCTAAGCATATATCTCTTAAAGTCCTCCCTCTGTGCCTGCACCCATTTAAGAGGAAGCCCAGCTGCAAGATGAATCCTTGCCCTGTTTACAGAGTCTGTCATTCCTCTTGCTTCCAGTTCCTTTACAATAGCCACAAGTGTCAGCACATAATTGTCGTCATCAGTCTGCTTATCTGCCACAAAACCCTTTCTTCCCTCTCCAATGACATAATATCCACCGTCGTACTCGATATAATCTCTGCTTAACACAGGTGCGCTGTCATACTTTGCAATTGCTGTCTTAAAGCATCTCCTGGCTGTTTTCATATTTCCGTAGCCGTTGTCTACTCCAATAATTAATGCTCCGTTCATACTGTATTCTCTAATCTTCTCTGTCATAAAATCCTCTCTTTCTCCAGCATCTGTGCCGGTAACCAAAATAAAAAATGTCCATGCATCTGTATCTCTACAAACACATGGACGAATTCACTGCCACTCTTGATATTTGGCGTATCCTTCCTACGAATTACTACACACTTTACTACACACTTTTTTCATCAAATTACACCATTTTACGATAAGTTACGATAGTTTCCTCTCAAATTAAAAATGCCCTCAAAGCCTGTAAAACCAAGCATTTGAGGGCATTCACGAGGTCTATAAAAAATGGACAGGCAGGAAATCTATAAACTCCTGCTTATACTGTTCCATCTTTCTGTCCTCTCTATTCAAAAACCGTTCCGTTATCGTACTGCACCGATCAGTTCTCTGATGTCTTCTATCTGATATTTTATCATATAATCTTCAATACCTGCAATAATTTCCGTGGTCGCATAAGGATTAACAAAGTTGGCAGTTCCTACAGAAACAGCGGTTGCTCCTGCAAGTATAAATTCAAGTGCATCCTCAGCAGTCATAATTCCACCCATTCCGATAATGGGTATTTTAACCGCACACGCTGCCTGATAAACCATGCGCACTGCAACCGGCTTAATTGCAGGACCGGATAACCCGCCTGTCTTATTGGCCACTGCAAATGTACGGCGGTTTACATCGATCTTCATTCCAGTCAGGGTATTAATCATGGATAAGACATCTGCCCCGCCTGCTTCTGCAGCTTTTGCCATAACAGTAATATCCGTTACATTGGGGCTGAGCTTCATAATGACAGGCTGTTTTGCATACTTCTTCACTTCTCTTGTTATGGCCTCCACCGCTTTTGGATCCTGGCCGAATGCAATTCCGCCCTCCTTTACATTGGGGCAGGAAATGTTAATCTCAAGCATATCCACCGGTTCATCCGAAAGCCGCTCCACCACTTCAATATAATCTTCCGTGGTCTTTCCGCAGACATTGACAATGATTTTAGTATCATATTTCTTTAAAAATGGAATGTCCCGCTGTATAAATACATCCATACCAGGGTTTTGAAGTCCGATGGCATTAATCATTCCGCCATAAGTTTCTGCAATTCTGGGAGTGGGATTCCCTGCCCAGGGAATATTGGCAACTCCTTTTGTCACGACTGCACCCAGGCGGTTTAAATCCACAAGCTCGCTGTATTCTTCACCGGAACCAAAAGTACCTGAGGCTGTCATGACCGGATTATTTAATTCAACACCGGCAAGATTTACTTTCATATTCATCTAGAATTCAACCTCCTCAGCCTTAAATACCGGTCCGTCTTTGCAGACTCTTTTATTATGAACCATGGAATGGTCATCTTTCTCACTGCTTTTGCACACACAGGCGAGACAGGCTCCGATTCCACATGCCATCTTCTCTTCCAGGGAAAGATAGCATTCAATATGATGTTCCAAAGCATATGCCCTTAAAGACTTTAACATGGGAGTCGGACCACATGCAAAAATCACATCGCTTTGTAAGCCATGCTCTCTGATCGCATCCATAACATTGCCTTTAGTTCCTGCAGTCCCGCTTTCTGTTGCAAGAAACGTATCCCCATAGGGGAGAAACTCTTCATTTAGAAACAACTCGTCCCGGTATCCCAGAACCATCTGTTTTGTACAGGAAAGATTCTTTGCCAGCTCTAACATGGGAGGTATTCCGATACCTCCTCCGATTAACAGTGCCTTTTTCCCGGAGATCCCTGCTTCCAGCGGAAATCCATTGCCTAAAGGTCCCATAATAATAACCGGGTCACCAGTCCGATAACGGGAGAACTCATCGGTTCCTTTTCCTGCTATGCGGTAAACAATTCTTAAAAGACCTTTTTCCCGGTCAGTCTCACAAATACTGATAGGACGGGGAAGCAGCTTTGAGCTGTCCCCTGTATAAACGGAGATGAACTGTCCAGGCATTGACTGGTCAGTAATTTCCTTCGCGTCGATCCACATGCTGTACACACCGTCTGCAAGCATAACCTGGCTGGCAACAGATGCAGTGATTTTAATTTTTCCCATGATTTCCCCCTATAACACCCGGTTAATATCAGAAACCATATCAATCACGGCCTGTCTGGAAGCTTCTCCAAAATGCCCGGGACCGAATTTCTTATATGCTTCCTGTTTATAGGCGGCGATAATGCCTCTTGAAGAATTCACGATTGCCCCAAGGCCATCTTCATTAAAACATGGTTTTAAATCCTCAGCAGTTCCTCCCTGCGCTCCGTAGCCAGGTACAAGAAAATAAGTGTTTGGCATCAGTTTTCTTAATACAGCGCTCATCTCCGGATATGTGGCGCCTACTACTGCACCCACGTTGCTGTAGGTTCCATCCATACAGTCTGCGCCCCATTCCACCACCTTCTTCGCTACGTGTTCATAAAGAGGTGCGCCGTCTATCAGGCGGTCCTGAAATTCCCCGCTGGAAGGGTTGGAGGTTTTAACCAGTACAAACAGACCTTTGTCCTCTTCTTTGCATACATCAACAAAGGGAGCAATGCCGTCTGTTCCAAGATAGGGGTTGACTGTAAGAAATTCTGTATGAAACGCCGGAAGACGTTTAGAACCTACCTGTACTTTACCGATATGAGCCATAGCATAGGCTGCAGATGTGGAACCAATATCTCCTCTTTTTCCATCGGCTATGACAAGGAGTCCCTTCTCCTGACAGTACTTCACTGTCCTGTCGTATACCTTTAAGCCTTCCACTCCAAACTGCTCATACATGGCAAGCTGGGGTTTTACGGAGGGAATCAGATCATAAACATGATCTACAATTTCTTTATTGAACTGCCAGATTGCTTCTGCAGCACCCTCTAATGTCTCACCCAATTCATGATATGCCTTCTTTGTTACGTGATCGGGAATATAACTTAGCATTGGATCAAGTCCCACACAAACCGGTGCATTTGTTTTTTGAATTCTGTCAATTAATTGCCTGATCATGTTTTCCTCCTCGGTTCTCTTCGCCCTGTTTTTTCTTTATCTTACCAATTCTATCATAAGAAAGTTATGGCTTCAAGCCTTTTACCAAACTGATCATAAAAATCCTGTTCTTTCTCATAGGGGGTTAAATAAAACATTTTCAGAACATTCATGCTCAGCTCCCTGGTAAAATTTGGATCATTCTGCTTTTCCATCTCATTTTCAGCTTTCTTTAAAAAATCATGCCAATCCGCAATAAATTTGTCGTATCGCTTCCCATCCGGATTGTCCATAAAGCTGCGTACCTTCACCTTGGTTCTGTTCTTTTTTACGCATTCATAAATCTGTAGAAAATACCGGATACCATCCTCTGTATAAATTCTTCCAAGAGGAAACAGACGGCAGATTCCGGGGCGGAACGAATGAATGCTGCACCGGCCCTGAGGATCAAGAAATCCGCATGCCTCTCCCTCTTCTCCCATCCGGATACTTGGAAGGACAATTCCATCCACAACATTTAACTCTGCCTGATTCTGAATGAGCGCTTCAAAGGTGCAGTTAAGCCCTTTTGTCAGCCGGAATACATCGAGAGGGTCCAGTACAATGGAATTGCCCATCCCTTTGCAGCAGGCAGAACAGCCTTCGCAGTCTTTGCAGTCCGCTTTTACCATATCATTTAAGTCATACAATTTTCCATCTGAAATTTCTTTTATATCAATTTCCCGCTTCATGAATTTATCCTCACTTCTCCATTGTAGCCAAACAGTGTCATTCTATCATCTTCTGCCATCTGAAGAAAGTCCAAATGTGAAAAAAGAGAAGATTTTTGTTACACATCTTCTCTTTCCCACTGTCATGAGGCTTAATTATAGTTTGTATTCCTTCAAATATGCAGTGGCTACGTACGCGCCGCTTTTGTATGATTTCTTTTCCATGGCCTTATCCGCTTCCAGGCTGACGTTGATCCACATCTCTTCTGCTGCAATGGTCAGATGGGAAAGCATGATCCCCACACTGATCTCCCGAAGTGAGACCAGATAAGGGTAGGGCAAAAACTCCCTGCAGGAAAATACGTATATTTTATCGTGATAAACAATAAACCTCCATGGCTGGGTATTCATAATTGATGGAGAGAGACGTACCGCTTTTAATATATTTTTAACGGATTCTCCTGCTTCTTCTTTAAATACACATAGTTCCTTCAGGGGCATCCGCTTCGCAGTTGCCGGATCCCGGTAAAGCAGTGTTTTGGGATATCCGAAGGCAATGGTTATAACCTGTTTAAAACCAGCGGGTGCCGGCTTTGAGCTCTTTGCATTGGCAAGATAACAGGTACCAAGACCTTTTCCAGTCATATATAATAAAACAGGCTCTGCCACATAGCCGGCATTGACAAGATATCCTTCTTTCTCCTCCGAATAAAGGATCAGATAATAAGGAGCATCTACCTTCCACAGGCCTTTTGACGGGAGTTCATCTTCCGTACTGTCACATATCTCCATCTTCACCTGTATATCGCCGTATAACCTTGAAACACAATCCCCAAAATAAAGAATATCCCTTTTTAATTGCTCCGGAACCGGTTCTTTCTTATATTTTTTAATGGATCTTCTCTTAAATATCATCTGATACAGATTCATACCTGCTCCCCCTCTCCTCTATCTGGAAATCAGTTTTTAAATAAGGCTTTTCATCTCTTCCAAAAGGCCTGAAAATACCAAAAGGGCGTCTTTAACCGGCTCTGCTGTGGACATATCAACGCCGCACAGCTTTAAAAGCTCAACAGGAGGCATGGAACTTCCTCCGCTTAAAAATTTATAATATCCTTTAATAGCTGTCTCATCTCCTGCTAAAATCCGGCTGCTGACCGCCACTGCAGCGGAAAATCCGGTAGCATACTGGTAAACGTAAAACGGCGTATAAAAATGGGGTATCCTGGACCATTCGAAGTCGATTTCAGGATCAATCACCATCTCAGGGCCAAAATAATCTGCATTCAGCTGATGATACATCTGGCACAGCGTCTCTGATGTCAAAACCTCTCCCTGTGCTGCAAGACGGTGGGCCTTGTCTTCAAATTCCGCAAACATTGCCTGCCGGTACAGAGTACCCCGGAAACTGTCCATAAAATGATTTAACAGATAGGCTCGTTCTTTTTTATCCTCTGTAATCTCAAGAAGATGTCTGATTAACAGGGCCTCATTGCAGGTACTGGCAACCTCAGCAACAAAAATTTTATAACCTGCATCCACATAAGTCTGGTTTTTATCAGAAAACCAGCTGTGGAGAGCATGACCCATCTCGTGAGCCAGGGTAAAGACACTGTCAAGGGTTCCATTAAAGTTCAAAAGTACGTAAGGGTGAACTCCATATACTCCCCAGGAATAAGCACCGCTTCGTTTCCCTTCGTTCTCATACACATCGATCCACCGGTGATCAAAACCTTCTTTTAACAGAGACAGATAATGATCTCCCAAAGGCTTTAACCCTTCAAGCACCATATTCTTTGCCTCTTCAAAGGAAATGGTCCGTTCTTCCCTGGATACCATGGGAACATAGAGATCATACATATGAAGTGTGTCCACTCCCAGCGCCTTCTTTCTCAATGCCACATACTCATGTAGGTATGGAAGCCCGTCACGGACAGCCTTAATGAGATTATCATAAACCTCTTCTGAAACCTCATTTTCTGCCAGGGAATGGGCTCTGGCAGAGGGATAATTTCTTGCTGTTGCGTAAAATGCAGACTTTTTCACATTAGAAGAAAAGGTAGCTGCCAGAGTATTTCCAAACTGCTTATATACTCCATAAAGACCATAAAATGCGGATTTTCGAACTTCCCTGTCCTGTTTTTCCATAAGGGCAACGTAATTGCCATGACTGATTTTTACAGTGTTTCCGTTCTCATCCTTAATTTCAGGGAATTTTACATCAGCATTATTAAACATATTGAAAATTTCCGATGAGCCGGAGGTCGCTTCCATAGAACCGGCAAGCAGCGCTTCCATGGCTGCCGGAAGTGTGTGTGCTTTCTTTTTTAATATCACTTCAAAGGTGCGGTTATAGCGGTTCAGCTCAGGAACTGCTTCACGGTATTCTTTTAACAGTTCTTCGGATATGGTTAAGATCTCAGGTATGATATAGGATGATAAACCAGCAGCCTGATAGGACAATGCCCTGGCTTTTGATGACAATCCCTGGTATCTGGCATTCCCCGTGTCTTCGTCAGATTTTTGTTTTCCATATACAAACAAAGTCTCAATCTTTAATGACACCTCTTCATCAAATTTGAGACAGGAAAAAAGCATCTCGCCAGACTGGGCCAGATGTCCTTCAAACTTTTTATAACCTGAAAGCGAGCGTTCTGTTTCGTGGAATAAATCCTCCCAGGCCTCCTCAGACGGCAGTATGTCCGCCAGGTTCCAGGTGTCGCAAACTGGTATTTCTTCTCTCTTTTTCAATTTGATCCCTCCAACTGCTTTACATGTGTTTATTCTATCACCCATATTTCAAAGAGACAATCAGCAATATGGAAAATATTTGATTGAATTTTACTATTTTATTGTATTATACTATACGAAAACAAACCAGGAGTAAAACCATGAATCTTATCCGAACAAATACACCAGATGCCCGTTTGACAAAAGACCTCCGTCTTTTACAGGAAACCTGCAATAAATACGATCATATCTCTTTCTCATTTCCTTTGGAGGAAGAGTGCATCTGCTGTTTATTATATGAAAATGAACGCCTCTTATCCGCTCTTATCGCTTTTTTTACTGATTCTGACACTATGGAATGCTATGGCTGTACCCTTCCCGGCGAACGGCAGAAAGGTCATTTTACATCTCTTTTAAAAGAGCTGGTAAATGATTATCCTGACTGCGATTTTTTATTCCCAGTGTACGAAAACTGCGGTGATGGAATAAAAACAATGCAGGCTATGGAGGCTTCTTTCTGTTACACGGAACATTTTATGGAACGTTCCATTCCTGTTTCAGCAAAATCCGGATTGGAGGAAGAAAATGAAGAAAGAAATGATTTAACCATCTCATCCCATAAAAATTCCGATGGTCAGATCTGCTATGAATTTTTTAAGGATAAGGAAGCAGTCGGGATGTGCAGTCTTGATATTCAGGAAAAAAGCGCTTATTTATATGGATTTGAAATATCCAAACCCCTGCGGGGGCAGGGTCTGGGAACTGCCTGCCTGGGTTTATTCTTAAAGACTTATACTTCTCTTCCTGCAGATAAAAGAACGAAAACCATCTATTTACAGGTATCCGGCGACAATCTTCCGGCCGTGGCTCTGTATAAGAAAGCCGGTTTTAAGATCCGGGAAAGCCTGTCCTACTATTTATACTAAGCTCTAGTGCATTTCTCTTATCATACAGTACTGTTTTAACTCAAAATGCTTTTCAACCACGCCGAAAAGTCTGAAACCAAAATGTTCATAAAAACTTACATTGCTGTGTTTATGGGTTTCCAGTGATATCATGAGATGATTTCTGTCTGCAAATTCTATGGCCTCTTTTAGAAGACAGGCAGAAATTCCATGATGCTGCATACTGGGTCTCACTGCCAGATAGATAATGTGAAGCCGTTCTTCCTGGTGAAGCTGATCAGTCCATCTGGAATTTAAATAATCCCTTCCCTGAAAAAAATTCCAGAATGTCTTCAGCGACCTGTCTTCCTTGATTAGATAACTATCTGTTTTCAAAGTTGCTGCTGCTTCTGCCAGATAATAATGAACAGGATTGAAAACTTCCGATTCATCATCCACAACCATGATTCCGTTAATATCCGGACTGTCCGCATAAATCTCACAAGTCTCAAAAAATTCCTCCATATCACATTCAAATAGTTCTGGGAGAAGACGTTTCCTTGTATCTGCGTCCGGGATCAGATTGCAATAAAGTGGATCCCCCTCAAAACACTCTGTCAGCAGCTGCTTTAATTTCTCAATATCCTTTTTTTGCACCCGGTACAATCGGTCACTTTCCATAATCCTGAGCCTCTTTTTTTAATCTTTTTCACGGTGATTGTAGCACAATAATCATCAAGCTTCAATGGATTTCGCAGATATTACTGCTTACTTCCTTGCTTGTATTTATCCTACCATTATTATATAATAAGAATGATAAAAAGGTACCGCAAATTACAAGAGAGGGGCATGCATACTATGATCGATATCAAAAAGTTTATTGATTTGAAGGCATTGCAGTCGATTCAGGATCAGTTTTCGGAAGCGACAGGGTTAGCAGCAATCGCGGTGGATGCAGAGGGTAATTATATCACAAAAGGCAGCAATTTCACAGAGTTCTGCATGAAATACACAAGAAACAGTGAAGATGGGTTAAAGCGTTGTGAAGCCTGCGACAAAGAAGGAAGAGGAACTTATTTCTGCCATGCGGGGCTTATGGATTTTTCCTCTGACATCATTGTGAAAGGGGAAAAGGTGGGAGCAATCATCGGAGGACAGGTTTTGCCCTCTCAGCCAGATGAAGAAAAGTTTCGTACCATTGCCAGAGAGCTGGGAATTAACGAAGAGGAATATATCGGTGCACTAAGAAAAGTACCGGTACGATTGGAATCCACCATCAAAGCTGCTGCACAGATGCTTGGCAGCATAGTGAACCAGCTGGTTAATATGGAATACATACAGGCAATCTCCGGCAAAAGAGACAGCGTACTGGATAAAGAAATTGACAGCATCAAAATCTCATTGAATGAAGTAACAGCAAAAACCCACGACCTACAGAAGGTGGCTTCCATGGAAAATATTCTTTCCATTAACGCCTCCATTGAGGCGGCCAGAGCCGGCGAGGCAGGTGTTGGCTTTGCGGTGGTAGCAAGAGAATTTGGGGAGATCTCCAAAAGCTCTGGTGAGGTCTATGAACGAATCCATGAACTGGTGGCAGATATACAGAAATCGGTCAGAAACTTAACTGAGATTGTGTAAGGGATCTATAATAAAAAGGCATGCACTTATTCCAGTGCATGCCCCGTTTTATTTTATTCGTCCCAGTTATGATAGGTTGCCTGTACATCGTCTTCTGCATCTAACAAATCCAGAATCCGGTTCATCTTCTTTAATGAGTCCTCGTCAGTCAGCTCCACCCATGTCTGTGGGATCATGGTAACTTCAGCCTGAATCATGGGAACTTTTGCTGCTTCCAATGCTTCGCGTACTGCGCTGAACTCTTCTGGTGCAATCAGAACCTCGAAGCTGTCCTCTTCTTCTGAGAAATCTTCCGCACCTGCATCCAGAGCAATCATCATGAGTTCATCTGCATCCATATCACATTCTTCTTTATCTATAATGATCTGTCCCTTTTTATCAAACATAAAAGATACACAGCCTGGAGTACCCACATTCCCGCCGCCTTTTGTAAATGCGTTCTTTACGTTGGCAGCAGTCCGGTTTTTATTATCTGTCAGAGTATCTACGATGATCGCCACTCCATTAGGGCCGTATCCCTCGTATGTAATCGTCTCATAGTTAACAGAGTTGGCATCTCCGGCAGCTTTTTTAATACCCCTGTCAATGGTGTCATTGGGCATGTTATTGGCTTTCGCTTTTGCTATTACATCACGGAGCCTACTGTTGTTCGCAGGGTCTGATCCGCCTTCTTTTACCGCTACTGCAATTTCTCTTCCGATTACAGTAAATATTTTACCTTTTGCAGCATCGTTTCTTTCTTTTTTGTGCTTAATATTTGCGAACTTTGAATGTCCTGACATCGCTACAACACTCCTTTTCTTTCTCTATTTCGTCCTCTTTATATCGGAAAATAACATCTTTTCTATTCTATCACTATTTATTTCATCTTGCAAGAAAAAAACAATACACAGCTGCCATATCCCTCCTGTCTGATGCAGGAAAGTTCTGGCAGCTGTGTGCTTATGATTCTTTTTCAGAGTCTTTTAACTCAGATTCCGTTTTTCTGACCGTTTTTTCTTCCTCAGAAAGCACTTCTTGCTCTTCCTTCCAGACACGAACCGTCTGGATCATCTTGTTCTCCACCTGAATGATCTTAAAACGATATCCCATAATGGATACTTCTGATTCTTCCCCTTCCTGGGGAATCCGGTCCAGTCTGGAAATAAGCAGACCATTTATTGTATCATAGGAGTCATAATCCTCCTCATCAAATTCAATGTCTAATGCCCGTTCCACGTCTTCCAGGGTAGTCATACCATTCATAACGTAAGTACCGTCATCCGATGGTACGATATATTCTTCATCCATATCATACTCGTCAAGAATATTGCCTACAATCTCTTCCAGAATGTCTTCCATGGTAACAATACCGGAAGTCTGACCATATTCATCAACCACAATTACCATGTGGATCTTTCTGGACTGCATCTCTTTAAACAGGGTATCAAGATTCCTGGTTTCGGGAATGAAATGAGCTTCTCTTAAAAGTCCTTCAATCTCCCAGAGCTGCCGGCTGCCATTCTCTTCTATTTCAGCGGCAATCAGTGCATCCTTCATATGAAGAATACCAATGATGTCATCCACATCTTTTTTATAGACCGGATACCGGGAATTATACCCCTCTGTCAGGATAAATGTTACCGCATCTTTTAACATCATCTCTCCGTCCAGGGAAACCAGATTCTTTCTGTGAGTCATGATATCCGCAGCTTCCTTGTCATTGAGTTCAAAGATATTGGTGATCATCTCCGCTTCCCTGGCTTCTAACACACCCTGTTCATGCCCCTCATTTACCATGGACATAATGTCCTCTTCGGTTACGTTCTCATTGTCTGATGCCATATCAATGCCCATGACCTTAAGAACTATGAAAGCAATCAGGTTTGCAACCCACGCAAAGGGAATCAGGGGAATCATAATAAAAGTTACTGCGGGAAGCATACGGTATCCCCACTTTTCCGGATTCTCAGCTGCACAGCGCTTTGGAATAATAATACCGAAGCTGATCAGCAGAATAATTAAGCAGGCACCTACAAGGAAAAGGCTGAAAAGAGAAATCCACCGGTTGGGGCCATCGCTCCCCCGGCTTAAGATTGCTTCCAGCCAGATCTTAAACTGTCCTAATACAAACGCTCCCGTCACCATTCCAATCAGGTTGGTGGTGATCTGAATGGTGTTCACAAATCTGGTTGGTCTGTTAACGATATGCAGCAGTTTTGCAGCTTTCTCGCTGCCTTCTTCCATCTGATGTTCCAATTCTGTCGTATTCACATTCTGAATTGCTGCACCAAATCCATAAAAAATTGCATCCAATACGATAAAAGCAATAAAAATAATCACGCGTATAAGCGGATTGCCATCGTCCATCTGAAAATTCTACTCCTTTTGTTGATTTTCTTTCGTATTTTTTCTCACAACTATTTAAGAATATACCATTTTATCAGCATTCCGTCAATGGTGAACTATGTATTCAGTTCTAAGCTGATTCTTAATGCACAGTCCACTTCCTGCTGCAGTTTTTCATCAATATGACAAATTTTCTCTTTCAGTCTCTGCTTGTCAATGGTTCGCAGCTGTTCCAAAAGTATAACTGAATCTTTGATCATATCGCATTTTTTTGTATCCAGTTCCACATGGGTAGGCAGCTTTGCCTTATTCATTCTTGAGGTAATCGCTGCACAGATCACAGTGGGACTGTGCTTATTACCGATGTCATTTTGTATAATAAGAACCGGGCGAATCCCGCCCTGTTCAGAGCCTACTACCGGTCTTAGATCGGCATAATAAATGTCTCCACGTCTGATTATCACATTCTCACACTCCGTCAATTTATTTAAGTCTATTATTGACCTACTTTGACTCGTGTATTCACTTAAGTTTTTCCGCCGCATACCTTATCATATGATATGGACATGGAGTTGGTTATTACACCTTTAAAAAGGCGCTGTAACAATCGTTAAAATAATCTTTTGTTCCCACTACTTCACCGTGTTCCACATAGACCCTGGGCACCCGTTTGCTGATGTCACAAAGAATTTCATAATGAAAGCCGCCGCACCGTTCGGCCAGTTCTTCCACTGTAATCTGTTCTTTTCCCTGTCTTCCCACTATAACAACCTCATCCTCTTCTTTGGCTCCCTGAATCGATGTGACATCAACCATAAACTGATCCATACACACCCTTCCAAGAATTTTAGCCCGCTGTCCCCTGATTAAGACCTCGCCTTTTCCAGATAAATTTCTGGGATAGCCATCTCCATATCCCACGGGGATTGTAGCCACTGTCATTTCCTGCTGAGCTGTAAATGTTCCACCATAGCTGACAGAAGTTCCGGGTCCGATTTTTTTTATGTAGGTAATGGTACTTTTTAATTCCATGGCAGGTTTTAGCTTCACAGGTTCTTTTTTTACCTCTGCGGAAGGATACAACCCGTAGATAGAAATTCCTGCACGAACCAGATGAAAATTAGCCTCCTGCAAATCTATAATTCCTGCACTGTTGGAACAGTGAAGGACAGGAATGGTGATTCCTCTTTTGCCTAGCATATCTACAAATGCCTGAAATTTCTCAATCTGTGATCCAGTCGCTTTTTTATCCGTTTCATCTGCTTTTGCGAAATGAGTAAAGAGCCCTTCAGCATAAATCCCAGGCAGTCTGCAGATCTTTGCCGCCTCCTCCGCTGCCTCTTCTGTAACCGGATATCCAATCCTGCTCATGCCAGTATCAAGTGCCAGATGAACCACAGCTTTCTTTCCTGCTTTTTCCGCCAATTCAGAAAGGCGCATGGCTTTCTGAAGCTGAAATGCGGCAGAGCTGATATCATAATCCACCAGAAGCTGATAGCCATCATAGGGGACCACGCCAAGAACCAGAATGGGCTTTGTGATTCCATGTTTTCTAAGTATCACGCCTTCTTCCACTGTGGCCACTGCATATCCCCAGACATAAGGATCTATTGCCAGAGCCACAGGGACAGAACCATGACCATATCCATCGGATTTTACAACCCCGATCATCTTTGTCTCCGGCTTTAAATTTGCTTTCATCTCTTCCATGTTGTACCGGATTGCGTCTAAATCTACTGTTTCATATACCCTTCCATATGTTTTCATGATTTATTCCCTCGTTCGCTCCTGCAATAATTTACCAGTCTCATCTGCCAGTTCTCTGGCAAGAAGACTGTAATCTCCATATTTTTTCTTTCTCATATCCCCCGCCAGACCGTGAAGCCATACCCCCAGTGCTGCTGCATCGGGTTCCTCCATTCCCATTGCCAGTAACCCGGCCAGAATTCCGGTCAGAACATCTCCTGCACCTGCCTTTGCCATGGAACTGTTCCCGCTGCTGTTTACATAGGTTCTCTGATCATTAAGTGCAGCAATGGTAACTGCATCTTTTAATATGCAGGTTATTCCAAACCGGTCCGCATACTCCCTGGCTGTCTGAATGAGATGTTTTTTTATTAGTTCTACCGAGCTCCCGGTAAGTCTTGCCATTTCTCCCAGATGAGGGGTAATGATAATGTTCTCCGTGTAATAACTGGTAAGTTCCGGATTACTGGCAATAGTATTCAGCCCGTCAGCATCTACAATTACCGGAACATAGGCATTTACAAGAATGGATTCCACCAGATTTTTCACATAAGCTTCCTGCCCCAGTCCCGGTCCCAAAACAATCACACTGGCCCACTCACACTGTTCAATCAAAAGCTGTTCAAAGTTCCCCGTTTTCGGTTCAGCATCTGATGACCGGTAGGAAACAATCACAGCTTCAGGAAGTAAGGTCTGCAAAATCCCCCTGTTCTCCTCCACAGTAAAGATCCGGACCAGACCAGCACCAGTCCGATAGGCGGAAAGTGCACTTAAATATGCAGCCCCGCTCATGTTTCTGGAGCCGGCAACCAGGAGAACTTTACCAAAGCTGCCTTTATTGGAATAGGCCGGCCGACTGGGGATCAGTGTCATGTCAGACTCCTGAAATGTAAAATATCCGGTCTTCACATAATTCATACTTTCAGGAGGAAAACCAATATCCTCTACAATCACCCTGCCGCTGTATTCTTTTCCAGGGTACAGCATGGTACCAAGTTTTTCATATCCGAATGTAACCGTTAAATCTGCAGGGATTGCAGTTCCCATAATCTGTCCGGTATTGGAGTGAATGCCGGATGGAATATCCACTGCAATTGTAAATTCCGGTTTACACCTGATTACGGTTTTCATCATCTCCAGATGGGCACCAAGAATCTCCCTGTCAAGCCCTACGCCAAACAGCGCGTCAATGAGCAGACTGCAGGTTCCCGGGTTTCCCTCCATTCCTTCCATTACTTTTACTCCTGTTTTCTCTGCAATGGAGAGCTGGGTTAAATATTCACTGCTTCCTTTGTCCTTTTTTCCAGCAAGAATAACCAGAACATGATAACCGCTTATATGAAGCATTCTGGCAACAGCGATTCCGTCAGCACCGTTGTTACCGCTCCCGCACAGCACCCACACCGGTTCCGTCTGTTTCACATGATTTACTGCTTCTTTAAAAACGGATAGGGCTGCCCGCTCCATCAGTACCAGTGATGGGATACCAATTTGTTCTATGGTATATTGGTCAACCTGCTTCATCTGTTCTCCCGTTACCAGATATCTCATACTGCACCCGCCTTTCTCCATAGCAAACTACCGGCAGCAAAGAGGATTCCTCTTTGGCTGCCGGCAGGCATATTAATTGTTCTTTGCTGTTTATCTGTGCTTTTCATCTTCCAGTCTCTTATCCTGCATGCTGCATACCCGGTAAGACAGTCTCATCAGACTCTCTGATAAGTGTACATTCTCTACCACAACATCTTCCGGCACAGTCAGGTCTGTATGAGCGAAATTCCAGATAGCCTTGATGCCTGCCCTTACAAGACGGTCTGCAATTTCCGGTGCCTTGGTCTTTGGTATGGTCAGGGCTGCAATCTGAACATCATTATCTTTTACAAACTGTTCCAGATCATCTACACTTCGGATCTCAATTCCGCGAACAACCAGACCGATCAGACGTGGATTGATATCAAACATTCCTTTGATTAAAAAACCACGCTTTTCGAAATTTGCATAATTTGCAATCGCCTGTCCTAAATTGCCCGCACCAATAATCACTAAATTGTGCTGTCTGTCAATTCCCAATATCTTCGCTATCTCTGTATATAAGTATTTTACATTATATCCATAACCCTGCTGTCCGAATCCGCCGAAATTATTAAGATCCTGGCGTATCTGAGAAGCGGTCACTTTCATACGCAAACTCAGCTCATTAGAGGAAATCCGTTCCACTCCATCCTCCATAAGCTCTCCCAGATGACGATAATACCTGGGAAGCCTGGCAATCACTGCTTTTGAAATTTCTTTATCTGCCACATCTTCACCTTCTTTTACTTAGAATTAAACTAACACCATTATAACTGCGTGATAAAATAATGTCAAACGAGTTTTACGATTGTATCCTTGAAAAATAAATGGACCTATATTATACTGGTACTATTGTCCCATTTTATTCAGGAGGAAAGAAACCATGATTCTCTCATGCAGCAATATCAGTAAAGCATTTGGCACCAACGAAGTGATTAAACATGCTTCCTTTCATATAGAAGACCATGAGAAAGCCGCCATTGTAGGAATTAACGGAGCCGGTAAATCCACTTTGTTAAAAATGATTATCGGTGAACTGGCATCCGATGAAGGAGAGGTGGTCATATCCAAGGGAAAAACTTTAGGCTATTTATCACAGCATCAGGATTTATCCGGAGACCGCACGGTCTATGAAGAGGTTCTGGAAGTGAAACGTCCCCTTATGGATATGGAAGGGAAAATCCGCAAACTTGAGCTGGATATGAAGCACGCCACTGGTGAGGAACTGGATGAGATGCTTACCGTTTACAGCCGCTTAAACCATGAATTTGAGCTTCAAAACGGCTACGCTTACCGAAGTGAGGTTACCGGGGTAATAAAGGGTCTTGGTTTTACAGAAGATGAATTTCAAAAGCCGGTATCTGCTCTTTCCGGCGGGCAGAAAACCCGGGTAGCTTTAGGACGTCTTCTCCTTACAAAACCAGACATCATCCTGCTGGATGAGCCTACCAACCATCTGGATATGGACTCCATTGCCTGGCTGGAAGGTTATCTGATTAATTATGATGGCAGCGTAATCATCGTAGCCCATGACCGGTACTTTTTAAACCGTGTGGTGACAAAGATCATTGAGCTGGATAATGGCATTTTATCTGTATATCAGGGTAATTATACGGAGTACAGCAGTAAAAGAGCCATGATTCGGGAAGCTAAGATGAAGGCCTATCTAAACCAGCAGCAGGAAATCAGGCATCAGGAAGAAGTAATTACAAAATTAAAATCGTTTAACAGGGAAAAATCCATACGGCGGGCTGAAAGCAGGGAAAAGATGTTGGACAAGATCGAGTTGTTAGAAAAGCCTACCGAGGTTAACGACGAGATGCGCATCCAGCTGGAACCCAACGTAATCAGTGGAAATGACGTTCTGACTGTTAAAGAGCTAAAAAAATCATTTGGGGACAATCTCCTTTTTGACCACATCGGGTTTGAAGTCAAGCGTGGAGAACGGGTTGCCATTATCGGCGGCAACGGAACCGGGAAAACCACAATTTTAAAAATAATAAACGGCATACTGGCGCCCGATCAGGGAGAAGTTTCCTTAGGCTCCAAGGTACATATCGGATATTATGACCAGGAGCATCAGGTTCTTCATATGGATAAAACTTTATTCGATGAACTTCAGGATACCTATCCATATATGAACAATACCCAGATCCGCAATATCCTGGCCGCCTTTCTCTTTACAGGCGATGACGTCTATAAACGGATCAAGGACTTAAGCGGTGGAGAACGTGGGCGTGTTTCTCTGGCAAAGCTTATGCTTTCTGAAGCCAATTTCCTGATCCTTGACGAGCCGACCAACCATTTGGATATTACCTCCAAAGAGATACTGGAAGGCGCCCTGGTCAATTACACCGGCACCGTGCTCTACGTATCCCATGACCGTTATTTTATTAATAAAACTGCCACACGAATTCTGGACCTGACCAACCAGACCCTTGTCAACTATATTGGGAATTACGATTATTATCTGGAAAAGAAGGATATTATGACTGGTCTTTTGACCCCGGTGTCCGAAGCTGCTGTTGTAACCGGCGAAGACCCAACTGGAATAAAGCTTGACTGGAAAGCCCAAAAGGAAGAACAGGCAAAGATCCGCAAACGCCAGAATGAACTGAAAAAAACAGAAGAAGAAATTCATAAACTGGAAACCAGAGACGGAGAAATCGATGAACTTCTTGTAAAAGAAGAGATTTTCACAGATGTACCAAAACTTATGGAATTAAACCAGGAAAAAGAGATGATCAGCAAACGTCTGGAAGAGCTGTATGAGCTTTGGGGTGAGCTGGCAGAATAAAGAACGGGAAAGCTGTATTTTGCAGCTTTCCCATTCTTTTATTTGTCGTTTAAAAACTTCTGTGCTTTCATAGTGGGATAGACATCGGGGTAATAAACATTCTGATAAATTCCTGAGGTATATTTACTCCAGTTTCCTTCCTGCTGACGCCCCACTTCTTTTAGATAATCTTCCATCTCCATATCGTAACGGTCGATGGCTTCTTTCATTTCCTCTGTGTGGTAAACTTCATTATGACGAAATGTGGAAAATGGAAGCCTTGGTTTCTTATGTGATTCGTCTTTTGGATATCCTACTGCCAGGCCAACTGCCGGATAGGTATAGGGAGGAAGATTTAAAAGCTTTATGATTTCACCTGGATTTTTACGGACTCCGCCGATTGGTACAATCCCAAGATTCAGCGACTCCGCGGCTATAATTGCAGCTCCCATGGAAAGTCCTGCATCAAAGGTTCCTGCCATGGTTCCTTCCACACTCTCATGTATCACCTGAGTCAGCCCGTTTTTTTCAGCCGCAAGACTGGTTTTATAAAAATCCAGTACGAACAGAAGAAATACCGGTGCATCCTCCACCCATTTCTGGCCACCGGCCAGCTGGGCTATTTTAGCCTTTGTTTCTTTATCCTTAATTACTATTACCGAACTCTGCTGGCCATTAATCGAATTGGGCATGGATTGTGCAGCCTTTAGGATCTCATCGATTATAACGTCATCAACCTCTTTATCCAGAAAGCTTCTGATTGATCTGTGATTCTGAATTGTTCTTATAGTCTCATTCATATATATCACTCCATTCATTTAAATAATTATCACTATAAAAAGTGCTGCAATTGCAGGCAACGCCTCTTTTTATATTGCTAAATTCAATTTTATTAAATATAATTTTATAATATTATATATCAATTGATTTGTCAACCGGATTTTAAATAAAAAAGCAGCGCTGAATCGATATAATCTATATCAGACTACTTGCCTGCTATAAGAATTATTCGTAATTCAACTCTGCCTGTATAATATCTTTTTTAATATCCGGGTCACTTCCGGGGCTTCTGCCTCCATCTCTGACCTCGTTGATGCACTTCCCAGATATGCTGCTGCCAGCTTTCCAAAATAAAATTTCATATCATCCGCATAGTAATCCGGTATGTAAACATATTCATCCACCAATGATTTATCCATGGATAAATCCGTCGCCTCCTGCAAAGTGCCCTTATATAAGCCATATTCATATCCGATATATTCACAAAATGCTTCCGTGAGTTCAGACGGATTGCATATCTTTATTTTCTTATAAGTGGTATCCAGCGAATGACCTACATAATAAACACCACTCCCGGTATTGGGAGCAGAAAAATACTGCTTTTCCGGATAATAGAGAATTTCCCAGCCCTGATTGGTAAAACGCTTCACCCACTCTCGGGGAAGATTCTTGGAGGCTTCTGTAAATCCTTCCTTTGCTTCAGCAGAGACGGAAGTATTCTTTTTCTTACTTTCAATTATAATATCAAAATTTTTGTTTCTGTTTCCGGTTTCATCCATATAAAAGAGACCGACATACTGGTTAGCGGCCATCTGTCCGTTATCAAAGAAATAATACTTTCCTCCGGTTACATACTTATATCCGGAAGAAGTCATCTCACCCTTTGCAGAAAACCAGTACCAGCTTCCATCCTGGTCCTGAAACCAGCCTTTTTGCGGAGTACCGTCTTCATTGTAATAATGCCATTTTTCCTCTTCATCGTTATAGCACCAGCCAAGCTGCAGCTCCCCGGTCTCGGCAAAGAGATAATCCATACCCCGGATCGTTGTCCAGTCTGTGCTCATATAACCATCAAAGCCAAAATAATACCAGTTTCCGTCAATCTTCTCCCAGCAGTTCTTTTTATAGGTTTCATCCTTTTTTATGTATCTCCAGCCCCCGGAGTCTTCCTTCCACTGCCATTCCTTAGTGGCTTCCATAAGATTAATGGGGGTGCTGTGTTCCTGCCCATTATCTTCTGAAGCAAGGGAACTCATCATCCCTCCCATGCTCAGAAGGATCCCTGCTGAAATTAATACCAACCATTGTTTCCTCAAGGGTATCAAGCACTCCTTCCACGTCGTCTGTAATCTATTAAAAGTGTACTATAGATTGAGAGAAATGTACAGTTTCCAATATCTGAAGATTTTGTGAACATTTTCCAAACATTTCTTTCCAAATATACTGTTTTGGGATATAATAAACCCAGTATAACTTTTCAGAAAGAGAGGTTTCCCCATGAAATGGAAACGCGCCCTGGCTATTGTCGGTCTGGTATTAATCTGTTCCCTTTATCTTATTGCACTGGTATCCGCATTTTCTCATAGTGCGGAATCAAAAAAATGGCTGATGGCGGCTATCTATTCCACAGTCGTTATTCCTGCATTTATATATGCTGCGCAGCTGGTTTTCCGGGTAATTAAACCCAATGATAATAACAACGATACTGATACCACAAAAAAAGAATAGTTTATGATCCTGAAATCACTTTCATTTAAATAGAGAATTGACTATAATATAAAGAGGAACAGCCACCTCACATAACCAGACAAAATAAAGCAGAGACAATAGGAAATAATCCTGATGCTCTGCTTATTTTTTCAAATCCTAGCGATAAATAATATCATCTCTTCCCGGTCCGTTGGAAACCATGGTAATGGGAGTTTCAAGCTCTTTCTCAATAAATTCAATATAGTTTCTGCAGTTTTCTGGCAGATCCTCGTATTTTTTAATTCCTCTGATCTCACATTTCCAGCCTGGAAGTGTGGTATAAACCGGTTTTGCCTTATTAAGCTCAACCGTATTCGGGAAATCTTTTGTGACTTTTCCATCAATCTCATATCCGATACAAACAGGAAGTTCATCCAGATAACCCAGTACATCCAAAACAGTAAGTGCTGCTTCGGTAGCTCCCTGAATTCTGCAGCCATATCTGGAAGCCACTGCATCAAACCATCCCATACGTCTTGGTCTTCCTGTGGTTGCGCCATATTCGCCGCCATCGCCACCGCGACGTCTTAACTCGTCTGCCTCGTCTCCGAAGATCTCGCTGACAAATGCGCCGGCACCAACTGCACTGGAATATGCCTTTACAACTGTGGTAATATTCTTGATTTCATATGGAGGAATGCCTGCTCCAATTGCACCGTATGCTGCCAGTGTGGAAGAAGAGGTAACCATTGGATAGATTCCGTGATCGGTATCCTTTAAAGAGCCCAGCTGTCCTTCCAGCAAAATATTTTTACCTTCCTTAATTGCATTATGAAGATAATTGGAAACATCACAGACAAACGGTTTAACCATCTCGCGATACTCAAGCAGAGTCTTAAATAATTCTTCCGGATCAATGGCAGGCTTGTGATATAAATGTTCCATTAAAACATTCTTCATCTCACAAACGCGTTCCACCTTTTCCTTTAATGACTCTTCATCAAAAAGTTCGCATACCTGAAAACCGATTTTAGCGTATTTATCTGAATAAAATGGTGCAATCCCTGATTTAGTGGAACCAAAGGACCGTTTTCCCAGACGCTCTTCTTCATACTGATCAAACAGAATGTGATATGGCATCAGAATCTGTGCACGGTCAGAAACCAGAATAGCCGGTTTTGGAACTCCTTTGCTCACAAGATCATTCACTTCCTTAATTAAATAAGGTATGTTTAATGCCACGCCATTGCCGATAATGCTGGTTGTGTGGCTGTAGAAAACACCTGACGGAAGAAGGTGAAGGGCAAACTTGCCATAATTATTGATAATGGTATGCCCAGCATTGCTTCCGCCCTGATAACGGATAATGATATCGGACTCCTTTGCCAGCATATCTGTGATTTTACCTTTTCCTTCATCGCCCCAGTTGGCGCCTACGATTGCTCTTACCATTCGATTAATCCTCCTATGAGTGAAAAAATACCTTTTACTTCCCTATGATAGCGCAAAGATTCACATAAGTAAAGTCAATAATATTTATATTTGGCATAAGTTTAACTTATATCATCAATCATCAGTTTCAGAATCTTCTTCCCAGCAGGAGAAATGGGAGTCTTACGGTCTGTGATAATAGCAAACTGCCGTCCAGGCATGGGCTCTTCAAACTGCAGTTCTATCAGGTTACCTTTCTCAAGCTCCATTTGGGCAAATCCAGACATCACACAGCCAATTCCTAAGTTCCGTATGGCAAACTGAACGATCATATCGCTGGTGGAAAGCTCGAATTCCGGCTCCACCTCCACTTCCCGCTCTTTTAAAAACTCGTCCATAAATGTCCGGGTGCTGGTATTTTTTTCCAGAAAAATACAGGGGAGTTCCTTTAGGATATCATAACTCAGTTTTTTTCCTTCCAAATGCTTAAATTTCTCGCCTGCAATAAAAACATTGCGGACTTCCTTTACAGGCGTACTTTTTACCTCGCTCCTTGCCTCAAAGGGAGTGCTGACCACACCAAAATCTATCTTTCCTTCATATAGAAAGCGAAGTGTTTCCGGTGTGGGACCATTGGAAACCGTTACTTTAATTCCCGGATAAAGTTCATGAAATTTTTCCAGATAAGGGAGTAAATAAAACTGAAGTGTCATATCACTTGCTCCTATACGCACCTCACCGGTCTCTAAATCCCGCATCCGTCTTAACATATTTTCCCCGTGCCAGATGCTCTCTAAACCGGATTTTACATAATCGAATAAAAATTCTCCTTCTCTTGTCAGCTTTACTCCTTTTGACATCCGCATAAAAAGCTGGCAGTCCAGTGACTGTTCCAGCTGCCGGACCGCCTGGCTGACTGCCGGCTGGGAGATGCAGAGTTTTTCAGATGCCAGTGTGATACTGCCTAAGGTTGCCACATAATAAAAAACTTTATAATATTCCAGACTACTGCTCATCATTCCTCCTTGCACACAAAAAACTGCAGACAGACTCATTGATAAAGATCAGTCTGTCCGCAGCTTTCTTATACATTAATTTCTGCTGTCATACCAAGAAGTTCCTGGTTATCCTTAAGAAGAGGACGAATCACCTCATCAAGGTATATGGTAACCTGAGCCGGGGCGCAGCCTACATATTTTTTAGGATCCATGCTTTTTTTCAGTTCTTCTAACGAAAGATTAAAAGATGGGTCTGCTGCAATGAGTTCCAGCAGATTGTTATCAAGTCCGTTTACCTTCACATTCTTCCCGGCTTCCATGGAAAGCTCCCTGATCCGCTCATGGAGTTCCTGTCTGTCGCCGCCTGCTTTTACCGCATCCATCATGATGTTTTCTGTCGCCATGAAAGGAAGTTCCGCCATCATATGCTTTTCAATGACCTTGGGATAAACCACAAGACCATCTACCACATTCAGATAGAGATCCAGAATTCCATCAATTGCAAGAAAGCCTTCCGGCACACTCAGACGTTTGTTTGCAGAGTCATCCAGTGTCCGTTCAAACCACTGAGTGGAAGAAACAAGCATGGGATTCATCACATCTGCCATAACGTAATTGGACAGGGAGGCGATTCTCTCACTTCTCATGGGGTTTCTCTTGTAAGCCATGGCTGAAGAACCGATCTGGCTCTTTTCAAATGGCTCCTCCACCTCTTTTAAATGCTGGAGAAGGCGGATATCATTGGAAAACTTATGAGCACTCTGAGCAATTCCTGCCAGAACGTTGACCACACGGCTGTCCACTTTCCGGGAGTAGGTCTGACCAGATACCGGGTAACATCCTTTATATCCCATCTTCTTGGCAATCATGGCATCCACTTTTCTCACTCTGTCCATGTCTCCGTCAAACAGCTCTAAAAAGCTGGCCTGGGTTCCGGTTGTTCCCTTGGAACCAAGAAGGCGTATGGAATCAAGAAGATAATCCAGATCCTCCAAATCCATGGTAAGATCATGGAGCCATAACGTAGCTCTCTTACCTACAGTCGTAGGCTGGGCAGGCTGAAAATGGGTAAATGCAAGAGTTGGTAACTCCTTATAGCTGTCTGCAAACTTTGCCAGCTCAGAGATTACGTTAATCAGTTTTTTTCTCACCAGCACAAGTGCTTCTGTCATAACTATAATATCTGTATTATCACCAACATAACAGGAGGTGGCTCCAAGATGAATAATGCCTTTTGCCTTGGGACACTGGACTCCATATGCATATACGTGAGACATTACATCGTGGCGGACTTCTTTTTCCCGCTGTATGGCTACCTCGTAATTTACATCATCCTGAAACGCCTTCAGTTCCTCTATCTGTTCTTCCGTAATGGGAAGTCCAAGTTCCTTTTCTACTTCTGCCAGAGCGATCCACAGTTTTCTCCAGGTCTTAAATTTCTTATCAGGAGAAAAAATGTACTGCATCTCCTTGCTGGCATAACGCTCAGACAGCGGGCTTTGGTAACGATCTGTCATGTTATTTTCATTCCTCCTTGGGTTTCGTTGTAGAGCTATTTTATCATATTTTCTTTATTATGGGAAGAGCAGTCAGGGACCGCCTTCCGGTTATGCAGCGCAAACCGGCCTGACAGCCCCTGATTTTTAAGTCATATTATCTGCTGTATTCACCGCGTATGTCTTCTTTCGGCGGTTCAATGGGATAGTTTCCGCTAAAGCATGCCGTACAGATGGGCAGTCCTTCCGCCATTTCATTCAGACGTTCTATATTTAAATAAGACAGGGAGTCTGCTCCAAGAAGATCCCGTATCTCGTCAATGCTTCTGTTATGGGCGATCAGCTGATCTTCATCGGGAATATCCGTTCCGAAATAACAGGGGTGTAAAAAAGGCGGTGCACTGATCCGTACATGAACCTCTTTGGCACCAGCCTCCCGAAGCATGTTTACAATCAGGGCACTGGTAGTTCCCCTGACTATGGAATCATCAATCATGATTACCCGTTTCCCCACAACTGCTTCCTTAAGTACGTTTAACTTGATTCTCACCGATGATTCCCGGTAGCTCTGCTTTGGCTTAATAAAAGTCCGGCCTACATAAGAATTCTTTACAAATGCAGTTCCATAAGGAATTCCTGACTGAAGAGAATATCCAAGTGCAGCTGCATTACCGGATTCCGGAACTCCAACTACAACATCTGCCTCTACCGGTGAATCAACAGCCAGTGCCCGGCCTGCACAAAGCCTGGAATGATAGACACTCACTCCGTCAAATACACTGTCTGGCCTTGCAAAATAAATATATTCGAATACACACCTGGCCTCCCTGGACCTTTCTTTAAAGCATAGGCTTGTGTCTGAAGCAATTCCATCTTTTGTTATAGTTACAATTTCACCAGGCAATACATCACGGACAAATTCCGCACCTATTGTATCAAGGGCGCAGCTTTCTGATACAATGATGTAAGAATTATCCCGTTTTCCAATGCACAAGGGCTTAAATCCATATGGATCCCTGGCTCCGATCAGCTTACGGGGACTCATGACAACCAGGGAATAAGCTCCTACGATTTTTTTCATGGCATTGGCAACTGCCGCCTCGACGGAAGGGGTTTTGACCCGCTCTCTGGCAACATGATACGCGATTACTTCTGAATCGATTGTAGTCTGAAAAATCGCACCGCTGTACTCCAGTTCTCTGCGAAGCTCCGGGGCATTCACCAGATTTCCATTATGAGCCATGGCAAGAGTACCTTTTACATAATTAAGAACAAGAGGCTGGGCATTTTCCCGTGTACTGCTACCTGCCGTTGAATAACGAACATGGCCTACTCCGATATTTCCATGAAGACCTTCCAAAACCTCGGGAGTAAAAACTTCGTTACATAATCCCATCCCCTTATGCGCACTTACTTTTCCTTTCGGACCTTCGGTATCACTGACAGCTATTCCGCAGCTTTCCTGTCCTCTGTGCTGTAATGCAAACAGACCGTAATAAATGGTGGAAGCAACGTCGCCGCCGTCAAAATCATAGATGCCCAAGACGCCACACTCCTCATGTAACTCTTCTTCTATATTGAAGTTTAATTCGTTACTCATGAAATATCTACCCTCTCTGTGCTGTTTACTGAATTCCAAGACGGCGGAATATCTCCTCATATGCGTCTTCCACACCGCCTAAATCTCTGCGGAAGCGATCCTTATCCAGTTTTTCGTGAGTGTCCTTATCCCACAGTCTGCATGTATCAGGAGAAATCTCGTCGGCAAGAATAATCTGTCCGTGGTAACGGCCAAACTCGATCTTAAAGTCAATCAGATCAATGTTTAAGGTGTCAAAATACTCAATGAGAACCTCGTTTACTAAAAACGCATACTTTGTAATAGCTTCTATCTCTCCCTTTGTTGCAAGATTAAGAGCCAGAGCGTAATAATCGTTAATAAACGGATCTCCCAGGTCATCATTTTTATAGCTGAATTCAAGTGTCGGACAGGCGAACTTAATTCCCTCTTCCATACCCATCTTTTTTGCAAAACTGCCTGCAGAATAGTTTCTGATGATTACCTCAAGAGGAACGATCTCTACTTTTTTTACTGCAGTCTCACGGTCGTTTAACTCTTCAACCAGATGAGTTGGAACACCTTTGGCTTCTAATTTCTTGAAAACGAAATTAGTCATACGGTTGTTAATTGCACCTTTTCCAACAATGGTACCTTTTTTAAGACCATTGAAAGCTGTGGCATCATCTTTATAAGAAACAATTAATACGTCCGGATCTTCAGTAGTATAGACCTTCTTTGCTTTTCCCTCATACAGCATTTCTTTTTTCTCCACGGTATCCACCTGTCCTTTTCTGAATTAATTTATAAGTTTTTCAAATAAAACTCTGGTGTTTCAGTAGAAATTATAATACAGTGAAAATTGGATTGCAACTGGTTTTATTATTATAAATACTAATGACCAATATACATGTCTGTTTCTCAATGTGATTCATTCAGGATCTGCCGCTCCACTTTCTGCCAGAATTTTAATTCACCTTCTTTTAAATCCAGCAGAACGCCATGTTCTCTCATTTCTCCCTCCATTCCTTCAAAAGAAGTAATTTCAGTAATTGCTTCTTCCATGATCTCGTCTTTTACTGTATATATTTTTACCAGCTCTCTGCAAATCCGGTCTCTTTCACCGGGAAAGATCAAGGCAGCTTCTATAAACAGGCAGCAATACAAAAGATAACGCAATTTGCTGCAACTTTTTTCGCAGTTAAATGCCCACTTTAAACTTCTCCATGGCTTTTTTCTTCTATTATATCTCATTATGCGATAATTTTTCAAAAAATAATTCATAAACAAGCTCCTGACTGATAAAAGGCATAACATAAAGGGGAATGGAAGAAAAACAGGAAAACAGATTAAAGAAATTAAGATGTGTGTCTGATTAGATTATATACGAAAGTAAAAAAAGCTTCAAGCATAATTTTATGCCGAAGCTTTTTATGAAAGATTATTTTGCTGCTGTTGTACTTTCTGTGGTAGGCTGACCATTACTTTCACCGGTAATTTTATCAACGCCTTTTTCCACGTCTTTTACAGCACCATTGACAACGCCTGTACTTTCCTTGCCCTCATCAGCTTTTGTCGCACCAGCTGTGGTTGTAGTCGGTTCTTTTGTGGCACCTGCAGTGGTCTGTGCTGCTGTAGTCGTTCCTGTTCCGCCTTTAGTGCCGGTAGTTCCCTTTGTTGTGCCGCATGCAGTCAGGCACATAACTGACATTATGACAAGAATCGCAAATACATATGGTTTTATCTTCTTCATAATACTTCTCCTTTCTTGTTCTATGCTTAGTATGTGTCAAGGAGAATTGAATTATAGTGGAAAATTTTGTAAAATCAGGTTTCTATCACATCTTTCATTGTATAAAGTCCCGGCTTTTTCCCTGCTAAAAATTTAGCAGCAGAAACTGCTCCTCTTGCAAAAATAGCTTTGGAATACGCGGTATGCTGGAAGGTAACAACTTCATCTGTTCCGGCAAAAATCACGTCGTGTTCTCCTACAATAGTGCCGCCGCGGACTGCAGAAATTCCAATTTCTTTTTTATCTCTTGCTTTTCTTACCTGGCTTCTGTCATAAACGTAATGGAATTCCTGATCCATCGCCTCATTAATGGAATCTGCAAGTGCAAGGGCAGTTCCGCTGGGGGCATCCAGCTTTTTATTGTGATGTTTTTCTAAAATTTCAATATCAAAACCAGCGCCGGAAAGAACAAGTGCAGCGTCCTTTATAAGCTTCATTAACAGATTAACACCCAGAGACATATTGGCAGACCGAAGCACCGCTACCTGTCTGGATGCCTCTTCAACCAGCTTAACCTGATCCTCAGAAAGTCCCGTTGTACATAAAACTACGGGAATCTGCTTTTCAATGCTGTAATGAAGGAGACCCTCCACAGCTTTAGCAGAAGTGAAATCAACGATTACATCCGCCTCTACATCACAGGACTCTAAAGAAGAAAATACCGGATACGGATTTTCTTTCGTCATGTTGGGATCGATACCGGCAACAATTTCTATATTATTCTCTTCCGCTGCAATACCGGAAATGACCTGTCCCATGGCCCCGTTACAGCCGTGCATTATCATCTTAATCATGATTTCCTCCATACGTATAGCATATACTTCTTATAAAATTCCATACTGTTTCATGGCAATTTTTAAATTTACCTGATTTTTCTCTTCCATTTCAGTTAGCGGAAGACGCATTGGTCCTGCCTGTCTTCCCATGAGATTTAACGCTGCTTTCACAGGGATGGGATTTACTTCACTGAATAACGCATTAATTAATGGGATTGCTTCCAGCTGAAGTTTTGCGCTGCGTTTTACATCACCGTCAAAATACGCCTGGCAGATCTCATGTGTCTTTGCAGGAGCAACATTGGATAAAACAGAAATAACTCCTTTTCCGCCTAAAGACATCATGGGAACAATCTGGTTATCATTGCCGGAATATACATCGGCTTTCCCATCCGTCAGACTCATTAAGTCAGCAATGGCAGAAAAGTCACCGCTGGCCTCTTTCACGCCTAAAATATTAGGAACAGTAAGACAGAGGTCTGCAATGGTCTCAGCTTTTATGGTTACACCGGTTCTGCCTGGTATATTATATAGAAGAATGGGAATATTCACAGCATCTGCCACGGCTTTAAAATGAGCCTTTAATCCGTTCTGCGTCGCTTTATTGTAATATGGAGATACCAAAAGAAGGCCATCTGCTCCCAGTTTTTGTGCTTCCACAGACAGGTAAACGGCTGTTTCCGTACAATTAGAACCAGTTCCGGCTATGACTGGAATTCGTTTCTTCGTTACCTCACATACGTATCTGATTACATCCAGATGTTCCTCATGAGTCATGGTAGATGCTTCGCCAGTGGTTCCACATGCAACAATCGCATCGGTTCCCTCCGCGATCTGCTCCTCTACCAGTTTTTCAAGTATCTCATAATTGACTAGCCCGTTTTCCTGAAATGGTGTTACAAGCGCTACTCCTGCGCCTTCAAAAATTGCCATGGTCTTATCCTCCTGATTCTTTATCGTTATACATAGTAAACTTCTAAGGGCCCTTTTGCACTCTGTTCTTCCTGTCAAAACGAAAAAACAGAGCTGACAACAGGGTCAGCTCTTAAAGTCCAGAATCTGGTAATCTCATCTTTCTTTAAGTAGCTCCCCATCCATACGGATGACAGTCATATGGTTCTTAACCATATGCCCAGAACAGATATGTTCAGGCCATACCGTTCTTCGGCGTCTCTTCCTTTCCACTGTCCTCCTCTGTACCTGATACATCGGACAATATACTGATAAGCAACGCAACCTCTACTCTATTATGTATGTTACCATACTAACATTATTATTTTGTATTGTCAACTTTAACATGATTGATTTCCAGAATACTGTCTACATAAGGTTCTATCTCTTTTGAAAATACCTTACCGGTTAATACGACCTCCATCTCATCCACTTTAGACTGAAGAAGTTTTATGAGTTCTCCCGCTTCTACAATGCCCTGGTCTAAAAGTCCAAGAATTTCATCCAGGATCAGCATATCGCATTCTCCTGTAGACACTACTTTTCTGGCAAAATTAAGACCATTGCGGATATTCATACGTTCCTCTTCCTGCCGTTCCATGGACAGATTTTCAAATAATCCATCGCACTTTTCAAACCGGAAGATCTTCATCTCCGGTTCCAGTCTCTTCATAATCTCCAGAGATCCCCGTCCCTGACAGCCTTTCAAAAACTGGATCATGATGACAGTTCTGTTCTTCGTCAGAGCCTCGATTCCCATGCCGAGTGCAGAAGACGTCTTGCCTTTTCCTTCCCCGCATATAACCTGTATCGTACCTCGATTCATCTTTCAGCACCTCATAACAGCTAAAAAGCAATTATTTACTTATTATGTTAGAACCTGCTTATCGTATCATATAATTAATATTTTTTCAAGTTTTCTTATTATTTCCTTAATATATTAATAATATTTTATTCGGAGCACTCCAGCTTGCTGACCGATACCTCGTAAGCCACTCTCTTTTCACATTCCGTATCCGTGAGCTTTTTAGTATACTCTCTGCTCTGAACTCTTCCCCAGACCTTAACTCTGGTTCCTACTGTAAAACCAGAAGCATATCTTGCATTTCTTCCCCAAGCGATACAGGGTATGTAATCGGACTTACCATAAGGGCGGTTGACTGCAAGGAGTAAATCTGCAATTTCCCTTCCTAACGGGGTTTTTCTGTAAATGGGTGCTTTGCAGATATATCCATCCAGAAAAATCTGATTGGTTTTTGTGTAATCTGTAAACTCTTCCATAAAGTGGATCTCTCGGACAAATACAGAAAGTACAAGGCGGTTTTTCGTTCCTTCATGACGATTATAGGAACGGAACTGACCAACCGCTTCTATGGTACAACCTTCGTAATTTCCTTCCACGTCGATGAGACGTTCCGAGATCATCAACGGAATCACGTCTGCCTGATCACTGAGACGGTTTACCGCAATGTCCACCATATAGAATCCTTCTCCAAATACCTCATGGCTGAAGGTGAAGCCGGAGACAATCTCTCCGATAACGCTTACTTTGTTGTTTTCAATCATTTTTTCTGACATAGTATTTCTCCTCTTCTTTCACTAATTTGCTAATATGCTTCACAGCTAATATTAAATTTATGTGGCAGAATACATGAAAATGATAAAAAGCATACCAAAAATATCGACAGAAGGAGGCAGAATGCACAAAAAATAACGGAGAATGCTGACTGATCGGCGATATTTCGGCGATCTGCGTCAGCATTCTCCTGTTTATAACAATTTATACTAAAGATTTTTTATTCTGAGAAGTACGTTTTCTTATTGTTGGATCCAGAATTTTCTTTCTGATTCGAAGGCTGACAGGGGTAATCTCCAACAGCTCATCAACATCAATAAAATCAAGAGACTGCTCTAAGCTCATCTCCTTTGGAGGGCTGAGTTTCAAAGCGTCATCTGCACCGGAAGAACGGGTATTGGTCAGTTTCTTTGCCTTACAGATATTGATTTCTATATCTTCTGCCTTAGGATTCTGTCCGATTACCATACCGGAATATACCTTGACTCCAGCTCCAATAAACAGAATTCCCCTCTCCTGGGCATTGTAAAGACCATAGGTTATAGACTCTCCTGATTCAAAAGCAATTAAGGATCCGGACTTTCTATAAGACAATTCACCCTTAAACGGTGCATAATCATCAAATGTAGTATTCATGATTCCGTTACCCTTGGTGTCTGTCATAAATTCACCGCGGTAGCCGATTAATCCTCTGGATGGAATGGAAAATTCCAGTCTGGTATATCCGCCGTTAGCCGGACTCATACCCTGAAGCTCACCCTTACGGCCTGTCAGCTTCTGAATAACAGCTCCGGTAAACTCTTCTGGTACATCGATATAAGCGATTTCCATTGGTTCCAGTTTTCTGTTTCTTTCGTCATAATGATACAAAACTTCTGCTTTACTTACTGCAAATTCAAAGCCTTCCCGTCTCATATTCTCAATCAGTACAGATAAATGAAGCTCTCCTCTGCCGGAAACCTTAAAGCAGTCCGGAGATTCTGTCTCCTCCACACGAAGGCTGACATCTGTATTTAATTCGCGGAATAAACGTTCTCTTAAATGACGGGAAGTGATAAATTTACCTTCCTGACCTGCAAGAGGGCTGTCATTTACCATGAAATTCATGGCGATTGTTGGTTCAGAAATCTTCTGGAACGGAATAGCTACCGGGTTTTCCACAGAACAGAGGGTATCACCGATATGGATATCAGCAATACCTGAGATCGCTACAATGGCACCAATTCCTGCTTCCTGTACTTCTACCTTATTAAGACCCTCATATTCATACAGCTTACCGACCTTAACCTTGCGGAATTTGTCAGGATCATGATGATTGACTATGACGCATTCCTGGTTAACTCTGATTTTGCCGTTATCTACTTTACCAACTCCGATTCGTCCCACATACTCATTATAATCGATGGTACTGATTAAAAGCTGGGTAGAAGCTTCCGGATCTCCTTCCGGTGCAGGAATGTGGTCAATGACTGTCTGGAATAAAGGAGCCATGTCAACGCCTTCATCTCCCAGCTCTTTTTTTGCAAATCCTGCTTTTGCAGAAGCATAAAGAAATGGACAATCCAGCTGCTCTTCACTTGCATCAAGATCCATAAGAAGCTCTAACACTTCTTCTTCCACTTCTTCCGGCCTTGCTTCCGGTCTGTCAATCTTATTGATACAGGCTACGACAGAAAGTCCTAATTCCAGTGCTTTTCTTAAAACGAACTTGGTCTGGGGCATAACACCTTCATAAGCGTCTACTACCAGAATAACTCCGTTAACCATCTTTAATACACGCTCTACTTCTCCGCCGAAATCCGCATGTCCTGGCGTATCAATAATATTAATCTTTGTATCTTTGAAATGAACTGCCGTATTCTTGGATAAGATGGTGATTCCGCGCTCTCTTTCAATATCGTTGGAATCCATAACGCGTTCTACCACTTCCTGATTCTCACGGAACACACCGCTCTGCTTTAACAGGGCATCCACAAGCGTAGTTTTACCATGATCGACGTGGGCAATGATTGCCACATTCCTGACGTCTTCTCTTTTCATCTTCATAAATGTACTCTTCTTTCTGTTATTCAAGCATAATACAGGTAATTCATTCCCATATCATAAAAAACTAAGGACCTGCTATGCCCTTAGTTTCATCTACATTATCACGATTTATTAGTATAACACCTGAAATATAATATTGCAAGATTTTTTTTATTTTCTGCATATCTATGAAATGTCAAGCAATAAATGCAAAAGATTTCTTACAAAACATCTTTTCATCACTTTGCACAATGCCCTTTTTGTTTTCTTGTCTATTTTTACTAATTCTGTGCATAGTACCCCCTATATCTGCTCTATTCTCGTTCTTATTATGCTATCAGAGCCAGTTCTTTGTCAAACTGCATTTGTGCTGTTTCCCATCCGAATAGTAATCTTGGGTAGTTGTTTATCCAGTTCTCCACCTCTTTGATGTCGTCCTCTGTTCGGTCATCGAAGTTTGTTCCCTTTGGTACTTTCCTGCGTACCAGTTTGTTCTGGTTCTCATTGGTCCCTCGCTCGTAGCTTGAGTATGGGTGGCAGTAGTATATCTTGATTCTGTTCTCTCCGTCCTGCAGGATGCTCTTTTCCAATCCCTCGCAGTCGCTGAACTCCGTTCCGTTGTCTACGGTGATGGTTTTGAATATCTGGCTGAACCTGTCGCCCCACTGTTCCTCCAGTCTATTGATGCAGGATACCACCTGTTCCGTGGTGTGCTCCATGAGGAGGAACATCAATTCTTCCCTGGTCTTTCTTTCCGTAAGTACGAGGAGGCTGTGTTTCGATTCTCCCCTCTTTCCGATTACGGTATCCATTTCCCAGTGTCCGAATTCCTCTCTGGTTTCGATGTCGTCTGGTCGCTTCTCTATGCTGTCGCCTGCCGCTGCCCTTGCCTGCGTTTTTCTCACTGGCTTCTTTTTCTTCTTTCGGTTGCCCTTGATTGGCAGGTCTTTGTTTGTGAGGTTGAGGAATAGTCCGATATCAATGTATCTGTATAAAGTCTGCCTTGTTATGGTTACTGAAAATTCCAACCCCTGCTGCTCTATGTACCCAAGCACCGCTCCGACCGAGAAGTCCTCGTTTACCATTTTGTCCTCGATGAAGTCTGCCAGTGCCTGGTCGTTGCCTATCTTGAGGTCTGGTCCTTTTGCACGCAGGTTCTCCTGGTACTTCTCATGTGCGATGTCCGGGGAGTATCGTTCTTCCTCTGTAAGGTCTGAGTTGGTGTGTATGTATCTGCCACGCTTCAGTTCCCGGTAGATGGTGCTGATGTGTACTCCTATCTGATCCGCTATTTCCTCTTTGCCATGTCCTGCCTTTACCAGTGCTTCTATCTTTAGCCTGTCTGCTTTGGTTAGCTGTTTAAATCTTCGAGCCATAACCTGTCGCCTCCTTCGTTCGTATCGCTTCCTTATTATTATCGAAAAAAATGTTATAAATTTCAATAACTTTTAGGTTATAAAATGCTATAAGATACCAACAAATATCGGCTCTCTATGAGGTTATATTTTTGTTGAATTTATGGGTTATATTTTACTTGAATAGTAGGGGATTCCAAGGTAACATACACACAACCTAAAGGAAAGGAAGTGCAGTCCATTGGACAGGTTAGATTCTTGGGTCAGCAAAATAAATAAGCTGAGTAAAGTGGTTCGAGCACTTACCCAGCTTGCCTTGGAAATCGGTACACTGGTCGCAGTGATAAGATTCATCATCTTATGATTTCCTAGCACCTTGAGGGGTTCGCCCCTCTTGGTGTGACCCATAATACCACACGATAGGAGGTTTTGTCAATGAAACGATTATGCGTTTCGCTTTCGGAATTGGCTTTCAGAGTAGCAGAGTTGCTCATCGTTGTGTTCGGTCTGCTGCTTCTGGTGTTCAGATAGCCAGTCCGGGGTTGGCAGGGACATTCGTGTCCTTGCCTGCTCTAACCCACCATTGGCGGTCCCAAGTCCGCAGGAGGAAGTGCGAGGGGAGCAAGAAGGACGATGCCATGTCTGAGTGATGTCTGACAAGTTTGACTGGTTTTTAATGTGAAAGCCTTAAAACCGTGGAGGAGTTATTGGCTCTGCCGATTGCCCGGTGCAACTCGTTGACTTTGTTTCCTGCTTTGCAGAGGAAGGACTTTAGGTGATGTGTAGCCAAGCACGATGTTCTGTCAGTGAGCAGTAACGCTGACCGTTCTCTCCCTCGGACGTGACCGATGGGCGACATGGCGATTCGTTCCTTTTAATTTCTGAAAGGATTTGGTAAAATGATTTATATTGATAAGTGCCGCACTGACCTCGGTCTTTCCGTTGGTGAGCGGGCAGTTGATGATTATTGCAGATTTTCTGATACTGGTGTCGTGGGTCCGTCCACTGGCACTCGTGTAATTGAACTGACCGACAGGTTCGGGGACGTGCTACTTCGTTTCGTGGTTTCCGATTCCTGCTCCGACAATGTCAGCGAATTTTCTTCGAGGAGGTGTGTTTGATGAATTGTTTCAATAAGGATTTACTTGAGCCTATCATGCGTGCTCATGGCGATAAAAATAAGGACTTGGCTGCGGCCATCGGTATGTCCGTTCCTAACTTCTCCACCATTTGGAATGGCAGGGGTGAGTTCGGGTTGAAGTATATCCGAATGATTGCTGCCCGATATTCTCTGTCTGCTCAACAAGTCTATGATATCTTTATCTTCCCTAGAGGGTAGCGTGGCTATCCTCTTTTCTTTTTCTCCTGTGGCTTTCGGATTTGCCCCATTTTGGCAATAAAAAAGACCCAGTGGGTATTTCTTCCACTGGGTTGCTTTTCGTCCAAATCTGGGGCACACGGTGTGCCACGCTCGGTGTTCCTGCGTTGCCATGTTCCCGACTTATATGTCGGTCAGTCCTGCCGGGTGCTTACCCCCTTTAGAACCCCCTCTGGGGCACATCATACCTCCGAATCCGGAATCAGTCAATCGGGAAAATTCCGATTAAATTCTGGTAGCGTAATCGAGTGAAATCCATCCTGCTCCGCTCTTAAGTCTGCCCCATCCGGCATCCGAACCTTTGCCCTCTTTTACCTCTGTGATGGTGAACACTCCCTTGCCAGTCTTTTCCCCTGTCTTGGCATAGTTTGTGCCTGCCCCGGTACGGATATTTAAGTCGGTGATGTCTACTCTGACTTTGAATGGTACATTGCTTTCTGTCTTGGTTTCCGTCTTTGTAAACTTCACATACTTCTCACTGGCTGTGATGTAGAGTCCGCTTTTCAGCTTGTACATCTTGCTGCCGCCTGCGAGGGTAACCAGTGCCGCTACCGTGAATTTCGACCCCTTCTTTGTTGCCGGTCCGACTGGTCCGTGGGTCTTGTTGCAACTGGAGGCATTAAAGTCTGGTGTGTTGTGTACCTCGACTCCGTCTGTGCCTGTGTAGATTACTTCCAGTGTGCCGGATACTGCTTCGGTCGTTACATCTGCTGTCTTTGTTTTCTCGCTGTCTGTGGTTTTCGTTCCGCTAAGTTTCGCTGTTACCGTTGTGGCGAGGTTGCCAAGTCTTGCATATAACCAGTCGCCCGGACAGCTTTTGTTTGCGAACCAACGGTGTACGGTGATTACCATCTCATTGTCCTTTGGCTCGTAGTTTAGGCTCTTATCCTTATTGGCGAACCAGAGGAGGGTGTCTTTACCGTTTCTTCTGCAGATGTCCACGCATAACTCTACCAGTTTGTTGTAGACGATGTCTGTCATTGCGTATGGTGCTGTCTTGTCGCTTGCACATTCGATTGTGATTGCTCTCTGGTCGTTTGCACTGGATGAGGAGCACCAACTTCTGTTTGCTTCATCTACGACAAGGCATACCCTGCCATCTGAACCGATACCGTAATTGCAGGAGGCTTTTCTGCTTGCTTCGTCAAAGCATCCACCGATGTTTGCCGCCTTAAGCTGCCCCACTACGCAGTGAGGTGTGATTCTGTCGATTCTGTGTGTTCTCTTTCCACTGTGGTTTGGACTCATTACCTTGCAGTCCACCAATGTACTGTTTGTGTATCCCATATCATTGTCCTCCATTCCTTTGGTAGCATACTTTCCGAAGTATGTCTGTCCGTATTCTGCTCGCTTTATCTGTACCTTTTCGCTCTGATCCGCAGGTCGCTCGAACTTTGTGAGCACGCAGTCCGATGCTTCTCTGACTGAGGTCGCTGTCCTTAATGCTTCCAGTACCCCTTTATATCCTTCTGCCAGTTCCTTTGCAAGGAAGTCTAATTGCATCTGAAGGTCGCCTATGCTCTTACCTGCATCTTTGGCGAAATTATGCAGGTTCTGTTTTCTGCTCCAGTATGTCCACTGGGCGAGTCCGTACCCTGCCTTGTCGTTTATAAAGTTGTCGTATGTTCCGGCATCCACTGCCTGGGTGTACGATGCGTTCGTGTGCCCCAGTTTCTTTTCATAGGAGTTCTGCAGGTTCTGCGGATCCAGTCCACTTTCTGCGTAAAGGTTGCCCATATTCGATACCTCCGTAGCTTATGGTCTGCTTGCCGACCCTTGCGACACTGGTGTCTGGTGTGGCTATGAATACCGGGGAGGCTACGTCTACCCTCTTTGCTCCTGCTGCCACGATCCGCTTGATGAGTTCTGATGGGTTGATGTCTTTTCCGATGGTGTATGTCTGCCACTGGATGTATTCTGCGATTGCCTGTGCTACCAGTCCTTGGATTGTGCCTGCCTTTGACTGGTCGCTCTTGTTGATGTAATACGTGAGGTTGATGTCAAATCCTACCTCCTCTGGTGCGAGGACGGTTACCTTATCGGTAAGTGGTCGGATGTTTTTATCCTGCAGGAACTCCTGTAATCCCTCGATGGTAGTCTGATTTGGAAGTGCTCCGTCCGTCATTAAGAAACGGATTTCGACTTCTACCGGGTTCGGACTGGTTACCTTGACATCGCCTATTGTCTGGCTGTAGGTTTTTGCCCAGTAGACGTAGGCATCATCGGGACCGGCTACACTGTAGCCACTTGGTGCAAGGAAGATTCTCTCTGCCATGCTGTCGTCCGATTCGAGGTCTGCTCCATCTGTGGTTTCCGTGAGGTTTTCCACCTTTGCCACGTATGGAATCAAATCCACCAGTGTGTTAATCTGCCCCGCCAGTATCTCGTTGCCTGCCACTCCGTTCTCGGTGCATACGGCTCTGATGTCCACGTGCATCTCTCCTGCAGGTATCTCATCGTATCCTTCGGTGGCGAAGTATAAAAGTCCACCGTTGGTGGCTTTTGTTCCCTCTGGTATGCCGATTGCGTTCGGTCTTGCTTCTGATAATGTGAAACGCAGGATTGTTTCAGCAGGTGCAGGCTGTTTTCTCGTTACCCCTCTGCCTGCTCCAAGGTTATCCAAAAATTCCCCATAGGAATATTTGATTAAGTCCTGCTTACCTGCTCTGTCCACATACTGCTCTACCTGGTATAATTCCAGTGCGTGTGCGTATAGCACGATTCTGTTTGGGTCTGATGGCGACAGGGTTATCTTCTGCCCGGTGATTCTCTCATACTCCGATTCGAAGTTTGCCACCATCCTTGTTCTCATAGCCTCCAGTGTGTCATTGTCAATAAAGGACACTTCCGGGAGGTCTGTAATGCTTTGGATTGTATCAGCCATTTGTTATTACCACCTCTGCTTTCAATAATCCATCACTGGTTGCAGTGAAGTTGATTGTTTTTATCATCGCCCTTGGCTCGTAGCGGTCCGTTTTGTCTTGGATTTCCACTGCGAACAGATTCTTTGCCACATCGATTGGCATTCCAACGAAGTCGGTATTCAGTCCGAATTCCCTGTCCAGTGGGCACGTTCCTTCTGGTGTCTGGTATAAAGTTTCAAGACATCGTTTGATGTCTGCTACCTCTCCGTCTGCGTAGTCAAATGCGACCGTGATATTTTTTAAATCGATTGTCATATCGCACCTCCTACAAGTATTCTTCCAGTGTGAGGTTTAAGGATGCCTTGACCAGTTCTCCGTGTGCGAGAATGGTATCCCATGTTTCGCTCATCTGGGTTATCTTCCACTTGTTCTTTCCAACTTTGGCTGCTCCGATGACCAGTGATTCCACTCTGCCACTTTCGATGGCTTTCTCGATTGCCTCCAGTGTCTTTCTTGGTCTTACTCCGTGCTGTGCGTTCAGCACGATGGTAAATGTCAGCCCCTGCAGGTTCGGGTTTAGGAATTCCGATTGTGGTTTCTTCCCGATCCGCTTATGTAGGTGTTCTGCATCTTCATATCGTCCACGGTATAGCACGGACTGTTTGGTGTGACTACGAGGTCAGTATTGTCCTTATAATCCCTCTGTTTCAAGGTGGAGGCTTTATCCGATTCCTTGTATTCTCCGATTGCCTGCATGGCATAGCAGGACGGATGTGCCACTGCTCCGGGTCCCTTTGCTACCAATGTCTGTGCGATTTCCTCTTGTATGCTGATGTCGTACTGGGCATTCGCTCCCTGGTTAAATGCTGCCCTGTCGATTGCGTATGCGACTCCGTGACGATCCGCTGCTGTCAGTGTGTATGCAGGTGCTCCCGGTTCTCCGACACCCAGTCCGTTTCCTGCTCCGTCATCGTTTCGGGTGTCGCCACCACCTTTGTTCCTTGTGGCTTTGTCTGCCACTGGAATTACTACTCCAATGGTTGCCTGCCCGGTCTTTGGATTACCTTGTGTAAGGCATGGTGCTGTTCCCCACATCGTGGTCGGGCCCTGTGTGATGTGCACTGCCATTGGTTGGAGGACTGTCGCTACTGATTCTCCGTGTCCGTTTCCGTGTAAGGTCTGTGACTTATCATCTCCAAGACTTTGGTTTCTAAGGTCTACTGACCTCGCTGCATCAAGTATCATTGGCACATTCCCCCCCCCTGTTCCCATATTGGAGGCTAGGGTCTGAACAATGTTATCCTCTGACAAGTTCCACCTTGCATCCTGTCCGTGGGTTTCTATAACCACTGGCACGTTATTTCCACCTGTGCCCATCTTGCTGAGTAGGGTTGGTGCTATGTCTATGGATTCATTGGCTACGGTTCTTCTATCTCCGATATCGTAGCAGTGGACTGAATTCTCATTCTCGCTATCTGCTGATGGATTGCCAGTACCAGTAGCTTTGGCAGTTCCTTGCCACGCTTCGATGATCTCTTTAAAATCCCCAGACAAGCCTTTTCGCTCAAATAGTATTTTGGGTGCGGTGTTTCCTCCAAAATCTGCGACAAGGTAGATTCTCTTTCTTCTTTGGGGTACTCCCCAGTATTGGGCATCAAACGTTCGCCAAGCGATGGAGTAAGTGTCGCCCATGATGCATCCGGCTGCCCCCCATTTGCCCTTCGGAGCGAGAGGAACATTGGCTGTTTCGTCAACGATGCTGACGATTTCTTGGAGGACTGACTGGAAGTCTTTTCCCTTGTTGCTTGAGAATGCTCCAGGGACGTTCTCCCAAACCATGAACCTTGGTCTTGTGTATTTGCCTGTTCTTCCATTTGCGATGTCATCTGCTCTCATCTCCTTTACTATGCGTATCTGCTCTCTGAATAAGTTACTCCTGCTGCCATCGAGTCCGGCTCTCATTCCCGCCACGCTCATGTCTTGACAAGGCGAGCCTCCACTGATTACTGCGACCTTTGGTATCTTTGCTCCGTCTAATTTGCTGATATTTCCGAGGTGTTCCATTTCGGGGAAGTTTGTTGCAGTGACCATTATCGGGAATGGTTCTATTTCGCTTGCCCATAGTGGCTTGATTCCGAATATGGAGGCGGCCAGTTCAAAGCCACCACTGCCACTAAAAAGCGACCCCATTGTCATGTCCTGTTTCATTGCTTTCTTCCTCCTCGGTTGCTTAAGTGTGGGTAGTCACGGCTTGCGTAGGCTTCTCTATCCCACTGGACTTTCTTTCCGCACCAGTGGCAGTGACTGTGTCCTACCTGCACCCTCTTACCACAATTCGGGCAGACGTAAACTCCCGCCTGTCGCTTGATGGTCATCTCTGCTGTTTCATAATGCTCCACCATTCTGTTATGATCCGCCACCACGCTCTCGTAGTCGTGGATGATGTCCATTGCTTCCTGCAGTGCTGTTTCATCGTCTTTCCAGACTTCATCGCCACCCTTTGCCATGTCGCTGCAGTGTTCTCTTAATCTTTCCAACTGCTCTATGATTTTCTGATAATCTTTACTTGCCTTGTTCATCCGTCCACCTCGTATCTTTTCCCGCACGCTCCATTGGAGCGCACGCTCCATTGGAGGAGCATTCTCCGTCTACGAAGTCCTTACACCCTCTACATGGATGGATGTCCAGTTCATGTGTTCTGTCATCCCAGAAGTTGTATTCGTAGTTGATCATTGTGCCACCTCCTGCTTTGGTGGCTCTGCCAGTCCGAACACCATGAGTGCCATGTTGTATCCTCGTACCTGGTGTGCGAATGGCTTTACTTTAATCGGTGGGTCTATGAGTGGTACTGGGTTCGGGTTCATCCTCTCCCTGTCGACTGCTGCCATGACTGCATTCAGCTTCTGTCGCTCTGCTTCTATACTCGGTGGCAGATTTACAATGCCTGCCAGTCTGTTCAGAAGTTCGATGTCAGCCGGTCCGCTTAGTGTCTGGGTCTGCCTGCTCCACTTCATCTTTCCCCACGATTTGATTATTGTGAATTGGACGTTGTCTGCTTCTCTGATGAGTATCTGACCGTCCTTCATTGCCATTTTCATCGTGTCGTTTCCTTTCTGTGACCTGCGTATAAAGGTCGTATAATATTCCCATATCGCTCCTACTTTTCTGTGTAGAATGTGTGGTTTCCGTGTTTGAATAATTCCTTGAGGTGGGTGCTGTGCCATGTATCTTCGTCTGTGGTTCTCTCAAAGTACAATGCTCCGTGGCTCTCATCCCAGTGCTGCACCTGCACCATCTCCAGTGCTCGGTAGCAGTCCTCATTCGGCTCTACCCTGTCATATCTTCCGTTCGTGTAGGATGTGAATGCGTTTTCTTCCTCGATAACCTCTTTGATGGTATTCGGGAAGTTGTCGCTCCATACCCTGTTCAGTACCGTAAGTATGACCAGTGCTTTCCCTTCGGTATCTTCTCCCTCGGCTTCTGCCATGGCGATTTTCGCTAACATATAGGCTTCGTCTGCATCCCAGTCCATGCTCCCGATTCCAGTCTTACTGATTGTCGTTCCCATGTTCTGTTCCACCTGTGCGTTCAGAACTGCGTTGTAGAATGCCTGCTCGCTTTCCTGTTCTGCTCTTAGGTATTCCTCTCGTTCTGCCATCATTGCTTCGTAGTCATCAATATCCCACCAAACCCAGCAGTATTCTATCTGTCCGTAGTGCTCTGGAGGACTAGGTGGCTCGTATGTATCAAACATAAATGCTCCGATGAATAACCCTCCGATAACCAGTCCGCATCCTATTCCTGCTGCCAGTTCTACTACCAGTTCCTTTACCTTTGCTTTCAGTGCTCTTTTCTGTCTACGTGTTAAATGCTTCAATCGTCATGTACCTCCTCTACTTCTCGACTGCCTCCAGTCGCTTCTCTTTCTTGTTATACAAAATCAATTCACTGTCATTCTCTGCATGG
This sequence comes from Lacrimispora defluvii, assembly GCA_013036995.1. Lineage (GTDB taxonomy): Bacteria > Bacillota > Clostridia > Lachnospirales > Lachnospiraceae > Lacrimispora > Lacrimispora defluvii. The sequence continues at coordinate 125,550 of JAAOXG010000002.1, forward strand.
AGCATATAGTCATCCGGGTTCTTCCCTGCGTTGCTCACTATCTGTTTCTGTTTCCATGTCAGTTTCTTTGGCTGTTTCATGCTTTTGTTCCTCCTACATTACTTGACTTTTACCAGTACCTCATTCATGCTCTCTAGGCTTGTTGGGTCTGGCATGGAACAGGTTCTCCAAGGGTCTTGAAGAAAAACTGTTCTTTCCATGCTCCCTGAGTATTGTTTGGGGTAGCTGTACTTAGTTGCCTGCAGTGCGGTGTTTTCATTCCCGCCATCGGTGTTAAATCGCACCCACGCATCCATGCTCCCGATGTTCTCTCTCTGCGTGTTCTCATCTGCCTCCGAACCGTTGTTATTTTACTTGGGCTTGCGTTCCCTATCCCAATTTCGACAGCCATCCATGCAGGCTCACTTCCTGCTGCCGGGGCGACTTATTGCATCGGCTCGTCCACACCTATCGGTTTTTATCCTGGTCGATGCTTGCCAGTTGGTTCTCTTATTCAGTTTTTGATTACCACGTATCTTTCGTTGTGGTTGCCTTCCCATATCGGGACGGTGTAGTTTATCTTTCCTTTGTCGGTGCTTGTACGAATCAGTCCGTGTTCGTAGAGGTGCTTTCTTGCCAGTCGGCTGCTGATGTTATGATCCGCACAATAGTGATTAAACTCTGCAGCCTTGATTCGGTACTCTCCATCCACCTGCTCTCTGCCACCTGTGATTCCTTTTATAAATTCCTCGGTGTCAATGAGTGCGGTCTGTTTGTTTAGTGCCCTCCACTCTGCCAGTTCGTCTAAGCCACCGATGTTGACTTCTGCCTTTTGGAATACATCCAGTATCATGGGTATTCGTTCGTCTGGTGCTGCCGCCAGTATCTTCGCTATCTGGATTGCTGTTTTGATGTCCAAGGCTTCAGTGCTCCCATTCTGTCCTTCCATCGTGCTTCCTCCTTTTAGACGGATTGCTGTGCGACCTCTGCTCTATAAGGCACTCCACCTTTTTCGAGTTCCCGGTACATTGTGGATGAGTGGACTCCGATAATGAGTGCCATTTCATCTACCGTTTTTCCCTCGGCTGACAATTTCTCGATGTGCTTTCTGTCCTCGAATTTCAGTCGCTTGTAGGCTTTTCTTGGTCGCTGTGTCGTTGCCATTGCTCCACCTCCTTGTCTTTTGGGCAAATAAAAAAAATGCGTCAGAGTTATAAACTCCAACGCATCCTGTGTGTTCTTTTTCTATTTTTGGTTATAAAAAAAGATAAATGCGATTTGAGATATAACTCATTTCGCATTTATCTTATTACTCCTCGTTTTCTGCATATCTATCATCACATCGGAAACAATAAGACTTCTTTTTCGTGAATGCCAAAAAATACAGAATCGCCTTCCTCAAGATTTGCTTTTCCTCCTGTAGCCTCCGTAATGTCTGCCTGGAGCTTTTGAACTTCCTCATCAGGCACAAGCACGGTGAGCGTGACACGATCCGTATATTCACTGTTTAATGTAGTAATATCTGACTGGCCCAAGAGATACTGTATTTTCCCCACTCCATTATAATCTGTGTCAATAATAAGTTTTTTTGCCGGTACCAGCTTAAGAACCGTGCATGACTTCAGGCCTTCCTTTACCGCCCCGGAATAAGCTCTTACAAGACCTCCCGTACCAAGAAGGGTCCCGCCGAAATAACGGGTAACTACCACGCAGAGATTCACGATCTCCTCCCCTTCCAGAACATCAAGCATGGGCTTTCCGGCAGTCTGACTGGGTTCTCCGTCGTCACTGCAGCGCTTCCCTTCCCCATTCTCTCCTAAAATCCAGGCATAACAGTTATGACTGGCATCCCAGTATTTTTTTCTAATTTCCTCTATAAACGCCTGAGCCTCTTCTTCTGTTTTGACAGGCCGAAAACTGGCTATAAAACGGGATTTCTTTTCAATAATTTCTCCCGTACCTTCTTTGTATAATATTTTATAGGCTTTTCTCATACGCATCCTCGTTTCTTCTATATAAACAATCCTCTTCCATTATATCCAAAATAAGGTACAGGATCAAGGTTCCATGTATAAATGGATAAATTTGTTCCAAAAATGGTAAGTGTTGAATTGCACGACAATTTTTGGTATAATGAACCGGTAAAGGAGGTTTCCCATGAATTACGGCAAGCAAGCGACAGAGAGAAAGATCAAATCTGCCAATTCAAAAGCGAGGAAATACACCACAAAGGTTTTTCTTGCCTTTTTAAAAAGTCTGTTTATCCTATGCCTGTTTGGAAGCATTGTAGCTGCAAGCGTCTTATTAGGCATGGTAAAAGGAATCATAGACAATGCTCCTGATGTGGACATCTCAACTATTGTCCCCAATGAATATGCCACTACCGTTTACGACAGTGCGGGCAATGTCACCGAGACCCTGGTAACTGCAGGTTCAAACAGAGAGGAAGCCACTTACGAGGAACTTCCTAAAAATCTGGTCAATGCTTTTGTTTCTTATGAGGATTCCAGATTCTGGGAACATAACGGAATCGATCTTCGCTCCATTATGAGAGCGGTAAGAGGTGTACTGACCGGCGATTCCACAGCCGGAGGCGGAAGCACCATTACACAGCAGCTGATCAAAAACAGCGTGTTTGGCGGAGGTATGGAAAAAAGTTTTGGAGAACGTCTGGAACGAAAATTTCAGGAATGGTTTCTGGCTATTAAACTTGACGGTGTTATGTCAAAGGAGCAGATCATTACCAACTACTTAAACACCATTAACTTAGGCAATAATACCCTGGGCGTCAAAGTGGCTGCCAAGAGATATTTTAACAAAGATGTATCGGAACTGACTTTATCGGAGTGTGCAGTTTTAGCAGGAATCACCCAGAACCCTTCTAAATTTAACCCCATATCAGGTCAGAAGAATAACGCAGACAAGCAGAAGGTCATCCTTCAATACATGCATGATCAGGGATATATTACAAAGGAAGAGGAAGACCAGGCTCTTGCAGATGACGTCTATTCCCGAATCCAGAATGTTGATACTGTAACAAAGGAAACTGCATCGCCATACAGTTATTTTACAGACAAACTGGTGGAAGAAGTTATCACTTCCATGAAAGAACGGTTAGGCTATACCGATACTCAGGCTCATAATATGCTATACAGCGGAGGTCTCTCCATCTACACAACCCAGGATCCTGGCATTCAGACCATTGTAGATGAGGAAATCAATAATCCGGAAAATTATACTGCAGCACGCTATTCCATCGAATACCGGCTGTCCGTCACTCACAAGGATGGAACAACCACCCACTACTCCGAGGAAAATGTCAAGCGCTATCACAAGGAGATGGGGGACAACGGCTATGATGGCTTATACAATAACGAAGAAGCGGCGGAGGCAGATATACAGGGCTATAAAAGCTATCAGCTGAAAGAAGGAGATACCATAATTGGAGAAAGCCTTCATAAAACCCTGCAGCCTCAGGCATCCTTTGTGATTATGGATCAGAAAACAGGAGAAGTAAAAGCGATTAACGGAGGAAGGGGACAAAAACTGGCCAGCCTGACATTAAACCGTGCCAGCAATACCTATCGTCAGCCAGGTTCTACCTTTAAAATCCTCACTGCATTCTCTCCTGCTCTGGACACCTGCGGCGCTACACTGGGAACGGTTTATTATGATTCAGTTTATACGATTGGCAATAAAACATTTTCCAACTGGTACAGCTCCGGATATCAGGGATACTCAAGCATCCGTGACGGTATCATTTATTCCATGAACATCGTGGCTGTGCGGTGTCTGGTTGAAACAGTGAAACCCCAGCTGGGTGTGGAGTATGCAAGAAACTTTGGAATTACTTCCCTGACAGACACCGATTACAATCCGGCTCTTGCACTGGGAGGAATCACCAAGGGAGTTTCAAACTTAGAGCTTACCGGCGCTTTTGCCACCATTGCCAATGGGGGAGTCTATACAAAACCCATCTTTTTCACCAAGATCCTGGATCACGACGGCAAGGTTTTAATTGATAATACACCTGAGACCCATCGTGTTTTAAAAGACTCCACTGCTTTTCTCTTAACCGATGCAATGGCAGCTTCCATGGAAAGCAGCCGGAAGTTTTCCAGTTCCGGTCCCAGTTCCACCAGCCCTGCTGCTAAAATACCGGGAATGTCCGCTGCAGGAAAAAGCGGTACTACCTCAGCCAACAACGATATCTGGTTTGTAGGTTATACCCCCTACTATACTGCCGGTATCTGGGCTGGATGCGACGATAACCAGAAACTGACGAAGCAAAACGGAGGTGCCTCCTTCCACAAGGCAATCTGGCGCAAGATCATGACCAGAATCCATGAAGGAAAGCCAGATCCCGGATTTCCTATGCCTGACAGTGTAGAAACGGCTCAGATCTGCCGAAAATCCGGTAAACTGGCAGTGACCGGTGTCTGTACGGAAGATCCCAGAGGCAATGCTGTTTATACGGAATACTTTGCAAAAGGAACAGTACCCACAGACGTATGTAACAATCACGTAAGAGCAACCGTATGTTCCGTATCCCATCAGCTGCCCACTCCTTATTGTCCGGAACGGACAACTGCCGTATTTATGGTTCTTCCAAACGGCGAGACAGGTCAGACAGATGATTCCAAATACGCAATGCCTGGATATTGCACCATTCATTCAGCAAATTCCATTACCATACCTCCAGGCAGTTATCCTTACGAGGATGAGACATCTCCACAGCAATACGCACCGGGCTACATTCCACAAAATCCCGGTACAACCAAACCCATTTATCCCTGGGAAGATTATTGATAAAAAGAAGAAGGGCATCAAACCTTAAAACAGGTCTGATGCCCTCTCCTTATATAAAATCAGCTTTTCATTTTCGGTTTAAATATAATGGATCCCAGATATCCAAAAATTAAAGCACCGGATATCCCCACTGCGCTTGCAGTAAATCCACCTTTGAACACTCCCAGAAAGCCGTCCTCTCCCATACTCTTTAAGACGCCTTTCCAAAGAGAATTTCCAAATCCCAGCAGAGGAACCGTTGCTCCTGCTCCTGCCCATTCACTAAAGGGCTGATAGATTCCAAAGGCTCCAAGAATGCTTCCAATTACTACTAAAAGCACCATAATACGCCCGGGCATCAGCTTGGTATTGTCCATCACAACCTGAACCACTGCACAGATTGCTCCACCTACCAAAAATGCTTTTACAAATTCCATAGCGTTCTCCTTTCCAGATTAGTTGTTTATATGCTCAATCATAACTCCATGAGCAATGCCAGGAATGGTTTCTCCTTCGTTAAAGCTTACCGTGGACAGCAGTGCACCTGTTGGCACAAATAGAACTCTCTTCCACGTTCCATCCTTGATTTTGGGTAATATATAAGAACAGAGTGTTGATGCTGCACAGCCACAGCCGCTTCCTCCCGCATGTGTATCCTGGGAATCAGGATCGAAGATTTCTATCCCGCAGTCTGTATGGATGGTCTCCAGATCATGCCCTTTGTTTCTCATGAAGTCCAGGAGAATGGTGCGGCCAACCTGGCCAAGATCTCCAGTTATGATTTTATCATAATAATTTTCATCTACATTAAAATCGTCAAAGTTCTGCTGTATGGTATGAAACGCGGCAGGTGCCATAGCTGCTCCCATATTCATGGAATCCTTAATCCCCATATCCACCATACGGCCGGTAGTAATACCTGTAATTGCCGCAATTCCTTCTTTTCTGTTTTTGGAAAGAATAACAGCTCCGCAGCCGGTCACTGTCCAGGAAGAAGAAAAGGGGCGCTGATTTCCATAACTCAAAGGAAACCGGAACTGTTTTTCAGCTGTTGCAAAATGGCTGGAGGCCATTGCCATTACTTTGTCTGCATAACCAGCCGCCACTGTCATAGAGCCAAGATTTAAGGCCTCTCCCATGGTGGAGCAGGCGCCAAAGAGTCCAAATAAAGGTATTTCCAGATCTACCGTACCAAATGATGTTGCAATCAGCTGCCCCAGTAAATCTCCGGCAAACAAATAACGAATGTCCTTTTTCCGGATATCTCCTTTTTCAATTACCAGGTCTGCGGTTTGCTTTTGCAGTGCACTCTCTGCTTTCTCCCACGTATCTGCCCCAAACATATCATCCTGCTCTACTACATCAAAAAGCTTGCCAAGGGGTCCTTCTCCCTCTTTTTTTCCGACTATGGAAGCCATGCTCTCAATTATCGGAGGTTCTTCAAATTTTATGCTTGCTTTTCCTATCTGCATTTTACACACTCCATTTCTCTTTCAGTCTGGTCTACACTATGCCGAAGGCTTTCAGGACATAGGCGATCACTCCCAGTATCCACGAACTTAATATGCCGTAAAGAATAACCGGACCGGCAATGGTAAAAATCTTACAGCCGATTCCAAATACCTGTCCCTCTGCTTTAAATTCTACCGCAGGTGCCACCACTGAGTTAGCGAAGCCGGTTATGGGTACCAAAGCTCCTGCACCACCAAACTTGGTTATTTTGGGATAGATATTTAAACCTGTAAGAATCACGCTGGCCGCAATTAAGATCAACGTTGTCCAGGCGGACGCAGTATCCTTTTCCACGCCCTGGTTCATGATCAATGTGGTGCAGATCTGACCTATGGTACAAATAATTCCTCCTACTAAAAAAGCTTTGATAATATTGGGGATTTTTTTATTTACCGGAGTTACTTCCTTTACATAGGCTTCATAGGCTTTTTTATTAACTTCCATTCGTTTCCTCCATTCTGTAAAATTGCTGTTATTGTCCAAAGCGTTCTGCAAAAAATAACAGGGATCCTGTCAATTTACCAAGAGCAATAGACAGTATAATATATTGCAGACCAACTCCCAGATTAACTCTTCTGCTGAAAACAGGTAGTGCTTTCAAAGTTTCTGCAAGAGACATTACCAGGCAGCCCACAAATATTCCCACCGCCAGTCCAAAGATACCTAAAAATATATTTCCTCCAAATCCAATAGGCATTTCGTAAATGTCACCGATATTTCCAATCACACCTCCAAGAATGATACATGACTCATACAGCATAATGTGTTTCTTTGTATGCGTAAATCCAATCAGGCGGGGAAACACTCCAATGATTGCCAAAAAGGCAAAAACGCCGGCTGCTATGATGCCGCCAGCGCTTAATCCGACAAAGCATAGCAACACCTCCTTAAGAAGCATCGATATCAGACTCCTTTCTTCCTTCATTCTGGATCAGGGTTTTGCTGATATTATCTTCATAAAGACGCATTTCCACCTCCAGTGGGGTCGGATCGGTATTAATCTTGATTTTTGCGAAATGATTAAAAAATCCAACAATTCCAACAGCCAGTCCTATGGAATAACTGACTTCCATAATCGTAAAACCATTGGATTCCTCTCTCATAATAATCTTATAGATTTCCTTGAACACATCTGCAACGCTTACATCGTTATTAAATGTCATAATTGCAAAAGCAGCACCGCAGTAACAGATCACACAGACAAAAATTGTTTTTATCCACTGCCACACCCAGTTTGGTGATTTGGGTCTGTGGTAATCTATAATATAATCAACCTTGCCCACGTTATTGACAGAGATAGCCGGATCCATTTCCACCAGCTTTTTAATCACATCAAGTGTACTCTCAATATAACGCTTGTTACGATCTGAATGAATGGTTTTAATCCGCAGCGCATTACACTTATTTAAAACGGCAGAATCGTCACAATAAACATCAGCTACATCTTTCAGCTGCACTTCCTTGTGGTGTACCTCTGTAATTTCACTGATGTTTAAATAAACGGTCTTGCTCATGCAACCATCTCCCATCCGGGAGAGGCCTCAACAAGTGTTCCCTCCTTTTGAGTCCCATCGGGCATAACAGCGATCATATACCAGATTGCAGCTGCGATTGCAATTAGGCATATGACCAGTAGCGTCATGACAAGCTTATGTTTCATGGATTCCATACATGCTCACATCCTTTTCTCTGGTTTTTCAAAATTAGTATGAGCCGTATTAAATTTTTTATTCTATAATTTTTCGCGCATCTGTTTTAAAATCTTTTTTTCCAGCCTTGAAACCTGAACCTGGGAAATGCCAAGCTTATCCGCAATCTGACTCTGGGTCTCATTGTAATAATACCGGCGTATAATAATTTCCCTGTCCTTATCCGACAAATCGGTTAACAATTCCCGAAGCACCATTCTATTTAACAATTCTTCCTGCGCAGAGCTTTCTTCTTCTATTTTATCGATCAGGAGCAGACTGTTTTCGTCATTTTTATTGACAGAACGATATAACGATTCCACCTCAGCTCCAGCTTCTATGGAAGCTGCCACTTCTTCTTTACTGGCCCCGATTTCTCCTGCAATCTCTTCTACCGTAGGTTCTCTTCCAAAACGGTAAACCAGCTCCTCCCGCACATTTTTAACCTTCATTCCCATTTCCTTAATGGACCGGCTGACTTTTATGATTCCGTCATCTCTTAAAAAGCGCTTGATCTCTCCGGTTATCATTGGAACTGCATAGGTGGAAAATTTTACCTCATAAGATAAATCAAATTTATCAATGGCTTTCATTAAACCAATGCTTCCAATCTGAAATAAATCCTCAGGCTCATAACCACGCCCTGTAAATCTGCGCACAATACTCCAGATCAAACCGAAATTCTCGGTTACAAGCCGGTCTCTTGCTGCTTTATCTCCATCGTGAGCCATTTGTATCAATCTCATGGTCTCATCCATAGGGCTCACCTGCTAATCTTCTTTTTCATAATCACCGCAGTTCCCTTATCTGGCTCTGACTTAACTTCCACCTGATCCATAAATGCTTCCATAAAAGAGAATCCCATACCAGACCGGACTCCGTCAGGATCCGTGGTAAACATGGGTTCCATCGCCTGTTTAATATCTGTAATCCCGATTCCTGTATCCCTGACGGAAACAGTCAGTTCCTGTCCCTCAACCGTCACTTCTATGTAGATGATTCCTCCCTTCCCCTGATATCCATGGATGACTGCGTTGGTGACTGCCTCTGAGACAGCCGTTTTCACATCTTCCACCTCCTCCAGGGTAGGATCCAGCCTGGCCATAAAAACGGCTACTGCTACTCTGGCAAATTCTTCATTTTGGGACAGGGCTTCCAATTCCATTTTCAGAATTTCTGGTTTGTTTTGTTCTGACATATGTTCCTCCTCAACCTGTGACTGCTGCTTCCTTAGAGTCATATAATTTCATTAATTTTAAAATTCCTCCCATTTTCAGAATGCGGAGAGCCTGAGATCCCGCACCGTAAATGGCTACACTTCCTCCGCTTAATGCCATCTGCTTGTAACGATTAAGCAGGATTCCGATTCCAGAGGAATCCATAAATCTTGTACTGGAAAAATCGAATATAATACGGCGGATATAATTCTCGGAAAGGATTAAATCTGTTTCATATTTTAACCCGGAACAGTTATGATGATCCAGTTCCTCCGGCAGATGAACGATTAATGTGTGACCTTCTGCCTCATACGTAAAGTGTGGTTGATTCATATGCAATACTCCTCCATTTCTTATTGTCTGTCCGTAATACCAGAGAAGAGTGTTTTTTATACCGAAAAATAATCCGGGTGAATAAAAAAAGACACCACAAAAATATGTTTCTTCTGTAGTGTCTTTTCGAATTCTGCCATTAAAAACCTCGTTCTGTTTTCGCCTTAGCAGATAACGTTTCGTCTTTGCTGTTATTTATGATATCAGAAAACAAACCATTGGCCTGATCCTTCTGATCCATTCCCTTGTAGATAACGGCAGTCTTAAACTTTGCCTGCCAGCTGTCTGGTTTTAACTCAATACATTTTGCATAATAATTAAGGGCGGACTGACTGTCCCCTGCTTCCATGGCTTTATCACCCAGACTTTCTAAAATGGGGCAGCCCTTCTGTGCCATATCCTTTTTTATCTCAACAATAATCGCCTGAACATCTGCTGAAGCAATCAGCCCAGGATTGAGATCTGCATAGATTTTGACTGCAGATGGAAAATCATCCTTTTTATATGCCTGTAGAATACCGATAACCGACTGATACTGAGCCAGAACGCTGTCAGAGTTATTGGTTAAGGAGGCCAGGGAATCTTCTGCTGTCTTCTTTTCTGATTCCAGAGAATTAAGCTGCTGGGTTAAAAGATCTGCCTTTTGATTGGCCTGGCTTAATTGCTCACTGTATTTTAACATCTCTTTGTTATGGTTATCGTTAATGGATTTGGTGTTCGCCGGCATAACCATAAAGAACACCACCGCGGCTCCCAGCAAAAGTCCTGCCAGTATGTTTAAAACCGCCTGATCCCTGGTGTTTTCCTTATAGCTTGGCGGGATAATCACATCATCATCCTGCATCTGCCTGTGGGAAACCACGTTCTTTAGTTTTCTTTTTTCCGGTTCCCGTTCTGGCTTAACCCTGGTACCGGTCTCTTTCATAATTGATTTATAATAAAGTGCTTTCGGATGATTATGATCAATTTGAAGCACCTTATTTACTGCTTTCCCTGCTTTCTGGTAATCCTCCCTTACGATGTACAGAAGTGCAAATAAAAGCTGGGCTTTTACATAATTGGGCTTGTCCTCCACTGCTTTATTAAGCTGCAGTATGGCCAGATCCTCACTTTCGCTTTTGACGTAAGCCAGTGCCTGATTAAACCGGCGCACTGCCCTCCGCTCCAGATCCATGGTGCCCTTTTTCTTCTGAATCACTTCCAGGTAGTAATCGGCTCGGTTATCCTCAGGCTGTAAATTCTTGCTGATAACCCATTGAACCAATGCATCGCCGACCTCTCCTACCTCATAGTAGATGAGACCAAGAAGATTCCTTGCATCCGTCATATATTTATTAAAATGAAGACACTTTTTTAAACAATCGGCTGATCCGGTTAAATCTCTTAGCCTTGCCTTCTCCAGTCCCATATTATAATAGCTGTTTGCAATCACCCGGATTCTTCGTTCATAATCCATATTTTATCCGCCTATTCCTTGCTGACTTCTTTAATCAGATTCATCATAAGATCATTCATATCGGTTAAATCACTTCTTACAATGGCATCTTCAACTGCATCGACCTCCAGGCTTGGCCTGTAGTCCTTAATCTCAGAATCAAAATCAATCATGTTTAATCCTCCTTAAAACGGCTTTTATCTCACCCATTAAATAGAGTGAACCTACACAAAACAGCAGATGATCCTCATCCTGTTTATGAAGCATATAAAGCAATGCATCCTCTGTGTTTTGAAATCCTGTTATTTCGCAATGAATCACTTCTTCAAACTCATGTAAGGCTGTCTCTGTCTTAATTCCTCTGTCAGAATCTATATGGGTCACTGCCACTTCATCCAGTGGCAGACTGGCTGCAATCAATCTTATCATTTCGTGATAATTCTTGTCGGAAACGGCAGAAAACAAAAGATTCGCTCTTTTTTTCCTGTCTGCACACAGTTCAGACCCAGTCTTTACAAATTCTTCCATTCCCCCTGGATTATGTGCCCCATCCAAAAAGACGTCTGGCTGAACTTCTTCCATTCTGGCAGGCCAGCGCATTTTTAAAAAGCCGGTCCGGATCTGTTCCCTTGCTTTATTCAGTCTCATATCTCCCAGTAATCCGGATACTTCCACTGCCCGCAAAGCAAGAAGGGCATTCATGACCTGATATCTGGCTGGAGAAGGAATCATTACCTGATATACATCTCCTTTTATCCCTTTCAGTTCTGCCTGGAAGCCGTTGTTTACTGATCCTGTGATCTGGTAACAATGCCTGTCCGTTTCAAAGTAAGGTGCGTCCTGTTCCAATGCTCTTTTTCGGATCACATCCGAAACATTCTCCTCATTTGCGTCAAACACCACCGGAACATTCTTCTTAATAATACCTGCCTTTTCGGAAGCGATCTTTTCTATTGTATCACCTAAGTATTCCGTATGATCCAGACTGACTGAGGTAATAACAGATACCAGCGGATTACGGATGACATTGGTTGTGTCAAGCCTTCCGCCTAAGCCAACTTCCAGAATAACAAGATCAACCCCGGACTTTTGAAATAAATCCATAGCCATATAAAATAAAAATTCAAAATAAGACGGATGGCAGTATCCCTGTTCTATCATCCGTTCAGAAAGTGATCTCACCGTCCGGTAGCTGTCTGTAAAAGCTGATTCCGATGCCATCTCTCCATTTACACAAAAGCGTTCTCTTATATCAATCAGATGAGGGGATGTAAATGTACCCACTTTATATCCAGCACTTAAGAACACAGACTGCAAAAAAGCACATACAGAACCTTTTCCATTGGTCCCTGCAACATGAATGATTCTCATGGTTTCATCAGGCTCGCCCATCTCTTTTAAAAACGTCCTGATCACTTCCAGTGAATTCTTCTTTTTCGCCCACATCGGGATACGGCTTAAATATTCCTCTGCCGTTTCTTCAAATCTCATCCTTAAAGTACCAACTTCCTGCTTAAATTCATAGAAAACGGACTGATCCAGCTTCCTCAATTAATTATAATATAAGTCTGCCAATATGCAACCCATTTCTTTCGCAAAATGTCCTTTATTTCTACATCTTGTCCCCCGTACATTCCCGGAAGGGGAGAAATTGCCTGAATTTAAAATAGGGAACGCCAGTTAACCGGCATCCCCTTTCTACTTATCTGATACAGCTTATGATTCTCCACAATATGCAATGGCTTCAATTTCCACTAATGCGTCTTTTGGAAGAGCTGCCACTCCAAATGCTGCTCTGGCTGGACATTCTCCTTTAAAAAAGGTTGCATACACTTCATTCATTGCTGCAAAATCATTGATATTCTTTAATAATACCGTTGTTTTAACCACCTGATCCATGGATAAACCACCGCTCTCCAGTATGGCCTTTATATTGGTTAAAGACTGTCTTGTCTGAGATGCAATATCCTCACCTGCAAATGCACCGGTTGCCGGATCAATAGGAAGCTGACCGGACACGAAAACATAATCGCCCCCGCGAACACCCTGAGAATAAGGACCAATTGCTGCCGGAGCCTTTTCTGTCGCCAAAACTTTCTTCATAATTATGTATCTCCTTTCGTTCATTACAATGATATTTCTAGATTAACACACATTCCTCAAAAGTCAAGAAAATTATTTTGGTATGCTCAAAAATATTTAGTTTAAGTGGAGTTTTTCCCCCTTGTCATCTGGTATTGAATACTATATAATATGACTAAGGGGATTATCACATGTGCGGAGCTTTCCCGTGCAGAACGGAGGACATATGAAAACCAACGAGGAACGATTACAAAAAATTTTAGAGCATTTGGATGGGCTTGACTATATCTCACCGGAAGCCATTCCAAACATTGATTTATATATGGATCAGGTCACTACTTTTATGGATAAGCATCTAAGTGAAACAAAGCGTTATCCAGATGATAAGGTCTTAACCAAGACTATGATCAACAATTATGCCAAGAATAATCTTCTTCCCGCTCCTAATAAAAAGAAATATACGAAAGAACATATTCTTCTTCTTATATTCATCTACTATTTTAAAAATTTATTATCCTTTAATGATATTGAACAGCTTTTCAGACCAATTACCGAAAAGCATTTTAATCCTTCTGACGGCATGCCATTGGAAGCAATCTATAAGGAAGTGTTTTCCCAGGAAGATTCTGATTTAGAGCGTATTAAATCTGACATACTGGAAAAGTACCAGCATTCCAGCAAGACCTTTGAAGAAAAAGGAATTGAAGGTGATGACCTGGAATACTTACGCCTCTTTTCCTGGATCTGCGAGCTGTCACTGGATGTATACGTAAAAAAACAGGTGATTGAACAGCTTATTGACGATTTAAGAGAAGATCCTTCTTTAAAAAGGAAAAAATAACGAACAGGGGACAAGAACCGGTATGGACTTGTCCCCTGTTTTCTATATCTCTTTCTTCTCTTCCAGACGCTTAAATACCATATCATAACCGTCATTCCCGTAATTTAAGGAACGGTTCACACGGCTGATGGTAGCTGTGGAGGCACCGGTCTTTTCTGCAATCTCCAGATAGGTTCTGCCTTCCCGCAGCATCTTTGCTACCTCGTATCTCTGGGATAAGCTTAACAGCTCATTCACCGTACACACATCCTCAAAAAACGTATAGCACTCCTCCGGTGTTTTTAAGGTTAGAATTGCTTCAAACAGATGATCAACTGCATCTGTCTTAATTTTTTTATTCATATGAGATCTATCCCCTTTTTATTCCTTATGGTCTATCTGTATTTTAACATAGTAACGTTATAAAATCCACCCCCTGCAGCATCAGGAAAGCATAAATTTTTCTACTACCAGAGCAATTCCGTCATCATTGTTGGAAGCAGTCACATAATCAGCTGCCTTTCTGACAGGAAGAACTGCATTTTCCATGGCCACTCCAAGCCCGGCGTACTCAATCATAGACAAATCATTGTAACCGTCACCGCAGGCAATCATCTCCTCACGGCTCATGTTAAGATGAGTAAGAAGCCGTTCCAGGCTTGCTGCTTTATCAATTCCTTTAGGAAGAATCTCCAGAAAGTAAGGTTCTGAGCGGTACACGCTGTAATCACGTCCCAGTGCAGCCTTCACCTTTGGCTCTACCATGGCAAGATAGTCCCCCTCTTCCAGCATCAGATATTTGACTACGGGAAACTGTACATAATCTTCCATATCTTCCACTTCTCTGACTTCCAGTTTGTTCACGGCAGATTCCTTGCCTACATATTCATCTTTGGCGTTCCCGGTTATGATTAAATCATCTTCATAAGTTAAGATATTAACCCCGTGCTCCCTGGCCATTCGGATAATCTTCTGGTTGGAAGATACCGGCAGCTCCTTGGCAAAGATGGTTTGTCCTGATTTACAGTCTATAATACGTCCTCCGTTAAAGGATAAAATATAACCGCCTGTTTCATGAAGCTTTAATTCTTTTGCAACGGGCATGATTCCATAAGTCGGGCGGCCGGAAGCCAGCACAATCACTCCGCCCTGGCGCTGCAACTCAAAAAGTGCTTCTTTTGTTCTGGGCGTGATTTCTTTATCCCGGTTCGTCAGCGTCCCATCCAAATCAAGCACTATTATACGATATTTCATTGTACTTCACCTGCTTTTGTAAATTTTACTATAGCAGTATAGCACAGTTTTAACCTATATACCATCTTTAAATAAGAAAATATGGATAGTTCGTAAACTCTGCCTGTCAGACTACATAGAATTTTAACAGGAGGATGAATGGAGGAGAACCAAATGAAGAAAGCAATTGCATTCTTTCTGGCTGTAATTGTGGTCGCCGGTTTACTAACCAGCTGCAGAACAACATCCAGAAAACAGATCAAACCCCTTTTTTCCCACGTATCCGCCCAGATCTTTATTATTTAAAATTTTTTAAGACAAGGTACTTTCCCGTAATACAACAATACAATGTAGTATTAAGATATGAAAAAGGAGGATTTTATGAGAAAAGCCTATCGTACAATTATAATGGCCGTTCTCACCGGAGCGTCTTTGCTAAGCTTAACTGCCTGCGGTTCAAAGACAAAGTCATCGGATTTAACCCCGGTCAAATTAAATGAAGTTGCCCATTCCATCTTTTATGCCCCTCAGTATGCAGCCATAGAGCTGGGATACTTTGAGGACGAGGGCATTGATTTAACCTTAGTAAACGGAGCCGGTGCTGACAAGGTTATGACCGCTCTTATATCCGGTGATGCAGATATTGGTTTTATGGGCTCTGAGGCCTCAATCTATACTTATGCAAACGGATCTCAGGATTACGCAGTCAATTTTGCACAGCTGACTCAGCGTGCAGGCAATTTCCTTGTTGGAAGAAGTGATCAGCCTGATTTTAAATGGACCGACTTAAAAGGTAAGAAAGTATTGGGCGGCAGAGCCGGTGGTATGCCGGAAATGGTATTTGAATATATCCTGAAAAAGAACGGAATTAATCCTGCCACAGATCTGACAATCGATCAGAGCATTAATTTTGGACTGACGGCAGCAGCCTTTACCAGCAATGATGCAGATTATACCGTTGAATTTGAACCCTTTGCAACAGGACTGGAAAAGGAAGGCAATGGATTCGTGGTGGCTTCTCTGGGCGTAGACTCAGGCTATATTCCTTATACCGCATACAGTGCCAAAAAAAGTTACCTGGAAAAGAATCCGGCAACAATACAGAAATTTACCAATGCCATTCAAAAAGGCCTGGAGTATGTAAACTCTCATACCTCGGAAGAAATTGCAAAAGTAATCCAGCCCCAGTTTAAGGAAACCGACGTAAAAACCATTGCTGCCATCGTAGACCGTTATAAAGCACAGGATACCTGGAAAAAGGATACTGTATTTAACAAAGACAGCTTTGAGCTTTTAGAGAATATTCTGGAGGAGGCTGGTCAGTTAAAAGACCGGGTTCCTTATGAAAATCTTGTGATTACAGAGTATTCTGAGAAGGCTGCTAAATAATTATTTCAACAACAAAGGGGACATTGCACAGGCAATTGTCCCCTTATAACAGTGACATTATGAGGTGAAATCAATGAATGCTCCATTCACTCAGATACTTAATCCCACCAATGAGCAGCGGCAGGAAATGATCAGAAATTCATTGGAGATGGCTGGCCGTCCGGAAGATTACGAAAATATTGTCCGTTTGCTGAGCCCGCCTCCCGACATTACAAATTATGCACAGCCAGGAGAACTAAAGGGAGTAAAAATCGGAGTGATCGGAGGAGGACTTGCCGGTCTGTCCGCTGCATTTGAGCTTCGAAAGCTGGGGGCTGACATTACCATTCTTGAAGCCAATGACAGCAGAGTGGGAGGAAGAGTTTACACTTATTATTTTAACACGGAATATTATAACGAATTCGGCGCCCACAGAATTCCGGTTACCCATGAAACCACCTGGCACTATATTAATTTGTTTGGTCTCAATACCCGTCCTCTCTCTGTAAGGCAGCGCAACAATTTTTTGTATGTACATAACACCCGTTTAAGAACAACAGAGTCAATCGAGCAGAATCTTTATCCCCTGTACGACTTAACTCCCCGGGAACGAAATACTCCCTGGCCAGAGTTAAATGACTACGCCTTTACTTATCCAATGATGCAGCTTTCGCCTGATATCCGCTCGGAGCTGATACAGATCTTACCCCGGTATTCCCCGGAAATTCTGCCTTTTATGAACTACTCTGTCCGGCAGACTCTGGAAAATCTGGGTCTCAGCCAGGGGGCAATCAGCCTGATCTCTGGTGTGGATCCGGGAACCGGATCTTTGATTGATGCCAGTTACGGTGAAACTGTCCAGGAGGAGTATACCATTGACTACCGTAACACCTATACCATTGAAGACGGGATAGTTAATCTGCCCTACGCCTTTATTCAATCCTTCTCCACAGACAATTTACCCCAATATCAAAATATTCCACCCGCTCAGCTAGGCACTGTTACTTACTGGCCCGGTCAGACTGTTACTGGTATTTACCAGCAGGAAAACAGCGGTCAGATTGTTCTTGCCCACCGCAATGTGCGGAATTTGAGCACAACTACCGATACGTTCGATTATGTTATCTGTGCAATCCCCTACTCTACTCTGCGGGAAGTGGAAATCAAACCAAGTTTCACCAATCCAAAGATGCAGGCTATCTTAGAATATAATTATACCAATTCTCAAAAAACCTTTTTTTTATGCAAAGAACGTTTTTGGGAACAGGATACGGATTATGGCCGTATGGTAGGAGGATTTTCCCAGACAGATCTGCCGATTCAATACATTTTCTATCCCGGAGATCATCTTCTGTGTCCGGATCCTTCTTTCTGCTCACCAAATGAACCAGGTGTACTGATTGCTTCCTATAATTATCATTTAAATTCAACAAGAGTGGGGAATATGCCAGAGCCTCTACGGTTTGAATATATAAAACAATGCGTGGAGGAAGTTCACGGACTGCCAAGAGGATTTTTAGATCCCATTGTTGCAGACCATAAGACCGTGGTCTGGGATAATGAGCCTTTCACCCGGGGAGCCTTTGCCGAATCACTTCCAGGTCAGAAACCATTGTTCGCTTATGAGATGTTGAAGCCTGAATATAATCAAAGGATTTTCTTTGCCGGCGAGCACGTATCCACAAAGCACGGCTGGATGCAGGGAGCGCTGTATACAGGAAAGGAAGCTGCCAATCAGCTGGCCTATTCTATATACAGTCAGCCAATGTAGTATCAATAAAAAGCAAGGGACTGCCCTGATAGAATCTTCTATTAATGCAGCCCCTCTTTTAATGGTCAGAAAACCTATTCATTTTTCACCCTGATATCTAAAATATCCAATAGGAACATAAACATGGGAATTCCCAAAAGCAGTCCCCACACTCCGATATAATGCTCACTGACTAAAAGAATAAGAAACACCAGAAATACCGGCAATTTTGTTTTAGCCGACATCAATTTAGGATTGAGCACATAGGTCTCCAGCGAATGAAGCACAAGTATCATGATAATAACCTCTATAATTTTAAACGCGCCTCCGATGTTAAACGCTATAATGGAAAGAGGAATGAGTGAGATAATCACTCCTGCAACCGGAACCAGTCCAAGTATGAAAATCATGGCTCCAAGTCCCAGAGTCTGGGGAAATCCCATAATTGTTAATGCAATTACGGACAAGAACGAATTAATAAATGCAATAACGATTTGCAATTCAATTACTTTTCCAAAGGAATTCAAAAATTTCTTACCATAAAATGTAAAATATCCATAGAGAAATGACACTTTACTGTGCTCCATATGTTTAAAAAACGCTATAATCTCTTCCTTTTCCAGAAGAAAGAGAAAACTGATCAACAGAGACAGCAGAATGTTGATGCTGAAAGTTCCCGCAGTCGTTACAAAGTCAAGCAAATGGCTTTCCGCCATTCGAATGTAGTCGCTGATTTGATCCTCCGGAATGCTGCTTAACAGATTAAACCGGTCATAATTCTGTAACTGATTTAAGTCAAAGGTAGAGATCAGATTGATTACATCAATCAGCTGCTGGGTAACTTTAGGGATATATGCAATCATGGTAATGATAAAAATAAGCAAAAATATGAGATACATTAAAATGGTAATAAGCTTCCGGCTGATTTTTATATACTTGTTTACCTTATCATATATAAATTTCTGAAGCTGGCCAAAGATGAAAGTAACCATAAATATCAGCAAAAACTGATTGAGCATTCCTCTTAAAAAATAAAGAAAAACTGCCAAAAGAATGATACTGATTATTTTTTTCGCCAGCTCTCCGTTTATAAAATGATCCAATTTATCCATTGCCTGTGCCTTTCTGTTGTCAGATATTATTTTTGTCACTATTAGTCATCTGACACTCTGTCTATGAGATTATAATATAGAAACAGGACAATGGAAATACATAATCGAAAAAATCCGGAAACTCCCATGCATTTTAACAAATTCATAACTATCCCTTTTCATTCTGTCATATGGTGTTATAATTGTTTTTACAGGACTATCATTATCAGTCCCTGTAATTTTATGATTGATCGGAGTGATACATATGAATATCGTATTATTAGAATCTCTTGGAATTCCAGACAGCCTGTTAAATGAATGTGCAAAACCATTGATCGATGCAGGTCACAGTTTTACAGCTTTCGAAAAAAACACAGATACCAAAGTACAGATTGAACAAGCTCAGAATGCCGATGTTATTATGATTGCCAACATGCCACTCAGCGGTGAAGTCATCGACGCCTGTAAAAACTTAAAATTTATAGATGTTGCTTTTACAGGTGTGGATCATGTAGATCTGGCAGCAGCAAGAAAAAATAATATTTCCGTCAGCAATGCTGCCGGTTACTCAACTGAAGCTGTTGCAGAGCTGTCTTTATGTCTTATGCTCTCTCTTTTACGTAATGTGATGCAGACAGATGCCCGCTGTCGGGAAGGAAAGACAAAGGATGGTCTGGTAGGCTGGGAGCTGAGAGGAAAAACCATCGGAATTATCGGAGCTGGTGCAATTGGAACAAGAACTGCAGAACTTTGCAAAGCCTTCGGCTGCCGCGTTCTCGGGTACAAGCGTACCATCACTGGAAACGAACCTGATTTCATGGAATTTGTATCTTTGGAAGAACTTCTTTCTAACTCTGATATCGTGAGTCTCCACTGCCCGTTAAACGAAGATTCCCGCCATTTAATAAACAGAGATACAATTGCTAAAATGGAACAGGGTGCTTATATTATCAATGCTGCAAGAGGTCCGGTAGTGGATTCCGAAGCCCTTGCAGAAGCTTTAAACAGCGGATATCTGGCAGGTGCTGGAATCGATGTGTTTGAGAACGAGCCGCCGATTGACACTTCCCACCCGCTTTTAAACTGTAAAAATACTATTGTTACTCCACACATTGCTTTTGCCTCTGCAGAATCCATGAAGTTAAGAGCCCAGATCGTATTTGAAAACCTGAAGAAATGGATGGAAGGCGACCAGATTAATAAAGTTTTATAGTCAGGAAGCAGAGAGGCATCTCACAATTTGACGCCTCTCTTCTATGTTATTACTGGAAGTTTTTTACAACAAAATCCACAGAAAAGAGTGAAAAAATATTTTTCTATTTGTGCAAATAATACTTGTAATTCAGAATCTTCATGCTATAATTTAGACAAGGGGATATAGCTCAGCTGGGAGAGCGATGCGTTCGCAACGCATAGGCCACGAGTTCGAGTCTCGCTATCTCCATGAAATGGAAGTATAGCTCAGCCGGGATGAGCGTTCGCCTCACACGCGAAAGGTCATGGGTTCGAGCCCCATTACTTCCATTTTTCTATAAACAGCCAAACCACCGGAATCACTTGTATTTACAGGGGATTCCGGTGGTTTGTTTTTCGCCAAATACTGCTATTTTTCTCTCTGTGTTGCATTTTTTCTAAAATAATTCTGACTATACGGCATAAAATAGTATTAATTATAGATACATTACTGAGGTGATACAATGAGCTATTGTTGTGACGTATTATTTATTTCCACATTAGCATGTCAAATAGCAGATTGCTTAAACGACGATGAATTATCATTGTTAGCAGCAGATACAGTCTTACTGAGCGATGCTTTAAACGCAATTGCTGTCAGGCGTTCAATAACGAATTCTTGTAGTACAAACAGCACACCTGCAACAGATAAACCTACCTGTTGCGAAGAATAAAAAACTACTAACTAATACTGATAGTTAGCAGTTTATGATTACTATTATTAAATAAATTATTTCTTATAGAAGAATCCAATACCGCTTAATCCTGTCCCCATCCACAACTACTTCCTTCTCAAAAATTCCTCCGTTAGCCAAAATCGTCTTCTCACTTCCCACATTGTCATAATCGCAGGTAATTAAGACTTTATCTAAACCATAATCTTTACAGTTTTTTAAATTCTGCCGCAGCATTTCTTTTGCGTACCCTTTTCTTCTTTCATCAGGCCGAACAGAGTATCCAATATGACCGCCCCAAACGCTCAAAATAGGATGGTTTATGTGGTGTCTGAAGTCGATGACTCCAATAATCTTATTATCTGCTGACCGTACCGCAATAAATGTATTAGATGCAACCCTGTCTTCGGGACACGTTTCATTATTTTCCAAAAGATCAATGGTTCTAATCCATTCATCTGCCGAAGAGCACATCTTTAAATTGCCACAGCCATCCAGGCTGTCACCGGAATCTAAGAACTCCTGGCGATACTTCATGATATCGTCTGCATATTCCATTGTTGGCTTTATTAATCTGATTTCATCCATTCTTTAACCTCCTGCGAAACGATTTCCTATTATATTACTCAAACTTCGCACTTAAATAAGTGCCTATGCACCTTGAAAATTCAATAATAACTGGCATAAAAATAGCATGAAACCGATGGTTTTGGTATAATTAAGTTACTACACAAAATCATAAAAACCGGAGGGCTCATGCTATGAATAAAAGTATATCACAAGACAACCAGAATGTTAAACAGATTTCTAAATCTATTAAAAGATTTTTTACACGTTTC
>JAAOXG010000020.1 GCA_013036995.1 Lacrimispora defluvii
TATACATACGGCCCACCCATGGCAGTAGCACCAATTAACATGGTCAGAAGAGTGGTAGACTACGCAATAACAGAAATTCCATTATATAAGATCAGTCTGGGAATCCCGAATTACGGATATGACTGGCCACTCCCGTACGAGAGGGGGGTCACCAGAGCGGAAACCGTAAGCAATTTGGAAGCGGTTCAGATTGCAATTGATAACGGATCAGAGATTCAGTTTGATGAAGAGGCCATGTCACCATTTTTCCGTTATTGGAAGTATGGAGTTCAACACGAAGTCTGGTTTGAAGATGTGAGGAGTTATAAGGCTAAATTTGACCTTATAAAAGAATATGGATTAACAGGAGCAGGATATTGGCAGATTATGCAGTTCTTCCGGGCAAACTGGCTGGCGTTGAGCCAGATGTTTGTGGCAAGGAAGGTTGGAGATTAAAGAGTGTGTATGCAGGGTGAGGGAATTGTAATTCTTCCTTTA
Source organism: Lacrimispora defluvii (assembly GCA_013036995.1). Classification (GTDB taxonomy): domain Bacteria; phylum Bacillota; class Clostridia; order Lachnospirales; family Lachnospiraceae; genus Lacrimispora; species Lacrimispora defluvii. The sequence continues at coordinate 478 of JAAOXG010000020.1, forward strand.
TCCTGCATTTTTATTTTTGTTTATACAAATGAGTGTGCAGCTAATTGATAATGGTAAAAAAATTGCCTATTTTAAGAACTTATGCTATAGTATACTATGAAGTTAGCATAAACTAACTTAACGGCTGTAATGCTTCATATATAAGAGGAAAGATAAATGAATCAAAATAATTTACTGTTGAAATATGCAAAAGCAAATTTAGAAATGGACGAAGCATACCATATATGCGTTCCTCCCGGCAGCAGGGTAGATGCCGTGACGACCATGCAAGGTGTCTGCGGATTTGTAATTCCCCTCCATGGCAAGGCTTTATTTAAGGTGTGTAATGAAAACTATGAACTGAAAAGAGGAACCATCCTCCATGCAGGCCCGGACATGAACTTAAGTAAGGAAGTAATTGGAGAGGAAGAGTGGGAGTTTATATTGCTTCATTACCGGGTGCTACAAGAGGAAAAAAGGATAGATTCTCTTTTAAATATGCATTATACAATAAATCTGTTTCCCAGTCAGAGTGAGGAAATCATGAAAATTACAGGTTACATCATGGACCAGCAGAAGCAATATGGTACCAGATATATGCTATCAACAAAAATTTTATTATATGAGCTGATTGAAAAGCTCTTTGCCTTTTCCGAAGAGTGTCTGGTAAAAAAGCCAAAGGATTGGATTGAGGAGGTGCTTTTATACATCCAGGAACATTTGGAAGACAATTTATCTGTATCACAGATTGCAGAACATTTTAAAATGGGGGGGAAGCAGTTTTCCTATTCCTTTCAGAAAAAGACAGGACTCCCACCAAAGAGATATATTATGGATATCCAATTAAAAAAAGCCAAAGAGCTTTTGTCAGAAAGCAGTTTAAGCATTGCAGAGATTTCCAGACGGATTGGTTATGAGGATGCACTTCATTTTAGCCGGATGTTCAAGCGGAGTACAGGCATAGCACCCAGTGTATTTCATCGTCATTTTGGAAAAAATCCATATTAATTTTGGAAAAAGTCCATTCATTTTCCCATTTTCTTATGCTATATTCTCCTTTATAAAGGAAAGATAAAGTAAAAAGGAGATCATATGAAAAAATTTTTATCCATTGTAGCCGCTACAGCATTATCAGTGTCATTGCTTTCAGGCTGTCAAAGCAACAGGGAAAAGACAACTGCAGATATAAAGGACTCAGCGGATATGACTGAATCAGTTGTGGAATCAGTTACCGAATCCGGGATAGTCTATCCATATGAATACACAGATGCAGCAAGAAGAACCATTGTTATTGAAAAAACCCCACAAGCGGTGGTGACCAATTATCTTCCTTTGTGGGAAACATTGATTCTTTTAGGAGTTAAGCCGATTGCTGTATCTGGTGCAGATAATTACATAAAAACCTGGGATGCCTTTTCGGGGTACGATGTAAGCGGAGTGAAGGATCTTGGTGCCAGTGAGCTTAACCTGGAATTGCTTGCCCAGTTAAAACCCGATATGATATTAAACCAGAGCTATGATATGAAAAATCTGGAGATTGGAAATCTGGAGAAAATCGGGCCTGTTGCTGTATTTGGAAATGATACGAAGATGAATTGGCGTCTTAGCCTGAGAGAAGTTGCAAAAATAGTAAATAAACAGGACAAGGCGGAAGAAGTAATTAAAGATATGGATGAAAAGCTGGAGGCGGACAGAGAAAAGCTGGCAGAAAAATATAAAGACCAGACCGTAGTTCAGTTTTCACTCATGGGTAAAGATAAATATTACGTTGCATACCGCCCGGATCTATATGATAAGGAGAAAGGACTGGGATTAAATGTTCCAGAAGGCTTTACTCAGTCAGAGACTTATGAGCAGATTTCCATGGAAGCACTTGTTAAGATGAACCCTGATTACATCTTTGTTAATGTATTTGACGGGGATGAGCCGTTATTGGAAGAACTTGAGAATAACTCTGTGTGGAAGTCATTAAAGGCGGTAAAGAATGAACATATATACCAGATAGATGGAAGCGGACATGCAGCCAGTCCTCTTGCAACCTTATATACCGTAAATTTTATTACTGATAAATTAACGGCCGATTAAATTGCAGAAACTTAAGGGAAAATGGTATTTTCAAACAGGCAGATACGGTGTCTTTACGAATGTATCTGTCTGTTTCATTCTTTAGAAATGATAGAAGCTACTAACGATCTGTACCAGATAGGAATATTAAGGACCGTCAGGATGCAGTGGGTGGTGGAGCCAGGCGGAACAATTCAGGAAGTAATTACAACAGGATGCACTTACTAATGACAGATTGGTTGGGAAGGAGTAAGAATGAAATACAGAAACCGGGTTATAATCGTGATTTCAATCAGCCTTTTTATGCTATGCGTGGCGATTTTCATATCCATTATGACGGGTGCCGCTAATCTCACTTTTCAAGTTGTGAGTGACTCATTTTTCTCGTTTCATGCAGACGACGCAAATCATCTGCTGGTTCGGGACATGAGAGTACCAAGAGCAATCTCCGGTGCATTAATCGGAGCTGCACTTGCTGTGGCCGGGGCAATGATGCAGGGAATGACCAGAAATCCACTGGCAGATTCCGGTCTTATGGGACTAAGTGCAGGTGCGGGATTAGTTTTAGCAGTTTCCCTGATATTTTTTAAGGGAATGAGTTATTCCGGGATTATTGGAATGACCTTTCTTGGAGCCGCCTTTGGCGCAGGGTGCGTACATCTGATCAGCATTTTGGTTCCGGGGGGAAATGAATCCATGAAGCTGGTGCTTGCAGGAGCTACTGTAAGCACATTATTTTCTGCTATCAGCCAGGCCATTGCCATCTACACCAATGCTTCCCAAAGTATTATGTTCTGGACCATGGGAAATGCTTCTGGAGTCACATGGTCCCAGTTAAGGATCGGAGGCCCGGTAATAGCCGCCAGCATTGTGGCTGGAATTGGGTTATCAAAGAGAATCTCTATCTTGAATATGGGAGAGGAGACCGCAAGGGGGGTAGGAGTAAACACCGGACAGACCAGGAGACTGGGAACGATTCTGGTAGTACTGCTTTCTGGTACCTCCTTTGCTCTTTGCGGAAGTATTACTTTTGTAGGAATGATGATTCCTCATTTTGTGAGATTTCTGGTCGGGCCGGATTATCGGCTCGTTATCCCTATCAGCGCCTTACAGGGAGCCGTTTTGGTGGTGGTGGCAGATGTGCTTTCAAAAACTATTAATGCTCCGGCTGAGATTCCCCTGGGAGCGGTAATCGGGGTAATTGGTGTCCCCATCTTTCTTTATTATGCAAACAAAGAAAGGGGGAGAGATTAAATGAAGAATCTATGGAAACAGTCCCGCTGTATCCGTTTTCTGGTAATGTCATTACTGCTCTTAGGCGTCCTTTTCTTTGTAAGTATTAACGCTGGCTATACTCCCATTGGAATGGAAGATATGTTGCGCATTTTAAGCGGTGGGGGAGTTGGAGGAGAAAACATGATTGTATTTGACTTTCGCCTTCCTCGTATCCTGGTTGCAATATTAGTGGGCATGGGATTTTCCCTGTCAGGCTGTGTGCTGCAGGGCATTACAAGAAATCCGTTGGCAGATCCGGGACTTCTGGGCATTAATTCCGGTGCAGGAATCGTAGTTCTGATCTTTATGACATTATCCGGTACCCTTAGTTTGGGAGGTGTTTTGAGCCTTCCATTCCTCTCCTTGCTTGGAGCACTGCTGACCAGTGGATTGTTATATGCCATCTCTGTGCAAAAAGGGCGGGGACTGAATACTGCCCGGCTGATACTCAACGGAATTGCCATTCAGGCTGGTATCAATGCACTGATGACCATACTGGTTCTTAAATTGGACGACACCCAGTACAATACCCTGGCTGTCTGGCAAGCGGGAAGTATTCATAATTCCAACTGGAAGATGGTTGTCAGTCTGATTCCCTGGATTTTCACCGCAATGGGATACCTGTGTATGAGAGCAAAGGAACTGGATATTTTGATGGTTGGCGATGAACTTTCTGCCGGAGTGGGAGTTTCGGTTCAAAAAGAGAAAAAAATACTGCTATTTATGGCGGTTGCACTAGCGGCCGCTTCTGTATCAGTAAGTGGAAGTCTGCATTTTGTGGGACTTTTAGGACCACATATGGCAAGAAGAATTGTTGGCTCCAGACATAGGATCCTTCTTCCTTTTTGTGCTGTGACCGGCGCTATTCTGGTACTGGCAGCGGATACCATAGGAAGGATTATAATAGAGCCGTCGGAGATTCCGGCAGGAATTGTAGCTGCAATTTTAGGCGCACCTTATTTTCTCTTTCTTTTGGTTTCAAACAGCCGTGCTGGAAGAAAAGAGAACGCAGGAATATAAAACAATTGGGAGGAACCAGGATGAAAGAACTGAAGACAGAACAGGTGAGAGTGGCTTATGGTGAGAACGTTATTATTGAAAACTTAAGCTTAGAGATACCTTCTGGTAAAATCACCACCATTATAGGTCCCAATGGATGCGGAAAATCCACTCTGTTAAAAACCATCGGAAGGCTTATGAAGGCGAAAAAGGGAGTGGTATATCTGGATGGCACAGACATCTACCAGTTATCCGGTAAAGAATTTGCCAGGAAACTTGCAATTCTTCCTCAGAGTCCTCTTGCACCCGAAGGTCTGACAGCGGAAGAACTGGTATCTTACGGACGATATGCTCATCAAAAGGGATTTGGAAAACAAAGTGAAAAAGACCGGGAGATAATCAGGTGGGCGCTTGAAGTTACCAATCTTTCAGCACTTGGCAAAAGAAGTATCGACCATATGTCGGGAGGACAACGGCAGAGGGTGTGGATTGCCATGGCATTAGCACAGCAGGCAGATATAATTTTACTTGATGAGCCAACCACTTATCTGGATGTGGCCTATCAGCTTGAGATATTGGAACTATTAGAAAATCTCAATAAAACCCAGGGGTGTACCATTGTAATGGTGCTACATGACATCAATATGGCTTCCAGGTATGCGGATTATCTCATTGCATTAAAAAAAGGAAAAGTAATAGGGAAAGGTACGCCCCATCAGGTGATCACCAGGGAGTTACTTCGGGAGGTCTATCAGATTGAGGCAGATATTATGATAGAAGATTACAGTAAAAAGCCGGTTTGCATGTCCTGTCGGCTCTGCCGTCACAAGGAACAGGACACAGCGGTGGTAAAAACAGCAGTCGTGTAGTAAAATGGAGGTCAGAAAAATATGAAGAAAATAGCAATATACGGAAAAGGCGGCATTGGAAAATCCACTACAGTATCCAATCTGTCTGCAGCACTGGCTGCTAAAGGATATAAAGTGATGCAGATCGGATGTGACCCCAAAGCAGATTCCACCCGGAACTTAACGGGAGGAAAGAAAATCCCAACGGTACTGGAGCTTTTGAGGGATAAAGAAAATCTGGTGCTTACGGATCTGGTTCATGAGGGAGATGAAGGCGTACTATGTGTGGAAGCCGGAGGACCGGTTCCTGGAGTTGGATGTGCAGGGCGCGGAATCATTACGGCATTTGAAAAGCTGGAGGAGTTGGATGCATTTTCAGTATATCAGCCGGATATTGTAATTTATGATGTCCTGGGAGATGTAGTATGCGGTGGATTTGCCATGCCCATACGGGGCGGTTATGCAGAGGAGGTCTACATAGTATCTTCCGGTGAGATGATGTCCTTGTATGCAGCAAATAACATTGCATCAGCCGTTAAGATGTTTGGAAAACGAAAATATGCCTCTCTTGGGGGAATTATTTTAAACAGCAAAAATATTGAAAATGAAGAAGCACTGGTGGAACAGGCAGCCAGGGAGATTGAGACCCAGGTTGTATTTCAGATACCAAGAAATCCGCTGATCCAGCAGGCAGAAGCATTGGGAAAAACCGTGGTCAGTGCATTCCCGGATAGTGAGATGGCAAAAAACTATGAGAAACTTGGCAATCTGATTTTTAATTAAGCCAGATATATAACGAACTGAAAAGGAGATTTTTATGAGTCAACAGCATAAGGCCTGCCGGTTATCTGAGATAGAAAGCAATCAGGGAATCCCTTTTTCCCATGCAGCCCCCACCGTAGGGCATCATTGCCCCATGCATACGGCCCTGGCAACGCTACAAGGGGTGAGCAGGGTATCCACACTTGTTGTGGGAATGCCGGAATGCGGATTTTACAGCAGATATGTTATGGGGACTCCAAAAGGTCCTAATGGAGAACTTCACTATATGTATGTGTTAGATGCCAACGAAGTGGTATTCGGATGCCGGGAAGGATTGCAAAAAGCGCTGGAAGAAATGGAACGGGACGGAGCAGATGCAATTGCTGTCATAATGACTTGTGTCCCGGCACTGATCGGAGAAGACATTCAGGAAATTACGGAAAGCTTTGGCGCAGGGCACAGGGCCAGGGCAGTTGCCATGGACCTGGCTCATTATAAACGTAATGGTTACGAAGCTGGTTATTATGAGAGTTATCTGGCACTGGCGGAATTTTGTGAAGCATCAAAGAAGGAAAATGTGATCTTTCTTTTGGGCGGAGCGCAGTCACAAGAGGGCAGGGAACTGTGTGGATGGCTGCAGACAGGATCTGCTTCCTATGACATCGTTACAATCGAAGATGTCTTTGAATTAAGTCAGTTCACTAAAATCAGCAGTTCCTGCCTTAATATTGTCACGAATATCCATTTCCTTCCGTTGGCAAATCGATTAGAAGCAACCTATGATATTCCTTATGTTTTTCTGGGAGAATCTTATGGAAGAGGTGGCATTCAGGAGGCATATAAGGAAATCGGGACCTCCCTTTTGCTGAGAGAGACTCCGGCTTTTTCCCATCGGCAAGAGGCTGCTAAGTTAGAAGCCAGGGTGAGAGAACGGTTAGAGGGCAGCCGCTTTCTCCTTACAGCAAACATTCCGGATGCCCTGATTTTAACTGAGTATCTGTGTTCCCTTTCTATGATTCCCTGTTTTCTTCATCTGGAAGAATATCAGCAGTGGATGAAAGAATGGAAAAATAAGATATTGTCCCACGGTTCCAATCCTTTGACTGCTTTTCTTGTAGAAGACGGCATGACAGAAGACGGATTTAAGGAGGCTGGTTTTGAGAAGCCGGGAAGTTATCGATTTGTCATTGGAAAAGAGCTTGGAGAGGAGATTGGTTGTCTGAAAGCTGGAAGAAGCTTTTTGCCGCCGCTCATTGGATATGAGAGAACCGTTGCACTTCTTAAACTTCTTGACGGGCTTATAAGAAAGGAGAATACCTATGCCGCTTTATAAGAACGTACCAGAGCCATCGGGAAGGATGGGACTAATATGGTCGCTGGCGACGATCTATGACAGCGCTGTCATTGAATATGGTTCCATGGGACATATGCTGTACGCCCAAAAATGGATGAGTCAGACCGGACTGATAAAATATGGGGAATTGATATCTACTCATTTGTCTGAAAAGGATATTGCACTGGGGATTACAAAAAGATTGGAAGAATGTGTGAAAGAAGTGGTAACGCTTGATCGTGCCAAAGCGATCTTTTTGATTCCATCAAGTGTACCGGAGATGATTGGGACAGATCTGGAATCCATTGGAGAAGAGCTGTCGGCGGCGTATCCGTCCATCCCAATTATTTCATTTAAAGCAGGAAATTTCAAGACTTCAAGAGAACAGGGGATGGAGGAAGCCTATGAAAAACTGGTTCGTTACATGTCAGAAAAAGACGGTGTAGGAATCGATACATTAAAAAAGGATTCCTTCAATATATTTGGAATCTCCTGTGACTGGTCACGTTTTCAGGCGGACACAGCAGAGATCTGCCGCATGATGAAGAAAGGCTTTGACATGGAACCGGCCGCAATATTGGGATCATCCTGCAGTATGGATCAGATCTGCCAAATGACAAAGGCAAAAATAACGCTGGTTATTCGAATAGAAGGCCTTAAAGCAGCTAAGCTACTTTATAAACAGTGGGGCATTCCCTACCTTTATCTGGCACCTTATGGACTTGCCGGAACTCTTCAGTGGATAAAGGAACTGGAAAATCTTCTTGGTAAAAGGGCAGAACAATCGTTCCTTATAAAGGAGCAAGAAGAGGTCGCCCATGCAAAACATATCTGCCAGCTTTATACCAGACTTCATAAAGATCGGGCAAACATATGGATTAGCGGAGAAGATGAATTAGCCAGAGGAATTCGCTCATTTGCCACAGACGAGATTGGATTTACATTTACTCAGGGTGGGATTCATATGTCTGATGGCGTAGAACTTAGGGACAATCCCGGAGTGTTTTCCATTGAAGTCAGACGCAGCATCCTGTCTCAGAGTATAAACCCTTATGAACTTCCATTTATGGGATTTCGGGGAGCCTTAAATTTATGCGGACTGTGGCACCAATACATGACGGATAGGGCGTTTCAGAGATTTGTAATGTGACACCAGAAAAGGAAGGAGCCGGCAAGAGGGGGGATCCTGCCGGCTAAAGTATGAAAAAAAGTATATTCTAAAAGGTTACTGGCCTCTTTACATGTATTACTATACCGGGAAATTGTGATAGGAGTTTGTTGTAACTGTGAATAGTTTGTGAAATGCAGGGGAGGGTTTATGAGAGCAATGGAGATTTTAACGGAGCGTCTGTGTTTAAAGGAATATGATAAGAGTTGTATTAATGATTATTATAAGCTGAAATCATGCCCATCTGTCTGGACTTATTCAACATTTGTTCCTGTGCAGAGTATATGGGAAGCAGAACATTTATTAAATGGGCAAATTGTTTCAAGGGAACAGAACAAAGGGGGATTTATGCCTCTATATAAAAGAGATAATGACCAGTATATCGGAGAGGCAGGAATTATTTCAATAAACAGGAATGCGAATCGATGTGAGATTGGCTATAATCTACTGCCTGAATTTTGGAATCAGGGCTTTGCCACTGAGATTGCCGCAAAGCTGGTAATACATGCAATTAATGATCTGAAATTTGAACGTGTCGAAGCTTTAGTGCTTTCAGATAACAAAGCATCATGCAGAGTCATGGAAAAATGTGGTTTTAAATGTGAAGGTATTCTAAGGCACTTTAACAGGCACCATGATAATTACCGTAATGTTAATTACTACGGAATCATATCCTCGGATATTAAATCTATCTGATGACATAATTAATAGTAGGTAATTTGATTGAAATTGGTTCATTTAATCAATAAATACAAACAGGAAGGCTGCTAACGATCAGAATGAGCGTTAGCAGCCTTCCTATCTATCATTAAAAATCTGATTTCAAATGGCAAGCTTAGACCTTTGAAGGAAAAAGTTTATCGTGATAATACGCATTGGCCTGATAAATCGCGCCCAAAGGATTATGACACAATACACGGTCCTTGACTGCAAATACGGTGACAGGAGCTTCGGAATACTTTATAAACAGAGAATCGTGTCCGACACAAAGACCAAGTACGATGTTTAAATCCGTTTTTGCTTCATTGAGAAAATGGGCCTGCGCGATTGGATTACACATAGCCACCGGATTATCATGAATTCCAATTAGCTCCCTGGAGAGATGACCGGTTTTACATAATATGGATTCCACCTGAAAACCATTGCTTACAAGCACATTTCGCAATACTTCTGCTTCATCTGTAAGCCCGATACAAAATGCCAGCCCCAGATTCTTGTATTCACATTCTCTGGCAAAGTCCATGGTTTCTTCCAATCTGGTTTTACTTCCATATCTGTCACTTACCACAATTGCAGAAGCCCTGGAGATTTTTAAGTTTTCCTCATCCTGATATAAAGATGACAGATTCTCCATATTATTTGAGAGACTTGGGCAGCCTTTGGGTGCATTTGAAAAATCACCTGAGCTGCAGGAATGAACTTTACAGGAAGCACAAAAATACATAATATTCACTTCTTTCTTTTCGTATTTTCTATTTTAGTAATTTTAATGTATTTAATATCTCTTGGGCTTTACCCTGAGTATCCGGTGTATATAATGAGAAGACAAATATTATTTTATTTCCTCGGATACAGGCATAAAAATCTAAATTAATAACATTACTGTAGATATATCTGGATTTTATTGCTGGAAATTCCCCCAGATGAGTGTTGGTTCGATCAATAAAAGTCACCTTATCCGTCAATGCACTGACAAAACCCACTTCATATGCATTGGCATATATTTGTGGATCAAGATATTCAGGAGATGATTCATTATCAAATGTAATTAACATGTTGTCATTGGATATATCAAATGTTTGAGAATTACCATCAAAAGCAGTTGTGGTCACATCAGTTGGAATCTCAAGAGAGTATCCAAATTCTGTATTTTTATATGTATTGGAAGTCTTCTTATTCTCGGCATTTGAATCAAGCCATTTCCCGGAAGCGTCAAAAGTATAATTTACACCATTAATGTTTTGTGTGATATTTGTTAACATCACACCATTTTCATCAAAATAATACCAGTTACCCTGATCCTCAATCCACTGGCTGACTACTGGTGTTCCATTTTGATCGTATTTCCACTGACCATTATCCTGTTGAATCCAACCGGCAAATGATTGCATAGTGAAAAGAGATGACAGACATGCTGTTAATAATAGAATTTTTACCTTTTTCATATGATCCCCCTATTGTAACTGTTTTTATTTATTATATAGGAAAAAGGTACAGATTACAATCAGATGTGTGGCGCTGCCTCGGTTAACACAGGCAGGTACAATAAACCCTAAAAAGGGAGGAGCCGGTAAGATTGGCGGGATCCTACCGGCTGAAGTATGAAAAAGTATTTATATGAAAGGGTTATTAGCCTCTTTGTATTTATTAATATACCGGAAAAATGTGACCAGATCATGATGCTTCTGTGAAGAGTTTGTGAAAGTGAGTTGTTAGAATTGACACTTCTCCTCCTGGTTGCTATAATTCCTATAAACATATTAATAAAGTGTGGTAAAAGGAGACTATATGAATATACAAGAGAAAGACCAAAAATTGAGGACATATATTTCAGAATTGGAAAGTCTGGCAGTTGCTTTTTCTTCAGGGGTGGATTCAACTTTTTTATTAAAAACGGCACATGAGGTTCTTGGAGACCGGGTGATTGCAGTTACAGCCAAATCCTGTTCCTTTCCGGAACGGGAGCTGAATGAGGCAATTCAGTTTTGTGAGAGAGAAGGTATCCGGCATTTTATTGTTGACAGTGAAGAACTGGATATAGAAGGTTTTAGCAGCAATCCCAAAAACAGATGCTATTTATGCAAGCATGAGTTGTTTGAAAAAGTGGCAGAGGTTGCGGCAGAGCAAGGGATTAAGCAGATAGCGGAAGGTTCTAATCTGGATGATAACGGGGATTACCGCCCGGGGCTCATTGCTGTTGCAGAGTTGGGGGTTCACAGTCCCCTTCGCTATGCCAGGCTCAATAAGGAGGAAATAAGGGAGTTATCCAGGGAACTGGGATTAAATACATGGAACAAGCAATCGTTCGCCTGCCTGTCCAGCCGGTTTGTGTATGGCGAGACTATTTCCAAAGAAAAGCTCTCTATGGTTGACAAAGCGGAACAGCTTTTACTGGACTTAGGGTTTTCCCAGGTGAGAGTTCGCATTCACGGTACAATTGCCAGGATCGAAGTGCTTCCGGATCAGATTGCCCAGCTTATTACAGAACCCAAAAAAAGTGTGATAACAGCAGAACTTCATCGGATTGGTTTTACCTATGTGACACTGGATTTAGACGGTTACCGCATGGGGAGCATGAACTTAACGTTGAATAAAGAATAAATATAAGGAGAATCCACAGGAGAAAAATATTTTTCCTGAAGGTTCTCCTTTTAAATAGCTGTTGATTTTTATATCTTTTTCTGATATATTGATTTGTTAAACAATCTATTGGAGAGGTACTAAAATGTTTTTATATCAGACAGTAAATGACCATGTGCGGATTTTGACATGCAGAGGGTACGGGAGTGTTGTGCGTGTTCCGGAAAAGATTGGAAATCTTCCAGTAACGGAGTTGGCGGAGTATGCATTCTCCAACAGTGAGGGAAGGAATGAGATGCTCTCGCATATCAGTAATGGCATCCAAATGTGCGATGAAGAGGGTAGTCCCGCTTCCTATGAGGAAAAGGATCTGCCACCAGAAATAACAGGCGATCTTTTAGAGGATCTTTATCTACCTCCTTCCATTAGAAAAATTGGAAACTATGCTTTTTATAATTGTTTTAAATTTCGCCATTTGGAGTGTTTCAGCTCCATAGCGGATCTGGGCTCTGGTTTATTTACCGGATGTCTTGGAATCAGAAATCTGGATCTTCATATTACAGATGGAAGCCGCTCCTGCATGCAGGGCATTGTATCGGAGCTAAGGCAGGAACTTTATGTAAATTATCATACAAAGGATATGACGGCAAGGCTGATATTTCCTGAAATGTACGAGGAGTCGGTGGAACACACGCCAGCTCGGATTATATTCCGGGAGATGCACGGATGTGGTCATTTGTACCGATATTGCTTTGACCAGTCCGAATTTCAGTTTCATAAATATGATGCATTATTTCCCCATGTCCGTGTTCAGGAATCGGATCGCCTGACTGCAGCGCTTGCTCTTTTAAGACTGTATACGCCTCTTAATCTTCTTCCCAGAGACAGGAAGACTTATGAGGATTATTTAAGGGAGCATCTACAGGCTGCCGCAGAAGCGTCACAAAAGGAAAGTGAATTATTTCTCTGGCTGGCAGCTGAGTATTGCAATGAACAGACAGATTTTGACCGGATGATCGATCTGGCATCGGAAAATAATAATACGGAGCTGTTAAGTTCTCTAATGGATTTAAGACATTTGCGTTTCCCAGTAAAAAAACGTACATTTTCTCTTTAGTATGAATTGATTTTAATATTATCATTAATATAGAAAGGTGTATGAAATGGGAGATGGCTCGTTTCATGCACCTTTTATTAAATGCCAGTTCATGGGTATTGACATAAATTATAAATGGGTGTAGAATGGTGAACTGTTAGTTTACTTTGATGCACTAATATGAAAATGAGATTGCTTTATTATTATTTTCTTTTTTACTTTGATTAAAAGTAAGGCCAAAACAATAGAAAAAGAGTATTAATTTTGTTAGAATGAATTTATATAAAAGCGCTGTCAGAATGATTCACTTAGCGTTGTATATATTATTTAGGTTTTACCGTATTAAGGAAAGTATAGAAAGAAGGTAAATAGAATGATTGATCCGGTGAGACAGCGTCAGCTTGATGAACTGAACGAGGTAGAACTAGGACATGAGATACTCGGTAATGCAAGAAACGAACTTTATCTAAACTTCAGATATTTAGATGTTGCGTTAAGCAGTTTTGGATTTGAAGCCGATCGTTCTGGTTCCGGGCTCAGTACAGACGGTTATGTAATTTATTATCAGCCGGAGCTGCTGTTTTCCATGTTCCGGGGCAGCCGTATACGAATAAACCGGGCATATCTTCATATGCTTTTTCACTGTTTATTCTGGCATCTGGGTTCTATGGGAAACCGTGATAAGCAATACTGGGATCTGGCTTGTGATATAGTGGTTGAATCCATACTGGATGGATTCTATGTAAAATCTGTTTTTCAGCATCAGTCACCATATCGGCGTGAAATTTATGGCCAGATAAAAAACAGGCTTCCTGTATTCACAGCGGAAGGAATTTACCATATTCTTATGGAAATGAATTTATCAGAAGAAGCATTTCATCGTATGCAGACAGAATTTTTTGTGGACAGCCATGAAAAGTGGGAGCAGGAAGAAGATCCCCATATGAAGATAGAACGTCAGAATAAATGGCAGGATATCAGGGATAAAATGGAAACGGAGATGGAATCCTTTGGAGAAGAGGAGGATGATTCCTCCAGACAGCTTTTGGAGCAGGTAAAGTTAGAAAACCGGGAACGCTATGATTATAAACGGTTTTTAAGGAAATTCGCAGTTCTGAAAGAGGAAGCGGAGGTAGATCCCGATTCTTATGATTCCATATTCTATACGTATGGGCTGACGCTCTATAAAAACATGCCTTTGATTGAACCTCTTGAGACGAGAGAAGTTTTTAAAATCGAAGATTTTGTAATCGTGATCGATACTTCCATGTCCGTCTCAGGCCAGCTGGTGCGAAGCTTTCTGGAGCAGACTTATGAGGTTCTTGGAGAATCGGAAAGTTATTTTCGTAAAATAAACATTCATATCATACAGTGTGATGAACAGATCCGTTCTGATGTAACTATTACAAGCAGGGAAGAAATGGAAGATTATATGAAACATTTCACTCTCTCTGGATTTGGCGGAACTGATTTTCGGCCTGCATTTGAGTATGTAAATGGTCTGCTGAATAAAGGCGCCTTTAAAAAACTCCGGGGTTTGTTGTATTTTACAGATGGAAAAGGAATCTATCCGGTAAAAATGCCTCCCTATGAAACTGCATTTGTGTTTATGGAGGATCAGTATCAGGACATATCAGTACCAGGCTGGGCAATGAAGGTAATATTGACCAGGGAAGATCTGGAAGTAAATTAACAGGAGAACAATAAAACAATGAATATAAAGCGTGCAAAAGAAGAAATTAAAAATACAATAGAGGCTTATCTGCTAAAAGATAACTACGGCACCTACGAAATTCCAGCAATGCGGCAGAGACCTGTTTTCTTAATGGGACCGCCCGGGGTGGGAAAAACACAGATTATGGAGCAGATCGCAAGAGAGTGCCAGATCGGATTAGTGGCTTATACCATTACCCATCATACAAGACAGAGCGCGGTGGGACTTCCATTTATCACAGATAAGGAATTTGGAGGAAAACAGTACCGTGTGACGGAATATACCATGAGTGAAATTGTGGCCTCTGTTTATAATAAAATAGAAAGCACAGGATTGTCCGAGGGAATTCTCTTTATTGATGAGATTAACTGCGTTTCTGAAACACTGGCACCCACCATGCTTCAATTCCTTCAATATAAGACTTTTGGAAATCACCGCATACCAGAAGGCTGGATTATTGTAACTGCGGGAAATCCTCCGGAATATAACAAATCAGTCCGTGATTTTGATGTGGTTACCTTAGATCGTATAAAGCTGATTCATGTAGAGCCGGATTATGAGGTATGGAAGGCTTATGCCTATGAGCATGAAGTCCATCCTGCAGTTATCTCTTATCTGAATGCAAGAACGGAAAACTTCTGCCGGATTGAAACTACGGTAGATGGAAAATTCTTTGCGACGCCAAGAGGCTGGGAGGACTTATCAAGCTTCATTAAAATTTATGAACGTTTGGATAAGAAGCCAGACCGTGATGTAGTGGGTGAGTACATTCAGTATCCAAAGATAGCCACGGATTTTGCCAATTATCTGGAGCTGTACTATAAATACCGGGATGATTATCAGATTGACGAAATACTGTCTGGCACAATCCGGGAAAGTTTGTGCAACAAATTAAGCCGTGCTCCCTTTGATGAGAAGTTAAATGTAATGGGACTCCTTTTATCAAGGCTGAGTCAGCATTTTAAGAAGGTGGCTGATCAGGGAGACCGTACAGGTCTTCTTATGGAGGAATTAAAAAAAATTGATCCGCAGACAGATATTGACCCATCAACTACAATGGCAGAGAGGACACACAATACACGAAGCCAGTGGAGTGAATCCTTAAAGAAAAAACAGGAGGCAGGGCTTTTAAACAGGCGAGAGAATTTTTTGTACCGGGATGTGGAGGCGCTGCTGCTTAATATAGAAGAAATCTTAAAAAAATCTGATAAAGATAACATGGAAGAAGACTGGAACCTGATTCGGAAGATGTTTCAGAAAGAAAATGACCAATATGATCTACTTTTTACTGAAAGCAGTAAAGCACTGGAGCATGCCTTTGATTTTCTGGAAGCTGCATTTGCAGCAGGGCAGGAGATGGTTCTGTTTATAACAGAATTAAATAATGGTTATTACAGTGTAAAATTCTTAAAAGAGTATGAATGTGAACGGTACTATCAATACAATAAAAGCTTATTGTTTCAGGACAGAGAAGATGAAATAAGATCAAGAATCAGGAGTTTGGGAAATTAATGTATAAAAACCAAAAAGCTACTCCATAATATAAGGGAAAAGGAGGTAGTGCCATGGGAAACAAAGCATTAAATTACACAGCCCTTACTATTGCCATCATCGGTGCAGTAAACTGGGGGCTGGTAGGTTTCTTCAATTTCAACCTGGTGTCATTTATTTTCGGCAGCATGACGTGGCTGACAAGAATCGTGTATGCCGTGGTAGGGATCTGCGGATTATATCTGCTTACCTTTTATGGTCATCAGGAAACAAGTACGGAAAGATAGTGAATGATGAAAACGGGGGCGTTGCGGCATGGCAAAAGTGAGCTATGGAGCAATGCCCTTCATCTATGCCGGAAGTAAACTATTTTGTTAACAGCAAAGAAATTTAGTTGGACTATTGAAATATTCATATAAAAAACTATTATTTTTTAGGCTTTTTTTTTAATTTGGAGTCTTATTAAATAACAATTTATGACGATATAATGTTTAGAAAGTATTTCAAGTGGCTATTTCTTTATTATTGCAAATATAGTAATCCAGATAGTAATTGTAGAAAAGAGGTTAAAACTCTCTATCGAAGTACTAAATGAAGCTTTCATTCCAAGATATTTATGAATTACGACGTTTCTATTCCATTTTGTAAAAATGACTGATGATAAAACACTTAAGATGGTAGAATGGCGATTAATTAAGTTTCCAGCCTTCCCTTCAAGGGCCCGATGGGAGGTTTGAATAGAAAAAAAGATACACGGGGGAAAAGGATGTCCCCGTCATAATTCAAGGAGGTATTACATATGAGAATTCAACACAATATTGCAGCTTTAAATGCTTACAGACAGTTAGGAAACAATAATAATACTGTTTCAAAGAACCTGGAGAAATTATCTTCTGGTTATCGTATTAACCGTGCAGGTGACGATGCGGCAGGACTTGCTATTTCTGAAAAAATGAGAGCTCAGATCACTGGTCTTGAAACCGCTCAGAAGAATGCAAATGACGGTATCTCTCTGGTACAGACAGCAGAAGGTGCATTGACAGAAGTTCATTCCATGTTAAATAGAATGGTAGAGCTGGCTGACCAGTCTGCAAATGCTACTTATCAGGATCAGGTTGATAGAGAAAACCTTCAGAAAGAAGTAACTTCCTTAAAGTCAGAAATCAACCGCATTTCTGATAGCACAAATTTTAACGGAATCAATTTATTAGATGGTTCTGTTAACAAGACAAGTGCAGTTACAGCTGGAACGATTACTGCTACTTCTAATCCGGCAGTGTCAAGCAAGACTCTTGGTACATTTGGTACAGCAGTAGATGGTCAGAAGAAAGATGCAGTAGCAGCAGTTGATTATTCAGCTAAAGTCTATGTAGGAGATATCAAAAATACTAGTGGTGCGGACAAGACCATTACATTAGCTTATAAAGATAATGCTGGTGCTAGTCAGACGATTACCCTTACGGTAGCAGATGGAAAAACAGCTACAACAGCTGATGTTGTTGCTGCACTTAACACTGGTGCTAACTCAAATGATGTAACTTTTACAAGTGATAGTGGAACGGCATTTGATGGATCTGGTACGGCTGGTAGTTTTAAAGATCTCTATGATGTAACTAGAGATGGAAACACTATTGTAATTAAAGCCAAAACTGATAAAACATCTTCTGATCCAGATGAAGTTGTTGATGGTAGTAAGCTTGGAGGTATTTCAGTAGGTACAACATTTGCTGCAAGCGATGTTACTACAGCCACTGAAACTCTAAAAGAAGAATATGATGGAACAACAGAGAGTCCAATCGCATTTGGTAGTCTTGCAGGTGAAGAAACTAAATATGTAAAATCAGAAGCAGCATCATATAAAGTAGCAAGTAAAGAACTTACTTTAGATCCAGCAATTACTAATGGTAAAGCAGCTCATAACAGCGCAATTACCGTAGGTGACCATACATATGTAATCCAGAGCAGCAATGCGGAATTAAAAGGCACAACTGGATCAGAAAAAATTGTTACAGTTGATGACGGTGATAATGCAGATACTGTAGCTCAAAAATTAGCAGCGGCTATTACTGCTGATTCAGATCTAGCATCAGGTAATGGCGGATATGTGGCAACTGCAGCAGCAGGCGGCAAGCTTACTATTTCAGAATCAACTGCAAGAGGTGCACATATAAGAGATACTGCTTCGGAGTCTGCAACTACTGCAGCAAGCATTGCTTCTAACAAAGCACTTACCATAAAGGCAGCAGCAGCAGATGCAGGAAATGGAACACTGGCTACTTTCGATGCTTCTAAAATGGTAAATGGAACCAGCGTTACTGCAAATGGAAAGACCTATACATTTGTAAGCAATGCAAATGCTGAGGTGGCAGAAGGATCTACTAAGATCGTCTTTTCTTCAACTGATTCAAGCGAAGATTTAGCAACTAAACTTGCTACTCAGCTGACTGCAGACGGAGTGACTGGAGCAAGTGCAGATGGAGCTGCAGTTAAGTTAACTAATTCCAATTTAACTAAGGGTGCTTCCGCAGAAGGCGCCGGTCTTACACTTCAGATTGGTGATACCGCAGATACCTTTAATAGAATGTCTATGAAAATTTCTTCAACCAGTGCAAAATCCTTGGGAATTGATAGTGTTGATATCAGCACTGCTTCTGGGGCAGCAGCAGCTATTGCAGTGGTTAAAAATGCAATTAACACGGTATCCTCTACACGTGGTGACCTTGGTGCCATGCAGAACCGTTTGGAGCACACTATCAATAACTTAAGTGTAACAAGTGAAAACATGTCAGCAGCTGAAAGCCGTGTTCGTGATGTTGATATGGCAAAAGAAATGATGAATTATACGAAGAATAACATTCTTGTACAGGCATCTCAGGCAATGCTTGCCCAGGCAAATCAGGTACCTCAGGGTGTTCTTCAGTTATTAAAATAATAATTGTAAAAATATCAGCATTAATTACCAGGCCGTTGCATCATGCAGCGGTCTGTTTGCCGTGTAAAATAACCGGGCTATGATGTTTGATCTTTTTATGCTATACTCTTAGTCAAAAGCAACGCCAATCAGTATATTGCTGTTGGCTCCATTAGGAGGTATGCGATGTTTTTTATATGCGGAATGAGTCAGGGAAAAAAGCTTCTGGATTATACCAGGACAGTAATCTGTTCCATATGCGGAGGCTATGGCAGATATCAGGTCTTTATGACCTACAGCTATTTCAGTGTATTTTTTATACCCATCATAAAATGGAACAGGCATTATTATGTGCAGATGTCCTGTTGTAATACCGTTTATGAGCTGGATGGAGAAAAGGGTAAGAAGTTAAGCAGAAGAGAGCCGGTTGAAATTGAGGAGCGGGATTTAACCCTGGTTCAATCCGGACAAAGAAGCGCAGAATGGAATAAGAGGCAATGCTCCCGCTGCGGGTATGAAACAACTGAGGATTTTGAATACTGTCCCAAATGCGGACAGAGATTTTAAAACAGCCGAACCGGATTATTTCCGGAACGGCTGTTTTTTCAGTTTTTTTTACATTAGATAATAATATCCTCTAATGCTCGCTTGGGAACATAATGAATCTGATTTTCATCTCTGTAATACTTGACATTTCCGTCTTCCTTAACAGGAACGATGACCACCTCTTCCTTCGGCTTTCCAAGAGCCAGGACAAGATCCACAGAATAAAGAGAGGTATCGATGCCAAGCGCTTCGGCCAGCTGGCTCCGCCGTACATTTCCAAGCATGCAGCCACCATAACCTTTCTCTACTGCACCAAGCATCATGGTCTGAGCGACGATGCCATCATCGGTTAGCTTGTTCTTACCAAGTGACAGATCACAGAGAATGATAATATAGGCAGATGGGCGCTCCCCTTCACCTGGCCCGTCCCAGTCAGGAAGTGCTCCCGCCCAGCCTAAAGTATCAAATATCAGTGCATTTTCCTCTGGTGTATTGCTGATCTTAAATTTCAGTGCCTGTGAATTGGCTGTGGAAGCAGTAAGTCTCGCCAGATCAATAAGCTCTATTAAATCCTCTTTTGAAATGTGGCACTCCTGATAGAAGCGCCGGTATGTACGGCATTTGGAAACGAGATCCTTTAACATAGTAGATTCCTCCTGTTATCATATTCAATCAGTATTTATTTATAAAGTATAGCAGGTATGAAATTGATCTGCAATGAATAAAAAGGAAATGCATTTGGTAATATAGCACAAAAATAAAGCTATTATAGCTTTTAAAACTAGTTTATTTTTCGAATGGACAAAATACAAACAAATGGAATAAAAAAAACTCAAGAGCATAAATCCATAATTTATTGTTAGACATATTATCCTCTTTTGTAAATTTAATTAAGAATTTACCACTTTTATATTAAGAAAAAAATCATAATGAATTCATTGACTTTATTTTCTTAAGGTGATAAACTGTGACTCGGCTTTAGAAAACAATAAAAAAAGCCGCGGCATACATATTTAACAATAAACACAGGTAGCCGCAAGGAGGAGAATATTATGAAATTAACAACAAAGAAACTGGTACTTACAGGATTAGCAGTATTAACAATGGCAGCAATTTCTGCATGTGGAAGCACAAAGACTGCTGAAACAACAGCAGCAACAGAAGTTACAACAGAAGCAGCTACAACAGAAGCAGTTACAACAGAAGCAGCTACAACAGAAGCAGTTACAACAGAAGAATCTTCTGAGTCTGTAGAAGAAACAACAGAAGAAGCATCTGCAAAAGAGTCTTCTGAAGAAGCTTCCAGCGTAGAAGCAACTACTGAAGCTAAAGAAACTACAAAGGCTGCTAACTAATTATTATAGAAATAACAGCTTAGATGGAATAAAAATTTCCGCAGGCGGGGACAGATGTCTCCGCCTTTTTTGCGCGCATCTGCTATGCAGAATGGATCAGTATGTGATATAATTTCTCCAAACAGTCATTTAAAGGAGGCCGCTTTTTATGAAAATTACTTACGTTCATCACAGTGCATTCCTGGCAGACTTATGGTCTGCTGCTCTGCTATTTGATTATACCCAGGGTAGACTCCCTGACCTGGATACCAATAAACCACTTTTTGTCTTCGCCAGTCATCGCCATGGAGATCATTATTCGGATAAAATTTTTGATTTGGGGAACGGACCCAGAGAAGTTCATTATGTTTTATCTGACGATATCTCCAGGAAAAAGATTGGTGAGGAACAAAGTAGACATATATCATTTGTTAAACCTGGAGAAACGCTCACTCTTACGTATGGTACAGAAGGCAGTCTGGCATTGGAGATTACTACGTTTAAATCCACAGATGAGGGCGTCGCATTTCTTATAAAAGTGGACGGAACCGTGATTTACCATGCAGGGGATCTAAACAACTGGAGATGGGAAGGCGAACCAGAGGAATGGAACCGGAATATGGCTAAGAACTATTCAGTAGAAGTAGACAAGCTGGCAGGAGAGAAAATTGATGCCGCCTTTCTGCCTCTGGATCCAAGACAGGAGGAAAACTTCTATCTGGGTTTTGATGAATTTATGAGAAAGGCGGAAGTAGTGCATGCATTTCCCATGCACTGCTGGGATGATTATTCCGTAATAGAGCGATTAAAATCAATGGAAGTTTCCATTCCTTACCGGGACCGGATTGCTATGATAGAAAGAGACGGAGAATCGTTTGTTCTGGAACAGGAGCCTCAAATTCATGAATGAGCGGAAAGAGGAAGAACGGGAGGTCTTAGATGCAGCCATGCTTGCCGGTCATATTCTGCTGGAAAATGGTGCTGAGATTTTCCGGGTGGAAGAGACCATGGACCGGATCTGCCGTCATTATGGAATTAAATCCTGCAGTTCCTTTGTGTTAAGCAATGGGATTTTTACCACGGCAGGAGATGAGAGAGAAGAGATATTTGCAAAGGTTCAGCACATTCCGGTGAGCGGCACACATTTAGACCGCGTTGCTGCAGTGAATCAGCTTTCCAGGGAGATTGAAGCAGGATCTATAACTCCCCATGCAGTAAGAGAAAGACTGGATCAGATACAGAGGATGCCTGGAAAGTCAAAGAAGATGCAGATTCTGGCATCAGGAGTGGGAAGTGCCTGCTTTTGTTATCTGTTCGGAGGGAATGTTAAAGATGCCATAGCTGCGTTTTTCTCCGGAGTGGTGCTATATGGATATATCATTTTTCTTGCAGGTCCTCATCTTACCAAGCTGGTGGCTAATATTGGAGGAGGAGCGCTGGTTACTGCGATGTGCACTCTTTTGTACAAGCTTCGTCTGGGAGAACATTTAAACTATATGATTATTGGTTCAATTATGCCTTTGATTCCAGGAGTTGCATTTACTAACGCGATTCGTGATATTGCAGACGGAGATTATATCGCTGGTTCTGTGCGTATGATGGATGCTCTGCTGGTATTCTTCTGCATTGCCATGGGAGTAGGTCTGGTATTCAGCCTTCTCCACCGGTTTACAGGAGGTGGCTTTTAATGACGGCTGTCTGTGAGATGGCAGTTGCAGCCCTTGGTACGGTTGCATTTGCCCTCCTGTTTGGAGTACCTGCCATATACTACCCTTATTGCGGTTTAATTGGGGGAACAGGCTGGTTCGTATATAGCATGCTGGCACAGGGATTTTCAGAGCCGGCATCTGCAATGTTTGCAACCATTGCTGTAATTCTTCTTTCCAGAATATTTGCGGTGAGAAAACAGTGCCCGGTAACCATATTTCTGATTTCCGGTATTTTTCCATTAGTTCCAGGTGCGCTGGTATATTGGACTGCTTACTATATTGTAACCAACGAAATAGCACTTGCTGCCCGAACCGGGTTTCTTGCTTTGAAAGTGGCGGTTGCAATCGTGCTTGGTATTGTGTTTGTTTTTGAACTGCCTCAGGGATTCTTCCGCTTTGCGGCAAAGAAGGATAAACGGGCATTAAAAGAGAAAGGGAGAAAGAAACGATGATATGGATTAAAAATGTTCACGTGATTGATCCGGCAACCCGGACAGAGCAGGATATGGATATCTGCATAGAAGATGGTATCATATCCGGGATGGGAACGGATCAGAATCCTCCCGGGGCAGGGACTTCAAAAAATGATGTAGTAATTGATGGTACCGGTCTTATAGCAGCGCCGGGTCTTGTGGACGTACATGTTCATTTCCGGGATCCGGGGCTTACTTACAAGGAGGATATTCAGACAGGTGCAAGAGCAGCTGCTAAAGGTGGATTTACAACAGTTGTATGCATGGCCAATACAAAGCCTCCTGTTGATAATATAGAAACGTTGGAATATGTAAAAAAAGAAGGGGAGAAAACCGGGATCCATGTCCTCCATGCAGCAGCTGTATCCAAAGGAATGAAGGGTCGTGAGCTGACCGATATGGAAGCACTGGCAGCCCATGGAGCAGCAGGCTTTACCGATGATGGGATTCCGCTGATGGATGCGGAGCTTGTAAAAACAGCTATGGAAAAAGCGGCCAGTTTAAATCTCCCTTTAAGCTTTCACGAAGAAGATCCTGCATTAATCGAGAACAATGGAATCAATCATGGGGCGGTATCAGACCAACTGGGTATCTATGGTTCTCCAGCAGAGGCGGAGGACAGTCTGGTGGCAAGAGACTGTATGCTTGCTCTCCACACGAAGGCTGCGGTAGATATTCAGCATATCAGTTCGGCAGCATCGGTACGTATGGTACAGTTTGCAAAGGATTTAGGGGCAGACGTTTATGCAGAAGTGACACCCCACCATTTCACACTGACAGAAGAGGCGGTTCTTTCTTATGGAAGTCTGGCTAAGATGAATCCCCCTCTTCGGACAGAGGCAGACCGTATGGCTGTAATAGAAGGTCTTAAAAATGGCAGCATTGATATCATAGCCACTGATCACGCACCTCACAGTACGGAAGAGAAAGCCAGGCCTTTGCTGGAGGCACCCAGTGGAATTATCGGGCTGGAAACGGCACTTGGGCTGGGAGTAACTACTTTGGTGCGTCAGGGCCATTTAACCATGATGCAGCTGTTGGAAAAGATGACTATCAATCCGGCGAAATTATATCGTCTGGACTGTGGAATGCTGAAAACCGGAGGTGTTGCAGATCTGGTAATATTTGATCCCAAGGAGGAATGGACTGCAGGTGAATATGTCTCCAAATCATCTAATTCTCCATTTACCGGGAAAAAGCTTTTTGGAAAAGTGAAATATACCATCTGCAAAGGTAAAATTGTCTACCAGGATGAACAGGATTAATCGGATAAATATGAGAAAAGGATAAGAGATGGAAATCAGGGCGCAGGACTCTGTTGTCCCGGGGGAATTGAAAACAGAGGGGATAGCTGAGGGTAAAGTGAGTGATAAAGCAGACTTGAATCTGTCTGCCGAAGCATTAAAAGCGAACGAGAAATTAATTGCAGGAGAAATTGTGCTTAATCAGGTGGCTGCTCAGACTCAGTCTATGAAGGAAGAAGCAAAAGCGGAATCTGAAAAAACTGAAAAATCCAGGTCTGTCAGAGATACTGCTTCAGTTAGTGAATCTCCTGAGATTTGGGATGAGGAAGAGTGGAGGGAGGCCTTTCATGAGATAACGGACTGGACCCCATCTGAAACCCTTCCACTTTCAGAGGAATTAAAAGCGCTGGCTAGAATATACGAGGAACTTTTTTTGGCAGTTCTCACCCATGGAACACAAGAGGGCCAGGAAGCCGGGGAGCTAAATCAGGAATTGTCTGTGATGCTGCAAAAACTTTTGATGTCCCGGCTTGGAGATCTGGAGCTTCTGTTAAGTAATTATGGATCTGCCGCAAGTATTAATGCATTGAGGGCAGCCATCTGCCGAAGTGTTATGGGGAAAAATTTTACGGAGGCAGAGCTGAATCAGATATTTGGACGCAGCGGCATGGAGGAAAAGCAGGCAGGTGCTTCTAATAATGGCGGAATCAGGACCCCGGTTACCACAGGAGATAATGAAACCGGTATGGGAATTATTTACCAGCCAACAGCCTCCGGAACCATTAAAAATAATCCCGGATATGCCAGGAATCTGATGGATGAGACTTCTTTGACGATTCTGGAAAAGGGTGGGGTTTTCAAGAAAATAGCTGGAAAAGCCCAGGGAGCCAGCTTAACCATTTCTCCCCTGAAAACGGGAAGAGTATATGAAATAAGCGATCTGGAGACTGCACAGCGGTTTGCATCCTATATGAACCGGGAAGGAAATTTATTCAGGATATCCGGACTGTCTGGTAAAAGCGAAGAGCTCATGGGATTTTTAGCCGCTCTTATGTCAATAAAAACACAGATTTTTGTATCAAGTCTGGGAGCGGAAAAAGGGATTGCCATGGATTTAAGAGAAGCCTGTGAACGGATGACGGATGAATTGATTCAGGAGATGGTGAATCAATCCTCTTTAAAATATTCCGGTGTGAGAAAACCGGTTTTTGAAGCAAAGGATGTATACCGGATCTTTTATTACATGATGAATCTTTACCAGAACAAGGCAGATGTGAATGAGACGGCAAATAAAGGGATTCGATACGCCTACCAGCAATTTCTAAAGAAAAAAGAAGTTTCGGAAATTAAGGGAGAGCCGGAACCTTTTTTTACAAAAGGTAAAAAAGAACCTTCAGAGGATTTTAAGGAAGGCAGGAAACAGATAGAACGGGATTGGAACGGATTTACGGAATTTTTAAACAACGGACATTCTTCTGATATCCCTCAGGGAGTTCTGGTGCTCAGTCCCTGGGGGATTCTGGCAGAGCCGGAAACTTCCAGGGAGGAAAGCGATGGGAATATAAGTCCTGCTTTTTTCCTGGGTGGGGGAGCAGCCCTTGTAATACTGATTATAATCCTTTCTTTTATCTGGTTTTAGAACCATTATACATAAATTTCTTCTTTACAGAAAAACTTTACTGTGCTACCATGGTAACACATGAAAATTAAGAGGAGGATTTATGTTATGAAAAAAATAGTGATTCTGGCAGCAGCAATATTAGGAACAGCAGCGTTATTAAGCGGCTGTGCAGGAAAAAAGGAAGCTCCTGCGGCAGCAGAGACAACAAAGGCAGAGTCTTCATCTGCAGAGACAACAAAAGCGCAGGAAACATCTTCGGCAGCTTCTGAAAAAGATACGTTTACTGTTGGATTTGATCAGGACTTTCCACCCATGGGATTTGTGGGAGACAATGGAGAGTATACAGGATTTGACTTAGATCTGGCAAAAGAGGTGGCAGACCGTCTTGGTAAAAAGTTTGTAGCTCAGCCAATCGCCTGGGACGCAAAGGATATGGAACTGGAAAGCGGCAACATTGACTGTATCTGGAATGGATTTACCATTAATGGAAGAGAAGACGGTTATACATGGACAAAGCCCTATATGGCAAACAGACAGGTCTTTGTTGTGGCAAAGGACTCCGGTATCAAGACACTTGCAGATCTTTCCGGAAAAGTAGTGGAGGTACAGGCTGACTCTTCTGCAGAAGCTGCATTAAAGGATAATGATACATTAGCAAAAACATTTAAGACACTTCAGACCACACCGGATTATAATACTGCATTCATGGATCTGGAGATGGGAGCAGTTAACTGCGTGGCTATGGATGAGATTGTAGCTGCTTATCAGATTCAGCAGAGAAAATCAGATTTCGTAATTCTCGATGAAGCACTTGCAGCAGAGGAGTACGGAGTTGGCTTTAAAAAGGGAAATGATGCATTAAGAGACAAGGTGCAGGAGCAGCTGGAGGCAATGGCAGCAGACGGAACCTTAAAGACCGTTTCTGAAAAATGGTTCGGTAAGGATGTAACAACAATAGGAAAATAATTGATACTGACGGAGGGGCAATCATGGCTTTTACAAAGATACTTACACAACTGGCAGGAGGAATGTGGGTCAGCATCCAGATCTTTCTGGTAACACTCATCTTTTCTCTTCCTCTGGGACTTCTGGTCTCCTTTGGGAGGATGTCAAAAAACCGGGTCATAGAGGCCATTGTTAAATTCTATATTTCAGTCATGAGAGGAACCCCTCTGATGCTTCAGCTTATGGTGGTGTATTTCGGTCCCTATTACCTTTTTGGAGTAAAGGTGGGGAACGGATACCGCCTTTGGGCTGCATTTATCGGTTTCGTGATCAACTATGCCGCTTACTTTGCAGAAATCTACAGAAGCGGCATTCAATCCATGCCTGCCGGACAGTATGAGGCAGCAAAGCTTTTAGGATACTCAAAGAACCAGACCTTTTTTAGGATTATATTTCCCCAGGTAGTAAAACGGATTCTTCCGTCAGTCACCAACGAGGTAATAACTCTGGTAAAGGATACCTCCCTTGCGTTTACCATCAGCGTGCTGGAGATGTTTGCCGTTGCCAAGGCGCTGGCGTCCTCACAGACAAGCCTGATCCCCTTTGTGGCAGCAGGTCTTTTCTATTATGTATTTAATCTGGTAGTGGCTATGCTGATGGAATACATAGAAAAACGGATGAATTATTACCAATAGGAGGAAGCGAAATGCACGTACTGGAAATGAACCATGTGGAAAAATCATTTAATGAACAGAACGTCCTTCGGGACATCTCTCTGTCTGTAAAAGAAGGAGAGATTCTTTCTGTCATAGGGCCTTCCGGTTCCGGAAAGTCCACGCTCCTTCGATGTGCCACAATGCTGGAACAGATGGATAAAGGAGAACTGTTTTACCTGGGAGAAAAGGCGGCGTGGAACGGAAACCACGGGACCACTGTCTATGCTAAAAAGGAAAAACTGAAAGAGATCCAGAAGAATTACGGTCTTGTATTTCAGAATTTTAATTTGTTTCCTCATATGACCGTTTTAAATAATATCATTGATGCACCAATCCATGTTCAGAAACGGAGTAAAGAGGATGCCGTCAAAGAGGCTGTAGAGCTTCTTCAGAAAATGGGACTTTCTGATAAAGCAGATGCCTATCCCTGTCAGCTTTCTGGTGGGCAGTGCCAGAGAGTGGCCATTGCCAGAGCACTGGCTCTGAACCCAAAGATTCTCTTTTTTGATGAGCCTACTTCTGCACTGGATCCGGAGCTGACTGGTGAAGTGCTTAAGGTTATTAAATCCCTTGCCGACCTGCATATTGCCATGGTAATTGTCACCCATGAGATGGCATTTGCCAGAGATATCTCTGACCGGGTGATTTTTATGGCAGAGGGCGTGATCGTTGAGGAAGGGACTCCGGAGGAAGTGTTTGCGTCCAACAATGTAAGGACACAGAGCTTTCTTGGGCGGTATGGAGATATTTTGTAGGAATATATTTTAATATGTTTTTTATATTACCCCGGAAGCACATCGTTAAAGTGTGTTTTTGGGGTATTGCTGATTATATCGCTATTGGGGTGGGGCGATGTGTAAAAGGTGTAGATGAGATGATATTTGTTATGGAATCCAGCCAAATAAAGAAGTAAATATATCTGAATTTTCTTTTACCTGTTATAAATAACTTAAGAAAAAAGATAAAAACTTTTCACAAACGGATGATATACTAAATGCGATATACCAGGAAATGGCAAACATAGAAAAGAGGATGCTTTATGAAAAGAACCTTAATGATCGCATTAGCAGTCTGCACAGCAGTTATATTATCGGCCTGCGGGAAATCATCAAAGCCGGCGCAAAACACAGCTGGTACCGTTACACAGACAGAAACTTCAAATGAAACTTCTCCGGCGGCAAGTACACAGGCACCCGGAAGTACAGCAGAATTTAAGATATTAACCGGTAAAGTCACCGAGGTATCTGATAATATGGAATCCATGACTGTTTTAGATGGAGAGTCGAAAACTGTTTTTCATCTGGATAATGCTATAGTGGAAACCTCCTACGCACTGGAACCGGATGTGAAAGTTTCCATCATCTACAAAGGCGAGATATCCGGGTCTGACACGACCAATGCAAAGGTGATTTTAGTCCTTGATGCCCAGGATAAGATGGAAATAAAAGAAGTGACCGGAACCGTAAAGGATCAGGCCATGAGCACATTTACCATCGATACAGGTTCAGCAAAAGAGATGGGATTTATCAAAGATAACTGCGAAGGGCTGGATACCGGCGTACTTGGAAATGCTACAGATGACAGCAACGGAAGCGGAGCTTTGGTAAAAGTTACCTATGTTACGGTTACCTATGATGCAGGCAGCGAATCAAACTTCCCCTTAAAGGTGGAAGCGGCGAAGTAAAAACCAGGTATAAATCCCGGATCGGCAGGGCTTTTTTGATAAAAGGCTTGCAAATTCGGGATTTTCATGTACAATAAGAGAGATGACAGATAAGGGGCCAAACGACCCCTATTTTGATGGTTTCGGCGATTTATTTACTGAAACCAGAAGCAGAGCTTATGATATGTAATAAAACCAGATTTCAGAAAGGGAATTAAGATGATTAGTGCACATAGCGTAACATTAAGACTTGGAAAAAAAGCATTGTTTGAAGATGTAAATATTAAGTTTACGGAAGGCAACTGTTATGGCTTAATCGGCGCCAATGGTGCCGGAAAATCCACGTTCTTAAAAATTCTTTCCGGGGAACTGGAGCCTACCGGCGGTGATATTGTGATCACACCGGGTCAGAGACTTTCTTTCTTAAAACAGGATCATTTTAAATATGATGAGTGTCAGGTTCTTGATACAGTCATCATGGGAAATGTAAGATTATATGAGATCATGAAGGAAAAGGATGCGATCTACGCGAAGGAGGACTTCACGGATGAAGATGGCATTAAGGCGGCAGATCTGGAGGGAGAATTCGCTACCATGAACGGTTGGGAAGCGGAATCCGATGCAGCTAACTTATTAAACGGTCTTGGAATTGAGACTGACTTACACTATAAACTGATGAAGGATTTAACCGGAGCCCAGAAGGTAAAAGTGCTTCTTGCACAGGCACTCTTTGGCAATCCTGATATCCTTCTGTTAGATGAGCCGACCAACCATTTGGATCTGGATGCCATTGCCTGGCTGGAAGAGTTCCTGATAAACTTTGAGAATACGGTAATTGTGGTTTCCCATGACCGTTACTTCTTAAACAAGGTTTGTACCCATATCGCGGATATTGACTACAGCAAGATCCAGCTTTATGCCGGTAACTATGATTTCTGGTATGAGTCAAGCCAGCTTATGGTAAAGCAGATGAAGGAAGCCAACAGAAAGAAGGAAGAAAAGATTAAGGAGCTGCAGGATTTTATTCAGCGCTTCTCAGCCAATGCTTCCAAATCCAAGCAGGCTACTTCCAGAAAACGTGCGTTAGAGAAAATCGAACTGGATGATATTAAACCTTCCAGCCGTAAATATCCTTATATTGATTTCCGCCCAGCCCGTGAGATTGGTAATGAGGTTCTTACCGTGAATGATTTAACCAAAACCATTGACGGTGTGAAGATTCTTGATCATATTTCCTTTACACTCACCAGAGAAGATAAGGTGGCTTTTGTAGGACCGAATGAGCTTGCAAAAACTGTTCTGTTTAAGATCCTTTCCGGAGAGATGGAACCGGATGAGGGTGATTATAAATGGGGTCTTACCACTACCCAGAGCTATTTCCCCAAAGACAACACAGCAGAGTTTGATAACGATGATACCATCGTGGACTGGCTGACCCAGTACTCTCCTGAGAAGGATGCAACTTATGTCCGCGGATTCCTTGGACGTATGCTCTTTGCCGGAGAAGACGGCGTGAAGAAAGTCCGTGTTTTATCCGGTGGTGAGAAAGTGCGCTGTATGCTTTCAAAGCTGATGATAACCGGTGCCAATGTGCTGCTTTTAGACGAGCCTACAGACCACCTGGACATGGAATCCATTACAGCATTGAACAACGGACTTGTGAAATTCCAGGGAGTGCTTCTCTTTTCCTCCCGTGACCATCAGATCGTACAGACTACAGCAAACCGCATTATGGAAATCGTAGGCGGACAGCTGATTGATAAAATTACTACTTATGACGAGTATCTGGAAAGTGATGAAATGGCTCGTAAGAGACAGGTGTTTACGTTGACAGAAGAACAGGTGACTGAAAACCAGTAATAAAAAAGCCGCTGCGCTGCAGGTTATGATACCTGCATAGCATCGGCTTTCCTATTTATGAAATTATTTTAATCCATTATACAATGTGTCAAGAAGCTCTCCATTGGAATCCTGACCAAGCTCCCATACCATGGCACCGCCTAACTTCTTTGATTTGATATAATCTGTTTTATAAGCGATGGACTGTGGGTCTTCATAGCTGATGAAGATTGTTCCGTTAAATAACCATGGAACCATTGACTGAGAGTGAAAATATCTGGTGTAACCGGTTTTATTTAAATAATTTGCCTTGATGTCCTTGTAGCTGATTGAGTTGGCACCGCCGTATGTCTGGTATAAACCGTTATTGGAATTATTCACGGACGAGTACAGGTATCCATAGAACGGGATGCCCATAACCAGCTTATCGGCAGGGAAGGAAGCGTTTAACCAGGCAGTGATTCCGGAGTCCACGCTTGCTTTATACTGGGGTGAGTAATCGTTGTTATTATAAAGAGGTGCCAGTAAATCCGTGTAAGGATCCCAGGTTCCGTGCAAATCATAAGTCATTATATTTGCGTAATCCAGATATTGAGCCAGTTTAGCCATTTCTACATTTTTTACATAAGAAGCATCCGCTCCGCCGGCAATGGTGAGAAGATAGTGTTTCTGGTCCATGGCACCGCGGGCATCCAGCTTTTCTCTTATTTTTTGAAGAAGCAGGGTGAAATTCTGTTTATCCTCCGGCCGTCTGGTGTTGGTCGTCAGACCTCCGCTTACGGGATATTCCCAGTCCAGATCGATGCCGTCAAATCCATATTTTATGATAAAATCCACGGCACTGTCAGCAAAGGCATTTCTGGATGCATCGGTCAGAGCCGCATCTGAGAATTTTCCGGACCAGTTCCAGCCGCCAACGGAAATTAATGTTTTTAAATTCGGATTTTGTAATTTTAATGAATTTAAAAGCCTTATATTATTGGGATCCACATCCGGATATCCCAGAGTAATCTTTAAATCCGGACCAATATTAGCAAAGGCGTAATTAATATGAGTCAGCTTGCTGGCATCGATCTGATCCGGACAGACGCCGCTATAGGCTTCCCAGGCTGCATAGTAGCCAACAATTCTTCCAGATTGCGGCTGGGTTTCTGCGGGAGGTAAAGCGGGTGCTGCAGTGGTGACAGAAACGGTATTGCTGGCAGGAGACATATTTCTTTTGGTATCTTTTGCTTTTACATAAAACTGGTAAGTTGTTGCCGGAGTTAATCCACTAACGGCATATGTAATTGAGGTTGTGGAGCCAAGATAAGTATTATTTTTGTAAATCTGGTATTCTCTTACTTCCAGGCCGCCTGTGGGTGGGGACCAGGTGAGGGTAAGTGAGTTGCTGGTAATATCGGTCGCATTTAAATTTTGGGGAGCAGTGGAAGTGCTTTTGTCAGGCTTTGCTGCAAATGAATTTTTCGTGCAGTAGTTGCTGACTAGAAAAAGTAATAAAACAGATATTGTCCACATGATTGCTTTTCTTGTACTTCTTTTCATCGTGTTCTCCTTCTTAACTTATTGTGAAATTAAGTATAACATGATGGATTTTCCTTGAATAGCGAGCAAAAACTGGTATATTTTCATAAATTTGGTAATGAATCAGAAATACCGGTGAAACCTGTGCTTGCAGATGATTTCTTAATCGCTTATAATCAGCCTTAAAAGGAGGTGAGAACGATTAATACCATAGATTCCTATGCTTATGAATCCCGCATAAAAGGAGTAAACCCGGGATTAAAAGCAGTTGTGGCAATGGCAGCATTATTATTTTGTATTGGAACCGGAGATGTTTTGCTGTCTGTTACGGTGTTTCTGTCCATGGGCATTATTACGGTTTTTATGGGAGGGCTTTCCGTTCAGAAGTATCTTGCTCTGTTAAAGATACCAGTAACTTTTTTAGTTCTTGGAACTGCTGCCATTGTAGTTGGGATAGCTCATGTGCCGGCAGGACGCTTTTATATAACCATGCCAGGCTTTTATCTTTATTTGTCAGACGAAGGAGCAGCACTTGCTGCACGGCTGATTTTAAAAGCAATGGCTGCTGTAAGCGCCATGTATATGCTTGTACTTTCCACACCGGCAAGTGAGATTATTAATCTGCTTGGAAAACTGCATGTGCCCAAACTGATATCGGAGCTGATGAATCTTATATACCGGTTCATCTTTGTTATGATGGATGTCCAGATCCATATGAAGCAGGCGGCGGAATCCAGGCTGGGATATTATAATTTCCTAACGTCCTGCAGGTCCTTCGGAGGAATCGGAGCGAATCTGTTTATCATTTCATTAAAGAAGGCGGGGATGTATTATGATGCCATGACTGCCAGATGTTATGAGGGCGAACTTCTGTTTCTGGAGGAGAAAAGGCCGGTGAAAGCAAAGGAGGCTGCTGCTGCGGCAGGCTATCTCGCATTTCTTTTGCTTTTATGGCTGGTGTAAAAATGAGGAGGAACAGATGATGGAAGAAATACTTCTACAGGCAGAAAATCTTTCGTATTCCTATGGCACAGGAAGTAAAGCACTTTATGATGTGTCACTGTCTGTAAGAAAAGGAGAGAAAATTGCAGTTCTTGGTTCCAATGGAGCCGGGAAATCTACCTGCTTTTTAAACCTGAACGGTGTCTTAATCCCGGATACGGGAACAATCAGGTATAAGGGAAAGAAAATTGGGAAAAAAGACTTAAATGAGCTTCGAAGAAAAGTGGGAATCGTATTTCAGGATGCCGACAATCAGATTATTGCATCTACCGTTTCTGCGGAGGTATCCTTCGGACCTATGAATTTAAGGCTTTCCAAAGAAGAAGTGAAACAGCGGGTTGAAATGGCGTTAAAGTCCATGAACTTAATGATGTTGAAAGACCGACCTCCCCACTACTTAAGCGGCGGAGAGAAGAAACGGGTAAGTATCGCAGACATCATTGCCATGGAACCGGAGGTGATCATATTTGATGAACCAACCGCATCTTTAGATCCGGTTAATGTAGAGATGCTCACACAGGTTCTTGATAAAATGACAGAAATGGGGAAAACTCTTCTGATTTCAACCCATGATGTGGATTTCGCGTATAAGTGGGCAGAACGGGCTGTAGTTTTTGCCGGTGGAACCATTATTGCCGATGGCCCGGTAACAGACATACTGACTTCCGATCTTATCTTAAATCAGGGAAATTTAAAGAAGCCGGTTTTAATGGAGGTTTATGACAGTCTGGTGAAATGCAGGATCTTACCGGAAATGAGTCCTTATTTCAGGGATACAAAAGAATTGAACCAGCTGCTTAACAGGCAGTATGAAGGTTGACAGAATTTGGTATTGCAGTTACAATACAAGCGTATTATCTAAAAGGTGCCTGTGAAATTCTCCGCAGGATAATAGGGAAAAGGGTGAAAGTCCCTTACGGTCCCGCCGCTGTATATGCAGAGCAGGGCTCCATAAGTCACTGGGAAACCGGGAAGAGGGAGCAGCTGTGTTTGATGCATGAGTCAGAAGACCTGCCTTTTTGTTTGGAGTATCCGGTTACGAGCGATGACCGGTGCCGGGAAGTCTTTTTGTAGTACAAAGATTTACCCATAGGGCACCAGTCTGATGTGTGGGAACCATCGGATGTAAGGTGCTTATTTTATTGGAAGGAGAATGAAAATGAGTAGGAAAGAAAAAAGTATTATGAAACTTGCAACTGCATTTGCACTGACATTTGGAATCGTTCCCAGTGCCTTTGCAATGCATATTATGGAGGGCTATTTGCCAGTAGGGTATTGTATCGCGTGGGGTGCAGTCTGTGTGCCATTTCTCATTGCGGGCTTCTTTTCCATTCAGAAGACGCTCCGGGAGAACAGGAAGACGATCACAGTTCTTGCCATGTCAGGAGCATTTGTATTTGTGCTGTCCTCATTAAAGATTCCATCTGTGACTGGAAGCTGTTCCCATATGACTGGTACTGGTCTTGGTGCAATTTTGTTTGGACCGTCTGCGGTCAGTATTCTGGGCATTATAGTTTTAATCTTTCAGGCGGTTCTGCTGGCCCACGGTGGTCTTACCACACTGGGAGCAAATACCTTTTCCATGGCAATTGCAGGTCCTTTCGTGTCTTTTGGAATATACAGACTTTGTAAGGCGTTAAAAGTGAATAAAATGGCAGCGGTTTTTCTTGCAGCGACGTTAGGCGATTTATTTACATACTGTGTTACCAGTTTTCAGCTTGCCTTAGCCTATCCCTCTGAAATAGGAGGCATTGGCGCTTCTGCTGTTAAATTCCTTGGAGTATTTGCACCCACCCAGCTGCCTCTTGCGGTAATTGAGGGAATTCTCACTACAGTCATTGTTATGACTCTTGAAACTTATGCTCTTCCGGAGCTAAAAGCCATTGGATTTACAAGGGAGGTAAAATAATATGAGCAGGAAAAGAAAACAGACAATCGGGGTGCTGCTGGTTCTCGTATGTCTGATTGCCATCATACCTTTGTTTGCCTTAAAGGGAGCAGAGTTTGGGGGATCGGATGATGCAGGAAGCCAGATGATCACAGAAATCCGCGGTGCGGAATATGAACCATGGTTTACTCCCGTTATGGAAGCTGCCATAGGCGGAGAGCTTCCCGGGGAAATAGAAAGCCTTTTGTTCTGCCTTCAGACGGGAATCGGAGTGGGAGTCATCGCATTTTTTATGGGAAGACTGGTGGAACGGAAAAAATGGCAGGATAAACAGTTATAATAGTTAAATAGACAGATACAAAAAAAGAACTGTTTAGATTTTATATCTGAATCGGCTCTTTTTTTGTCCATATGCTGCAATATATCCGCCTCACATAAAACCGAAAACACATGAAGCAGGTGACGGTAGCTGACACCCAGGTATTCCGCAACCTCTGTGTGTTTCCTATTATAGATTTCTCCATCTGCAGATAATAGTATAAAATTAGCAAGACGGTTTACCAGAGGATAATTCTGGTTAGTTGCATAATTTGAGGTATTGCGCAGAGCCTTCCGGCATAAGAACAGGCACAGATAATTTAAAAATTTGGTATCGTTTCTTAAAAGATGGCTGACCTCCCTTAGTGGCAGCAGTATACAGACGCACTTATCCAAAGCAATGACTCCATTGGTAAATTTCTGTGCACCCATAAATTCCATCTCCCCAAATAAGGTTGGAGATTTAAAAAAATCAATAATGGTAACCTTTCCGTTTTCATGAGTCAGGAAAAGCTTGGCATTTCCCTTTATAAGAAATACCAGATCAGATAAATCATCACCTTCCCTGCATATTAATTCATTTTTTCTGAATTCTTTCCATTTGGCATATGGAGTAATGTCAAAGGAAAAGATATTAGTGACATAGGAGGGAATTATTTCGCTGGCCTTTTTCATATTCATAGACAAATCTCTTTCAAACTCTTTTTTATAATTTATCTTACTATAAAACTTCCCTAAATTCCAGATTTATGTGAGAAAACTCATATTTTTCACAAAAAGCAAATGATATAATATTGCGTATTATAAACAGCAGCAATCACTTAAAATATCAAACGTTTTCCAGGGGGGTCTCATGATAAAATTTGCACTGCCATACAATGGAGATATGAATTTCATTGATCAATCGCTTTATATGTACGGGAATTATATTGAGAGCTATTTTGGTAATTTAGGAATTGATGATTTTGGCGGGGGACGCGCCCAAACTCAAAATATTGTGAAACAGGAAAGTGAATTGAAAGCAATCCTGGACAAGCTAAACGCCGCCGGCATTGAATTTAATTATGTCATCAATAACAACGGCCTGATGAATGAGGAGTTTACCGAAAAGTACCAGGAAAGGTATCTGAAATTTATCAACAAATTAGTTGATTTGGGAATACGAAAGGTCACATTGAGCAATCCATATCTAATCAAATATACAAAACAGAAATTGCCGTCTTTAAAAATATCAGCATCGGTGAATTTAAAAACCCGTTCATGGGAAGAACTTGAATATCTGATTCAATTAGGCATTGATGAAGCAACGCTGCATTACGATTTAATCAAGAATTTTGCAGAGCTGATCAGAATTCGTTCGAAGACTGATCTATTATTAAAGCTCATTCCAAATGATTTGTACATATCAAATTGCCCCTGGCAAAAAGGTCATACTCGTATGCAGGGTTCCCACAGCAAGCATAAAGAGACGAAAACTCCATACTTCAGCTATTACAGAAATAAATGTGTGAATATCCGGAATTTAAGGCCAGAGGAAATATATAGCGGAAAATGGATTGCTCCGGCTGATATACCCAAATACATGGAAATTGGTTATAAAAATTTCAAATTACTGGACCGTCTGGCTACGACAGAATGGATCATGAAATCCATTGAAATATATATTGAGCAAAGCCGGACAACCCATTTGGAAGAAATATTAGGAACCTATGGCTCCAAATCTAACATTCATGCCGCTCTTATTGATGGCCCTTTGGAGCAGGCTCTTTACCCAAGACAGCAGCTGGAGTTGATACCTGAAATATCTCATGTGGACAATAAACTCTGGTATTCCAGCGATCACACGGACAATTGCACACACTGCACGTTATGCCGTCATGCCGCTGACAAGGGCCTGATTTATCCGGAGGATAAGAGGGAACAGTATATTGAAAATAACAGGAGGTGGCAGAGCAGAATTACTAAATTACCGTATATCAAAGAGTTAAATCTTGGTGAGGTACAGCGTATAGAATATAAGTAAGGGGGCAGGTACCAATGGGTGAAATGTTACTACCATTATACTTGGATGAGAGCTTTATGGACTCTGAGTCAGAGGGAAGAATTTATTTGACCAGATTTGAGCAGGACTTTCAAAAAGATTGTTTTTTGTTTCATGAAGCGAGGGACTATGCAATCTCGCCGGAGGAAGCCAGGAGCATCAGCGGCACGCATCAGTTATGTTATGCCTATGATATGTTTCATTTCGAAAACAGAGAATTCACCGTAGAGGGGTATCAGGAAATTTGCAAAGATATTGAATCCATGATTGACACCGGATTTAAATATATTCTGGTATCAAACCCCTATATTATTGAACTGCTCTGCAACGAATACAGCAAAGATATTCGTGTGATTGTTTCATCCCAGCTGGAAATTAATCATGCACACAGTAAAATATTTTTTGATGTTTTAAACAATACCAGAAATATTTCTTATGTTGTGGTATCTCAGAATCATCTTCACAAACAAGAATTTGAAGAAATGAGACGTACATTCGGTAGTATTGGGCTTATGGTAGAGCTGGACCGCCTGATTTCAGATAATCAGATCGTGCATGAGCAATTCAATAACATGATCTACGGATATTATAATGATTCTGTAAAGTGCCATTTAAAAGAATATATAGAGGAAAACCGACGTTATTTCAGAAAGCAGGATCTGGTTGACCAGTTTGATGAAAACATTTCTTATAAGCTGGGAGAGATTGGTGTGGAGAAGGAACTTCCAGAAAAAAATCTGAAACATCTGCTTAATAATGAATTGGAAGAGATCCAGGTAATTGATTATGACCTATGGCAGTGGAAAAGAATGAAATAAACAATTATATTAATGCAATTAATTATAGGGATGCGAGGGTATGGAACATGAAGCTTTTAATATTAGATTTTGACGGAACAATAGCAGATACAAAGAGCAGCATTGTAAACACAATTCAGGCCACAGCAAAAGAACTGGGCTATGGAATTGCCAGGGAGAAGGACATACAGGAAAAAATAGGGCTGCCGCTTAAGGATACCTTTTCCTCTGTACTAAAAGTCCCGGACAGTGAGATGGATCATGCCATTGATTTATACCGCAGTAAATACCAGGATATCTGTATGGAAAGTGTTACATTGTTTCCTGATGTAAAGAGCACCATAGAGTACCTGTCACAAAAGGGAATTGTTATTACAGTTGCCTCAAGTAAGGGCAAGGACGCTCTTCATCTGTTGCTGGATCATTTACAGGTAAGTCCTTTTATTTCCCGCATCTACGGCGAACAGGACGTAAAAAATAAAAAGCCGGCCCCAGACATGGCACAATTAATATTGGAGCAGGAAAAATGTGAACCGGAGGAGGCATTGGTGGTAGGGGATACGGTATTTGACCTTCAGATGGGACGCGGCGCAGGCTGTCACACCTGTGGTGTGACCTATGGAAACAATTCTTATGAAGAGCTGAAAGAGCAAAACCCCACCTTTATCATCAATAATTTCGGCGAATTGAAAAGCATCTTTTAAGCAGCAAAGGAAAAGAGGTCTCAAATGGTTAAATTATATGATGAAATTTCCAGAACCTTTAACGAATATCTGCTGATCCCTAATTTATCCACGCCCCTGTGCATGCCTGAGAAAATTGATCTGACCACTCCTATTACAAGATTCAGACCAGGGGAAGCGCACGTAAGGTTAAACATTCCGTTTGTTTCTGCCATTATGCAGGCTGTGTCTGATCACAAACTTGCCATTTCATTGGCCCGGTGTGGAGGGCTGTCATTTATATATGGAGCCCAGACCATTGATTCACAGGCTGAAATGATACGGAAAGTCAAAAAATTCAAGTCCGGCTTTGTTGTATGCGATTCCTACCTTTCGCCGGAACACACTTTGAATGAGGTACTCAGGCTGAAGGAGGATACCGGTCATACTACCATAGCGGTTACCTCCAACGGGAAATCGGACGGTATTCTTACTGGTATTATTACCAGCAGAGATTACAGAATAAGCAGGGATCCCCTGGATAAAAAAGTCTGTCATATTATGACTCCTTTTGAAGCGCTTATTACAGGGCGGGATGGAATCTCTTTGAATGAAGCAAATGACCTGATTTGGGCAAATAAATTAAATTGTCTTCCTATTGTTAACGAAAGACAGCAGCTGGTTCATATGGTGTTCCGTAAGGATTACGAAGCTCATAAAGAGAATCCTTTTGAGCTTCTTGATGAGAAGAAGAGCCTTCTTGCAGGTGCTGGAATTAATACTTACGATTATCAGGAACGGGTTCCGGCACTGCTGGAAGCAGGCGCTGACATCTTGTGCCTGGATTCTTCCGATGGTTATTCCACTTGGCAGTATGATGCCATTACCTACATAAAGTCAAAATTCCCCAAGGGATATATCGGTGCGGGCAACGTGGTTGATGCTGAAGGCTTCCGTTATCTGGCTGATGCAGGGGCAGATTTTGTAAAGGTGGGCATTGGCGGCGGGTCTATTTGTATAACACGTGAGCAAAAGGGGATTGGCAGAGGTCAGGCGACTGCCATACTGGAAGTTGCTTCTACCAGGGATAAATATATGGAGGAGACCGGCATCTACATTCCCATCTGTTCCGACGGAGGAATTGTGTATGACAATCACATTGCCATAGCCCTGGCTATGGGAGCGGATTTTGTGATGATGGGAAGATACTTTGCAAGGTTTGATGAAAGCCCGGGAAAGAAGCTGAAACGAGGCAATGAATATGTAAAGGAATATTGGGGAGAAGGGTCAGACCGGGCAAAGAACTGGCAGCGCTACAGCATGTCAGCCAGCAAAGATACTCATTTTGAAGAAGGTGTTGACAGTTATGTTCCTTATGCAGGTGCACTTAAGGATAATTTATCAGTCACTATCAGTAAGATAAAGTCCACAATGTCCAGCTGCGGGGCGGCTTCCATCCAGGAATTCCAGAAAAAAGCAAGGATCACTCTTGTTTCTCCCATGAGTATTCGGGAAGGCGGAGCCCATGATATCATACTGAAAAATAAAGATTACTAAATGGGAGCGCTGCTCAACTAAGAAAAAGTTAGTTGAGCAGCAGCTCCCTTTTTCCTTATTAGTTTTGCAACACGCCCTTTTCGAATGCTGTTTAAAATGGTATACTAACACTATCTTTTGACGGAGGTGAATGCGATGAAAAAAATGATATCATGGAATGTGAATGGACTTCGTGCCTGTGTGGAGAAAGGTTTTCTGGATTATTTTAATGAAGTAGATGCGGACGTGTTCTGTATTCAGGAAAGCAAGCTGCAGGAAGGACAGATTGACCTTCCTCTTCCAGGCTATTATCAATATTGGAATTACGCACAAAAGAAGGGATATTCAGGTACTGCCCTGTTTACCAGGGAGGAGCCAATATCAGTTACTTATGGTATGGGGATAGAAGAGCATGATAAAGAGGGACGGATTATTACGGCTGAGTTTCCAGACTATTATGTAGTAACCTGCTATACTCCAAATTCCCAGAATGAACTGGCGCGCCTTCCCTACCGTTTGACCTGGGAGGAGGCATTTCTGGCCTATCTAAAAGGGCTGGAGGAGAATAAGCCTGTTATTTTCTGCGGAGACTTAAATGTAGCTCACAAGGAAATTGATTTGAAAAATCCCAAATCCAACCGGAAAAATGCAGGTTTTACCGATGAGGAGAGAGAAAAGTTTACCATACTTGTAGAGAGTGGC
Source organism: Lacrimispora defluvii (assembly GCA_013036995.1). Classification (GTDB taxonomy): domain Bacteria; phylum Bacillota; class Clostridia; order Lachnospirales; family Lachnospiraceae; genus Lacrimispora; species Lacrimispora defluvii. Next base: position 41,978 of record JAAOXG010000020.1, read on the forward strand.
TTTATAGATACCTACCGGTATTTCTATCCGCAGCAGGAAGAGATGTACTCCTGGTGGTCCTACCGCTTTAAGGCGAGGGAGAAGAATGCAGGGTGGCGTATTGATTATTTCTGTGTATCACAAAGTCTGGAGGACAGACTGGTAAGTGCAGATATTCATACCCAGGTGACAGGCTCTGACCACTGTCCGGTGGAACTTGTAATTAAATAATAACGGATCAGACAGAGTATTACGCAGGAGAATAATAAAAACATGAATTTATTAACAATTGAGCATTTAACAAAATCATATACAGAACGGCTTCTTTTCGATGATACCAGCTTTAGCATAAATGAAGGGGAAAAGATCGGTCTGATTGGTATTAACGGCACAGGAAAGTCTACGCTTTTACGTATCGTAGCAGGACTCGAAGAGCCAGATGATGGAACTCTGGCAAAGGGAAGAAACTTAGATATCCGTTTTCTTTCCCAGAATCCCAGATTTGAGGCAGGAGAAACCATTCTGGAAAGTATTATCCGGGAGAATGAGGGCCATGAACATGTATGGGATTTAGAAAGCCAGGCAAAGAACATGCTCACCAGACTTGGCTTTACGGAATTTGATACCAAAGTGGACACCTTATCCGGCGGACAGAGAAAGAGGGTTGCGCTTGTGAGCGTTCTTCTTTCTACTGCAGATTTACTGGTTCTGGATGAGCCCACCAACCACCTGGACAGCAGTATGGCAGACTGGCTGGAGGATTACCTGCGCCGGTTTAAAGGTGCTCTTTTGATGGTCACTCATGACCGGTATTTTTTAGACAGTGTGACAAACCGGATTGTGGAGCTTGATAAGGGAAAGCTTTACAGCTATCAGGAGAACTATGAAGGGTATTTAAAACTTAAGGCAGAACGGCTGGATATGGAGCAGGCTTCTGAGCGGAAACGCCAGTCAATCCTCCGTATCGAGCTGCAGTGGATGCAAAGAGGGGCAAGGGCGCGTTCCACCAAGCAGAAGGCCCATATTGAGCGATACGAGACGCTTCGTGACCAGAAAGCACCGGAGTTTGACAAAAACGTGGAACTGGATTCCATTGAGAGCCGCCTTGGACGCACCACGGTTGAGCTGGAGGGCATTTCAAAGGCTTTTGGTGATAAGGTTCTGATGAAAGATTTTAACTATATTTTTCTGAAAAATGACCGCATTGGAATTATTGGTCCAAATGGGTCCGGTAAGTCCACGCTTATGAAGATTATAGTCGGATGGCTTCAGCCGGATGAGGGAACCTTAACAGTGGGACAGACTGTAAAGATGGGTTATTTCTCCCAGGAGAGCGAAGATATGGACGGCAGCTTAAAGGTCATCGATTATATCCGGAGTGCGGCTGAGTATGTGAAAACAAAAGACGGAAGTGTCAGTGCCTCCCAGATGCTGGAACGGTTTTTATTTCCGCCAAGTGTTCAGTATACGACTGTTGAGAAGCTTTCCGGAGGAGAAAAACGGCGGCTGTATCTGCTGCGTATCCTGATGGAGGCACCCAATGTCCTCCTTCTTGACGAGCCTACCAATGACCTGGATATTCAGACACTTACCATCCTTGAGGATTACTTAGACAGCTTTCCAGGCATTGTCATAACCGTATCTCATGACCGCTATTTTCTTGACCGGGTGGTGCGCAGAATTTTCGCATTTGAAGGACAGGGGAAGGTCACTCAATACGAGGGGGGATTTACGGATTATCAGGCGGCTTTCGCTGCAAGATATCCGGACGGGCTTCCCGGGGAAGCAGCTGGAACTTACAAAAAGGAAGATGCAGGAGAGAAGAAGGGGAAAGAAAAAACAAAATTAGAGCGTAAGCTTAAGTTTTCTTATAAAGAACAGCGGGAATGGGAAACCATTGAAGATGACATTGCCGGTCTGGAAGAGGCCATCGAGGTACTGGACAAAAAGATTGAAGAAGCTGCCAGTGACTATGGCAAATTGAATCAGCTGATGGAAGAAAAGGCAGAAAAAGAAGGATTATTAGAGGAAAAGATGGAACGCTGGATGTATTTAAATGATCTGGCAGAACAGATTCAGAACCAGTAACAGGACTTGTCACAGAGGAGAAGAGGGATGAAACAGTACAGGATCGCCAAGAAAGAAACAGGATATTATCCCATGGGAATGACTAAGACTGGGGAGGGGGTTCATTTCAGCGTTGCGGCTCAGGGAAAGGAATTAAAACTACTTTTTTTTCGAGACGATGAAAAGGAGCCTCTCTTCACCTTTCTCTTTCCGGAAAAAGAAAAACGGGGAGAAGTTTTTTCTGTTACAATCCTTGGAGATGACTTTACCGGGATTTCCTATTGCTATGAGATTGATGGGAGACGGTTCTCTGATCCGTATGGGAGAGCTTTTACAGATAAGAGTTACTGGGGAGATTTAGAGAGAGCAGCTATGTTATCCAAAAGTCCGGTTACGTTTCAAGCTTTTGACTGGGGAGAGGACAAACGTCCGCTGATACCATATGAGGATTCTGTGGTCTACCGGATTCATGTCCGGGGATTTACCATGCATTCTTCTTCCGGAACCAGAAATAAAGGAACCTTTCGGGCGATAGAGGAGAAAATTCCCTACTTCAAAGAACTGGGAATCACAACCGTCGAGCTGATGCCGGTTTATGAATTTCAGGAAGTGATTCTTCCTGAGTTTGTGCAGGGAAGTCCCTACGGTGTGGATAAACCTACGGGAAAAATAAATTATTGGGGATATACGCCGGGATTCTATTTCGCTCCCAAGGCATCCTATGTTTCGGATCATAAGGAAACACCGGCTTTGGAACTAAAAAATCTGGTTAAGGCTCTTCATAAAGAAGGGATAGAACTTATTGCAGAACTGTATTTTTCAGGGAAGGAGTCTCCAACCTTTGTTCTTGATGCAGTACGGTTCTGGGCAGAAGAATTTCATTTGGATGGAATTCATCTGGTCGGGTTCCCGCCTCTTGATTTAATTGGACGTGACCCTTATTTAAAAGGGTTAAAGCTGTGGGCTGACTCCTGGGGTGACATTCCTATAAAGGGATTTAAATATCTGGCAGAATATAATGACAGCTTTCAGACAGATATGAGAAGAGTACTGAAAGGGGACGAGGATCAGATGAAAAATCTGGTCTTCCGGACCAGAAACAATCCATCTGACCGGGGCATGATTCAATATATGGCCAATACCAATGGGTTTACCATGATGGATATGGTTTCCTACGATACAAAGCATAATGAAGCCAACGGAGAGTTCAACCAGGATGGCAATCCCTATAATTATTCGTGGAATTGCGGGACAGAAGGTCCAACGAGAAAGAAAAAAGTGGTGGAGCTTAGGAAAAAACAGCTGCGCAACGCTTTTTTACTGCTGCTCTTAAGTCAGGGTACGCCGCTTTTTATGGCTGGGGATGAATTTGGCAATACCCAGTCGGGCAATAACAATGCTTATTGTCAGGATAATGATATCTCCTGGTTAAACTGGAACCTCTTAAAAACAAACCGGGATCTTTTTGAATTTGTGAAAGCAGTGATCGCTTTCAGGAAGGCTCATCCGGTATTTCACAGGAGAGAAGAAGCGAAGAACATGGATTATCTCGCCTGCGGATTCCCTGATGTTTCTTATCATGGGGTGAAACCATGGTATCCGGAATATGAGAATTTCAGGCGTCAGCTGGGAATCCTTTATTGGGGAGACTATGCAACGAAAGCAGATGGGACGGCAGATAATCATTTTTATATCGCTTATAACATGCACTGGGAACCCCATACGTTTGATCTTCCAAATCTTCCGAAAAAACAGCAATGGCATGTAGTGTTCCATACAGATAAACTGGAAGAGAACGGAATGTATGAGGAGGGAAAAGAACCGGTACTGGAAGGAAAGAACATGATCGTTCCTCCCAGGACAATTGTAGTATTTATCGGGAAAGCTGATTAGTCTAACCGGTATGTATACATGCTTCCAATGTAATAGGTATCAATATATTCCAGAATATCATTCTCACTGCTGCAGGTTAAATGAGATACTTTTAATAGTGCCTCGTTTTCAATCTCCAGCAGTTTTTTTTGTTCCGCGGAGGGAAGTGTTGCGGAAAGAGAGAAATTAACAGTATGCAAGTCAGCAAATCCCAATTTTTTTAAATATTGAAAGAATGAATGCTCCAGGCTTTCAATGTCAATAGCGGGAACTGTTTTGCAGGGAACGTAATTATAGCTGATGCTGATAATCATACCATTGCCGGTCCGTATTCTGGAGAAGTAATGGATCAGATCATCAGAATCTGCCTGAAGTTTCCGGGCTATTTCCGGCGGAATATCGCTTCCCCGGTAAATTCTGTACTCTAACAGTCTTGCACCCGGTTTTAAGCCAATAGATTCCATGTCTTCCGTAAAGCTGATGGGTTGATGATGAAATTCTTTCTGCACCAGTGAGCTGGTCACAAAGCTTCCCTTTCCTGCAATTCTTCTGATATAGCCTTCTGTAGTGAGAGCTGAAATCGCTTTATTAACCGTCATCCGGCTGACCTGAAACCGGTCGCAGAGCTCGGTTTCAGTGGGGATCTGGTCACCTGCATGCAGTGTCTGGTTTTTTATATCTTTTAATATACAGTCCTTTATTTGTATATACTTTGGTTTTTGATTCATAAATACACTCCTTCAGGGCATATCTGCCTCATATTATTATATAGTGATCAATGCTTATTGTCTATACATAATAGAGAAGAAATTTTAATTAATATTGCGCTTAAAACAAGTTGCAATATTATTTTTTTTGTGATAGTATATGATAAACAAAAGGAAATGAATATACTTAATAAAAAGGTATATACATTATGAGGGGGAGAAAGAAAACGAAAAGGAGGATTATGAAACAGATTATTCTGGTAACACACGGAGACTTAGCCAAAGGTATACTCACATCTGTAAAACTGGTAATGGGAGAGACAGATTATATAGAATTTGTCTCGATCAGTGCAAAAGAAACAATTCCTGAGATAACTGGCATGATTAAAGCTAAGATGAAACATTATTCCAGGGATGCAGTCACAGTTATTATCAGTGATATTGCCGGAGGCAGTACCACCAGAGCGGCCATGGAGCTGATGGACACGGAAAAGAGTATTTATCTGATTACAGGTCTAAATCTGGGGCTGCTGCTGGAAATAGCCATGCTCCCTTTAAGCGGAGAGCAGCAATCAGACAGACAGGCATTAAAAAATGCAATTGAAAATTCTAAAAACACCATGTCTCTGGTCAATGATCTCTTGGAGGCAAATGGGAATCTATCGTTAGATTCGGAAGAACTGTAAATGAAATTGCGCCGTTTTAAGCGGCATTGGAGGGAAGCATGATTCGATTATTACGGGTGGACGACCGCTTGATCCACGGTCAGGTCGCAGTAAGCTGGACATCATTTTTAGGAGCAGATACCATTTTGGTTGCCAACGATAAGTCAGCAACCGATAAACTCATGCAAATGGCTTTCCAGATGGCAAAGCCGCCGCAGGTAACCTTATCTATTAAATCGCTGGAGGGAGCGGTTGCAGTAATTAATAACCCAAAGCATGCAGGGCGTAAAATTTTTGTAGTAACTGCCAGTGTAAAGGATGCACTTTATTTAATCGGACAGTGTGATGGGATTTCGGAGGTATGCCTGGGCGGAATCAGACAGTCTCCCGGCAAAAAGATGGTGGAAAGACAGGTTTATCTGGATTTAGAGGATATGCAGGGGATTGAGAAAATACATGCTATGGGGAAAGATATCTATCTGCAGGCTGTGCCTACAGAAAAAAAACTGCAGTACAGTGAGATCGTAAAAGAGTTTCATAAATAAAAAGGAGGAGAATTATATGGTATTTAAAGCGTTGCTTCTGGGGATTCTTGCAGGATTTGCCATCTGGGATGGACGCGTATTCGGACAGCATATGTTTGACCGCCCAATTGTGACCGGCCCTATTGTAGGGCTTATTCTTGGTGATGTACATACGGGAATTGTAATGGGTGCAGCGGTAGAATTAGTAATGATGGGGATTGTGGGAATTGGTGCAGCAACACCGCCGGATGTTGTATCTGGCGGCATTCTGGCTACTGCCTTTGCCATAATGTCTGGACTTGATATGGATGCTGCCGTAGCTTTATCACTCCCTATTGCTACATTGGCTCAATCAGTGGGGATATTAGACAGAACCATTAATGCCACGTTTCTTCACTGGGCGGATAATGCAGCTGAGGAGGGTGATTACAGGGGAGTTGCAAAAGCATTCTGGTCCGGAGCATGGCTGTTTTGGTTCAGCTCATTCCTGGTAGTATTTCTTGGGGTGATTCTGGGGTCCAATACCATTGCCGCTTTTGTTGCTGCACTACCTGCTTTCATATTAAATGGCTTGAAAATTGCAAGCGGTATGCTGCCGGCATTAGGAATTGCAATTCTTATGCAGCTTATTTTTGACAAAACCAATGCAGCTTATCTGTTTGTTGGTTTTGTATTAACCGCATTACTTGGAATGAGTACCGTTGGTGTGGCAATTGTGGGAGCGGTTATTGCTTATATAGTCTATCAGTCCGCCACACAAAGAAAAAAAGAACAGCTGGCATATGCAATGACTCAGTCTATGTCTGATGACCTGGGAGGTGAATTGTAATGAACCGTATGGATGAAGCGTATACCGAAAACAGCCTTATTACTAAATCTGATATGAGAAAGACGTTCTGGCGTTCTTTTCCATTACAGGGGTGCTTTAATTATGAGCGTATGCAGAATGTGGGATTTTGTTATTCCATGATACCAGTATTAAAGCGCTTATATCCAGAGAAGGAGAAAGCAAGGGAGGCATTAAAGCGTCATCTGTCCTTCTTTAATACCACACCGCAGGTGGTAAGCTTTATTACAGGTGCCTGTGTGGCATTAGAAGAGCAGAATAAAAAATCGGAAGAAGGCTTTGATATTGAATCCATTACAGCATTAAAAGCTGCGTTAATGGGCCCTATTGCGGGAATTGGAGATTCATTTTTCTGGGGAACCTTCCGTATCATAGCAGCAGGAGTGGGGTGCGGTCTGGCCTCTAAAGGAAGCCTGCTTGGAGCTATTCTGTTTTTGCTCATATTTAATATCCCACATTATCTGGTGAGGTATTATGGACTAAGACTGGGATATAAGAGCGGGATCAATTTTATTGAATCAGCGCAAACTTCGGGAATGGTTGAAATTCTTACAAACAGTGCAAAAATCATAGGACTGTGTGTAGTAGGTGCAATGATAGCATCCATGGTAGCATTTTCCACCCCTCTGGTTCTTAGTATTGGAGAGACGAAAGTGGAGTTACAGGGAGTGTTTGATCAGATTCTTCCCAAAATTCTTCCGCTTTTACTTACATTCGGAATTTACGGATTATTAAAGAAAGGATATAAAACAGTATCAGTTATGTTTGGTATTATTGCAGCCGGCATAATCTGTGCGTTTTTAGGAATTTTATAATGAATTTTGAATCAAAAATGTATGATTATATTTGTGAAACTCCCGTAGTGCTTATGGATATAATAAAAAGAAGAAAAGAGATAACGAAAGAATTTGTGGCATTTTACCAGGATAAAACGATTGAACAGATCTATGTAATCGGTTCCGGAACCAGTTATCACGCTGGACTTTCCGCTAAAGCATACCTTGAGGAAATCCTTAATATTAAGGTGTTTAATTGTTATCCCACACAATTTGAACGAAATGAAAAGATTTTTAACAAAAACACTCTGGTGATTGGTGTATCCCAGGGAGGGCAGAGCCTTTCCACCGTTGCAGGCCTGGATTCGGCTGCAAAACGGGGGCTATATACGGCCGCATTGTCCGAAAATCCTACAGCTCTTATTTTTGACCATGCAGATACTAAAACAAGGCTTTTCGTGGGCAATGAGAAATGCGGTGCAAAAACAAAAGGATATGCAGGAACCACCGTAACTCTCATGATGATGCTGACAGAATGGGCCATTGCAAAGGGGATTGTGACAGAAGATGCTGCTCAGGGTTATTTCCAGCGGATGTTTCGGGTCATTGCAAACATGGAGATGATTACTGCAGAAGCCACTAAATGGTATGGCCGTATAAAGGAAGAATTTCTTCCTGCAAAAAGAATTATTGTAGTGGGTTATGATGGTATGTATGCCGATGTTCTGGAAGGCGCATTGAAGATTCTGGAAACAGTTCGTCAGGGAGTAACCGGTTATGATATAGAAGAGTTTTTCCATGGTATCTATAACTCCATTACGGAAACTTCTCATATCTTTTATCTGGCATCAAAAGGTGATTATAAACCACGGGTGGAGAAGCTTGTGAGTATTTTAAATGAATGGACCCCTCATCACTATGTAATTGCCTCACCTGAGGGAATGCTTAACGATTCATCAAAGAATTTGGTTTGTGAGTTTATAGAGGATCCGCTGTTTTCTCCGTGGGAGTATATTATACCGCTGCAGGTAATTGCCTGTCTTGCACCCCAGGATCTTGGAATAAACCCGGATATACCAAAAGATCCTGAATTTCATAAAAAGATAGGAAGTAAATTATTAGACGGCATCAGGGATCAGTATTCTGATCAAAACGGAGAAACGAATGATTAAAGCAGTTATTTTTGATATGGACGGACTGATGTTTGATACGGAGAGTCTGTATGATATTGCATGGGAGTATGCAGGGAAGCAATTCGGCTATGCAATTAAACCAGAGGATTTAAATCCAATGCGCGGCGCAAATCAGGCGCTTGTTCAAGAACTGTTTTATAAGAAATATGGCCCGGAATTTGACTTTATGAGAATACGCAGATTGAGAGTTGAATACATGGAGCAATACATTGGGATTCATGGTTTGCCTCATAAGCAAGGACTTACAGAACTTTTGTGTTATTTAAAGGACAGAAGGTATCAGATTGCTGTAGCCACTTCTACTTCTGAAGATCCGGCGCAAAGATACCTTTCTATGGAAGGGGTTGCTGATTATTTTGATGTCTGCATCTATGGGAATATGGCTGAAAAAAGCAAACCAGATCCTGAAATATACATAAAAGCAGTAGAACAGTTGGGGAGACTCCCGGAAGAATGTCTGGTCTTAGAGGATTCGCCCAATGGCGTACTGGCTGGCTTTCAGGCCGGCTGCCCTGTAGTGATGATACCAGATATTATACAGCCAGATCATGCTGAAACGCAGAGAACCGTAAAGATACTTCCTACACTGAAGGAGGTTATCTGTTACCTGGAAAGCCAGTAAAATAAAATCAGTTCAACAATTATACATTAACAGGATGATTGACCGGAAATTCCGGTCTTTCTCCATTTAAGACTCTAAAGATGTCCATAGCAGCAAAAAGCTCCATACGGTCAAGAGCTTCCCTGGTGTTGGCGGCGCAATGGGGAGAAACAATGATGTTGTTATATTTAAGCAGCGGGCTGTCTGCAGGAAGAGGTTCTGTTTCGAATACATCAAGGGCAGCCCCTTTAATTTTTTTGTCTATTACAGCCTGAACTAAATCGTCTTCCTGTATTAATCCACCCCTGGAGACATTGATTAAGACAGCGGATGGCTTCATCATATCCAGCTGCTCTCTGGCAATCATGTGCCGGTTTTTTTCAGTAAAAGGAACATGGAGAGAAATGAAGTCCGCATTCTGATAGATCTCTTCCGGAGAGGACACCGGAGTAACACCAGCGGGAGCATTGTCAGTGGTTAAATGATGATCATAGACCATAACCTTCATATCAAATCCCATAGAAGCCTTTTTTGCCACCAGCTTTCCTATATTGCCAAATCCAATCAGCCCCAGGGTGAGACCAGAAAGTTCAATGTTAAAAACATCCTTTCGGATTGAAAAATCGCTTTTCTTTACAGCTTCAGACATGATCTCATGGTTTTTAGCACAGGCAAGCATGAAAAAAATAGTGTGCTCTGCCACCGCATTGGAGTTGGCATTTCCAGAGTTAGTCACCTGGATGCCCAGTTTTTCTGCATAGACTGTATCAATATAGTCAACTCCAGCACTGAAGCTTGAGATTACTTTTAAGTTTTTGCACCGGTCCAGTAATGGTTTATCGTACCGGAATTTTCTGGTAGGACCTGTAAGTATGGCGTGACATTGTTCAAAAACAGGGTCATCTGCTGATGTGGGAGCAGATAATATCAGCTCACAGCCTTTTTGTGTTAAGTAGTCGGTACCTGTATGAGAGATCGTTCTTGGGATCAGCACTTTAAACATATTTGATTCCTTTCTGTAGGCGTTGTCACTAATCTTTTAAATGATAGTAACACAGGCCTGAAAGGGTTTCAAGCGAATCTGTTATAGTCCGGAATCGATGGTCTCCTCACACCAGCGAACGGTGGCCTCGCAGGATAAAACACCTCTGCGAAGCATGGCCTTTAAAAAGCGGGTGCGTTCTGTTGTTATTGCCTCAATTCCCTGTTCCAGGTCATGCTGCATGTCCAAATATTTTTCCAGTTTTCTAACATGGATTTGTTTATAATCTTCCAGCATTTTAATAATATGCTCTTTTGGCTGATTGCTTGAGAATAATAATTTCAGCATAAATTCAGAGCGCATGGGTTGTAATTCTGTATCTTCCATAAGCCATGATTCTAACTCCAGCCGACCTTTTGGAGTAATCTGGTACTGTATTTTTTTTTCGCTTGTTTCGCTTTCTACAATCTCCACCAGTTCATCTATGAGCATTTTTTTCAGTGTTGGGTATATATGCCCAAAGTTTTCGTTCCAGAAACCGGAGAGAACGGTATCGCAATATTTTTTAATATCATAGCCAGTGCCTGGTGAGACATTTAAGATTCCTAAAATCGCATATAAGGATTTGTTTTTTAACGCCATTATAATTGCCTTTCTTTTATTTATTAACGTAACTTTCCAGTTTTTCAACTGTAAGATCCCAATTGGAACAGTTTTTCATTTCATGAGAAATTCTAAGACAGTTTTCTTTTACTGTCTCATCTGACAGGAGCTGCTGGATCTGGGCTTTTAGTTTTTCTGCTGATAGCTCTTTCATGTTATCTGATAAACCCAGATTCATGGATACAAGCCTTTTGGCAGTCATATGCTGATCATTGACCAGAGGGATGGCAAGCATGGGTACACCAAAGTATAATGCCTCATTCACACTGTTAAATCCTGCATGGGTGATGAATGCATCTGCTTTATCTAAAATCTCAAGCTGGGGAAATACACTTTTAACCAGAAAGTTGTCCGGCAACTCCCCTAATTGATCAACGTTGCACTTGGTTCCAATGGACATACACACATAATAGTCTGTATTTTCAAATGCACAGATGCACATCTTATAGAAATCCATAAAACCCGTGTTCAGGCTGCCTAGTGAGATATATAGCAGCTTTCTGCTCCCAATCCCGGATAAGTCTACAGACTCTGTATTTTTTGCCCGCTCCATAGAAGGTCCGGCAAATAAATATTGAGGTTCGGTTACTGCATCATCCCCGTTAAATTCTCTGGTGGTATATACAATATTGTGATCGGCTTTGCTTAAAAAAACTTCTTCCAGTGTAGGTTCTTCTATTTTATAACAAGTACAGATTCTGTTCAATATCTGATAGCAGTAATCCAGCTGTGGGTGAGTTCCGGGTACCAGCATACGCGGTGGTACCGGTGCATGGCTCATGGCAAAAGAAGAATGGGAACAGATAACCGGTGTATGAGTAAGCTGTTTTAAAAAGCATCCGCCGCCAAAGATGGAATCACAAAAGATGAGGTCATAGGTGCGTTCTTTTAAAATATCCAAAATCTGAGGCAGCATTACTTCATCGTATAAAAGAATATATTCCATCAGCATGTAAAACGGATGCCGGTCTGTGGGGCGGTAATTTTTTAAAAAAAGATTCAGGCCGCTTCCAGAGTCAATCCAGTCTGCACCTGATTTTGTTACCTGCTCCGAAAGCTCTACTGAGCAGAAATAATCTACTTTATGCCCTTTTTCTGTAAGCTTCTTCACCAGTCCAAGTGTGGGATTGATATGTCCATACAGATTTGCATTTACAAATAAAATATTCATCTTTTTCCTCCTTATATCACTCTGATATAGCTTGAATTTTATATCAGAGTGATATAACTGTCAAGAAAATTTTGAGCAGTAAAAAAATGCCCATCTTGTCAGTAAGCAAAGCCGGGCATTTTTTAATTGGTAATACTCAATTCCATTGCTGAGACATCAGGAACTCACGAATATTTACATGTTTAAATCCGTCCCTGCTCAAATCGAATTCATCATAAGACACAACATATTTGGGAAAATTATCTCTGACTGTGCTATATACCCCGAATTCGTGCTGGATTGTTTCTTCTGATGCCAGCAGATACGCAACCTGGACATAAAGCTTTTGGGCCTGCTTTTCAGCAATAAAATCAATTTCCTTTTCTCCTGCTTTTCCAACAGTGATCTTATATCCCCGCCGAAGAAGCTCCATATACACAATATTTTCAAAAATCAGGTTGATATCTTTCATATTACCACCAAAAACAGCCTCTCTGATTCCGTGGTCGGCAATGTAGTATTTCTCATTGACAGTAAGAATCTTCTTACCCTGCAGATCCTGCCTGCGGACACGATAAAAAAGAAAAGCATCCTCGCAGGCTTTGATGTAGTTTAAGATTGTTTCGGGTGCAACCATACGTCCTTCGTTTTTCAAATATTTTGAAATCGCCGTAGCGGAGAATGTGGTTCCGATGTTCGCTGTGATGTAAGCGATGATTCTCTCCAGCAGGTCAACATCTCGGATGTTGTTGCGCTTTACAATATCTTTAAGGACAACAGAGTTGTAAAGGTCTTGCAGATACTGACGGCTCGGCTGCTCGGCATATCGGAGGTTGCTCAAATACGGCATCCCCCCACTGGTAAGGTATTGGGTAAACATTGATCTTAAATCTGAGTCAGGATAGATAGAATGATATAGCTCTGTAAATTCGCCAAAGGAGAAAGGATAAATTACAAATTCCACGTATCTCCCTGCAAGGTATGTGGCCAGTTCTCCTGAAAGCAGCCTGGCGTTAGAGCCGGTGATATAGATATCACAATTAAATTCAACACGAAAGGAGTTAATGCACTTTTCCCAATGAATTACTTCCTGTATCTCATCAAAAAAAAGATATGCCTTACCTGTGATTTCACTTATTCTCTGAGAAATCTCCTGATGCAGGGCCTCGGCAAAGCAAAGGTGTGCGTTGCTCATATTTTCAAAGTTAATGGAAATAAATTGATTTTCGTTCACACCGGAGGCAACCAACTCCTGCTTAATTAAATCCAGCATGACGGATTTTCCGCTTCGGCGTATGCCGGTTAATACTTTAATAAGATCATTCCCGATAAAAGGACGGATGCGGCTCATATATAATTCTCGATTGATCATAGATGAAAGACCTCCTTTGCCATATTTGTTATATATATTAACACCCATATGGATTGAATTCAAGCCTATATAGCTATATTTAAAAGATATAACTTATAAAACTAATAATTATATAGAAGTTATAATCTTTAACCAAGACAAAATTTAAAGATGAGCTTATATTTAATAAAAAAGCAGTAGAGTAGCCAGTGCTTCCATCTTATCTGGCTTCTCTACTGCTTTATAAATTAGTTCATTGTATAACGATACTGCCCCCGGGAATCTGTTCCGTAGAAGTCTGCAAAAGACAGATGGAAGACATCAGTCTTAACTGCATCAAGGGATATCTGATTCTTAATTACATATTGATAGATACCGGTGTAATCAATGGGACCCTGAATCATAATACTCTGAAGGCGTCCATCACGTAAGATTGCCCTTTTGTAACAACCGGAGTCCTCCTGTGACAGGATCTGATCTCCGTCTCTTGCAATTCCATCTCCCAAAGAGAGCGTTGTAAGCCCATAAAAATTCATGGTGTTTTTCATGCCATAAGGATCTTCATAAGAGGTTGGAACTCCGCACATATTGCAGGCAGCTGTGTATCCCTGCTTCATGGCATTTGGCCAGATGGCAGCGATTCCGTTCACATCTCCTGCAGCATAAATGTTTTTGCAGGATGTTTCCATGCAATCATTCACTTTAATAAAGCGATCAACGGCAATTTCACTATTTTCTGTGCAGTCTGTTGCCGGGCGAACTCCGGCTGCCACAACAATCATATCACATTCCAGAATAGTCCCGTCATCAAGCATAACGGAGTTGATCTGATCGTTTTCCGGCATAGTGGTTAAAACCACTTTTCTTCCCAGGACGAATTTACATCCATGCTGTGCAAATAATTTCTGATAGGCTTTACCAGCCTTTTCATCCAGCTGCTTTGGAAGAATCCGGTCTGCCAGCTCTAAAACTGTTACATCCTTTTTCTGCTCCAGAAATGCATAAGCGGCGTCCATTCCTACCAGGCCGGAACCTAAAACCAGAATTTTATCTGCGGACTGGGCAAATTTGCGGATTTTTCTTGCGTCACTTAAATTCCTGAGGCCAAATACATTTTTGGCTTCTCTTAAATTAACAACGGGAGGTATCACGCTGTGTGCACCTGTTGCGATCAGAAGGCGGTCAAAGTTAAGCTCTGTGCCATCATCAAGTAAAACAGTCTGCTTGATGGGATCAATATGCAACGCTTCTTTGTTCTTAAGCCATTTGATTCCAAGTGTATTAAAAAAATCTTCCGGAACAAAAGACAGTGCTGCTTCATCCCGTTCATGGCTTAAGTACTTATGGAGCATACAACGGGAATGAACCTGGTCGTCAACCGACACCATGATGATATCCGCCTCCGGTTCCAGTTTTCGGATGGTCTTTGCAGCCGAGATGCCGGCTGCTCCTGCGCCGATAATTACATGAGTCATCATTCCACCTCCTTCACATAGATCGCTTTGGTCGGACAAGCTTTTACACAGCTTGGCTCGCTGTCGTGATCAAAGCAGAAATCACATTTAATCACCCTGGTTTTTGTGGTTGTATCCGCTTTTAATACGCCGTATGGGCAGTTCATCACACACATAAAGCAGGAACCGCACTTTTCTTCGTTGTAATAAACGTGACCGGATTCTTCGTCCTTTACAAGAGCTCCGCTCATACAGGACATCACACATTCCGGCTGGTCGCAGTGGCGGCAGAAGATGGGAGCATAGTGACCGTTCCCTTTCATGACGATGTGATTTCTGGATTCATTTTCCGGATTGGTTAAATCCAGATCATAAATGCTTCCGCCATCTTTTCTATGTGCCTGCATACAGGCGAGAACACAGTTCTTACACCCGTCGCATTTGGCTTCATCAATGAATATCCGTTTCATATGCCCTCCTCCTATATATTAAGACCGGTCCGCTTCTCCATAATAATTTTTTCCAGTATGTCGGCACTTTCCACAGCATCATCATTAATAATGACCTGACCGCCGGTTAATGATTTCATACCGTCTGTGAGAACCTTAACAGCAACTTTGCTTCCTGTTACAAAAGGAGGAAGTCCTAAATGAAGGGGAAGACCAAGGGCAAGGCCGAAGCAGCCATCTGCAAGTGCCTGCTCTTCCAGCCACTGAGCTGCGGAAAGGACAAGTGGAAGTTTGGGAAGATCCACACCAAGCTCCTGCGCAATTTCAGTAGCAACAATCTCAAGACGTCCGATAGCAAGGCAGGGACCAAAATTGAGAACTGGCGGAATTCCCAGCTTTTTGCATACTTCTCTTAATTTAGGGCCGGCAAATTCAGCAGCCTCCGGTGTCATAAGTCCGCAGTTTTCGATGCCGCCTGAAGAACAGCCTGCAGTCAGCACGATGATATCTTTGGCAATCAGTTCCTTTGTCAGTTCCACAGTAAGAACATCGTGTCCTCCTGCGGTTAAGTTGGAACAGCCAACCACACCAGCGATACCTTTAATATCTCCGGATACGATTAAATCAATTAGCGGCTTCCAGCTTCCGCCCAGGAAGTCCTTTAAGGATCCTTCGCTGACACCGGTCAGGGTGTTCTCATATCCGTGCTCAGGCATAAGATTAAGGGGCACCATGCCACGGCGTTCCTGATAGGATTTCACTACTTTATCAATGATCTTTTCACTCTGCTCTCTGCGGTGGTCAAAATCGAACTTCATGAGTTCTGCGTTTGATTTTTTAGCCACATCATCCAGACAGATCTGTTTGATCTTAAGCTCTTCACAAATTGGTTCAATACCAGGAAGAGTACAGTTAAACTCAGAAAGAACGGCATCGATGGCGCCAGTTGCCAGGATCGCCTCGCTGGTGTAATTGTTTCCGGCATGGCCGTCAAATACCTCCTGGTAATGAGCACCTCTTAACTGCAGATCCTGTCCTACGCAGGTACAGCCTACCAGCTTAAAGCCTTTTGCTCCAACCGCCTTTGCCTTGGCAACTGCCTCAGGGGAAATGAGCTGTTCCTGTAAATCAACAAAAATAGTATGCTGATGTCCGGTAATCATGATGTTGATATAATCCGGGTCAATTACACGAAGACCTACGGGAGCCATACGAAGTTCCGGCTGTCCAAGAAGCACATCATTTAACAGGTTTGTAAGAGTCAGTCCATAGATACCGGTGGAGACGCCCAGTCTTAAGCAGTCAACCAGCATATCTAAGGGATCGGAGTTTAAGTTGGTGGAACATTTAACCACGCCCTTAAATACTTCGGATTTAGCTCCTCCTGGCATGATTCCAAGTTCTTTCCAGCGGGCAACTCTTGGAGCGTAGGCAACTTTTTCCGTAAGCTCCATTTCCACATATTCCGGTTTATAGATATCAGCAATTACCGCATCAGCGACCTTCTCCGCCTTTTTGTACACATCGGATTCTACGATTCCAAAGATGTCTGCCAGGTGGTCAAGAGATTTTAATCCCTTTAATTCGCCTTTTATTTTTGCTGTGTTTTTTAAATTTAATGCTGTATTTTCAACAATGTGTATGTAACAGCCGCTTCCTGAAGCCACCGCCCTTAAAAAGTTTCTGGCAACAATCGTGTCTGCATCCGCTCCGCATATTCCACGGGGAGCATCCGGTGTAATACGGCAGGGACCGTTGGCACAGAGTCTGCAGCAGACTCCCTGGAGACCAAATCCGCATTTGGTGCTTTGTTTTTCTACTCTGTGATGAGAAGTCTCCATCGGCAGGGAAGAGATGAACGTTTCTAAAGGTTTGTCGGCGCTTTGACAGGTGTTGCACCCGTAACATTGATTCATTGTTTTTCCTCCTTTTGAATCTATACCATTTTGGTAAAGATTAAATTAAAAAAATTATCCGTGCAGTAGCTTAGCCAAAGAACATTCTTTCAGTTCCCGATTAAGATTCAGTTGAATTCTTAAGAACTCCCTGTGAGCCAGGCAAGGCTGCTTGGGTTGGTTCACGAGGCAGTCATAGCCGGACTGCATGCATTCGATCAGCAGCATTTTGGAATCAATCACAGTGAGAATATCATATAAACTTGTGCGTTCCAGATCACAGTTTAAGGCATAGCCTCCCGCGCTTCCACGATAGCTTTTGATTAATCCCGCTTTTTCCAGCTTTCGAGCCATCTTGTAGGCGATTGCTGAAGTCAGGGATTCTTTCTCACAGATCGTAGGAACGTTCATGATATCGCCTGATGATAAGGCTCTTATGATTCTTATGGCATAATCGCATTCTCTGGTTATGAGCATATCGCACCTCCACGTTATAAGATTAACATACTGTACCTAAATGGTCAAGTTTTATCAATAAGATTTTTACATTCCAGCAAGCTGTGAAAGATCTGTGAACCTACCATTCTTTCAAGTTGATTTCAGGTTTGATCTGTATAATCTGCGTAAAGTAACACAAAGAAGGGGATAAGGAGGTTTTTATGAGTGGATATCAAATGACATTTGAGCGGACAGAAATGAAATATCTGATAGATCCGGTACAATACTTAAAGCTTAAAGAGAGACTGATGGGAAAAATGGAAACCGATCAATACGGTAATTCCACAATATGCAATGTCTATTTTGACACACCGGATGCAAGGCTGATCAGAAACTCTTTGGAAAAACCAGTTTATAAGGAAAAATTCAGACTCCGCAGCTATGGGCTGCCGGGAGAAACCAGCTCTGTGTTTCTGGAATTGAAAAAGAAATACCAGGGTATTGTCTATAAACGCCGTGAAACACTTAATTTGGCTGATGCAGAGGCGTATTTATATAGGGGAATAAAGCCGGAGCGACAAACCCAGGTGCTTCGTGAGATTGACTGGTTTATGCAGTATTACGAAGATATCATTCCCGCTATGTATATTTCCTATGAAAGAACAGCCCTGTATGGACTGGAGGATGAGAACCTGCGGCTGACGTTAGACGGAAATATTCTTTGGAGATCCGATTGCTTAAAACTGGAAAATGGTCCCTGGGGAACCCCTCTTTTAGAAGACGGCTGGCACCTTATGGAGATAAAAATTCCAGGGTCCATGCCCCTCTGGCTGGGGCACATACTGGATGAGCTTAAAATATATCCAGCATCCTTTTCCAAATACGGTCAGGCATATGAAAAGCAGCAAATAATTAAATCAGAGAAAAAAGGAGGAATCAGCTGTGCTTAATACATGGTTTCAATCAATCTTAATAGAGGAATCAGAGGCTGCATTTTCACCAGGATCATTTCTTGTATGCTTAACCGCTTCTCTGTTTCTTGGACTGATCATTGCAGGTATTCACATGTACCGGAATTCATATTCAAGGGGATTTGTGGTGACAATTGCGTTGCTTCCTGCTATGGTGCAGATGGTTATTTTACTGGTAAACGGAAATCTTGGCACTGGGGTTGCAGTAATGGGAGCCTTTTCCCTGGTCCGCTTCCGGTCAGTACCTGGAAAAGCAGAGGAGATCAGCAGCATTTTTCAGGCAATGGCGGTAGGGCTGGCTACGGGTATGGGTTACGTTGGCATGGCAGTTTTATTTGTCCTTATTATGGGAGGGGTAAATATATTGCTGGCTTCTCTTAAATTTGGACAGCAGAAAACAGGCGTAAAAGTACTTAAGATCACAATTCCGGAGTCTTTGGACTATACATCTGTATTTGATGAAGTATTTGCACGGTATCTGAAAAATTGGGATTTGAATCAGGTGAAGACAACCAATATGGGAAGTCTTTATAAACTGGATTATGAAGTGGTTTTAAAAAATAATGGAGAAGAAAAGAAACTGATAGACGATTTACGATGCAGAAACGGAAATCTTGAAATATTTTTGGGAAGACCTTTTGGCAATAAGGAGGAGCTATAATGATAAAAAGAAAGCTGTTCAGAGGTAAAGCAGCCGCACTGGTGTTAATAATGGCGCTGGCGTCAACAACTATTTCTGGCTGTAAAAGTCAGACTACAACGGGAAATACAGTGGTTACCCAAAGCACACAGGCAGATTCTGGCACTGATGGTACGACAGACAGCAGTACGGCAGAAGCAACTGTTGACAAAGACTTTTCAGACCGTGATAAGGATGGGAGCTACGACGAAAGCAGTGCAGTTAAAATAAATTTAAACTCAGACAAAGCAGAGGCAGACGGAGCAGGTGTCAGTATAACTGGAAGCACTGTAACCATAAGCAAAGAAGGGACATATCTGGTAAGCGGAACGCTGGACAACGGTCAGATTATTGTTGATGCAGTGGATACAGACAAGGTTCAGATCGTTTTAGCAAATGCCGGAATTAATTGTGAAACCAGTGCTGCAATCTATGTCAAATCTGCTGATAAGGTCTTTGTTACTCTGGCAGATGGAACAACAAATAAGCTGTCAGGTGGAACGGAGTACATAGATACTGATGACAATACCGTAGATGGGGTTATATTCTCAAAAGAGGATCTGACTGTAAACGGCACTGGAAATCTGGAGGTAAATGCCAGCTATAAACACGGAATTGTTTCAAAGGATACATTGGCAGTTACAGGAGGAAATATCTCTGTTAACGCAATCTCCCAGTGCCTGGCAGGTAAGGATGAAGTGAAAATCATGGATGGAACATTTCTGCTGACAACTTCAGGAAAAGCGGTGAGATCAAGTAATGAGGATGATACATCTCTTGGAAATATCTATGTGGCAGGCGGAACCTTTACTGTCAATTCCAAAGACGACTCCTTTCATGCCAGCAAAACGATGGTAATTGACGGAGGCACCTTTACCGTAGAAAGTGGCGACGATGCGTTCCATGCAGACCAGGATCTAGTGGTCAATAATGGCACAATATCAGTCACCAGCTGCTATGAAGGACTGGAAGCCTATCGAGTATCGGTGAATGGAGGGGAAATCTCAATTCAGGCTTCCGATGATGGAATCAATGCAGCACAGCCAAAATCTGCATCTGCAGAGGGTCAGGATACCAGTCAGGGAGATAGTGGGAAAGAGAAGCCGGAAATGCCGTCGGATGAACAGGTCAAAGAGATTACTCCCAGGTCTGACGAAAACCAGTCCGGGACCCAATCAGATGAAAATCTGCCACAAAAAGGCCAGCAAAGACGAGGCGGCGTTCCTGGTGGCAAAGGCGTAATGGGTGGCGGTCAAATGGGCGGAGGTATGGAGACTGATACCAATGCTTATATTAAGATAACGGGAGGAACTGTGTACGTAGACGCAGGTGGAGACGGGCTGGATTCCAATGGAAGTCTTTTGATATCAGGAGGTATGGTTTATGTCACTGGTCCGGTGAGCGACGGAGATGGGGCAATCGATTATAATGGAGATGGGATTATTTCAGGGGGAACAGTAATAGCGGTTGGCAGCTCTGGTATGGCACAGGGGTTTGTTGAGTCCTCTATTCAATGCTCTGTCTTACATAATTTAACCGCACAGCAGGAAGCAGGAACTGTAATTACTCTTAAGGACAAGGAAGGAAATGAACTTATCTGCTTTACTCCTGAGAAAAAGTATTCTTCTATTGTCATCAGCAGTCCCAAACTACAGACAGGCAGCACCTACACCCTCACGGCAGGTTCGGAACAAGCCGAACTGACCCTTGAGTCAGTTGTCACTTCAAACGCAGTCCGTGAAGGGGGCAGGGGCAGTATGCCGCCTGGAAATAACCGCTAATCTGCCGGATAAATGAGGTGTTCGTCATCAATACCGTAAAGAACCGTATCTAAAAATTTTCTGGCAAGATATTTTGCCATACCGGGGTTCATATCCAGATAGTTTCCGCAGTCTCTGGCTGAGGCCCCGGGGATTTCTCCCTCAAAATCACGCATAAATTCAAACATTTCAGTGATAAGCGGTACAATATCCCTGGATTTGTAATCTCCCGCCAAAAGAAGGTAGAAGCCGGTGCGGCATCCCATAGGACCAAAGTATAAAACTTTGGAAGCAAATAATTGGTGATTTCTTAAGAATGTGGCACCTAAGTGCTCCATGGTGTGTATCTCTGCCGTATTCATGACCGGTTCAAAATTCGGTCTGGTCATGCGGATATCGAACGTAGTAACTGTGGTATCGTTCACTTTGTCTTTGCGGGAGACGTAGATTCCCGGAAGAAGCTTTAAGTGATTGATCGTAAAGCTTGTAATTTTTTCCATATTGATCAGGTCCTTTCTGAAAGGTGGTTAAGCCGCTTGATAAATTGGCTGTCTTCAGTCAGATTATAATAAAAAAAACGGCTGCATGCAATAGGAACAATTGCATACAGCCGTTTTCATAGTCTGATGGATTGCTTATTTTAATGCGTCAGAAACTTCTGTAAGCATCATAGGAACAGATTTCAGTCCATAACCGGACAGATACCAGGTTGCCGGATTTAAATAGATGATTTTTCCGTTTTTTGCAGCTGTTGTATTGTATACCAGGTAGAACAGATAATAAATATCATTAACATACTTAAAAAGTGGGAATAAAATACAGCCATCACCTTAAGCAGGGAAAATCATTCATGAAACTCCCGTCCTGTTTCATACCATAGTAGGAGAAATGGGAAGGAGCGTCATTAATGGAAGAATGGTTTCGTTTATCAGAGGATGAAGTCTTAAAACAGCTTCATGCTGACAGGAATGGACTGAATTCCGAAGAAATTCTCAGGCGCAGGCAGGTACATGGTCCCAATCTGCTGAAAAAAGCAAAACGAAAAAGTGCCTTTCAAGTATTTCTGGATCAGTTTAAAGACTTATTAGTCATCATTCTGATTATAGCAGCGGTAATTTCCATGATATCTGGTGACGTGGAAAGTACCGGAGTAATTTTTGCAGTGTTACTGCTTAATGCAATTCTTGGAACTGTGCAGCATCAGAAAGCAGAAAAATCCTTAGACAGCCTGATGTCATTATCTGCGCCAGTGGCGTGGGTGAGAAGAGATGGGAAAAATAAAGAAGTCCTGTCGGAAGAAATCGTACCAGGAGATATACTTTTATTAGAGGCAGGAGATATGGTGGCGGCAGACGGCCGTATCCTGGAAAATTATTCTCTTCTGGTCAATGAAAGCTCCCTGACCGGAGAATCAGTCAATGTAGAAAAGCATACAGGAAGACTGCGTATGGAGAAGGTTCCGCTGGCAGAACAGTCCAATATGGTTTTTTCCGGCTCTCAGGTTGCATCGGGAAGAGCCATTGCAGTCGTCACCGGAACAGGCATGAATACAGAAATCGGAAGAATTGCCTCTTTAATGAATGATACAGGCGAGAAGAAGACACCTCTTCAGGTGAGCCTTGACCAGTTTGGAAGCAGGCTGGCGGTAGCGATTCTCTTTATCTGTGCGATTGTTTTTGGATTAAGTATTTACAGAAAAATGCCAATTCTGGACTCCCTTATGTTTGCAGTAGCACTGGCCGTCGCCGCCATACCAGAGGCTCTCAGTTCTATCGTCACCATCGTTCAGGCGATGGGAACCCAGAAGATGGCTGGAGAAAATGCAATTATTAAGGATTTAAAAGCAGTAGAAAGCCTTGGGTGTGTATCTGTTATCTGCTCCGATAAAACAGGAACCCTCACCCAGAACCGAATGACGGTGCAGCAGGTTTTTGTTAATAACAGGCTTTATCTTCCGGAAATGTTAAAGCCTGAGATTCCCGTACATAAATATTTGCTTTACGATGCTGTTTTAAACAATGATTCCAGCCATGTAAATGGAGTTCTTAACGGTGAACCTACTGAAACCGCGTTACTCCAGATGGCGGAGCGCGCCGGAGTAGATGATGAGGCAGTCAGATCCTATCACCCAAGATTAGGAGAGGTTCCCTTTGACTCCAGAAGAAAGCTTATGAGTACGCTTCATTATCTGGAAGGAAAAAATATTCTATTTACAAAAGGAGCAGTGGATATTCTTCTTCCCAGGATAACCCAGATCTGGTCTTCCGAAGGAATCCGTCCGTTCAGAGACGGTGATAAACAGATGCTTATGGAGCAGAACATGATGTTTTCCGCCCAGGGGCTTCGGGTTCTTACCTTTGTATGCAGGGAGATGGAGGATCAGGAGAAGCTTTCGGAAAATTCAGAAAACGGATATACATTTCTCGGTATGGTATCCATGATGGATCCTCCCCGGCCGGAATCCAGAAATGCTGTTTCCAATGCCAGAAGAGCTGGAATCTTCCCGGTGATGATTACGGGAGATCATAAGATTACGGCAGCAGCCATTGCGGAGCGGATCGGCATTTTGGAGGAAGATGATCTGGCAATCAGCGGTCCGGAGCTTGATGATATGACCGAAGATGAGCTGGGGCACCGGCTGGAATCCATCAGTGTATATGCCCGGGTATCCCCGGAACACAAAATAAGAATCGTCCGTGCGTGGCAGAAGAAGGGACATATTGTAGCCATGACAGGGGATGGTGTTAACGATGCTCCCGCTTTAAAGCAGGCGGATATCGGAGTTGCCATGGGACAGATGGGAACAGAAGTCTCCAAGGAAGCCTCATCCATGATTCTGACGGATGACAATTTTGCCACAATTATCAAAGCGGTTGCCAATGGGCGTAATGTATACCGGAATATAAGAAATGCCATCAAGTTTCTGCTTTCAGGAAACATGGCGGGAATTTTATGTGTGCTTTATACCTCCCTTATGGCACTTCCCATGCCCTTTGCACCGGTTCATCTGCTGTTTATAAACCTGCTGACAGACTCCCTTCCTGCCATTGCAATCGGAATGGAGCAGGCAGAAGCAGACCTGTTGTCCCAGAAGCCCAGAAATCCCAAGGAAGGCATTTTAACAAAGAGGTTTATCCTTGTGATTCTCTTTCAGGGGGCACTTATTGCAGTATGCACCATGGCTTCCTACAGCACCGGGCTGTTAACCGGCAGCGAGGCTGCTGCCAGTACTATGGCATTCTCCACCCTGACACTTGCCAGATTGTTCCATGGATTTAACTGCCGCAGCAGTCATTCCATTTTGAAAATCGGTTTTATGAGCAATTTATGGAGTATCATGGCGTTTGAGGCGGGAGCAGTTTTGCTGGGAGCAGTTCTTTTTATTCCGGCGCTTCACAATCTTTTTTATGTGGCAGATTTAACAGGAAGACAATTTATGACTATATTTATATTTGCCATTCTTCCCACACTGGTGATTCAGGCGATGAAAACCATCAGGGAGAGTATGCATTAATGGTTTATTATGAGCAGGTTCTGTTGAGCTATTAACAGTACCTGTTCTTTTTATTCAGAGAATCAGCTTAGAAACAGAGGCCTCATTTATGTAAGCTGGAATACTTTTTGCATATTTACCTGGAGAAACGCCATTGATTTTACTAAATACTTTTACGAAATGAGCATAATCTTTAAAACCACATTCATAGCAGGTTGCAGTGATTGAGCCACCATTTAAAAGAAGTTTTCGCGCATACTGAATTCTTCTGGTAATAATATAGTTCCACAAGGAAGTTCCTGTATATTCTTTAAACAAATGACTCAGGCGGGAACGGCTGATATTAAGATAATCTGCAATGGTCTGAATGGAGATATCGCTTGTCAGGTTAGTATCTACAAAACTAATGGTATCCCGTATGATTTTGGGAGAAATATCTCCCAGAGACGTATCGGTTGATTGAGCCGCATCATTGGCCAACAGGAGGATCATCAGCAAACATGACTTCACCCGTACATCATATCCGAATCCTTTTTCATTTAAATTGTCTATAATTGTGTCAATATATTGTTCGTATTCTGCCATCTGCTTTTTATTCAGATGACAGAGATATTCCTGCTTGTGACTGTGGAAGCAGCTGAAAAGATCTGTTATTGGTGTTGAAAGGCTTTTTGCAAAACTTTCCTCAAAATGAATCGGCATTCTTTCATAAGGAGTGTCATCCTTGATAAATAAACCATGGATATCATTGGGACATATGAAAGTAAGGCTGCCCCTCGTCAGGTGATAAGTGACATTATTAATAAAATAATCTACGTTTCCACTCTTAATCAGCATAATCTCATATGCGTTATTATGGATATGAAGCGTACGTTCTGCTTTCCTGCAGGATCGTATGTGTGACACAAGCAGCTGGTCAATTGTCTCGATTGTAATTTCGTTCATCATGAAGATCTCCTTCCCTAAATCGTGTATACATTATGTATAAAAAATAACAATAAATTAAGATAAAATTAATAATATATTACCATAAAAAGCAGCACAATCTGACATAAATATAGCATAAAAGACAAAGAAGTGAAAGTGTAACCATGTTAATATGTAAAAAATGATAGCGATTCATAGGAAAACATAGAGAGTTTTTAAAAATGTGTCGCTTGGTATTGTGCTTAAGGTTTATAAAAATACATGCACAGGAGGAGCTAGGTAATGGATGTAGCTTTAAAGACAAGAAATGATGCTGTCAGACTTTTTTTAGATACCATAAGGCCACTGAAACCGTTTTACAGTCCTCACCTTGCGTTTTTGCATGTTGGGAATACTGGGGTTCATTACGGAGAAAAATCAGCCAGAATGGAAGGATTTGCAAGAGTGCTCTGGGGCCTGGGACCGCTATGGTCAGGGGATAATAACAATTTGTCAGAGAATGAGCAAAAAGAAATAAAAGATTGGCTTGTTATTTACCGTGAAGGTATCATACATGGCACAGATCCTGATGACGCAGAGTACTGGGGTGACTTATTTGATTATGACCAGAAGATGGTAGAGGTAGCTGCTCTGGTATTCACTATAGCAGTTAACCGGGATAAATTATGGGATCCACTGGATGAGACAGAAAAGAGCAATCTTTATAGGTGGCTGAGTCAGATGAACAACTATGATATGCCCCAAAATAACTGGCGGTATTTTCGAATCCTTACAAATATGTTGTTTCGAATTCTTGGTTTGGAGTGGTCAAAGCAGCGTATGGATGAAGATTTCAGTCTCATTGAGAGCTTTTATACTGGAGATGGCTGGTACTGTGATGGTAATCCTGAACAGATTGACTATTATGTGGCATTTGCAATTCATTATTATGGCTTGATTTATGCCCGGTTAATGGAAGGTATTGAACCGGAACGGTGCAGAATCTTAAAAGAGCGAAGTACACAATTTTTTGATGACTTTGTCTACTGGTTTGCAAACAATGGAGAAGAGGTGCCATTTGGAAGAAGTTTAACATACCGTTATGCTCATTCCGGTCCTTTTGGGGCAATGGCATATGCAGGTCTTGACGTAGATTATGGAGTTTTGAAAAATCTGACACTTAGAAATCTTGAATCATGGATGAGGCGTCCTATTTTTGATAACTCCGGTGTCCTTACAATTGGTTATGGATACCCCAGTCTTCTTGCCAGCGAAAAATATAATGGATGTGGTTCTCCTTATTGGTGCAATAAAGCATTTTTAATCCTTGGTCTTAATGAGGATCATCCATTCTGGCAGGCAGAGCCCAGGGATTATCCATATGAACCCAGTAAAGTTCTAAAGCACCCGCATATGATTATAACTCACGATACTCACCATCATGTGCTGGCATATGTGACTGGACAGCATCTGCAGCACAATCATGGAGGAGGACCGGAAAAATACGAAAAATTAGTTTATTCCAATCAGTTTGGTTTTAGTGTATCAAGAGGAACCGACTTATCGGAAGGCGCTTTTGATAATACTCTGGCAGTATCCTTAAAGGGAGAGAACCGATACTTTATGAGAAGCGGGCAAAGTCATTTTTCATTAAGCGAAGATACTCTTTCGTCTGAATACAGCCCTGTCTCCGGAGTGACCATAGAAAGCACCGTGATACCCTGTTCTTCCTGGCATATAAGAATACATAAAATAACAAATACAATTCCTATTGATGTGGCAGATGGAGGCTTTGCGATTTCTCAGGAGAATTGCTTCCAAATTGAAATGGGAAGAAAAACTGGCAGGTACGAGGAAAAAGATGTGAAAACAGATGATAGCTCTGTATTTGCAAAATTCCAGTGGGGAATAAGCGGTATAGTAAGTGAGACCGGACAGTCACCGGAGCTGGTTCCTGCTTTTCCAAATACAAATCTGTTTTATAATCTCACAGTCATTCCTGTTATTAAGGGATCTTTTGAAGCAGGGGTTCATCTTATGGTGACCAGCGTATTTGCAGACAGATCTTATGAAGCTGAAGCACTTATGGAGGAAAAGCCTGAAATAAGAATAGAAGAAAAACAGGTTAAAATAATTAACAAAGGAAAAATTGTAACAGTTCTGTGTCAGAAGGACGTGGAGTAAAGAAGGGAGACAGCCATGAATCTATCGCAATATGATGCTGACTGGGCATCCGGAGTTATTGAAAAGATCATAGAAAAAATGAAGCCAGTGACACTTCGTACAGGGAATAAGATTCCTTATACAACAGTTAACGGGGTATTTGATGACCGTTCTGGAAACGGAGACATCGCTTGGTGGACCAATGGTTTTTGGGGAGGCATCATGTGGCAGCTTTTTTCAGTCACAGGAGATTATCTATATCAGAATGCTGCCATAGAGCTGGAAGAAAAACTGGATAGAGTTCTTATGAATTGCAATGGACTGGATCATGATAATGGTTTTAAATGGCTTCCGACAGCAGTCGCCCACTATAGTCTTGACCAGAATCCTCAATCGTATAACAGGGCAATACTGGCGGCAGAGAACCTGGCAGGCAGGTTTAATCTGGCAGGAAATTTTATTCGTGCCTGGAATGACTGGGGGGATGAGGATCATCGTGGCTGGGCAATTATTGATTGTATGATGAACCTTCCTTTGCTTTATTGGGCCAGTGATAGGACGGCAGATCCAAGATTTCAACAAATAGCAGAAGCCCATGCAAAGCAGGCACAGAAATATTTTATAAGGGAGGATGGATCCGTTAACCATATTGTTGAGTTCAATCCTTTTACCGGAGAAATGATAAAGTCACACGGTGGGCAGGGATACGGAACAGGCTCTTCCTGGACCCGGGGGCAAAGCTGGGGACTTTATGGCTTTACTCTCAGCTATATTCATACTGGTGACAGTGGCTTTTTAAATGCGGCGAGTAAAATTGCAGATTATTTTATTTCCAATATACCGGAAAATGGTTTGATTCCTGTTGATTTCAGACAACCTGTGAATTGCAGCTGGGAGGATTCTTCGGCTGCCGCCATTGCAGCCAGCGGTTTAATTGAGCTTTCCAGACATTCGAAGGAACAGGACAGCCACAAGTATTTGAATGCTGCGCTGCTACTGTTAAAAGCGTTGGAACAAAAGCGTTGTAACTGGAAGAAAGAGGACGATTACATATTAGAAAAGTGCACTGCTGCGTATCATGACAAAGAACATGAATTTTCAATTATTTATGGTGATTATTATTTTATAGAAGCAGTGTTTAAACTGGCAGACAAAGGAATTTTCATCTGGTAATAAAAATTAAAAATACAGGAGGAAGAAAAAATGAAGAAAAGAAGATTATTGTCAGGTTTATTGGCAGCAGTAATGGCAGTAGGAATGATCACTGGCTGTTCAGGCGGAAGCAGTGCCTCTTCGGGCAAATCAGGAGGAAATGAAAAAGTAACGATTAAAGTAGCATTGTGGGATTATTCCAACACGAAATACTATAAGGCCATATTTGATGCATTTACAGCAAAGTATCCTGATATCACAGTAGAGCCGGTTGAGTTTGCAGCTGATGAGTATGATAATACCATAACAACACAGCTAGGAGGTAAACAGGATTTTGATGTTGTCTTTACAAAGGGAACTCCGGCTCTCAGCGCTCTTATTACACAAGGGCATGTACTTGCACTAGACGATTTTATGGCAAAGGATACCTCTTTTAATAAAGATAATTATCTGGGGCTTATGGATCAGCTCCAGATGGATGGCAAGACATATGCAGTGCCGTTTAGAAAAGATAACAATATGATATTTTATAATAAAGACCTCTTTGATAAGGCGGGAGTTCCTTATCCGGAGGACGGTATGACAATGAAGGAATACCACGAACTGGCTGCAAAAATGACAAGTGGGACTGGCAATGACAAGGTATACGGTGCGCATGTTCATACATGGCCCAGTAATGTTTATAATTATGCAAGAAGAATTGAGAGCTTTGACCAGTTAAATAAAGATACTTATATGAATCTTAAACCATACTATGAAGAGATTCTGGCAATGCAGGATGAGGGGCTGGTTCAGGATTATGGCGCTCTGAAATCTTCAAACATTCATTATTCAGGCGTATTTTACAACCAACAGGCAGCCATGCTGCAGATTGGTACCTGGTATATAAACATGTGCCTTGAAAATGTAAAAGATTTTAAGTGGGGTTGCTGCAGTATTCCGAATGAAGAAGGCATTGGCAATACAAATGCGGTTGGCGGAGTTACTCCCATTGCTATTGGAGCATACGCAAAACACCCGGAAGAGGCTTGGAAATTCATTACGACAGTCTGCGGAGAAGAGGGAGCAGAGCTTCTTGCCAATTCAGGAATTGTACCAGGCTATAACTCTGAAAAAATTAATGCTATCTTTGATGCCATTCCAGAAAAATATCCCAATGCCCCTGAAAAGCTGTCCAAATACATTAATGTGGGCAAATATGTAATAGAGCAGCGGATGGACAAGCACACAAAGGATATCGATAACATTATTACGGAACAGCACAGCGCAATTATGACAAAGAGTGTAACAGTAGATGAAGGTCTTAAGAAGTTGATTGAAAGAGTTTCTGAAGTGCAGGCACAGTAAGCTCCGGTAATAGAAACTTGGGAAGGAAAGGACGTATGAGCAAAGATAACAGCCAAATTGAAAAAACAAAATCACTTGCAAGAAAAAAGACTTTGGTCGCCTATTCTTTTATTCTTCCAAATTTAATCGGTTTTTTTGTCTTTACATTTATACCGATTGTATTCTCATTACTTCTAAGCTTTTGTGAGTGGGATTCCGGTAATCCGATTAAGTTTGTAGGGTTTAAAAACTTTATTGTTATGTTCACAAAGGATTCCAGCTTTTGGATTGCTCTGAAAAATACGTTGTATTATACAGTTGTGACTGTACCGGTTACTATGGCGTTTGCATTGTTCCTGGCAATCCTGATGAATAAGCAGATGAAAGGGCGTGTATTTTTCCGTTCCGTTCTTTTCTTTCCCTATGTAGCATCTCTGGTAGCGGTAGCCGTTGTATGGATGGCACTTTTTAATCCGGACCGGGGACCTGTAAACAGCTTTCTCATGGTGGCCGGAATTACGAATCCGCCGCGGTGGGCAGCGTCTACAACGTGGGCAATGCCGACAATTATTGGTCTTACCGTCTGGAAAGGAATGGGTTATTATATGATTGTTTACCTGGCAGCATTGCAGGGGGTATCAGCAGAATTGTATGAGGCTGCTTCTTTAGACGGAGCCAATAAATGGAATCAGTTTCTGCATATCACCTGGCCCAGTGTGACTCCCACTACCTTTTTCATTCTAATGATGCTGATGGTGTCCACTTTCAAATCCTATGACACTATGTACATTACCACCCAAGGCGGACCAGGTGAGGCAACGAAGGTTTTGGCTTATCATATTTATAACAGTGCATTTATCAGTTCCAGGTTTGGTTATGCCAGTGCTGTGGCAATGGTTTTATTCGGTATTATTATGATCGTAACCCTCATTCAGTTTAAAGGTGAGAAGAAATTTACAAGTTATTTATAAGGAGGCAGTACATATGAGTAGAAGTAATAAAAAAAACGCTGCCTTCGTAATAAAGGCAGTCCTGATCTATGCAGCCCTGATTCTGATGGCATATATTATGCTGATTCCTTTCGCGTGGATGCTGTCAGCCTCTCTGAAGCTGGAAAAAGATGTATTTTCCTTCCCAATTGTATGGTTGCCGGCAAAGCTTCAATGGAATAACTATGCGGAAATCTGGAGGAAGGTTCCTCTTTTAACAGGTTTTCTAAACACAGCAAAGCTGACCATGTTTACTACCATTCTTCAGCTTTTGACCTCCAGCTTTGCAGCCTATGCATTTGCAAAGCTGGAATTTAAGGGGCGGGATACTCTGTTTATGATGTATGTGATGACCATATCCATACCATGGCAGGTCTATATGGTTCCCCAGTATAAGCTGATGACATGGCTGGGGCTGACAGACAGCCATCTGGGTCTGATTCTTATGCATGCGTTTACAGCAATGGGGGTATTTCTCATGAGGCAGTTTTTTGTCAGTATCCCCAATGAACTTTTAGAGGCAGCCAGAATTGATGGATTAAGCGAGTATGGCATATGGAGGAAACTTATGCTGCCACTTTCAAAGCCTGCAATCGCAACTCTTTGTATCACATCCTTTACATTTGAATGGAACGATTTTATGGGACCTCTTATTTATCTGTCTTCCCAGAAAAAGAAAACCATACAGTTAATGTTAAGGCTGTTCAATACTCAGTATTCCTCTAATTATGCCCAGATCATGGCAGCTGCGACAGTAGCTTTGATACCGGTTCTTACCCTGTTTGTATTTTTACAGAGATATTTTGTAGAAGGAGTTGCCAGCTCGGGCATTAAGGGTTGATTAAAAGACAAGGAGAAGCAATGAAATATTCATTATTTACAGTCAGCGTGCCAGATATGACGCTGGAACAGGCACTAAAAAAGATGAAAGAATATGGGTATGATGGTGTGGACTGGCGGGTTACTGATATTTATGATGACCCCGAGTTTTTAAAGGAAAAACCATCCTACTGGAGAAATAATTATTGTACGGTTGATATTAAAACAGTTGTAGAAAAGGCAGAGGAATTAAAAGCGCTTTCAGACAGATATGGAATCTGTGTCAATGCACTTGCGACTTACTTAAAATGCTCTGATCGTGAGGAGGACATTGAACGCTGTATGATAGCCGCAAAAAAAATGGAATGCGGACGAATCAGGGTCAATGCCCCTTCCTATGATCAGGTAAGGACATATAACCAGTTGTATGAGGAAGCCCTGACAGGGTTTAAAAGGGTGGAAACGCTGGCGAAAAAGCATGGTGTGAAAGCTGATTTTGAAATGCATATGAGAACTATCACTCCCTCTGCCAGCGCGGCCTGCCGCATTGCCTCAAACTTCGATTCCCGTTATATTGGGGTAATCTATGATACCGGTAATGTAATTTATGAAGGATATGAAGAGTACAAAATGGCTTTTGAAATATTGGGTCCGTACCTTGATCTGGTACATATAAAAAATGCGCATTGGATCAAAAAAGAAGTGGATGGAGAAGAGAAATTTATCCCGGATTGGGCTTCCTTTCCAGATGGATTTGCGGATTTTGAACGGTGTTTTAAGGCGCTTAAAGCGGTAGGGTATGATGGTTTTATAACATTTGAAGACTTTTCTGATGCTAAAAATTCTGAGGAGAAACTAAAAACTGATATCTCCTACATTAAGACTATTGTAGATAGAATTAAGTAACCGAAAGCAGCTATTATAAAATAACATAGAGGTAAAACATGATCAGGACGTTTCAAACAAATGTAATCAGAAAAACCCAGGAATTAAGCAGCAGTTTATGGAACTTCTCTCCGTGTTCAGGGGAAAATAAAGATAAAAAATATAAAGTGGCCGTACCATGCTGCTGGGAATCTCTTCCCGATTTCTCCAGTTACCGGGGAGCCGGTGTTTTTTCCAGAAAAATAGAAGCCGAAGGCAATATCCGCCTTATATTTAAAGGAGTAAGTCATACGGCCAGAGTTTGTCTGGATGGAAATACTATTGCAGAACATTATAATGCGTACACGCCATTTTCTGTTGTACTTAGAAATCTGGCAGGTAAAAATCATTTGTTAGAGGTGTATGCGGATAATTCCTTTAGTGAGAAAAGCGCACTGCACGTTCCCAATGATTACATGAGTTATGGGGGGATAAGCCGAGGAGTCGTAATGGAATCCCTGGGAAATGCCTATATTGAATCTGTCCATGCAATTCCTGTGAGGGAAACAAACGGCTGGAACACCAACGTATCAATAAAGATAACCAGTCTTTCTGACGAAGAAAATATTTATGACCTTAAACTTAAGATTAACGGCAGTGAATTCGAATTTGATAAAATTAAACTGAATCCGGGAGAGTCGGTGACTGTTCAGAGGTATTGCAATCCAGGAGAAGTAAAAGACTGGGAAATGGAAGATCCTGCGCTCTATGAATTAGAGGCGGTTCTTACGAATCAGAATCAGGCTGTTGATGATTTAATTGAGAGGATTGGGTACAGAGAGATTAAGACAGAGGGAAAAGACATTCTTCTCAACGGCAGAAAACTAAGAATTAAAGGATTTTGCCGCCACGAGGACCATCCCATGTTTGCATGTGCCATCCCATTTTCCGCAATGCAGCAGGACCTCCTTTTGGCAAAAGATTTAGGGGCCAATTCCATACGTACGTCTCATTATCCAAATGATGAGCTTTTTTTGGATCTGTGTGATGAACAGGGAATCCTGGTTTGGGAAGAAAATCATGCCAGAGGCCTGACTTTGGAACAGATGGAGTATCCCAACTTTGAGCAGCAGGCAGAAACGTGTATTGAAGAAATGATTCATTCCCATATCAATCATCCTTCCATTATAATCTGGGGAATCTTAAATGAATGTGCCAGCGATACGGAATATGGCTATGGATGTTATCAGAGGCAGTATAATCTGATCCATAAAATGGATAATTCAAGGCCAAGATCTTCCGCCAGCTGCAAATTCAAAACAGATATCTGTTTTGGTTTGCCGGAAATTGTGTCCTATAATCTGTATCCTGAATGGTATCATGATACGCCCGCCAGAGAATATATAAATGATATCTATAACTGGGTTCAGACGGAAAGTGAGGGAAGCGGAAAGCCGTTTCTTATCACTGAAATTGGTGCAGGTGCAATCTATGGATATCGAACCCCGACTCTTTGCAAGTGGTCGGAGGAATACCAGGCTATGGCATTGGAGCATCAGATTCAGGCAGTCCTGGGACATGAGGAAATAAGCGGCATCTATATATGGCAATACTGCGATGTGAGAATCAGCAGTGAATGGTTTGGCAGCAGACCCCGTACAATGAACAATAAAGGAATTGTTGATGAGTACAGAAGAAGAAAGATGTCCTATGATGTCGTTAAGAGATTGTATCATTCGTATCCGAATTACAGGTAAAATTTGTATTTATTGTAGAACTTGACATATTTTTGCCTGCGTGGTAGTATAAATTTGTGTTATTTAATAATAAGCCTAAGAGATGACAGAGCCAGGTGATGAGTGCGGGGAACCGTTCATTTCCAAGGCTCTTTCTTTATTGTTTGGTAAAAAATTAACGAATGAAAGAAGATGGAAGGGGAAGGAATCATGGGAAAATATGTGATCGCTATGGATCAGGGGACTACCAGTTCCCGGTGCATACTGTTTGATGAGAAAGGGGGCATCTGCAGCGAGGCACAAAAAGAGTTCAGGCAGATTTTTCCAAAACCAGGCTGGGTGGAGCATGATCCCATGGAAATATGGTCATCACAGCTTTCAGTGACCATGGAAGCGATGGGGAAAATTGGGGCGCATTACAGCGATATTGCTGCAATCGGAATTACAAATCAAAGAGAAACCACAATTGTGTGGGATAAGGAGACAGGGGAGCCTGTTTACAATGCCATTGTATGGCAGTGCAGAAGGACCGCTGACCGCATTGAGCGTCTGAAAGAAGATGGGCTGGAAGGGATTATCAGAGACCGTACCGGTCTGATTCCGGACGCGTACTTTTCCGGAAGTAAGATTGAATGGATCCTGGATCACGTAGAGGGAGCCAGAGAAAAGGCAGAACGTGGAGAACTGCTTTTTGGAACCGTGGACAGCTGGCTGATCTGGAATCTGACCAAGGGCTGCATTCACGTAACAGATTATACCAATGCTTCCCGAACCATGCTGTTTGATATTCATAAAAAGTGCTGGGATGAAGATATTCTTAACTATTTTAATATACCAAAAGCAATGCTTCCGGATGTAAAACCCTCCAGCTGCGTATACGGTTATACCTCTTCTGACGTAATGGGGGGAAAGATCCCCATTGCAGGGGCAGCAGGAGATCAGCAGGCAGCTTTATTCGGACAGTGCTGCTTCGAAGCCGGTGAAGTTAAAAATACATACGGAACCGGTTGCTTTCTCCTTATGAACACCGGAGAGAAAGCGGTAAAATCAGAGCATGGTCTGCTGACCACCATAGCAGCCAGTGATCAGGAACGGATTCAGTATGCACTGGAAGGAAGCGTATTTGTGGCAGGCGCTGCCATTCAATGGCTGCGGGATGCCATGCGTATGGTGCGGTCCGCTTCCCAGACAGAGGAGTATGCCCAGGCAGTGGAAGATACCGGGGGCGTTTACGTGGTACCGGCATTTGCAGGTCTTGGCGCTCCCT
Source organism: Lacrimispora defluvii (assembly GCA_013036995.1). Taxonomy (GTDB): domain Bacteria; phylum Bacillota; class Clostridia; order Lachnospirales; family Lachnospiraceae; genus Lacrimispora; species Lacrimispora defluvii. Next base: position 77,716 of record JAAOXG010000020.1, read on the forward strand.
ACTGGGATCAGTATGCCAGAGGTACCATTGTAGGAGTGACAAGAGGAACCAGCAAGGAGCAGTTTATCCGCGCCACCCTGGAATCCATGGCTTATCAGGTATCTGATCTGATTGAAGCCATGGAGCAGGACTCTCAGATTCATTTAAAGGAATTAAGAGTAGACGGCGGGGCCTGCGCCAACAATTTCCTCCTGCAGTTCCAGGCAGATGTATTGGATACACGGATTGTCAGACCAAAATGCATTGAAACAACGGCTCTTGGTGCTGCCTATCTGGCAGGTCTGGCTGTGGGATACTGGAAAGACAGGGAAGAGATCAGACAAAACTGGGAGGCCTCCAGGATCTTCGACAATCAGATGGAAGACGAGTGCCGCAAAAAGAGGATTAAGGGCTGGAAGCGGGCAGTCAAATGTGCCCTTTACTGGTCTCAGGATGAAGACTAAGAGCGGCTATAAATCACTTGACAATCCCAGTGAAATTATGTTAGCATTAATACAATTGAATAAATAACCTTTGAGACGAAAGAGTAAGGATTATGATACGGAGCTATCCGTTTATTTTCCTTACTCTTTTTTTCTATAGTCCCGGAGAACCGGGAATTATCACGGATTTGGAGGAGATTGATTATGAAGGAATTAAATTACGATGCGGCGATTATCGGCAGCGGCGTTACCGGCTGTGCTATAGCCAGAGAGCTGTCCCGTTATCAGCTGAACATCTGCGTCATTGAGCGGGAGGAAGATGTCTGCTCCGGTACATCAAAATCCAACAGTGCCATTGTGCATGCTGGATATGATGCTGAGCCAGGCTCATTAAAGGCAAAATTTAATACAGAAGGAAACCGCATGATGGGAGATCTTTCGAAAGCTCTTGATTTTTCCTTTGTCCGCAACGGTTCACTGGTTCTCTGCTTTTCTGAAGACGACAGACCGTCTCTTAATGCGCTGTATGAAAAAGGATTAAAAAACGGTGTTCCCGACTTGTCCATACTGACGGGGGATGAAGTCCGTGCCATGGAACCAAGTGTGTCCGAAACAGTGGTGGCTGCATTATATGCGCCAACGGGTGGAATTGTATGCCCCTTTGGACTGACTATCGCTCTGGCAGAGAATGCCTGTGATAATGGAGCCGATTTCTTATTTGAGACAGAAATTGAGACAATTAACAAAACGGATTCCGGTTATGATTTAATATCCAGTAATAAGATCATTCACGCCTCCTATGTGGTCAATGCAGCCGGCGTTTACTCAGACCAGATCCACAACATGGTCAGTGATTCAAAGCTTCACATCATACCACGAAAGGGAGATTACTGTCTGTTAGATAAAGAAGCGGGGAATCTGGTGAGCCATACCATATTCCAGCTTCCCGGAAAGATGGGTAAGGGGGTTTTAGTAACACCTACAGTTCATGGAAATCTGCTGACAGGACCTACGGCAATTAACGTAACCGACAAAGAGGAGACCTCTACAACCGCGCAGGAGCTTGCCGATATTATGGAAAAAGCTGCATGGGGAGTGAATAACATTCCCTTCCGCCAGGTTATTACCTCTTTTTCCGGTCTTCGTGCCCATGAAGAGGGAGATGATTTTGTAGTGGGAGAAGTGAAGGATGCAGATGGTTTCTTCGATGCAGCCGGTATGGAATCTCCCGGACTTTCAAGCGCTCCCGCTGTAGGAGTTTACCTGGCAGAGCAGATAGCCCTGAAAGCCAATGCAAAAAAGAAAGAAAACTTCATTGAAACCAGAAAAGGTATTATCAATCCTCAGAAGCTTTCCCTGGAAGAGAGGGGAGAACTGATCAAAAAAGATCCCAGATACGGAACCATCATCTGCCGTTGTGAAGGCATCAGTGAGGGTGAGATTGCAGATGCAGTGACCAGAACCCTGGGAGCAGTTTCCGTAGATGGAATTAAGCGCCGGGTGCGTGCAGGAATGGGACGCTGCCAGTCAGGCTTCTGTATCCCGAAAACAATGGAAATTCTGGCAAGGGAAACAGGCAGAAACATGGAAGACATCTGCAAAAACAGATCCGGTTCTAATTTACTGACAGGGAAAAGACAAGGAGGAGAGTGACATGACAGAGCATGATATCGTTATTATCGGGGGAGGCCCTGCTGGTCTGGCTGCAGCTGCAGCTGCAAAGAAAGCGGGTACAGAAGATATACTGATTCTGGAGCGGGAAGGCCATCTAGGCGGCATTTTAAATCAGTGCATTCACAACGGCTTTGGTCTTCATACCTTTAAAGAAGAGCTGACAGGACCGGAATATGCGTCCCGCTATATTGATATGATTGAAAAAGAACAGATTCCTTACAAGCTTAATACCATGGTTCTTTCAATCAGCAGTGACAGAGTACTGACCGTTATCAACCGGGAAGAAGGCTTAATTCAGATAAAAGCAGGTGCTGTGATCCTGGCCATGGGATGCAGGGAGCGTCCAAGGGGAGCTCTTAACATACCCGGTTATCGTCCGGCAGGAATTTATTCAGCAGGTACTGCCCAGCGTCTGATGAATTTAGACGGATATGAAGTCGGAAAAGAAGTGGTCATACTGGGATCAGGAGACATCGGTCTCATTATGGCAAGACGTATGACTTTAGAGGGTGCTAAAGTTAAAGTTGTGGCAGAGCTTATGCCTTATTCCGGCGGATTAAAAAGAAACATTGTACAGTGTCTGGATGATTACGGAATTCCGTTAAAATTAAGCCACACTGTAGTAGAGATTCATGGAAAGGAACGGGTAACAGGAGTAACGCTTGCTGCAGTGGATGAGAAACGCAGACCGGTTCCGGGAACGGAAGAATATTATTCCTGTGATACACTTCTTCTGTCAGTCGGTCTGATTCCGGAAAACGAGCTGTCAAAAAGCGCAGGAGTTGATCTTGATCAGATAACCGGCGGTCCTGTTGTCAACGACTGCCTGGAAACCAGCATAAGCGGCATATTTGCCTGTGGAAATGTACTTCATGTTCATGATCTGGTGGATTACGTTTCCGAAGAGGCAGCACTTGCTGGAAGAAGTGCGGCAGCCTATGCCAGATCCAGGAAAGAGGAACCTGCTTCCTCCAATATCAGAATCCGGGCTGTAAACGGTGTCCGCTACACAGTTCCCCAGTTTGTTAACCGGCAGTCTGAGGCTGATCAGTGGAAGATCCGTTTCCGTGTCTCCGATGTATACCGGGACCGTTATATCAGTATTTATTATGGAGATGAACGGGTATACCATAAGAAGAAAAAGGTTCTGGCACCTGGAGAGATGGAGCAGGTAGCAATAAAGAAAGAAAGTCTGGAAAAATATCCGGATTTGGCAGAAATCGTAATCTGCACAGAGGAGGATTAATATGGAAGAACGTGAACTGATCTGTATCTGCTGTCCCCTGGGCTGCCCTATGACCGTACGTATCGACAACGGTGCGGTTACCGTTACTGGTAATTCCTGTGCGAGAGGTGCAGAATACGGGAAGAAAGAAGTGTTAAGCCCAACCCGGGTTGTGACCTCCACGGTAAAGGTAATTGATGGCGAATTTGCCATGGTTCCTGTAAAAACCAAAACAGATATCCCAAAAGGTAAGATATTCGATTGTATGAAGGAGATCCAGAAAGCCTCCGTTCATGCCCCGGTTGCCATTGGAGATGTAATTATTGAAAACTGCGCAGGCACCGGAGTATCCATCGTTGCCGCAAGAAATGTAAAAAGATCATAACTGATCAGAAAAATCCGCAGCAAATGCCGCCCGCTTTCAAAGCGGGGCTAAAAGAGCCTTTGCTGCGGGTTTATTTTAATCAGTCAGTTGAAGATAAAGTATGAAAAGAGGCTTTACTTTCGAAAGAAAATAAAGAAAGAGGAAGAATTTTCTTGACGGTGATGGTAAGGATTGATAAAGTAGAACAAGATCCATAGTTTTTTTGGGTGCGGAGGGATAATAATGAAAGCAATAGAACTGCTGGAGACGTCTCCGGTGATTGCGGCAGTAAAGGATGAAGGCGGGCTGAAACGGTGTTTTGAATCAGAGTGCCAGGTCGTTTTTGTTCTGTACGGAAGTATTTTAAACATCGGAACGATAGTACGGCAGATAAAAGAACATGGAAAGTACGCAATGGTACATGCAGATCTGACTCATGGTCTCAATTCAAAAGAGATCGTGGTGGATTTCATCAGGGAAAATACGCTAGCTGATGGTATCATCAGCACGAAGCCGCTTCTTGTAAAGCGCGCCGTGGAACTTGGATTGTTCGGGATTCAGAGAACGTTTATTATCGATTCCCTTGCCATGAGTACGACAAAAAAGCAGATTGATACCTTCCATCCGGATATGGTTGAGATCATGCCCGGAGTAATGCCCAAAGCACTGGAAGAGATCCGCAGATACACCAATATTCCCATCATTGCCGGTGGACTCATATCGGACAAGAAGGATATTATGGCTGCTTTTAATGCAGGAGCAGATGCGATCTCTACTACCAGGGAAGAGTTATGGTTCATGTAAAAGGAGGATTTTATGAAATTAGTTACTTACGAGGTTGACCGTAGAAGAGATATCGGAGTCGTGAGCAGGGATGAGATGTGGGTTTTCCCTCTTAAGGCATTCGGTATGGAATACAGAGAGATGCTGGAAGTTATAAAGGGACTGAGCCAGTCAGAACGGGACTTGCTTGAACATGCATCTGGGCTGGATCCTGACAGCAGCAACATCGTTGGAGCAGCTATGATGAAAGAAGTTACCCTCCTGGCCCCGATTCTGACACCAGATCAGGATATTATCTGTCTGGGTCTTAATTACATGGAACATGCGGAGGAGTCAGCGCGTTATAAAAAAGAAGCGTTTGACGGGGAAAGAAACTATGCAGTCTATTTCTCAAAAAGAGTGAATGAGGCAGTTGCTCCTTATGGTGATATATTAAGTCATAGGGATATGGTGGACAGCCTGGATTATGAAGCTGAATTAGCTGTTATCATTGGAAAAGATGCAAAGGATGTGCCTCCGGAAAAGGCACAAGATTATATATTTGGTTATACCATCATCAACGATGTAAGCGCACGTAATATACAGACAGCTCACAAGCAATGGTATTTTGGAAAAAGCCTGGACGGATTCACTCCCATGGGTCCCTGTATTCTCACAGCCAATTCCATTTCCTATCCGCCTGAGCTTTCCATTCAGTCAAAGGTGAACGGAGAACTGAGACAGGACAGTAATACAGGACTGATGATATTCCGGATAGATCACATTATCAGTGAATTATCAAGAGGCATGACCTTAAAGGCCGGAACCATTATATCCACCGGAACTCCAAAAGGGGTGGGCATGGGCTTTAATCCCCCGGCATTTCTGTCGGCAGGTGATGAGGTGGAATGTATCATAGAAGAGATTGGTTCCATCAAAAACCGTGTAATATAACTGAATAATTATTTGGGAAAGTGTACAATTGATCTCTGCAGTTGTGCACTTTTTTTCTGCCCTCAAAAGTCCAATCATGCTGTACAAAGTGGATAAACGTGATAGAATATATAAAAACGGAGGGATGAACAATGGATCACTTATCATTGGAGATACTGGATTATATTGAGGAACACAGCAGCGAAACATATGAACTTTTGCTGAACCTTGGAACAATACCTGCACCTTCCAATCAGGAAGAAAAAAGAGCCGGGTATTGCCGGGACTGGCTGGTGAGTCAGGGGGCAGAAAATGTCTATATTGATTCCGCTCTGAATGTGGTTTATCCAATTGGCTGTACCAAGGATAACCCTGTAGTCGTCTTTATGGCTCATACAGATGTGGTTTTTCCCGATACGACACCTCTTCCTGTTGTAGTGGAGGCCGGCAGGATAAAAGCTCCCGGAATCGGAGACGATACGGCTAATCTGTGCGCACTTCTTATGTGTGCCAAATACATTGCGGGTAAAAAGATTACTCCAGCAGACTGTGGTTTGCTTCTTGTAGCCAATGCAGGAGAGGAAGGACTGGGCAATTTAAAAGGCTCCAGGCAGATTGTTAAGGAATATGAAGGGCGAATCAGAGAGTTCTATTCCATAGACGGATATATGGATCATATTACAACAGATGCGGTAGGTTCCAGGCGGTATGAGGTGGAGGTATTGACAGAAGGAGGTCATTCCTTTACAGATTTTGGAAACCGCAATGCCATCGCCTATCTGGCATCCATGATTGATACTCTTTATACATTAAAGGTACCCCAAACAAAGACAAAAACCACTTATAATGTTGGAACCATTCAGGGCGGAACCTCAGTCAACACCATAGCCCAGCAGGCCAAAATGCTTTATGAGTTTAGATCTGACAGCAGAGAAGATCTGGAATTTATGGATCAGCATTTTCGGGCAGTGGCAGAAAGCTACCGGTCAAAGCAGGTTGAGGTAAATACAATTCTGGTAGGGGAGCGTCCCTGCAGCAGTGGTGTTGATCCGGTAAAACAGGAATTTATCACGAATAAGGTAACAGAAATTTTGAAAAAGCATACAGGAACCGAGCCCAAAATGGAATGCGGCTCTACAGACTGCAATATTCCTCTGTCACAGGGAATTCCCAGTGTCTGTTTTGGCGCTGTCAGGGGAGGGGGAGCCCATACCCGGCAGGAATGGGTTGATATCGCCAGTCTGAAAGAAGGATACCGTGTTACATTTGAACTGATACTATCCTGCTTTTAAGAAAAAGAAAGTGATGAGGTACAAAGACGATGATTACTGTCAGCGCATGCCTGATTGTAAAGAATGAAGAAAATGTATTGGCCCGCTGTCTTTCAAGTCTGAAGGATCTGGCTGATGAGATAATTCTTGTGGATACCGGATCTACAGATGCAACAAAAGAGATTGGAGCACGGTTCGGATGCAGGATCTTTGATTTTACCTGGGTGGATGATTTTGCAGCCGCAAGAAATTTTTCCTTTGAAAAAGCCGGGATGGACTATATCTACACCGCAGATGCCGATGAGGTCATTGACGAAGAAAACAGAAAACGGTTTATGGATTTAAAACAGTGTATCCTGCCTGAAATAGAGATTGTACAGATGAAATACACCAATCAGCTTCAATTTAATACAACCTATAACTTTGACTGCGAGTATCGGCCCAAATTATTTAAAAGATACCGCAGGTTTGAATGGTTGGACCCCGTTCATGAAACCATTCGCTTAGAGCCGGTTATATTTGACAGCGAAATTGAAATCATACATATGCCCGAAGGAAACCATTCCAGGCGGGATTTTGATATATTTAATAAGCTGATTAGAAAAGGGGTTCCTCTTTCGAAAAAGCTTCGTTCCATGTACGCCAGAGAACTGTTTATTTCCGGAGAAGATCAGGATTTTCTGGAAGCGGAAGATTACTTTAACGGTTTGCTTTCAGAGGACAGGACAGAAGAAGAGTTAAAAATCATTCAGTGCGTTCTGACCAGATGCGGCCGGATTAAAAAGGATGGAACCCAGATCTTAAAAAATGCCTTAAAAAATGTTGCCTGTGGGAAGGCAAGCTCAGAGGTCTGCTATGACGTTGGGGAGTATTTTATGGAGGCAGGAGATTTTAATGAGGCTGTGATCTGGTTTTATAATGCCGCTTATGAAACAGAATGCGAACTGAATATCCGATATTCCAGGGAACTCCCCCTTCTTAAACTAGCAAGATGTTATGAACAAGCCGGAGATTTGACCCGGGCAAAGTTTTATGAGGAGCTTGCCAGTAAAGCAGTGGACGAGAAAGCTTTAGAAGATTAAAAATAAAAAACGGGGCAGAAGTCAAACGAAATAAATTCATTTGGCTTCTGCCCCGTTCCTGCCATAACGGAGAGTTTATGGCAGTGCTTTAGTAATTTTCAGATTTTCTTTCAAAATAGGCTTTTGGGTGAGCGCATACCGGACAAATCTCAGGAGCATCCGCACCTTCATGGATATAACCGCAGTTGCGGCACTTCCAGCCAAGGGGAGCATCTCCCTTAAAGGTTTTATCATTCTTTAAGCTATCCAACAGTTTTAAATATCTCTTTTCGTGAGCTGCCTCTACCTTGCCCACGAATTCAAACTTCAGTGCAAGTTCCGTGAATCCTTCTGCTCTGGCTTCTTCCGCCATTCTTTTATACATATCGGTCCACTCATAGTTTTCACCCTCTGCAGCGTCTACAAGGTTCTCTGCAGGAGTGCCGATGCCGTGGAGTTCTTTAAACCACATCTTGGCATGCTCTTTCTCCTGGTCAGCAGTTTCCAGATATAAAGCAGCCATCTGCTCATAACCGGCCTTTTTAGCAGCAGACGCGTAGAATGTATACTTGTTTCTTGCCATGGACTCGCCTGCAAATGCATCTTTTAAGTTCTGTTCTGTCTTTGTACCCGCATATTTAGACATCGTAAAACCCTCCTTTTGAAAATGGATTTAGCCAAAATATCTTTCCAGTAAGCCCTTGAATGCTTTTCCGTGACGTGCTTCATCTTTTGCCATCTCATGTACGGTATCATGGATTGCATCTAAGTTTAATGCTTTTGCACGTTTTGCAAGATCAAATTTGCCTGCTGTTGCACCATTTTCAGCTGCTACTCTTAATTCCAGGTTTTTCTTTGTGCTGGCGGTTACACATTCGCCTAATAATTCAGCAAACTTGGAAGCATGCTCAGCCTCTTCGAAAGCAGCTTTTTCATAATATAAGCCGATTTCAGGATAGCCTTCTCTGTGAGCAGCTCTGGACATAGCAAGGTACATACCAACTTCAGAACATTCCCCTTCAAAGTTTGCTCTTAAATCCTTCATGATATCTTCTGGAGAACCCTGAGCTACACCAATCTCATGCTCGCAGGCCCAGGACATATCTCCGTCCTGTAACTTAAATTTCTCAGAACCAGCTTTACATACCGGACAGAATTCCGGAGCTGTGTCTCCTTCGTGAACATAACCGCATACTGTACAAACCCATTTTTTCATGATCTCATGTCTCCTTTTATTTTAATTTTTAATTTTGTTATATTTTGGCAATCAATAACAATAATGATTACTGATATTAAGTTACCACATGTTTTGTCTTATGTCAAGAGAATTTCTCAATTATTTTCCAAACAATCATTACAAGTGCCGTAAAAATATATCTTGTGACTGTCTACCTGGCCGTCCGCATGTTTTTGAGCCAGTTGATTAATACTGTCCATGGGTTCCATAGGCAGATCATACACCTGCCCGCAATTCCTGCATACAAAATGATAATGCGGTGATGTATCCGCATCAAAGTGGTCGGCACCGTCTCCACAGGTCAGCTTCTGAATTTCTCCCAGTTCCACCAGAAGGTTTAAATTCCGATAAACGGTACCAAGGCTGATATTGGGGAATTCTTCGCGAATCGATGTGTATAAGGCGTCGGCGGTGGGGTGATCGTGTCTCGCCATTAAGCAGGTCTTAATAGATTCCCGTTGACGGCTGTACTTTAATGTTTTCATGGCCGCTCCCTTTCTATAAACAATAATTATAGTAATAATCGTTACTATTTAATAATATAGGATTATGCTCCGTTTGTCAATCTGCAGTTAAAATCTATATATTTTCCCTGGCAATGCGGATAAATTCTTCTGTAGCCTGGGACAGGTATCTGCCCTTGTGGCATCCAAATGCGAGAATGCCATGGCTTCGCATGTAATTTAATGAAAAGTAATTTAATCCGTTTTTTTTCATCACGGAACCGGAGCCATCCTGGTTTCCGGACATAAACATCTTAGGATAAAAGGTGATTCCCATTCCTTTGGATGCAAGGGCAAGAACTGTTTCAATATTTTCAGTCTCCAAAAGAATATTGGGGGTAAGCTGTGCTTCCTCAAATATTTCATCAGCTATGGTGCGTACCCGGTTTCCCTTATTAATGAGCAGATAAGGACAATCTTTTAACAGGGTAACGTCTGCATTGGATTCCAGTTCCTTTTTGACGGCTTCCTGTCTGCCCGGAAAATAGCGGTCTAAAATCTGATCCGGAACAACAAGAAGAATTTCCTCCTCGCAGATGGGAACTGTTTCTACATTTTCTGCTTTAAATGGAAGAAGGTCAATCATAAGATCGATTTCTCCATGTATCAGAGCATTGCTTAATTCAAAAGAGTTTCCCTCTACCAGATGAAGTTCGATATTAGGAAACTTTTCCTGAAAAGCGGGAAGAATAACGGGGAGAAGAAAACGTCCTCTGGTATGAGATACACCAATGGAAAGCTGACCAATGGTAAAATCCTTAATGTCTGCCAGCTGACGGTATGTTTCATCTTTTAAATCCAGGAGCTCTTTGGCACGGATCTTTAAGGCGCGGCCTGCGTAGGTCAGTGTCAGGGGCATGGTGCGGTTAAAGAGCTGAACATCAAATTCTTTCTCAATGTTGGAAATATGGTTGCTTAAAGACTGCTGAGAGATATAAAGCCGCTTGGCGGCTCTTGTAATATTTAATTCTTCCGCAACAGCCAGAAAATATTCCAGGTTCAGGAAGTTAATCATAAATAAGCCTCCAGCTTGGGAATATAAGGGAGCAGGCGGTCAATGGAACTGTTTACAACCAGCTCCTCTGGAAATGAAAGCTCCTCAAGAAGCTGCAGTGCGCGGGCGTGGTTTCCTACATCAGCCTCAATGTGGGCATCACTGTTTATAATAACGGCTGCTCCGTAGCGGCGGCATAAATCCAGCATTACCTTATAGTTTTCTCTGGCATTTTTTCGTGGACTCAATGGGTGAAGAGAACTGGAGTTGACTTCCAAAAGGGTGTGGTTTTTTACGGCAGCGGCAACCAGTGTATCATAATCCACAGGAAAGCGGCTGTCATCCGGGTGACCGATAATTTTCACATATGGGTTTTCCATGGCGCCTACACAGGCACTGGTATTCTGCGCCATTGATCCGTTTTTGTAGCATGGTTCGTGTATGCTGGCTATGGTGTAATCGAGATTTTGAAGAATGCCTTCTCTTAAGTCGATCCGGCCGGTATAATCCAGTATATTTAGCTCTGCTCCCATAAGAATATGAATTCCAAAGAGCGTTCGCGGGATCACTTTAAAATTAATAAAATAAAATTCGTTGCATGTTCCTGGCATTTTTGGTGCGTGGTCGGTGGAACCCATGAGAGCCAGCCCTTTTTCAGAGGCCGATCTTACCATTTCATACAAGGTGCTGTATGCGTGTCCGCTGGCCACGGTATGTGTATGCAGGTCCATTATGTCTTTCATCATGATTGTCCTTTCTATTACAAAGCCGGATCATCTGATTCCGGCAGGTATGTATATTTCTTAAAATATAACATATTTTTCCTGATAAAACTATAGAAATATCGGGCGGGATGTGTTAAATATATACTTAGATTATGCCTGAAATGAGGTATTTTATGAATGGAGGAATTGTTATGGAAGAAGAGATGAAGACAGATGCCGTTTTAGAGGAGCATGTGGAGACCATGGATGATTATGCTGCAGAGCTGGAAGCATCCTTTAAACGCGTCAGAGAAGGCGATACAATTACAGGAACAGTAATCCGTGTCACCGAAGACCAGGTCTTTCTGGATTTAAAATATTATGCAGAAGGAATCATAAACAAAGAAGATTTAAGCAGTGATCCTGAATTCAACCCACTTCTGGAAATTCATATGGGAGATGAAATCACCGCAACTGTGATTAAAACCGATAATGGGGAAGGAAATATTCTCCTCTCCAGAAAGCTTCAAAATGATCAGGCAGCATGGGAGAAGTTAAAGACCATGATGGAAGAACGCACCATCATAAAGGTTAAGGTTGCAGAGGTTGTAAAAGGCGGAGTTGTGGTTCACCTGGAAGGAATCCGCGGATTTATCCCGGCATCCAAGCTGGCTGCAGAATATGTGGAAAATCTGGAAGAATTCAGCGGGAAGACCATCGATGTTACCGTTATTACTGCCGATGAGGAAAACCGCAAGCTGGTTCTGTCTGGAAAAGAACCTGCATTGTTAAAACAAAAAGAAGAAACCAGCAAGAAAATAGCCAAATGCCAGGCCGGGGTGGTTATGGAAGGAACGGTTGATACCATAAAGGATTACGGTGCATTTATCAATCTGGAAAACGGCCTTTCCGGTCTTCTTCATATTTCCCAGATCAGCAATCAGAGAATCAAACATCCGGGAGCAGTTTTAAAAGAAGGACAGACTGTGAAGGTTAAAATAATCTCAACTGCAGATAATAAGATCAGTTTAAGCATGAAAGCAGTGGAAGCTGATGAAGAAGAGGCAGAAGAGATATTTGACTACAAAGAGGAAGGAAGTGCCTTTACCGGACTCTCCGGTCTTTTAAAAGGATTAAAATTTTAGAAACTGGGGAAAAACAATATAAAATATCGGGTTTCTATGGTATACTGTAAAAGAAGTAGCAGGGGCTGTCTATTGGGCTGCCCCTGTCTCACTGACCCAGACAGGTTACCAGGGAGAGGGGGAATGTGGAATGAATATTCCCAAATCATTTGATCAGGTTGACCAGTGGAAATCCATCATATTTTTGTATGACTCAGCATTAAGGGAAATTAATACAAAAATAGAGATACTCAATAATGAGTTTGTGCATATCTATAATTACAACCCCATTGAGCACATCAAGTCAAGGCTTAAGACACCGGACAGTATTGTTAAAAAATTAAAACGGTACGGATACGATGTGACCATCGATAATATGGTGGAAAAGTTAAACGATATTGCAGGAATACGGATTATCTGCTCGTTTACTTCAGATATTTATCAGATTGCGGAGATGATAACAAAGCAAAGTGATGTAACAGTCCTTTATGTAAAGGATTATATTGAGAATCCAAAACCCAATGGATATAAGAGCTACCACATGGTAGTGACCATCCCCATCTATCTCACAGACGGGCCGGTTGACACCAAAGTGGAGGTTCAGATCAGAACGGTTGCCATGGATTTTTGGGCAAGTCTGGAGCATAAGATTTACTACAAGTTTGAAGGCAATGCGCCGGCATATCTGCAGCAGGAATTAAAGGCATGTGCAGATGTGGTGAATATGCTTGATAAGAAGATGTTTTCTTTAAATCAGGCCATTCTGGAATTGAGTGAAGCACAAAAGCCCATACCGGACGGCGGGGACAGCAAAGCAGAGGAAGAATGATGAAAAAAGGGTACAGCCTTGACGATTCCACTCGCTTAAGGCTGTTTTTTAACTTCATAAAAAGAAGGTTGTTCTATGGGCACATTAACAAAAGATACATTTAAGATTCTCAAATATAATCAGAGGAATGGTTTCATTTTCACACTGTTGTTTCGTCTGATCACAACTCCTCTGTATCTGCTTGCTCTTAATGCAGGTCTGAAGTTTGCGCTTAAAATGGCAGATTACAGCTATTTAACTGTATCAAACATCGGTTTATTTCTGATAAAGCCATGGACAGCAGTGACCATTGCAGTTCTTTTGATTCTTGGAATCATCGTGCTGCTTTTGGAAGCGGGCTGTCTGATTACATTGTATCAGGGGGCATTTTATTTCAGAAAGCTGAATTTGTGGCAGATTCTGGCAGGAGGCTTATCAAAACTTTTAGATGAGATGCGCCGGAAAAACTGGCAGCTGGGACTTCTGGTTCTGGCAGATTACTTTATTACCAATGTATATCTGATTTACCGGGTATTTACCCATGTCAAACCCATTAATTTTGTTACTACTGAAATTTTAAGACAGCCATTGGGGCGTATGGCTCTGGTAGCGGTGATCCTGATACTCCTGCTGATTGTGCTTCCGGGACTTTATACGTTTCACGCCTGTATGGTGGAACAAAAGCGGTTTCGGGACGGTTATTTAAAAAGCTGGTGGCTTTTGAGACGGAGAATATTTGAGGTTCTTCCTCTGATGTTCTGTTACTACGGGCTTGCCATTCTTGCACTCTGGATGCTCTACGGATTCTGTGTGCTGATTACCGCCATTGCAGTCACCTTATTTACAGATAACCGTCTGGCACTTGCTGTGCTGCCGGCAGCCTGTGACTGGATTGAGCTGGTGCTTATATTCTTTTCCAGTATGCTTCTGGCTGTAGGCAAATACGGGGCTGTCAGTGTTCAGTATTTCCGCTTTAACAGCAGAATTACGAGAAAGGCGGCAGCCATCGGTTATGAGGGTAAGCCCTTTGGAAACCGGAAGACTGCAGGCATTATTATGGCAGCAGCATCGGCCCTTTGCCTCATGTCCCTCTTTTATGTATTGAGAAACGGTTCGGTTATTACCGGAGATATGCTTAGTGAGATACAGATTACGGCTCACCGCGGCAGTTCCAACGAAGCACCGGAGAATACCATGGCAGCCCTTCATAAGGCAGTGAATGATCTGGCCGATTACGCAGAGATAGATGTCCAGGAGACACGGGACGGGATCGTGGTGCTGGGGCATGATTATACGCTAAACCGGGTAGCCGGTGTGAACCGCAGCATAAGCTCTTATGATTATGAAGATCTGGTGAAACTGGATGTAGGTTCCTGGTTTTCCGATGAATATAAAGAGGAACGTATCCCAACTTTAGCGGAAGTCATGGAATACTGCAAAGGGAAGATCAATTTAAATATTGAGATTAAAAATATGGGTGAGGACAGTAATCTGCCCGATAAGGTGATGCAGCTGATTGAAGAATATCAGATGGAAGAGCAGTGCGTGGTCACATCTACCCGGTTCTCCTATCTGGTCAGAATCAAAAAGGCGGCCCCCCAGATCCGGACCGGATATATTATTTCTGCGGCGTATGGGGATTTTTATTCCAGTGATTCCATCGATTTTATCAGCCTTCGATCCAGCTTTATCAATGAACGGCTGGTGGAGGCTGCCCATGAAAAAGGTAAGGCAGTTCATGCATGGACCGTAAACGGGAAAAGTGAGATGGAACGCATGAAGATGCTGGGAGTGGATAACATTATTACAGATTACCCTATTCTTGCCCGGGAGATCATCTACCGGGAAGCTGCTACTGAAAGTCTGCTGGAATATCTGCAGCTGGTATTTAAATAGACAGGAGAGCACATATGAGGATTGTTTTACAGCGGGTCGCCCATGCTGCAGTCACTGTAGATGGACAGGAGACCGGCTCAATAGGGAAAGGCTATCTTCTTCTGTTAGGAGTTTCGGATACAGACACAGAGGAGATTGCGGATAAGATGGTGGATAAAATATGCAAACTCAGAGTTTTCGCCGATGAAAACGGGAAGACCAATCTATCCTTATCCCAGGTGGAGGGAGAGATTCTGCTGGTGAGTCAGTTTACACTTTATGCAGACTGCAAAAAAGGAAACCGGCCCGGCTTTGATAAAGCAGGCTCTCCCCAGCTGGCGAACCATCTTTATGAATACACAGCTTCCCGTTTTACCAATTTGGTAAAACGGGTGCAAACCGGCAGCTTCGGTGCTGATATGAAGGTATCATTATTAAACGACGGACCGTTTACGCTGGTATTAGACAGTGAGACAATTTGTCCGTCAATGACTTAATAACAGGGCGAAGCCCTAATAAAACGGAGGATTATTTACCATGGATAAAACAATTGGACAAAAGCTTCAGGATGAATTAACATTTAAATTTCCCCATATTGGAAAAGAAGCACCGGAACAGACAGAAGAGGCAGAGATGTTTTGCCAGGGATATAAAAGATTCCTTGATAACGGTAAGACAGAGCGTGAATGTGTAAGAGAAGCCGTTGCCATGCTGGAGATGCAGGGCTATGTACCGTTCGATTCAACTAAGAGCTACCGCCCGGGAGATAAAGTATACCAGGTGAACAGGGGAAAGGCAATTCTTGCTACTACCTTTGGAACACAGGGGCTTGAGAAAGGTATCCGTATTAACGGTGCCCACATCGATTCCCCCAGACTTGATTTAAAACCCAATCCTGTTTATGAGAAAAACGATCTCGCTTACTTTAAAACTCACTATTACGGTGGAATCCGCAAATACCAGTGGGCCACCACTCCATTATCCATGCACGGTGTAATTATTAAGAAAAGTGGAGAAATCATTGAAGTCAACATCGGTGAGAAAGATGGCGATCCTGTATTTTGCATTACAGATTTACTTCCTCATCTGGCAGCGGACCAGAATGAGAGAAAGTTAAGAGACGGACTGAAGGGAGAAGAACTGAATGTAGTAATCGGATCTCTGCCTTTTAATGACGATGCTGAAATAAAAGAGCCGGTAAAACTGATGGCTCTCAAGCTTTTAAACGACCGTTTTGGTATTACGGAAGCAGATTTCTTACGGGCTGAGATCGAGATGGTACCTGCACAGAAAGCCAGCGATGTAGGTCTGGACCGAAGCATCATTGGTGCATATGGACAGGATGACAGGGTATGTGCTTATACAGCTCTTATGGCGGAGATTGATGCAGTGAAGCCGGAATACACCACACTTACCATACTGGCGGACAAAGAAGAGGTGGGTTCTGACGGGAATACCGGATTAAACTCCCATTTTGTTCTTCATTTTATTGAGGATCTGGCTGAAGTGGCTCATGCAAATGTCAGAACGGTTCTGCGCAATTCCATGTGCTTATCATCTGATGTAAATGCGGCTTATGATCCTACCTTTGCATCGGTTTATGAAGAACGCAATGCCTGCTATTTAAATAAAGGCTGTGTTCTGACAAAGTACACCGGTGTCAGGGGAAAAGCAGGATCCAATGATGCCAGTGCAGAGCTTATGGCAAAGGTGATTGCCATGATGGATAAGGAAGGCGTATACTGGCAGATCGGTGAACTGGGAGCAGTTGACCAGGGCGGCGGCGGAACTATAGCCAAATATGTAGCTGCCATGGATGTTGATGTAGTGGATTTAGGAGTGCCCATTCTTTCCATGCATTCTCCATTCGAGCTTTCTTCCAAACTGGATGTTTATAATACATATAAGGCATTCAAGGCATTTTACAAATAATAACGGAATATTGAAATTTTTGTTAATTTCCGGAAAGTGCTTTTTTTACTGTGCCTGATATGGTATAACTGACAGGAAGCGGTACGAATATGATATATAATTTTAGAAGGAAAAAGGATTGTATTATGAGAAAATTTTTAAATGTATGTATGTGCGGTCTTGTTGCCGCCGCAATTATGACCGGCTGCTCTAAAAAACCGGCAGCTGAGACGACAACAGCAGCACCTGAAACAACAGAAGCTACCGAATCCTCTGCACAGGAAACTGTTCCTACTGTAGATTTATCAAAAGTGGATAATGGTACCATAACACTGGGAAATTACAAAGGCATAGAAGTAAAAAGAGACACTGTAGAAGTGACTGATGAAGAAGTACAGCAGGCAATCCAAAGCGATCTGGCTGCTCATGAGAAAGACGTTGACGTAGATCGTGCTGTACAGTCCGGTGACGTTGTAAACATCGATTTTGTTGGAAAGAAAGATGGTACTGCATTTGACGGCGGCACTGCTCAGGGCTATGATTTAACCATCGGATCCAATCAGTTTATTCCTGGATTTGAAGAAGGTATCATTGGCGCTAAAAAGGGAGACAAGCTTTCTTTAGACCTTACTTTCCCTCAGGAATATAACAACAAGGATCTGGCAGGAAAACCTGTTGTATTCGAAGTAACCGTCAATACAATCAAAGAAAAGCAGACCCCTGAATTAAACGATGCATTTGTTCAGGAGAACACAAAGTTTAAAACAGTTGACGAGTATAAGGAAGATAAGAAAACCACTCTTCTCCAGAATAAGAATGATCAGGCAGACCAGACTGTAAAAAGCAATATTTACGATGCAGTTTTAGCAAACTCCAAAGTTGAGGCCAATCAGGAAGCCATTGATGCCAATGTAGAGAATGTAGTAGCCAGATATACCAATCAGGCAGCCGCTTATGGTATGGATTTTGCATCCTTTATCACTGCTTTTACCGGAATGAAGGAAGAAGACTTCAGAAACACAGTGAAAACTCAGGCTGAGGGAATCGTAAAACAGAGACTGGTATTAAATGCCATTGCTGAAAAAGAGGGAATCACAGTGAGTGATGATGACCGCACGGATGTAGCACAGAAGATGGGCTATGAAAGTGTAGACAGCATGATCCAGGCAGCAGGACAGTATGAAGTAGATGATTATATCATCAGCAATAAAGTACTGGATTTCTTAAAAGACAACGCTAAGATAACGGAATAAATCACATACCATAGGGGGAACCTTTATGCAGCTTTTAAAGGATAGAATACGGAAGGACGGAAAGATTAAGTCCGGTGACGTACTAAAAGTAGACAGCTTTTTAAATCACCAGATGGATATTAAGCTGTTCGTGGAGATCGGAAAAGAGTTTAAGAGACGATTTGCAGATGAAGAAGTCAACAAAATCCTGACCATTGAGGCCTCCGGTATCGGTATCGCCTGTATTGTAGCTCAGTATTTTGATGTTCCAGTCGTATTTGCCAAGAAATCCAAGACGAAGAATATTGCCGGAGATGTATATACCACTCAGGTAGAATCCTTCACTCACGGAAGAACCTATGATGTGATGGTTTCCAGGGAATTCTTAGGTGCAGGCGACAAGGTTCTGCTTATTGATGATTTCTTAGCTAACGGCAAAGCACTGGAGGGTCTTGCAGCGATTGTTAGAGATTCCGGTGCTGAACTGGTAGGTGCAGGAATCGTCATTGAAAAAGGATTTCAGCCCGGCGGAGACCATCTTCGTTCGGAAGGAATCCGGGTAGAATCTCTTGCTATTGTAGAAAGTATGGATGAAGCCACCGGTACCATCTGTTTTCGAGGTGACCGATGACAGGAAAGAGAAAAGCCCTGTTTTTTGATATTGACGGTACTCTGTTTTCGGAAATTAACCGGAATGTGCCGGAAAGCGCAAAGCAGGCCATTGAGCGGGCGAGGGAGGCAGGTCATCTGGTATTTATTAATTCCGGACGCACCTACTGCCTCACCGGACCCATTCGGTCTCTCCTGGAGGTAGACGGCTATTGCTGCGGCTGCGGGACACGGATTGTAGCGGGGAAAGATGTGATTTACTCCGCTACAATCCCTCATGAAACGGGCATTAAAATTAAAAAAATGATTGTGAAATACGGTCTTGACGGGATTTTAGAGGGAACAGAAAGCTGCTATTTTAATAAAGAGGAATCACGGATCGATAAGGTCAGAATCATGAAGGAGCATGTAGCTTCCGAGGGAAACTGTTCTCCGTTCGGTTGGGATGAAGACTGTTATGACTTTGATAAATTCTGCGTTATGGAAGATGAACAAAGTGATATGAAGGGCTTTGCCAGAGAACTGGGACTTGATTTTGATATTATTAACCGGGGCGGCGGATTTTACGAATGTGTTCCGGCAGGACACTCCAAGGCAACTGCCATTGAGGAAGTAATAAAGCATTACGGAGTGGAACTTTCCGATACATACGTATTCGGTGACAGCACCAATGATTTATCCATGTTTGAATATGCAAAGAACTGTATCTTAATGGGACACCACAGCGTAGAGCTGGAGCCGTATGCCACCTTTTATACAAAGAATGTGGAAGATGACGGAGTGGCTTATGCGATGAAAAAGCTTGGGCTAGTTTAATATCTTTCAGAAACAACAAAAACATGGGATCGGACAACCGATCCCATGTTTTTTAGCTTTTTAATTTAATTTGCTTAAAATACTTCTGGCAACGCTGATGCCGTTTGCAGAGGCCTGCTGAAGTCCCCGTGTTACGGAAGCACCATCTCCGATGGCACGCAGTCCCAGTACACTGGTTTCGAAATCACTGTTAACAACTACTTTATTGGAATAGAATTTAACTTCCACACCGTAAAGAAGCGTCTCGTCGCTTGCGATACCAGGTGTAACCTTATCAAGTGCAAGGAGCATTTCCTTAATATCAACCATAATTCTGTGAGGGAATACCAGGGATAAATCGCCTGGAACCGCATCCTTTAAGGTTGGTATAATATTGTTGCGGCATAAGCGCTCTTCTGTGGTACGTCTTCCTCTCTGGAAATCTCCAAAGGTCTGTACCAGAATCCTGCCGTCACACAGCATGTTGCTTAACTGTGAAATATGTTTCCCGTATTCAATCGGTGTTTTAAAAGGTTTGGTAAAGTTTTTGGATACCAGGATTGCAAAATTGGTGTTATTTGTTTTGTATTCCTGGGATTTGTATGCGTGTCCATTGACAACTGCCAGCCCGTTCTCGTAATATTCTGTGGCTACTTCTCCGGAAGGATTGGTACAGAAGGTACGTACCTTATCATCAAAGGTTGGAGTGTAATAAACAAGCTTCGCTTCATAGAGGTTCTTATTTAAAAATTCCATTACTTCATCTCTGACTTCAACACGGACTCCGATATCAACAGTGCCCACCTTTGTCTCAATCCCATGATTTCCACAGATATGGCTAAACCAGTCAGATCCCTCGCGGCCGATGGCAGAAACGATCTCAGGAGCCTTATAAATTTCATCCTTATCTGTAATAATTCCCTTAGCCTGATTATCCTCAATAATGATGTCCTTTACCATGGTATTAAATTCCATCTCCACACCCTGTTCCAGTAAATGTTCCTGAAGACGGGTGTAGATTTTATAGCCTTCCTCCGTACCCAGGTGGCGGATGGGGCATTCAATCAGTTTTAAATTGGCGTTTATGGCTTTGCGGCGGATCTCCTGGATCTCCTTTTGCTTATCCACACCATATACATTGGTATCAGCGCCGAATTTTAAATAAATATTATCAGATTCTTTTAACAGTTCTACGGTTTTATCATATCCCAGAATTTCGGGCAGATTACCTCCTACGTCAGGAGATAAGGATAATTTACCGTCTGAAAATGCTCCTGCACCTGCAAAGCCAGTGGTGATGGAGCATGGTTTGCAGCCTACGCATACTTTGGTTGTACGTTTGGGGCAGGTACGTTTTTCAATCGGACGGCCCTTTTCAATCATCAGGATCTTTAAATCCGGTTTTTTATCGATCAGTTCATAAGCGCAGAAAATGCCGGAAGGGCCTGCACCGATGATGATCACATCGTAATTTTTTGAAGCTTCCTTCATGAACATCACTCCTTTTTCCTTCTAACCCTTATAGTCAACTATTGAGGTAGTTGGTAGAAACGTTCAACCAATTTTGAACTTATATAAGCGCAACGGTTTTATTTTAACATAATGAGAGGAGGTATGACAAGGGACATGAGTATAAAATTTTAATAACAGGAAAGCGGGTTATTTTATTTGTTTGTGGCTGTAAGGCATGGTATGATACTTATGAATTTATGGGGGGACTACACAGGAGAGGAGACAAAATGCCCGGAATAGCAATGTTATTGCCCAATATTGAGCTTTTACAGATTGCAGGTGAGATTTGTAAGGATCATTCCAACGTGATTATCTGTAAAAGAACATTAAACGAGAATGTTGAGGCAGATGCGAAAGAAGCAGTAAAAATGGGAGCCAGTGTAATTGTTGCCAGGGGGACTCAGGCTGAGAGAATCCGCTATACAGTGGATATTCCGGTTGTGGATATCGTCTGGACTGCACAGGAGATTGGGCTTACTATTTTAAAAGCCAAGGAAATGATTAAGGATACATACCCTGTCATCGGTATTATCGGATTAAAGAGCATGTTTTGCGATACAGTTCATTTTGAAACTTTATTTCATGCGAAAATTAAAACTTTTTATTACACCTCCATAGAGGAAAAAGAAAGTATGTTTAAAGAAGTGGATACCTGGGGGGCGGATATGCTGATCGGTGCCCAGGATATCCTCAGACAATTTGGATATTTGAATATTCCTGTGCTGCCGGTGGAATCCACAGAGGAGTCCGTCAGGATTGCCATCAGTCAGGCAGAGACTCTTTTCTCTAACAATGAGATAAAACGCCGCAATGAATCCAAAGTGAATTCTCTCTTAGACAGTATGTTTAATGGACTGATTCAAATTGACAGTACCGGGACAATTGTAATGATGAACCGGATTACAGAAGGAATATTAAATAAAGGCCAGGAAGAGGTACTTGGTAAAAATGTAAAAGATATTATTAAGGACATTAATACGGATCTGATTCATCAGGTACTCAACAGTCCAAGAGAAAGCTTTTCTTCATTTCTCAATGTAAATGGCCGGGCCATGGTTATGATTTTATCCCCCATTATGGTAGATGATCAGATCACAGGTGCCTATTTATCATTAAAGAAAATAAGCCGGAATGATGAAATTGATTATGCCATTCAGGAGGCGGAACGCAGAGGCGGATTTGTAGCTTACCGGAACTTTGGAGATATCTGCTATACCTCTGAGAAGATGTCCAGGCTCATTGAGCAGGCAAAGCTCTATTCCCAGTCCAACACGCCGCTGATGATAGAAGGGCAGACTGGAGATGACAGGGAAAGTCTTTGCCAGGGAATTCATAATTACAGTCTCCGTAAAAATGGTCCTTATGTGATGGTCAGTATGGTAGGGCTGTCTCAGGAAAGACAGATGGAGCTGTTGTTTGGAAGCGGAGATGAAAGAAGGAACAGCCAGAGGGTAATTGGTGCGCTTGAGAAGGCCAACGGAGGAACGCTGGTTATTACAGGAATCGGATTTGCCGCAGCCAGCACACAGTCTGCCTTGTGCCGGTTTATCAGGGAAAATACAGGAGTACAGCTGGGCAACGGAGAAATAAAGCTGCTGGATGTTAGGTTGATTGTTACTTCCACAGAATCCCTTTTACAAATGAGAAAAAATAATACAGTCACATTTACCTTCTACTATATTTTTTCCGGACTGGTATTAAGGCTGCCGCCCCTTTCCGAGAGAAGGGAGGACGTGGTGAACTTCGTAAACCTCTATTTGAAGCGGTACACCCAGCGGTATTCCAGATATCAGGTTTTAACCGATGAAGCAATGGATTATCTAAAAACGTATAACTGGTGCGGAAGTGCGCTGCAGATTGAACGGTTTATTGAAAGAATGGTGCTTACAATCGAGAAGCGTACCATCAAAAAACATATTGTGGAAGGCCTTTTGCAGGAAATGTACCCAGATGAAGTTTTTGAAGAGGGAAACCTGGCGGTAAAAGAGGAATCCATGGATGCCTATGAAATTCTATTGAGAAATACCTTGTTAAAAAACTCCGGAAACCGCAATGCGACCGCAAAGGATTTGGGAATCAGTCCGACTACCTTATGGCGAAAAATGAAAAAATACGGGATAACAGACTAAAAGCTTTCAATATGAAAGATATACTTGAAATAGAAGAATCAAATAAGAAATAAAATCGCAATAAAATGAAATGTATGTCCATTACGATGAGAGAAGAACGCATTTATTAGTCAATATGGCAATGGTGCGTTCTTTTTTATGTTTATATAATTTACATATCTTACAAGCACGATGGGGAAGGGAAGGAGAACATGCAGCAAAGAAAAGAAAAGAGGTTTATTAATATACGTACCATACCGTATCTGATGGTACTGCCCTCAATATCAGTCATTGTCATTTTTATGTTTTACCCTATTTTTAAAACATTCTATAACAGCTTTCACCATTATATCTTAACCAGACCTAAAGATTATGGTTTCGTAGGACTGGATAATTACGTAAAGCTGTTTTCTGATCCGCTGTTTTATAAGTCATTAAACAATACTGTAATCTGGACCTTTTTTAATGTATTTTTCCAGTGCATTCTTGGACTTTTGGTGGCACTCCTCATGAATACAGAATTTAAGGGACGGAAGTTTTACCGTATGATCGTTTTTTCGCCATGGGCATTCGGAGGTATGCTGGTAGCATTGATATTCAGCTATATGTTTACCGGCCAAACCGGTGTGATCAACGATTTGCTGATGAAATCCGGTCTGATTCATGAACGGATCTCCTGGTTTTCCACAGGCAGCCTGGCAAGAGGCACATTGATTTTTACAACAACCTGGAGAGGAATTCCGTTTTTCGCAGTTTCCTTTCTGGCTGCCCTTCAATCCATACCTGGGGACTATTATGAAGCAGCAGACGTGGATGGTGCCAATAAGATCTATCAGTTCCGGAAAATTACACTGCCACTGATAAAAAACACATTGATTTTAACTACACTTCTCCGTACGATCTGGACCTTTAACATTGTTGATATCATTGCTGGTATGACAGATGGCGGACCCAACAATTCTACCATGACGCTGCCCCAT
The DNA here is from genome assembly GCA_013036995.1 of Lacrimispora defluvii. GTDB lineage: Bacteria > Bacillota > Clostridia > Lachnospirales > Lachnospiraceae > Lacrimispora > Lacrimispora defluvii. Next base: position 101,820 of record JAAOXG010000020.1, read on the forward strand.
TATCTTATGACAAAGTTTAATGAAGGTCTGGATATCGGATATTCCAGCACCATGGCAGCAGTAATGGCGCTGATTCTGGCAGTATTTGCCGGTGTCTACGTTGCGGCTGGAGGATTTGGCAAGGAGGGAGACTTATAATCATTATGAGCAATAAAACAAAGAAAAAATTAATCCGGATTTTTACTGTTAATATTCCGTTGGTTATCCTGTTTATCATTACCATTTTTCCGCTGTACTGGACAATTGTAACTTCTTTAAAGCCTGAGAATGAAATAATGAAGCTGCCATTAAAGTATTGGCCCAGTCCCATTACCTTTGATAATTATAAATATATCTGGAATAATATGGGATTTGATATTTACTTCTGGAACAGTGTGATGGTTACGGTAATCAGTACGGTGGTGTGTACTGTGGTATCCCTCTTTGGAGGCTATGCCATTGCCAGATATCCATATAAAGGAAAGAAGCTTACATATCTGATATTACTTGTTTCACAGATGTTTCCCGGTGTGGTCTTAATGATTCCACTGTTTGAAATCTTTAAAAATATGGGAATTGTTAATTCACCCCACTCCCTTATTTTAACCTATACCACAGTCCGAATTCCGTTTTGCATGATCATGATCAGCGGATTCGTTGCTGGTGTATCCCCTGCACTGGAGGAGGCAGCCCAGATTGACGGCTGTTCTGTTTTGGGGGCAATTACGAAGATTGTAGTACCAACCATCGCTCCCGGACTGGTGGCAGCAGGCGCATTTGCCTTTGTAAGCTCCTGGAATGAGTACGTATATGCATTTTGCTTTTTAAGCAGCGAACGGTATTTTACACTTCCGATTGGATTAAAGCTTATGAAGGGTGAGTTTTCAGTGGCGTATGGCAGTCTGGCGGCAGGCTGTGTCATGGCGCTGATCCCTGTAATTTTATTGTTTGCTTATATTCAGAAATACCTGGTTTCCGGTTTATCAGCCGGTGCCGTTAAAGGTTAAATATAATTTTAAGGAGGAACTTATGAGAAAGGCAGCAGCAGCTATTTTAGCACTAAGTATGATTGTGGGACTTACCGGATGTGCAGGTAAAAAGGAGGAGACGGCGCCTGCAAAGGAACAGACGGAGAGCAGCGGGGAAGCAGGAAAGAAAGAAGGGGAAAGCACCGCAGCTGAAACAAACAAGAGCGCAGGCGGGGATCAGGCTCCTGTTACCCTGACATTCTGGCACAGGGACGGAAATACAACCTCAAACCCAATGTTTGATGTAATTATTAAAGATTTTGAAGAAAAATATCCCTGGATTACAGTGGAGTATACGGGACTTGCAGCGGATTCTTATATGACCAAATACAACACCGCCATTGTAACCGGAGAAACACCGGACGTTTGTACCATCTCCAACAAGGACCTTAACACACTGGTGGCACAGGATGCACTGTTGGATCTGGAAGAATCGTTTAACCAGTGGGAGGAGAAAGATCAGATGCTTCCGGAGATTCTTGATTCTGCCCGCTTCCTTTCCGGAGACGGCAAGTTATATATGCTGGGCTACGGCATGACTCAGGAAACTTCCTGGTATAACAAGAAGTGGCATGAGGAGCATGGAATTGAGCCGGCACAAACCATAGACCAGCTGGTTGATTATTGCAAGAAATATGCGGATAAGAGCAAAGGGGAATATTATTTCACTCTTCGGGGAGGAGCCGGATCAGCGGAAAATTTATTTATGTTCCTCATGTCCTATGCAGGCGTAACCTCTTTCTTTCAGGAAGACGGAACTTGTAATTTAAGTAATCCAAAGATTGCAGAAGGTCTTGATGTTTATGCAAACCTTTACAAAGATGGCCTTGTATCTGTCGATGCAATTTCCAATGGATTTAAAGAAATGGTGGCAGAATTTGGTTCCGGTACAGCTCAGTATATGATGCACAATTCCTCCTCTGTAGCAGAAAATGAAAAGAACTTAGGGGCAGAAAATGTAATGGTTGTAAAGCCTCTGGCAGGCAAGGACGGAATTGCAGTTTGTAAAGCACCTTCTTTTATGGGAGCTGCAGCATTTAAAGCAACAAAACACCCGGAAGAAGCTACTTTGTTTGTGGAATATCTGGCTTCCGCAGTTGGTGCAGGCTATGCAGATGTAACAGAGGGAAGAGTTCCTGTAAACAAAGGGATTTATGAACAGGACTGGTATAAAGAAAATCCTTACTATCAGGTTTATGCAACGTTTGCAGAACAGGGCGTTAAATTTGCCGAATTCCCGTTTTGGCTGGATGGCTACAATGAATATGCCAAAACCAATATTACTGCTGATTTCCAGGCAGTTTTACATGGTGAGAAACAGGCTGCAGACGTTTGCAATGCCTGGGCAAATGACTTGACCAAGATGCAGAAGGAGTATCTGTCAAAATAAATAAAGGCTGGGCTGTCCGCTGATAGGACAGCCCATATTAATAAAATGCCAAGTAATGAAATTACAGGAGACTATAAAAATGGTATTTGAGCGCTATATCAAGAATTACATAAAAGAGTTCAATGATCTTGACCGGGAGGTTTGGAACTATGAAGATGGCTGCATATTAATTGGAGCTGAGAAATTATTTCATGCAACCGGTGAGTCATTTTATTATGACTGTATCAGGAACTATGTAGATCGCTATGTTGATGAAGATGGCAATATTAAGGGGTATGAAAGAGAAGAATATAATATTGACAGAATTCCGTCGGGTCTTGTTTTGTTCTTATTATATGAAAAAAGCGGGGAAATCAAATACCGGAAAGCAATAGAAGCCCTGAGGCTGCAGCTGAAACATCATCCAAGGACGAAAAGCGGAAGCTTCTGGCATAAAAAGATTTATCCCAATCAGATCTGGCTGGATGGCCTTTATATGGGAATGCCGTATTATCTTACTTACGAAAAATTGTTTGGAACGAGATCTGCCTACGACGATGTAATGATGCAGTTTAATAATGCAAGAAGTACGTTGTTTGATGAAGGCAAAAAGCTTTATTACCACGGTTGGGATGAGGCAAAAGAAATATTCTGGGCAGATAAAGAAACCGGACTATCAAAGAATTTCTGGTCCAGGGCACTGGGCTGGTATCTGATGGCGCTGATTGACTGTTATGAAATACTGCCAGAGGAGGAGACAAAACACCGAAACAGGCTGGGAGAACTTTTAAAGGAGGCTGTAGACGGGCTGCTTCTTTATCAGGACAAAGAGAGTGGATTATTCTATCAGCTGACCGCCTTAAAAGATGTGAAAGGAAATTACCTTGAGACCTCTTCCTCAATTATGTTTGCTTATGGAATTTTAAAGGGTGTACGCCTTGGTGTTTTAGAGGAGGCAGCGTACCGGGGCATAGGAGAAGAGATACTGATTGGAGTGGAAACACGGATGTTTCATCAGTATGAAGGGAAAATTCAATTGACCGGTATCTGCAAAGGAGCCGGGCTGGGTCCCGCAAACAATCTTTTCCGTGATGGAAGTGTTGAGTATTATTTAAAAGAGGAAGTTGTAGCTGATGAGCAGAAGGGTGTCGGAGTTATGATGATGGCATTCGGGGAATGGCTCCAGCTTTTAAAGAATAAACCGGTTGAACCAACCAATTATCCCAGAGTGGAAATCTGGAATGGAAAATATTAGGAGGGCAGGAATGAAGGCAATTTATATAAACGCACCTGGTGAAGTAGTGGTGAAAGAGACTCAAATGCCTGTACGTAAAAGTGGTGAAGCTTTATTAAAGGTCTTATACGGCGGTATTTGCGGCAGTGATCTTGGCTCCTATAAAGGAACCTTTGCGTACTTTGATTATCCCAGAATACCGGGGCATGAGTTCTCTGCTGAAATTGTGGAAATAGATGAAAATTCTCAAGGTCTGAAACCTGGCATGGTAGTAACCTGTAATCCATATTTCAATTGCGGAACCTGCTATTCCTGCTCTCAGGGAATTGTAAATGCATGCCAGGACAATCATACCATGGGCTGTCAGATGGACGGTGCATTTTCAGAATACATTACCATGCCGCTAGAGCGGATTTATGAGGGAAAAGGTCTGGATCCTAAAGCTCTGGCTGCTATAGAGCCATTTTGCATCAGCTATCATGGTGTCAGCAGGGCAGATGTACGTCCAATGGAAAAGGTACTGGTTGTAGGTGCCGGAACAATCGGCATTCTTGCGGCAATTGCAGCGAAAGCAAAAGGAGCCCTGGTATATATATCTGATGTATCGGAAGGTAAACTGAAACTTGCCCGGTCGTTTGGAGTTGACGGAACAATTTTAAACTCATCGCCCATGCATTTTGTTAATGAGGTGGAGCGGATCACAGATGGAAATGGTTTTGATGTCACAATCGAAGCAGTGGGTCTTCCATCTACCTTCCAGAACTGCATTGATGCTGCCTGTTTTGGAGGAAGAGTCGTAGTAATCGGAGTAGGAAAGAAGAATCTTGATTTTAATTTTACACTGATCCAGAAAAAAGAGTTAAATGTCTTCGGTTCCAGAAATGCATTAAAGAAAGACTTTTTAGAACTGATTGATCTGGTAAAATCAGGTGAAGTTCTTCTGGATAAGATTATTACTGATACATACTCCTTAGAAGATGCCCCAAGGGCATTTGAGGATTTTGCCAATAATCCGGGAAACATGCTTAAAGTTATGATTGATTTCAGAAACTAATTCAGATAGAAGATGCTGCAGGAGGCTGGCCTGCAGCATCTTTTTTAACTAAATTGTTTTAGCATCCGGTTAATTTTATTTCTGACTGAAATTAGATAGGCTGCTGATTTCGGATACGTCTGAAACGTAATTGGTTCTGACAAGTCCTCTTCTAAAAGATCTATTACGGCTTCTCTGCCAATGTACTGTTCCAACAGCTTTAATGCTCTGTGATCCTGTATGGCTTCATATAAAACCATCAGCCGTATGGACTCTTCCGGATACCTGTCCGCTCCCGGATAAACTAAAAACCCATCTCCGGAGGGGAAGCTTCCCCCGCTGTCCGTAACCAGATACGGGTTGATGTGCTCCAGAGAATATTCGGAATTATAAAAGTTAAAACCCCAGTGCAGGATACCTTCAATTCCAAATTTATAAACCTGAAGCCCATAGATCCGGTTCCTTTCTGAAGGCATTGCCATAAAGCGGTTGGCAACATCAACACACTGAGCAGTACAATAGTAGCTCCATAAATGAGGGACACTGTGGTGTAAAAATGGGTCTATGTGGTCGGTAGCACAAACGGGCCGTTCTACCAGGCCGGATTCATAAAAAGAATAATCAGATAGTGCATCTATCATCTTACAGCCCTTTAAGTGCTCCATAATAGATTCTCTGGCTGCAGCATAGGAGTTAAAATTGGCGGCTTTTGGTTCGTCGGATATATGAAACCAGGTATCATCTAAGATATTCAAATGCTTTAACTCCGCTTTCAATGCAGGAAGAAACTGATTAAGGAAATGGGTGTAGTCCCCTAAGGCAGGGGTGTGCCATCCAAACCGCTTGATTACCTTCCTGTTGGTTGTGACCAAAATCTTAGGTGCAGATTCTGCGCCCCATTGAGTAAAAAGATGGGCCATTTCAAAATATCTGATTCCGGATGCTTTGCAGATTGACACCCATCTTTGTAACCTGGTGAAATCAAACTGGTAAGTACCGTCCTCTTCGAGGATATCCACCAGCTGAATGGTTGTCCGCTCTCCGCCTCTTGCCGTATCAAGGGGAGGGGTGAAGATTGGTGTGAGTATCATATTCATTCCTCTCTTTGCATAAAGAGAAATAAAATGTTCCAGAATAGTCCAATGTTCCTCAGAAAAAACGGGGACATGATAATAATCAGCCAGGCAGTCCCCATGGAACCACTGGGTGTGAATCAGTTCCTGACTGGGCAATGAGGCTGGTATGATTTCCAGTGTGGCTGTAACGGATGCAGCAATTGACTCCTGTGAATTGATCAGTGAAACTTTAATTGGATAGATACCCGGGTTGATTTCGCTGGTGAGAGAAACATCCACCCACAGGCTTTGCCATTTACCGGGTACCAGAAGGAGACTGTCATGATCCAGATTCCTAAGAAGATCCGGGTAAAGGCCGGGGGTGTGCCGGAGATAATTATTGTCCCGTTTTTTATGGGCAGGGTAAGCGGAGGGGACGGAAATCACCTGTCTGATCCGGATCTGCTTTTCCAGGGGAGAATCGATGGAAACCTGAAGCGTTTCCTTCTCTTCTCCGGAAAAGGAGCAGGCAGTCTGAAAAGAAACCGTTTCCCCATAAAGACCGGTAAGGCGGCAGCATTCCGGATAAAATAAGGGCTCTTCATCGGTAAATACTTTGGTTAATGAGCTTAAAAGAATCATGCGGTAAGTATTATTTGTTTGTTCCATGTCAGGTTCCTTTCTCAAATATCTACATTATAACTTTCTGTCTGAATGATTTCAATGGAATAAAATTATTCTGTGTTTCTGCCTTTACATCCTTCTTTTAAACTGCTAAAATTAGAGGAATCGCGTTAGGTGCCCTCATATGGGAAATCTAACGCTTTTCGGGCGTTCATAAAACTCCATGATCAGTCATGAAATGCAACTGCTGTTAATATAGACAATAATAAGGAGAATCATCATGTACATCATCGCAGGATTAGGTAATCCAACTAGAGAATATGATAAAACAAGACACAATGTGGGTTTTGAGGCTATTGATGTTCTGGCGGACAAACTGGGAATCCCCATGACGGAGAAGAAGCATAAAGCAATATATGGTATGGGAATGGCAGGGTATCAGAAGGTTATTCTTTCAAAACCCCAGACCTATATGAATTTAAGCGGAGAGAGCATCCGCTCCATGGCTGACTTTTATAAGGTAGAGCCGGAACATGTTATTGTGATCTGCGATGACATCAACCTAGTGGAGGGACAGCTTCGGATTCGTCTGAAAGGAAGTGCCGGCGGACATAACGGACTGAAAAACATCATACAGCACTTAGGTACCCAGGAATTTCCAAGAATCCGAGTTGGAGTGGGTGAGAAGCCTAAAGAAATGGATCTGGCAGACTATGTGCTTGGGCGTTTTCCAAAGGAGCTGGAGTCTGTTATGGCTGATGCTTACCTGGCGTCGGCAGAGGCAGCAATCATGATGGTGGAAGACGGAGCCGAAAAGGCGATGAATTATTTCAACAGGAAGAAATAAGGAGATTTCATGAACGATCTATTTGAGAAACCATTAAGGGAACTAAAGGATTTTGAAGGTCTTTGCTCTGATCTGAAAAAGAAGGCCGGACCAGTCATGGCAAGCGGCTGCATGGATTCCCAGAAAGTTCATCTGATGTATGAAGCGGCAAAACATGCAGGTCTTAAACTGGTAATCACCTATGATGATACCAGGGCAAGAGAGATCTATGAAGACCTTCGCTTTTTTGATTCCGATACGTGGCTTTATCCGGCAAGGGACTTGCTGTTTTTCAATGCAGATATCCATGGAAATCTGCTGACCAAACAGCGAATGGAGGTCTTCCGTCATTTAATGGAACAATCCTCCGGGTGGGTGGTAACAACCTTTGATGGTTTGATGGACCACCTTATGCCTCTTGCTGATTTGAAGAAACAGGCACTTTCTGTTTTGAACGGTCAGATTATTGATGTGGAGCTTTGGAAAAAACAGCTTACCCAGCTGGGATATGAGCGGATGGGTCAGGTAGATGGAATGGGACAGTTTTCCATCCGTGGCGGTATCATCGATATTTTTCCCTTAACAGAAGAACTTCCTGTCCGTATTGAGCTTTGGGACAATGAGGTGGACTCCATCCGAACCTTTGACATAGAAAGCCAGAGGTCCATAGACCAGCTTGATGAAATCTGTATCTATCCTGCCACAGAGATGGTTCTTACTTCCCGGCAGATTAACGATGGGTTGGAGGAGCTTCAAAAAGAGCTGAAAAAATATGAAAAGGATCTGCGGGCCCAGTCAAAGATTCAGGAAGCCGCCAGAATCCGGTCCATTGTATCAGAACTGATAGAAGGCTTAAAGGAAGGCTGGAAGCAGCACGGACTTGACGGCTATATTCAGTACTTCTGTAAAGGAAGTGTATCCTTCCTTGATTATTTTTCTCCTGAAGATACAGTCTTTTTCTTAGATGAGCCGGAGCGGCTGAAGGAAAAGGGAGAAACTGTTGAGATGGAATTCAGGGAAAGCATGATTCATCGTCTGGAAAATGGTTATCTCCTTCCGGGGCAGACGAATCTTCTTTATCCGGCAAAAGAGATGTTAGCCAGAATTCAGATGAAGAGCGGAGTGTATTTAACCGGTCTGGAACAGAAGCTGTCAGGCTTTGTGGTGAAAAACCGATATAGTTTTCAGGTGAAAAACGTTAATTCCTATCAGAATAGTTTTGAACTTCTTATTAAGGATTTAACAAGATGGAAACGGGAGGGATACCGGGTTATCCTTCTGTCCGCCTCCAGAACAAGAGCCAGCCGTCTGGCAGGCGATTTAAGAGAATACGAATTACGCGCTTACTGCCCGGACGATCAGGATGGGGAGCATGAGGTAAAGCCGGGAGAAATTCTGGTGACCCACGGCAATATTCACCGGGGATTTGAATACCCCATGATCAAATTCCTTGTGATAACCGAAGGTGACATGTTCGGTGTGGAGAAAAAGAAACGTAAACGGAAAAAAACGGTCTATGAAGGCACCAGAATCCAGAACTTTTCTGATCTCGCTGTTGGCGATTATGTGGTTCATGAGGACCATGGTCTTGGTATATACCGTGGAATTGAAAAAATTGAACAGGATGGCGTAATCAAGGATTACTTAAAAGTGGAGTATGCAGAAAACGGCAATCTTTATCTTCCTGCTACAAGGCTTGACGGAATCCAGAAGTATGCCGGTGCGGAAGCCAAGAAGCCAAAGCTGAACCGTCTTGGTGGAGATCAGTGGAATAAAACGAAAACCAGAGTTAAGGGTGCTGTAAAAGAGATAGCAAAGGATCTGGTTATGCTCTATGCAGCCAGACAGCAGACTCATGGATTCCGTTACAGTGAGGATACCGTCTGGCAGAAAGAGTTTGAAGAGATGTTTCCCTACGAAGAAACTGAGGATCAGTGGGATGCAATCGAGGCCACTAAAGCAGATATGGAAAGCGGAAAGATTATGGACCGCTTAATCTGTGGAGATGTGGGATATGGGAAAACGGAGATTGCACTCAGAGCGGCCTTTAAGGCTGTTCAGGAAGGAAAACAGGTAGTTTATCTGGTTCCCACCACAATACTGGCACAACAGCATTATAATACCTTTGCACAGAGAATGAAGGACTTTCCGGTACGGGTGGATTTAATGTCCCGGTTTAAGACCTCTGCACAGATTAAGAAAACGGTGGAGGACTTAAGAAAAGGAATGGTGGATATTGTGATAGGCACCCACCGTGTATTATCCAAAGATGTGCAGTTTAAGGATCTGGGTCTTTTGATTATTGATGAAGAACAGCGTTTTGGAGTTGCCCATAAGGAAAAAATCAAGCAGTTAAAGGAAAACATTGACGTTCTTACCCTTACGGCTACTCCCATCCCAAGAACTCTTCATATGAGCCTTGTGGGTATCCGGGACATGAGTGTTCTGGAAGAGCCGCCTGTTGACCGAATGCCTATACAGACCTATGTAATGGAGCATAATGACGAAATGGTCCGGGAAGCCATTCACAGGGAATTGTCAAGGGGAGGACAGGTCTATTATGTATATAACCGGGTTAATAACATTGATGAAATCGCAAACCACATTGCAAAGCTGGTTCCGGAGGCAGTGGTTACATTTGCCCATGGACAAATGCACGAGCATGAGCTGGAACGAATTATGTTTGATTTTGTGAACGGTGAAATTGATGTTCTGGTATGTACCACAATAATTGAGACAGGACTTGATATTTCCAATGCAAACACCATGATTATTCAGGATGCGGACCGCATGGGGCTTTCACAGCTTTACCAGTTAAGAGGCCGGGTAGGACGTTCCAGCCGTACTGCATACGCATTTCTCATGTATAAACGGGATAAGATGTTAAAAGAAGAGGCAGAGAAGCGTCTTCAGGCGATCCGGGAATTTACTGAGCTTGGATCTGGTATTAAAATTGCCATGCGGGATCTGGAAATAAGAGGAGCGGGCAATGTTCTGGGTGCAGAGCAGCATGGCCATATGGAAGCGGTGGGATATGATCTTTACTGCAAACTTCTGAACCAGGCGGTTTTGGAACTGAAGGGTGAGAGAAAAGAAGAGGACACTTACCAGACCCTGGTGGACTGCGATATCGATGCCTATATTCCAACCTCTTACATTAAAAATGAATATCAGAAACTTGACATTTATAAGCGCATTTCTTCTATTGAGAATGAAGAAGAACATCTGGATATGCAGGATGAACTGATGGACCGTTTCGGCGAGATGCCAAAGCCGGTTGAGAATCTTCTTAAGGTTGCGGCGTTAAAGGCTCTGGCTCACAGCGCATTTGTGACCGAGGTAAATATTAACCGCCAGGAAATCCGGCTTACCATGTACAGGAATGCAAAGCTCAAGGTGGAAGGAATTCCTAAAATTATTGAGCAGTACAGGGGAGATTTAAAATTCCATATGGGAGAAGAGCCCAGATTTGCCTATCTTGACCGGAAGAAAAATGCAACAACAGATGCCATGATCAGCCAGGCTGAGGTCATTTTAAAGCAGATCAGTGAATTATCTGAAAAATAGAAAAATATAGAAAATATAACTAAAAAAATACAGCTTGTCTGGTTGATTTTTTGGCATTATGTGATATACTAATAGTAGAAGATGGGATTAAGTCCCGGATGCTTTCTTACTTCAATACATTTGTTTCGAAGAAAGGTGGTAGCTATGGACGTTTTAGGTATGTATCTTCTCCAACGAGTATCAGATGAATTAACCATTCAGCGCTATGGTTCTTTTGAAAACAGATTTGTGTCTCCGATCCCCGATAATCCGGCGGCAAAAGTGGCGCATGAGGCTTATATAACCTCTTCAAAAGAAGTTCCCCATCGTGTCAAACAAGGTGATTTTTAATCTGGGTATGGAACATCCCACTTCTTAAAATTTCATAATTAACTAATTAAAAATCAGGGTTCGACTTTATTAAAAGTCTGGCCCTGATTTTAAAATTTGGGAAAAATGGCAGACTTAAGTATAATCTGGTGTATTCGATGCAAAATAATATCAGTGATATTAAAATGCACAAGATGGAGGAATATTAAATATGAAAGCAACTGGTATTGTAAGAAGAATTGATGATCTTGGACGCGTGGTAATACCAAAAGAGATAAGAAGGACACTCAGACTCAGAGAAGGAACTCCGCTTGAGATATTTACAGACAGAGAAGGCGAAATTATATTAAAAAAATATTCTCCTATGGTAGAACTTACTGCATTTGCTTCCCAGTATGCGGAAGCCATGGCACAGACTACCGGACTGACCGTATGTATCAGTGACCGCGATCAGATTATCGCTGTGGCTGGCGGTTCAAAAAAGGAGCTTCTCCAAAAGACCATCAGCAAGCAGCTGGAGACGATCATTAATGAGCGTACCGTTGTTGTTGCAGGAAAAGATGATAAAGGATTTGTAGCATTGACAGGAGAAACTATGGAAGGCATAACCGCTCAGGTAGTGGCACCAATTATTTGTGAAGGAGATGCCATTGGAGCAGTTGCACTTTTAAGCAGAGAGCCAAGAGCACGCTTTGGTGATATGGAGACAAAACTTGCAACAACAGCTGCTGGATTTTTAGGACGCCAGATGGAAGGTTAAGGAGGTGAGAATATGAGAATTTTTATGCCCGAAGAGGATGATTACAGTGATGGCGATATCCCGGAGATTGATACGGACCCTTACAAAGACGGTTTTTATGTAGAACCACTGCCAGAATCAGAAAGACCAAGAAGAGATGGTCCTGGAGGGGATTAATACAAAAAATGCGCAACTAAAAACGGCAGCCAGAAATTAACAGGGCTGCCGTTTTGATGACGGGTCGTGATTAGTTGATGGTCTGATCGCCATCCTTAATACAATAATTAACCTTTACACCCAGCTCTTCCATCCATTTTCTGGTCTCAAGGGTTTTCCAGTCACCGCTTCCGATACCGTTGCCGTTATCATTATTCCACAGCCAGAGTGGACATGGCCATAAAGCGATCTGGGGTTTAATGGCCGCGTATACTTCCCGGCTTACGCCATACTGACCATGGTGGGACATCTGTACAATATCGCTTTTTAAATCAGCTGCACTTGTCTCTTCCATGAGAAGTTTTCCTGCCTCAGGCCCCATATCTCCCAAAACAAGAATGCTTACATTGTTTAAGAAGAATTTGTACGCAACAGAGCTGTTGTTTACTGATGTTACATCAAGCAGGTAGGGATTATTCAGTACTTTTGCCTTTATTGAGCCCACCTGGATCTCATCTCCCTTTTTCACGGTATGGAGACTTGCTGCCGGGAGTGTAGATAAGGCAGAACGTAAATCCGTTACCAACACAGATCGGGAGGACTCAACCTTATCATACCAGGACTGGTCTGCCAGGGAGTAGTAAACATTGTCAATTGTAATCTTACGATCTGGATTGTTTAAAATTTTAACCAGTGCTCCCACATGGTCGGAGTGGGGATGGGTGATAAACCAGGCGGAAACATGTCCGCCTTTTGAACGGATTACATCACTTAAATGATCCGCATCAATATCCCAGCCGCCGTCAATGACTACCAAAGCTCCGTTCTTATCCTGCAAAACCATGGAAAGCATCTGCCGGTTGTCATAATCTGCAAGAAGGGAAAGGCTCCCTCCGTTAAAGAGCTTGCCGCCAGGGCCGATATTCAAGTGAGGACCAATGCCCATACGTACGGCTGTCAACTCGTCGGCTGTACTTCCGGGCGTTACAATTTCAGGTGTAAATGCACTTAAAACGATGTTAAGAAACAGCACGCAGGCGGCTATTTTTTTCCATATGCTAAAATGTTTCATGTTAACCTCCGGTTTTATTAAACTGCACTTATTATAATAGAATCAAGAGATTTTTAACAGGGGTTCGGGTCAAATGTCAGAAAAACGTCAGAATTGGAAACAGATTCCCCGGTTTGCTCCGGTCTATGTTATAATCTGAAAAAAGGAGGTTCCGTGCATGTATACTTTTAAAGATTTAGTAGATATTACAAATAAACTGCGGGCGGAGGATGGTTGTCCCTGGGACAGAGAGCAGACTCACGAGAGCTTAAAAAAGCACCTGGAAGAAGAGAGCCAGGAAGTATTTCAGGCAATTGACAATATGGATATGGAGAATCTTTGTGAAGAACTGGGAGACGTTTTGTTTCAGGTAATGCTGCACAGCCAGATTGCCAAGGAAAGCCACTGCTTTTCCATTGACGATGTGGTGAATGGAATCTGTGAGAAAATGATCCGCAGACATCCCCATGTTTTTGGCGATAAAAAGGTCATTTCGTCGGAAGAGGGAGAGGCTGTCTGGAATGCGATAAAAATGCAGGAGAAGGCTCTTGAAAAGAGCAAAAAACCTTGACAAAAACAGGAGAAACAGCTATAAATGATATAGTAATCGTGTCAACGAGAAAATCAGTAGCCTGGTGCTACATTCTAGGAGGAAGATATCAATGAACAAAGCAGAGTTAATCGCGGCAGTAGCAGAGAAAGCAGAGCTGTCCAAGAAGGATGCAGAAAAGGCAGTAAAAGCTTTAACAGATGTAATATCTGAAGAATTAGTTAAGGGCGAGAAAATCCAGTTAGTTGGCTTTGGTACATTCGAAGTATCTGAGAGAGCTGCAAGAGAAGGCAGAAATCCTAAGAGCGGTGAAGTTATGAATATACCGGCTTCCAAGACTCCAAAGTTCAAAGCAGGTAAGGCATTAAAGGATATGGTGAACGCATAATCCATGAGACTTGATAAGTTTCTGAAAGTTTCCAGGATCATTAAGAGAAGAACCGTAGCAAACGAAGCCTGTGATGCAGGCCGTGTGCTTGTGAATGATAAACCTGCAAAAGCCTCCTTAAACATTAAGGAAGGCGATGTAATTGAAATACACTTTGGCACCAGTTCGGTTAAGGTAGAGGTTCTTGATGTGGCGGAAACCGTAAAAAAAGATGAGGCAAAAGAGCTTTATCGCTATCTGTAGCCTTTTACTTGATACAAAAGTTTAATTTCAGGAATATTGGAGCTCGCCTCCTAATATACTTTATACAGGTATATTAGGAGGTTTTTCTTTATGGAAGAAAAGATAAGCGTACGCCCTCACAGGCTGACAATAGATAATCGTGCTTCCAGTACGATGACCGGAATACGGGATGTGGTATCCTTCGATGAAAACCAGGTGGTACTGGATACGGATATGGGGCTTCTGACATTAAAGGGCAAGGATCTTCATGTCAGCCGGTTAACTCTGGAAAAAGGAGAAGTGGATTTAAACGGCACAATAGAGAGTCTTTTATATTCCTCTAACGAGGCTCTTCGAAGGTCGGGGGAGTCTCTTCTGTCCAGGCTGTTTAAATAAAATCCAGAGGGAGTCATATGAGCGTTCATATCGTATATGAAGTAAAACTTCTGCTCTACAGCTTTTTTACAGGTGCAGGGCTTATGATGACATATGACCTGCTTCGAATTTTCCGTATTTTTATTCCTCATTCTTATGTATTCACAGGAATTGAGGACATGATTTATTGGGTCTATGCCGCGTTGGTGACATTTTCCCTGCTGTATGAACAAAATGACGGAGGATTGAGAGGATATGTCATAGCCGGGATTTTTCTTGGGATGTTTTTATATGACCGGCTGGTCAGCAGGTTTTTTTTAAAATCCTTGAAAAACCTTCAAAAATACATTAAAATGATAATGCATAAGTGGATCCGTCCAAAGAGACGGCAGTAGGAACAACTGGTGATTGTATGAATGAGATGGGAAAGTCAAGAAGAAAAAGAAAAGATAGATGGGGCAACCGCATGGCCTTGATTGGAATTACCTTTGTGGTATTCAGTCTGGCAGTGATTGTCACGATTGAAGGTGCTTCGCTCAAAGAAAAGGAACTGGAATATCAGTATCGCCTGCAGAATCTTCAGGCGCAGGTGGACAAGGAGCAGAGTCGTGCCAAAGAACTGGAAGAATACCGGGTATATGTCCAGACCAAGCAGTATGTGGAGGAAGTGGCTAAGCAGAAGCTGGGGCTTGTGAAACCTGATGAAATACTATTGAAACCATCGCAGAAGAAGTAGAATCTTTGCGGGTATCCCTTTATGTCCAAAAAACTTGGACATAATTTAGAGGAAACTGTCGTACAATTTTAAAAATGAATCAGCTGTTTTGACAAAATTTTCCCTCCTGCCTGTATATAATGGTTTAAAGCATGATACAGGCAGGAGGGATTTTTGTGTTCAGACGTAAGGCGGCACATCACGATATGGCTGATGTGAATGTATATACGGCAAAGAGATTAAACGACATGGCAAATTCGCTTGGGGAACTTGCCAGAGCGTGCACAGATGAGCTGTCCGCAGAACAGGGACTTACAAAGGAAGATGGGATAGCAGCACTGGAGACTGCTGCTGCAATGGTATGCGCAGGCTGCAACAAATGTATCGTATATCCCGGTAAGGAACAGGACAACCAGTATTATCTGCAGTATTTAATTCGTGCGTTTGAACAAAAGGGAAGCGTAGATTACGGGGACATGCCCCGTTTTTTTCTGGAAAGCTGTAAAAGAAGGGAAGAATATCTGGCTCACTTAAACAGGGGGCTTGGGCGGGCGACCATGAATCTTGCATGGAAGAACCGTTTTTTGGAAAGCAGGGATGCAATTATCGTACAGTTTAAAGAACTGGCGGTGATTTTAGAAGAATTTTCCCATCAGGTGGAGCATGCCACTGATATTACACCGGAATGGGAAGAGGAGATCAAACGGGCATTCCGTAAAAATCATATTGTGATAGAAAAAATGCTTCTTTTGGAATATGAGAACCAGCAGAGAGAAGCCTATCTCACGATGAGAACGTTAAACGGGCGCTGCGTCACGGTCAAGGAAGCAGCAGAAATATTAGAGGATGCCATGGAAGAAGGGGAATGGACGGTGGCTCCTGACGGAAGAACTCTGGTTACCAGGTCAGCGGACACAATCCGATTTGTTGAAAAGGGGGATTATCAGATTATCTACGGTGCTGCAAAGGCCGTTAAAACAGGAGAAGAGATTTCCGGAGATAATTATACATTTGGACAGGTTCAGCCCGGACAGGCTATTATGAGTCTGTCTGACGGCATGGGAAGCGGTAAAATAGCAGAGGAAGAGAGCAGACAGGTGATTGAGCTGACCCAGAGACTGCTGGAAGCCGGATTTTCTACCAGGGCGGCACTGAAAATGGTAAATACCGTACTTCTTCTCACCGGACTGACCCAGCATCCTGCAACCCTTGACTTGTGCTGCATCGATTTAAAGACCGGAATCATGGAAGCCATGAAGCTGGGGGCAGCAGCCACCTATATCCGCAGCGAAAGAGGCGTGGAGCGCTTAGAGGCGGGCGAAGTACCCATGGGGATATTAAGCCCGGTGGAACCGGTGCTTTTATCTAAAAAGCTATGGGATGATAACCGGATCATAATGGTAAGCGACGGCGTGTTAGATGCACTTCCTGCAGATGACAAGGAGCTGATGCTTCAGGAATTTATTGCAGGAATGCCAATAAAGAATCCCCAGGATATGGCAGACCGGATTCTTTTGTTTGCAAGATCATTTACAGAAAATGCCGCCGATGATATGACGGTGCTGACTGCAGGGATATGGAAAAGAAAATAATAATTGCAACAGACATGTTTTACGGGTATATTTATGATAGAGAGGGGAGAAAATCAACTAAGGAAGGTGGCTGAATGTACAAAACGATTTTAGATTATGTCAGACGGAACCAGCTGTTTGACCGGGGTGACCGCGTGATTGTGGCGTTATCCGGTGGGGCCGATTCTGTCTGTCTTCTTGTAGTTTTAAACGAAATAAAGCAGGAGTTTGATCTGGCTTTAAAGGCAGTGCATGTTCATCATGGATTAAGAGGAGAAGAAGCGGACAGAGACAGTAACTATGCCGGGGAACTTTCAGAAAAACTGGGAGTGCCCTTTTCCTGTGCCCATGTAGACGCGGCAGGCTATGCAAAAGAGCATGGAATGTCTGTAGAGGAAGCAGGAAGGCATTTAAGATATAAGATTTTTGAAGAAGAAAGAGTGTTATTTGGGGGAACCAAAATTGCGGTGGCTCATCACGGCGATGATCAGGCTGAGACCATACTGTATAATTTATTCCGGGGAACCGGATTAAAGGGACTGGGCGGAATGCGGCCTTTAAGAGACCGGATTGTGCGGCCTCTGCTCTGTGTAGGAAGAGAGGAAATTCTTGCATATCTCAGCGAAAACGGGATATCTTATTGTGAGGATTCTACAAACAATGGAACCGAATATGCCAGAAACCGGATCAGGAAAGTGATCCTTCCCCAGATTAAGGAACAGCTGAATGCAAGGGCGGGGGAGAACATTATCCATGCGGGTTTGATGGCGGCGAAAGCTGATGCCTATCTGGAAAAACAGGCAGACAGCCTGCTGGCCAATTATGGAGAATTAAAAAAAGACAAAGACGGAACTGTTTATCAGTGGGGAATCGGAACTGAAATACTCCTGAACGAGGATGATATCATAAGGGGTTATGTAATCCGCCAGATGATTAAGGGCGTTAATCAGTCCATGAAGGACATTACCATGATTCATGTGGAAAGCGCGGCAGCGCTTCTTTTTGGTCCTGCAGGCAGGCAGATCGACCTTCCCGGAGGACTGGTTGCAGTCAGAACCAGGAAACAAATGTGGATAAAAAAGAAAAATGTCGAAGATCCGGTGGATAACCACCTGGAAGTTTCTCTCCCAAATGTTGATTTTTCTGTGTTTTCCTACAAAAAAGGCATGGAAATTCCCAAAAACGGGTATACGAAATGGTTTGATTATGATAAAATCAAATGTGCACTTTCTGTGAGGTATCGGGAAACCGGAGATTACATGACGCTGGCCGGGGGCGGAAGAAAGACTTTAAAGTCTTATCTGATCGATTCCAAGGTTCCCAAAGAAGAGCGTGGAAAAATTCCGCTTGTAACGGAAGGTTCCCATGTCCTATGGGTAATCGGATACCGGATCAGTGAATACTATAAGATAACAGATGATACCCATACAGTAATACAAATGCAGCTAGACGGAGGAAAAGTTAATGGATGACAAGATACGTGTAATGTTATCAGAGGAAGAGATAGCAACAAGAATTAAAGAAGTAGCAGAAGAAATCAGCAGGGACTATGAGGGAAAACCTCTTCACCTGATTTGCATTTTAAAGGGAGGCGTATTCTTTACCTGCGAACTGGCAAAGCGGATTAGTCTGCCGTTAACCATGGACTTCATGTCTGTTTCCAGCTATGGATCCGGTACCGTATCAAGCGGAATTGTGAAAATCATCAAAGATTTGGATGACCCGATTGAAGGCAAGGACGTATTGATTGTGGAGGATATTATTGATTCCGGCAATACTCTTTCTTACTTAATTGAGGTGCTGAAACAGAGAAATCCAAACAGTGTAGAGTTATGTACCCTGCTTGATAAACCGGAACGACGGGTGAAGAAACAGGTTGAAGTGAAGTATACCTGCTTTACCGTACCGGATGAGTTTATCATCGGTTATGGTCTTGACTACGATCAGATATACAGGAATTTGCCATATATTGGAGTGATAGAACAGCAATAAGGAGGCAGCATGTTGAAACAACAGCAACCATTTAAAGGCTTGGGATTCCTGCTCCTTCTGGCTATAATGCTATTATTTGCCAGCAGACTGCCCCAAAAGAGCGGAATCATTACAAACCAGGAACTCATGCAGGCGATTGACAATGGGACCATAACCTCAGCGACAGTCAGACAGAACGATCCGCCGCCAACCGGCAGAATCGAGATGGTCATGACTGACAATTCATTAAAGCAGGCCAATGTATCCAATGTGATTGAGATCCAGGATCTTCTGGACCGGAATGGAATTACCTACACAGTGGATGCAGTCCAGAAGGAAAATCTTTTTCTTGTCATAACCTTACCCATTATTTTAACGGCAGTAGCCCTGGTTTTTCTGTTTATGCTAATGAATGCCAGAGCCGGAGCCGGCAGCGCCAATGCCAAGATGATGAATTTTGGAAGAAGCCGTGCTCATCTTGCAAAGGATGCCAATAAAATAAACTTCAGCAAGGTAGCTGGACTGGAAGAGGAGAAAGAGGAGCTGGAGGAAGTTGTTGACTTCTTAAAGAATCCTCAAAAATATACCGGCGTGGGAGCCCGGATTCCCAAGGGAATTCTTTTGGTAGGACCTCCCGGAACAGGAAAAACCCTTCTTGCAAAAGCGGTTGCTGGAGAAGCAGGCGTACCGTTCTTTTCGATATCCGGTTCGGATTTTGTAGAGATGTTTGTGGGCGTTGGTGCATCCCGTGTCAGAGATTTGTTTGAAGAGGGAAAGAAGCACGCACCGTGTATCATCTTTATCGATGAGATTGATGCAGTTGCACGCCGAAGAGGAACCGGAATGGGCGGCGGCCATGATGAAAGAGAGCAGACATTAAACCAGCTTCTTGTTGAGATGGACGGTTTTGGAATCAATGAAGGAATCATCGTAATGGCAGCTACCAACCGTGTGGATATTTTAGACCCGGCTATTTTAAGACCCGGACGTTTCGACCGTAAGGTCAGCGTAGGGAGACCGGATGTGAAGGGAAGAGAAGAGATCTTAATGGTTCATTCCAAGGAGAAACCTCTCGCGGAAGATGTGGACTTAAGAAGAATCGCTCAGACCACAGCCGGATTCACAGGTGCAGATTTAGAAAACCTGATGAATGAAGCTGCTATTTATGCAGCAAGGCATGGGAAAAAGTATATTAATCAGTCTGATATCGATAAAGCCTTTGTAAAGGTGGGAATCGGTGCAGAAAAGAAAAGCAAGGTTATTACGGAAAAAGAAAAGAAGATTACAGCCTACCACGAGGCAGGGCATGCAATCCTTTTCCATCTGCTTCCGGATGAGGGACCGGTTCATACCATATCCATCATACCTACGGGAGTCAGCGCTGCCGGTTATACCATGCCTCTTCCGGAAAGTGATCATATGTTTAACACGAAAGGCAAGATGCTGCAGGATATTATGGTGGATCTGGGCGGAAGGATCGCAGAGGAGATTATCTTCGGCGACATTACCACAGGTGCTTCCCAGGATATCAAGCAGGCAACAGCTCTTGCCAGAGCTATGGTAACCCAGTATGGAATGTCTGATCAGGTTGGAATGATCAATTATGATAATGATGGCGATGAAGTATTCATCGGAAGGGATCTTGCTCATACCAAGAATTATGGAGGCCAGGTTGCCAATACCATTGATAATGAAGTAAAGCGAATTATTGATGAATGCTATGAGAAGGCAAAGGAAATTATCTTAAAACATGAAGATGTTCTTCATGCATGCTGTAAGCTGCTTATGGAAAAGGAAAAGATAGGCCAGAAAGAATTTGAAAGCCTGTTTCCTGCTGAAGCAGAAGTCTGATGACGAAACTTTGATTTAAGATAAAAGCGCAGAGATCCGGTAAAATATCTAAGTTTTTGCCTGTGATTCTGCGCTTTTTTGTTGCCTGTGGAGAATGAGTGAAAAAATGCATAAAAAAATATTGATAAAAAATTGATGTTTGTGCACACTTATTTTCTCAGGCGTGGTATATTAATAAACGTAAACCCCCCCAATACATTATATAGTTTTTGCTACACCCCATAAGAAACGAAATACCTTCTCCGAAAAACGGTCAGCTACCCCGCTGACCGTTTTTTATTGCAATTTAGAAAAAGGCGGGGTTGTATAATTGAATCCAATCAGATAAAATGGTAATAGATAGATGGGAAAGGATATGAAGAATCTATGTGCTTCCAGGCAGAGGCGTTAAATTTAGATGCATTATTCACCGATGAAACTGAAAGCTTCCGGTTTCCTTCGGAACCTGAGGAAGGAGATGAAGTAGTTCTTCTTTTCCGGACGGCAGCAAATAATGCAGATTCTGTAAATTATATTGAGGCCGGAAGTCCGTCCGGTTTTGCCATGATTAAAACAGACTCAGACGATATGTTTGATTATTATGAATACAGGCTGAAGGCGGGAGGCTGCCCCATCCAATACTGTTTCTCAGTAACAAAGAGAGATGAGGTGTGCTATTACAGCCGCCTGGGTCCTGTCTGGCAGTATCCGGATACGGGCTGGTTTACCATCGTACCGGGATTTTCCACACCTGACTGGGCGAAGGGCGCTGTGATGTACCAGATTTTTGTGGATCGTTTTTACAACGGGGATCAATCCAATGATGTGGTAAAAGATGAATATCTCTATATAGGACAAAGAGTCATGGCAGTGGATAACTGGGATAAATACCCGGATCAGTTTGATGTGGGCTGCTTTTATGGCGGAGATTTACAGGGAGTCTGGGATAAGCTTGATTACCTTGAAAATCTAGGTGTTGAAGTGATTTATTTAAATCCCATATTTGTTTCACCTTCCAATCACAAGTATGATTGTCAGGATTATGACTATATAGATCCTCATTACGGTGTGATAGTAAAGGATGGAGGAGAGGTGCTGACGCCGGAGGCTTCTGATAACCGCAGTGCAACCAGATATATGACCCGCACTACGGATCGGGGAAATTTAGAGGCCAGCAATGAATTTTTTGCCAGATTTGTGGAGGAAGTCCATAAGCGTGGCATGAAAGTGATTCTGGACGGCGTATTTAATCACTGTGGTTCTTTCCACAAGTGGTTAGACGGAGAACGGATCTATGAACTGTCAGGGAACTATGAGCCGGGAGCATTTGAATCGGAAGACAGTCCTTACCAGTCATTTTTTAAATTTTTTGAATCAAAATGGCCATACAATGATTCTTACGATGGCTGGTGGGGGCATTCCACTCTGCCAAAGCTTAATTATGAGGGGTCTGAGACTCTTTGCCGTTATATCCTGGATATTGCCGCCAAATGGGTTTCTGAGCCTTATAACGCCGATGGCTGGCGTCTTGATGTGGCAGCAGACTTAGGCCACAGCAGCCAGTTTAATCATAAGTTCTGGAAGGATTTTCGAAAAGCTGTAAAGGCAGCAAATCCCAATGCCATTGTCCTTGCCGAGCATTACGGAGATCCATCTGGCTGGCTTCAGGGGGATGAATGGGATACTGTGATGAACTATGATGCATTTATGGAGCCTGTCTCCTGGTTTTTAACCGGAATGGAAAAACATAGCGATGAGAAAAATTCAAAGCTATTGGGAGACGGTGAAACATTCTTTCATTCCATGAATTATCATATGAGCCGCATGATGTCAGGATCACTGTTAACGGCCATGAATCAGCTCTCCAACCATGATCATTCCAGGTTTCTTACAAGAACCAATGGAAAGACAGGCCGTACCTCAACAGAAGGACCTGAGGCTGCTTCCGAAGGGATCAGCTATGGCATATTCCGGGAAGGTGTGATGATTCAGATGACCTGGCCGGGAGCACCTGCCATTTACTACGGTGATGAGGCAGGTGTCTGCGGATGGACAGATCCCGATAACCGGAGAACTTATCCGTGGGGAAATGAAAATCTGGAACTGATTGAATTTCACAGGTATATGAATGAGCTGCATCGAAGTCTTCCGGCACTGCGCATTGGTTCATTAAAATCTCTTCTTGCAGGAGATCACCTGATTGCGTACGGGCGTTTTTTTAATAATTGTATTTGTGCGGTTGCAGTGAGCAACCATATGAGTGAACAGGAAGTTTCCATACCGGTCTGGCAGCTTGGTATGAAGGATGGTGAGACAATGTCCCGGGTTATGCTGACGTATGAGAGTGGTTATAATGTAGGTAAGATCTCATTTGCAGTTGAACATGGCTGCGTAAGGGTTTCAATGCCGCCGTTCAGCTCAGTTTTGCTGGTGGGAGACAGGGACTAAGTAGTACATTTTTATTAGAATTTTTTAAAAACACCTTGATTTTTTAACTTGTCTATGTTAAAATAACACTCGCTTGATGATAAAGCATGGGCGGATTCCCGAGTGGCCAAAGGGGGCAGACTGTAAATCTGTTATCGACGATTTCGAAGGTTCGAATCCTTCTCCGCCCATTAAAAAAAAGAGTGATATAAAAAGACGGTGTGTTCCATTGGACACACCGTCTTTTTTATATTCTTAGATTATTCTGCCTGAAGCGCTGCCATGGTAAAGTAGTTGTATGGCTTATTAAAATGTGGCAGGAAAAAGATATCTGTCAGCTTTAACCGGTCGATAGTAACCTGCTCCTGAATGGCAAGTGAAAACATGTGAATTGCCATGGAGATATCGTATTCGGAACACATCTGTGCACCTAAGACAATCCGTGTCTTTTTATCGTATACAATCCGGATTTTGACTTTATAATTATCATGCTGTATGAATGCAGGCTTCTGTGTATCTTCATAATCAGCTGCAGCCGCATCATAACCCAGCTTTTTAGCCTTTTCTAATGAAATTCCGGTAGATACCATCTTCAGATTCCAGATGCAGATACCATTGGAGCCCTGAACACCAATAGATTCAAGGGGAGTTCCGCAGGCATTATGAGCTGCCACAATACCGGAGCGGACCGCATTGGTGGCAAGCGCAATATAGTTGGTAGCCTGAATGGAGTTATCAAATACAGTAGCGCAGTCTCCGATGGCATAAACATCAGGAATACTTGTCTGCTGGTGTCTGTCAACCAGATAAGCACCATTCTTAAACAGTTTAAGATTATCTTTGCCCAGTTGGCTGTTAGGCTTAAAGCCAATTCCCAGAACTACCATATCCGCTGCATATTCATTTTTGTCAGTTACAACCTTTTCTACTTTTCCGTTGCCTTTCAGGCTGGTTACAGTTTCTTCATAGGCAAGCTTAATTCCGTGGCTCTCCAGATTTTTGGACATAATATCTGTAAATTCACGGTCGTAATAACCAGACAGACATGTGCTCATGTTGTCAATTAAAGTGACCTTCTTGCCTATCCTGTTAAATGCTTCCGCCAGTTCCACGCCGATGTATCCGGCACCCACTACCACAACATTGCGGATCATGGACTGGTGAAGCTTCTCAATGACTTCCTTGGCGTTCTGATATAATTTAACAAACTGAACATTGGCAAGATCTGTACCCTCAATGTTTGGAGAGATGGGAAGTGATCCGGAGGCAATAATCAGCTTGTCATAAGGCTGCTGATAACTCTGTCCATCTTTACCTGTTGCGAATACCACCTTCTTTTCAAAATCAACATGATAAACAATGGTCTCTAAATAAACTTTTGCGCCCTTCTGTTCAAAAATCTCTTTGCTGCAATAAAACAGCCCATCTGGTGATGTGATCTGGTTTCCGATCCATAAAGCCATACCGCAGCCTAAAAAACTGATATTGTTATTGGAATCAAATATTGTTACTTCTTTATCTTTATAATTATCTAAAATTGTGTTAATTGCAGCTGTTCCTGCATGGTTTGCTCCGATTACTACGATGCGCTCCATAAAATACCCTCCTTAATGGATTTTTTTTTATTATATCACATTGTTAAAATAAAAACAATTACTATTATTGATAAATTCAGTCTTTTTTATTTCCTTTTTCAGGATGAAATAAAATCGAAAATAGTTGACAAGTAAGATATGATTTTGTATAATTCTTATGTTGTGCAGTGCGCAAGCATTGTATTCAGTTGTTGCCGGCGTGGCGGAACTGGCAGACGCACAGGACTTAAAATCCTGCGGGCCTAATCGCCCGTACCGGTTCGATTCCGGTCGCCGGCATAGAAAAAAGCTGTTGTACTTTTGGGTACAACAGCTTTTTTGTTGAATCAAACAATTAAACAGAGTCGTTAAGGAGACATTCACAAATAAGGGAGAGACGCATGGCGCCTCCCCTTTTTTGTATTCCAAAACTGTCAGGAAAGACTGCTTAAATCGATCAGGTTGCTTGAAAAGGAGGCTTCCAGAGCTGCTTTGGATTCTTTTAACAGTTCAATAACAAAATTCAGTTTTTCTTCTGAAAAACGATAAGATGGGATAGATACACTGAGAGCAGCAAATATCCTTCCTTTGTTCTTCAGGGAAACTCCCACACAATGAACGTCAGGGGTGGATTCTTCGTGCTCAAGGGCATATCCACGTTTTTTGGTTTCTTCCAATTCTGTAAATAAAAGGGGCCACTGGGTAATTGTATGAGGAGTAAATTCCGTCAGACCATCCGGATATAATGCATAGATTTCGTCTGGTTCCATGTCTGCCAGAATTGCTCGTCCGATTGCAGTGCAATAGAGCGGCAGCTGCTTACCTACATAAGAGACCAGCCGTATGGGCTGGGCAGAATCCTCTTTAGCAATGTAGAGCAGATTGCTTCGGCTTTGGACACCTAATTGGCATGTTTCATTACTTTCTAAGACAATGTGTCTCATTTCTGCCTTAATAAATTCAAGTGCATCAATGTGGTTCGTATATGATGACCCCACAGAAAAGGCTGCGATCCCTATAAAATATTTGAAACTTTCAGGATTCATATAGATAAATTTTCTTGTAGTCATTGTATGTACTAATGGCATAATGCTGCTTTTAGGCGCATTTAAGGATTTTGATAACTCGGTTAAAGTCATACCATTTCCATTTGTTGACAGTAACTCAAGTATATCCAGAACCCGCTCGGTTGGCCGATGTTCATTTGAAGGCATATGTGACACCTCATTCATTTATATTTATTTCTATTATAACAAAGAGTAAGATAGAATTCCATATGATTCATTTGTTAATCCTGCATAAAAAGCGTTAGTGAAATATGTAAATTGAGACGAAAAAAAATCCTTTTACTTATCTTCATTGACATTATTGCAGTATAGTGCTAATGTTTAGTTTGTGGTACTTATATTCGTACTGAGTACGTATATAAGTACCGATCCCGGGAAGAAAGGGGATACAATGGAATATAAAAGCTTTTATTTCTATTGAACGATTTTCGACAGAGAGTGGAACTGTCAGAAAAGAGAATGAAAGAACGTAGAAAAAGGAGAAGGATATTATGGAAAGAAGCGGGAAGATATTAAATGGTCTTCAAAATCAGTACTACAGAGCTACCTACAAATCAATGGGCTTTACAACGGAAGATTTAAAACGTCCCATGATTGGCATTGCCAACGCCTGGAGTGAATGTGTGCCCGGACATTTTAACTTACGTCAGGTAGCACAGCGTGTTAAGGATGGAATTTACCGTGCTGGGGGAACGCCCGTGGAGTTTGGTGTGATTGGCGGATGCGATGGAATGGGACAAGGCCATGATGGTATGCATTATATTCTTCCATCAAGAGAAATTATAGCAAATTCAATCGAATCCATGGCACAGATTAATTTATTTGATGGAATTGTGCTGCTTGGTTCCTGTGACAAGATTGTTCCTGGAATGTTAATGGCGGCTGCCAGGCTTGATATTCCCTGTATTTTACTTCCCGGTGGTCCGATGGAGGGAGGAATTGAATTTGATGGCCGGAAATCTGATCAAACCTCAAGTACAGAGGCTTATGGCATGCTCTCCGCTAATAAGATAACGGAGAAGGAATATACGTCATTGGAGAATCTGGCCTGTCCGACATGTGGTTCCTGTGCTTACCTTGGAACCGCAAATACCATGTGTTCTCTGTCAGAAGCCCTTGGAATGACGCTGCCAGATGGAGGTATTATACCGGCTGCAAGTGCAGCACGGCTTGCTATAGCAGAAGATACTGGTATTAAAATTGTGGAATTAGTAGAAAAGAATATCACAGCGCGTCAGATTATTACAAAAGAAAGCGTGAGAAACGCCATAAAGATATGTCTTGCCATGAGTGGAAGCACAAATGCTGTTATGCACCTCACTGCTATTGCTTATGAGGCGGAGTTAGAAATGAATGTTCTGGAAGAATTTGATCAACTGTCAAGAGTAACTCCCCAATTGGCAAAAATTAATCCGGCATCTGAATATAATATGGTTGACTTTTACCGGGCTGGCGGTGTATCCAAGTTACTTGATGAGATGCAGCCCATTATCTCTACAGACCAGATGACCGTCACTGCCAATACAGTATTAGAAAATATAAAAAATCATATTTACCAGTATCCCCAGGACAGTAAGATAATAAAAACCATGGATGATCCCTTCGGATATCAAGGGGGAGTGGCTGTTCTCAGAGGTAACCTGGCTCCGGATTCGGGCATTACAAAGCCGGGGGCATTTGATAAAAGTCTTCACCATTTCATTGGGGAAGCCATTTGCTTTGATTCAGAAGAAGAGGCAGAAGAAGCCATCCTGAAAGGAACAATCCGGGATGGACATGTAGTTGTAATACGATATGAAGGACCGAAAGGAGGACCGGGTATGCGTGAAATGTATAAGGCCATGAAGTATTTATATGGACGTGGTTTATCTAAAACAACCGCATTGATTACGGACGGTCGCTTTAGCGGTACCAATAATGGCTGCTTCGTTGGACACATATCTCCTGAGGCCGCTGAGGGCGGGGCAATTGCAATCGTTAAAAATGGTGACAAAATTGAAATTGATGTTGAAAAGAGGAGTATTAATTTACTGGTCAGTGACGAAGAAATTAAAAACCGGTTAAAAGAGTGGAAACGTCCGGAACCCAAGTTTAAACGTGGTTATCTGGGATTGTATTGTAAGATAGCTGCCTCTGGCTCTGAAGGTGCTATCATGCAGTATGACAAGCTGTAAGGAGGCTCTAAAATGAATATATCTGCATTTGGTGCAATTATTGCTCTTGTAATTGCAATTATTCTGATATTGAAAAAAGTAGAACCTACTTATGCAATGATATTTGGCGCTATATTTGGAGGACTTTTAGGCGGAGCAGGTTTAGCGGGAACTGTCAGCTGCATGATCACAGGCGTTCAGGGAATTGTATCAGCCATTGTTAGAATTGTAACTGCTGGAATTTTAGCGGGAGTGCTGATTGAAAGCGGTGCGGCAGCGCGCATAGCAGAAGCCATCATAAGGAAGATGGGGAGCAGGCGTTCCCTGATTGCCATTATGCTTGCCACATGGTGTCTGACAGCAGTTGGCGTTTTCGGGGATGTCGCCGTAATAACTGTGGCTCCAATTGCCATACAGCTTGCAAGACGGTCTGGCTTTAAAAAACTTGGAGTTTTAATGGCACTTATCGGAGGCGTTAAGGCAGGAAACGTAATGAGCCCAAATCCCAATGCGATTGCAGCATCTGAAGCCTTTCATATTCCGTTGACCTCTACAATGATGGCTGGTATTGTACCGGCTGTTGCGGCTCTGATTACCACAACACTTCTTTCACGGGCTTTAATACATAAGGGTTCAGATTTTGATGAAGTGGAAGAGGGGGGGTCAGAAAGTGAACTGCCAAGTCTGGCAGGGGCTGTGACAGGGCCTTTGGTTACCATTATATTATTGCTGCTAAGACCGTTATGCGGAATAACAGTTGATCCATTAATCGCTTTACCTGCAGGGGGAATATCAGGTGTACTTGCCATGAGGAAAGGGAAGCATATCTGCTTTTATTTCACCACCGGACTTAAAAAAATGAGCGGGGTTGCCATGCTTTTAATAGGTACAGGAACCCTTGCGGGCATTATTTCTAATTCGAATTTAAAAGATGTCATTATACAGGGGATTGAATACGCAGGGCTTCCTGGTTTTCTGCTGGCCCCCATATCAGGTACTTTGATGGGTGCCGCTACTGCGTCTTCTACTGCAGGGACAACTCTGGCGAGTCAGATATTCGGGCCGACGGTCATGCTGAGCGGAATTTCTGCAATAGCGGCGGCAGTCATGACACATACAGGAAGTTTTGTTTTTGATGGATTACCACATGGTTCATTTTTCCATGTAAGTGCGGGTGCACTGAATATGGATATCAGAGAGAGACTTAAATTAATTGTATATGAATCCCTGAATGGATTGGCTATGGTGCTATTGGCGGTTTTGGTTTACGGCGTGTTGAGAATTGCCGGATAAATCAGTGAGAAAGGATAACAAAATATGTATAAGATTATTACTCCGGTAGTAACTGTTTTTGATAAAAATGAAAAACCGGATTTTGAAGCAAATAAAAAAGTGATAGATTTTTTAGTGGAAGGAGGAGTGGATGGAATTCTGGTGCTTGGATCAACAGGAGAATTCACCGGCCTTTCCAAAAAAGAAAAATACGATTTCTTTCGGTTCTATGCTGAATATACCAATCAACGGGTGGAATTATATGCAGGTACAGGCAGCACAAACTTTAAAGAGACGGTAGAACTCTCCAATGATATATATTCTATGGGTTATGTGGCTCCAATGGTTATAGGACCATATTACTACGGACTTGATCAGGAAAAACTATTTGTGTTTTATGATACACTGGCTAAATCTTTAAGTGGTGACTTATATGTGTACAATTTTCCTGCAAGAACAGGGCATTCTATTGCCCCGGAAACAATGAAACGGCTTTTAGAGGAAAATAAGAATATAGTTGGGTTAAAAGACTCTGTTTCAGAGCCAAATCACACAAATCTGGTCTGCCGTGCAGCTAAGGGACACCCGTTTCTATCTTATTCCGGATTTGATGATCAATTTCTGTACAATATATCTTCGGGAGGAAATGGCTGTATTGGAGGTTTATCTAATATAGTTCCTGAAATCTGGAGTGATTTGGTAGCATCTGCCAATCAAAATGATTTTGAACGTACAGTCCGTTTGGAGAATCTGATCCACCAGCTGATGCCTCTTTATGATATGGATTCCAATTTTTCACTTCTGTTTAAAAGGTTAATGATAAAGAGAGGCGTAGATATTTCTCCACAGGCAATTTTCCCATTCAACCAGATGGATGAAGGGATTTACAAAAAGGCAGAAGAATTGATGGATCTGGTAATCGCACAGTATAGGGATTTTAAGATCGGTTAGGTGCTTTTATTTCTAAAATCTGCTATTTTTTTTCCGGCAAAGCAAGGTTCACCCGGCAGCCGCTACCTGTAAGGTTGGAAAAGGAGGCCGTGCCGTTATGAGCTTTCATGATCTGACGGACGATCGTTAATCCCAATCCGTGATTATCCAGTTCCATTGGTTCCATGGGATGATTGAGGTGTTTCAGCGTCTGCAGTGGAAATCCGGTTCCATTATCTGTAACGGAAAGGAATGCTGTCCCAGACCCCGTGTTCAGCTGAATTATAATATCACAGCCAGCTGGGTTATGTTTTATGCTGTTCAGAATTATATTGGTAATGGCTCGTTTTATCAGCTGGCTGTCCCCGATTATAGAAATATTCTGTGCATTCTCATCGATGGATAAACTCAGGGTATGTCTGGGTGAACAATTACTGTTTAACAGTTCTGCGACAATACTCCGGATAAGAGGTGCAAGAAGAAATTCATCTTTTCGTATGGGCTGCATGTCATATTCCAGCTTGGAGGCCAGATTGAGATCATTGATTAAAGCTTTTATTTTCTGGCATTGAATCCGTATTGTAACAGCAAGTTCCTGCTGTTTCTTATTAAGGCTATTGTCTTCTTCCATCTGGCCTGCATACCCCATAATCACAGAAAGGGGAGTCCGAATGTCATGGGAAATGCCCGCAATCCACGTAGTGCGGGCATTATCCCGTTTATTCAGGGCGGATTCCTGCCGGATCAGCTGGGCTGATGCATGATTGATACCCGTGGCCAGCTCTCCCAGAATTCCCTGAGCCGGCATTGCAACAGGTTTCATCTGAGCTAAGTCCTCTATACCTGTAGTCAGTTTTTTTAAGGCTAAAAACAGTCGGTAACCGAAGAGCAGAGCAAGTAATACAGCGGTAATAAGATTCAGAATTAATAACATGGGTATAAGGATCTCTGAATTGGTCATTAATTTCATTGGGAGCTCCAGACCAATCTTCCACATACTGTTTTTAGGGCTTCCAACTACAAAAAGTCCGTTTTCATGCTGCCAGACCTTAACCGGATAGTCTTTTAAGTACCAGCGGGATAACCCTGCCACGTCGGTCAGCTTATATTTGAGAGGCACATCAGAAGGCAGATTCGCACTCCATATAACCGAACCTTTCTCATCTATCAGCATAGCCCACTGCTGTTTATCCTTAAGTTCCCTGTCAACAGATTCAGAAAGTAAATATATCCCATGAGATTCCGTTAACGCATCCGCCATCTGTGCAACGGTGTAGTTCTTTCCGTATTCACTGGCAGACTGATACAGCCAGAAAGTCAGAACTGTAAAGTTGATAATCAGCAGAATTATGGCTGTAGCTGCAGCTGAAAGCACATATCTGGATAAGATTTTTATTAAGCTTTTCAAGACGATGTCACCCCCACCAGTTTATAACCCAGTCCACGGACGGTAATTAAAAATTCAGGGTCGGAAGGTTCCGGCTCTATTTTTTCACGCAAACGCCGAATGTGGACCATAAGTGTATTTTCATATCCATAGAGAGGGTCACCCCATGCTGCAAGGCAGAGGCTGTCTCCGGTCACAATCTTTTCTTTATTATCAAACAATTTCTCAAGGAGAGCATACTCCTTTGCTGTAAGTGTGAATGTTCCTTTCTCGGAAGTAATAGAGCCGCTGTTTAAATCTATCATTGTTTTTCCCAAATAAAAGACAGGCTTCTCCTTTTGGTTTAGCACAACTGGAAAATAGGTACGGTTTAAGACTGCATGCAGCCGCAAGATCAGTTCCCTTGGCAGAAATGGTTTGGTGATATAATCATCTGCACCCAGTCCCAGACCCAACAGGCGGTTCTCATCTTCATCTCTGGCAGAAAGAAACAAAACCGGAGCCGCAGAAATAGAGCGGAATTCACGCATCAGGGAAAAACCATCGCCATCTGGAAGAGAAACATCCAGTATTACTCCATCTGGTTTTTCAGAAGTAAACAGCAGACGGGCATGGCTGCAGTCTGCTGCAGAAATAATCTTTTTAAAACCGCTTTGTCTTAACATGCTTCCAACCATTCTGCGAAGCTCTGGTTCGTCATCAACAAGAAGCAGTTTACAGTCAAAGATATCATTCATTGCATTTGTTCCTTTCTGGTTTTATAGCTATCATTATAACCGAATTATTAATAAATTGAACAAAAAAACTAATGTTTAAGGTAAATGTAAGGTGACCTACAGGCTGGTGTAAGGCAGTATTGTTAGACTGAAACCATAATAAGCAGAGGAGATTAACATTATGGCAAACATTATTACCACCAGCGGTCTTTGTAAACAGTATGGAACTGCTATGGGAGTAAAGGATTTAGATCTTTCCGTACCAGAGGGAGTAATTTACGGGTTTCTGGGACCAAATGGAGCAGGAAAATCAACAACCATGAAGATGATACTGGGGCTGGCAAAGCCCACCAGGGGAACCATTACCGTATTTGATAAACAGGTGAATCGGAGAAACCGCCTTGCTATTTTAAAAGAAACCGGTTCTCTCATTGAAGCCCCCAGCTTCTATGCTCATCTGACAGGAAGAGAAAATTTAAAGATTATCAGTACCTTAAAAGAACTGCCGGACAGTGAAATTGACCGGGTACTGAAGTTTGTCCGTCTGGAGGACCAAAAAAACAAAAAAGCGGGTCAATATTCTCTGGGAATGAAGCAAAGGCTTGGATTAGCCGGAGCATTGCTTGGTAATCCAAGACTTCTGATTTTAGATGAGCCCACCAATGGACTTGATCCGGCTGGAATCCAGGAAATACGGGAACTGATTTGTTCCCTTCCTCAATCCTTTGGTATAACAGTGATGGTTTCCAGTCATTTGTTAAGCGAAATTGATCAGATGGCAGGACATATTGGTGTTATATCAAGAGGAGAACTGGTTTTTCAGGATCGGCTGTCCGTGCTTCATGACAGAAGTGAAAGCCGTATTGCAATTCGTACGCTGGATAATATAGCGGCTGGAAGTCTATTAAGCAGCCAGGGAATTGTATGCCAGGAACAGGATGGATACCTGCTGATTCCTAAATTAAATGATAATCAGCTGGCAGGGTGTTTTATGAGATTTTTAAAAGAAGACATTGGTGTTGTACGCATAGAGGAACGGAAGAAAACGTTAGAGGATATATTTTTGGAATTAACAGGAATGGTGGTGAAGCTTTGATGAAAGGAATACTTCTTGAATTTTATAAAATACGGAAGAGAAAAATCTGGGTTATTATTCTGGTGCTGCTTGGAGTGCAGTGTCTTTGGGGGATGTGGGCATTCCGGGATATGAATGCAAAAAAGCTTTCCCAGGGATATATGCAGTGCCTGTACCATTTTTCCGTGTTAAATACGATCATGATGCCCATGATTGCAGCAATAACGGCTTCAAAAATCTGTGATCTGGAGCATAAGGGACAGACTTTTAAGCTTCTTTTGACAGTCATGCCCGCGGGGGCCTTATTTGATGCGAAATTTATCTGCGCCACCATGTATATGGTAGCAGTAGGGGCAGCCCAGACAATCTTTATTATCGCTTTGGGTAGAACAGCAGGATTTACGGAGCCATTTCCGGCAGGTTTTTTGCTTTATTATTTTATTATAACAATTTCGGTGACTGTTGTTATCTTAGCGATTCAACAGGTGTTTTCCCTGTTGTTTGCCAATCAGATGGTTTCTTTTGTTATTGGGATCACAGGAAGTTTTGCGGGGCTGTTTAGTTTATTTCTGCCCCAGAATGTACAAAAAGGGGTTTTATGGAGCTATTACGGAGTTTTAACACCGGTAAGAATGAACTGGGACAGCCAGACCAGGATAGCAGATTTGCAGTATATTCCTGTGGATTGGAGCAGTTTCTGCCTGCTTATGGGATTGTTTGCAGTGATCTATTTCACTGGGCGCCGGTGCTTTACAAGAAAGGAGCGTTGAGCTGATGTGGAAAGTAATCCGTGGGGAACAAATGAAACTGAAGAGAAGCCCTGTATGGCTGGCTTTCTTTATTTTGCCTGTTCTTCCAGCATTTATGGGTACATTTAATTATCTGCAAAATATTGAGATTTTAAGGGATGGGTGGTACAGTTTGTGGACTCAGCACACTCTGTTTACCTGCTACTTCTTTTTGCCGGCAACAATAGCTGTGTATTGTTCTTACCTTTTTCGGCTGGAACACACCAATCATAACTGGAATTGCGTGATGACACTTCCTGTTTCTTCGCTGCATTTATATCTTGCAAAGCTTATCATGGCATCTGTAATGGTAATAATGACTCAGCTATGGGTAGGAATTTTGTTTATTCTCTCAGGTAAAATGTCAGGACTTTCAGGTCCGGTTCCGCCAGAATTAACCGAATGGCTGGTGTATGGAGCAATAGGGGGAATTGTTATCTGCGGAATTCAGCTTAGCCTGTCTCTTATAATCAGAAGCTTTGCTGTACCGGTAGGGATTGCAATGGCAGGAGGAGTACTGGGGATTGGGGCTCTTTCCAAAGGCGTGGGTGCATTTTACCCTTATACACTGTTAAGTCTTGGCATGAGAGCTAACAGCACAGGCGGTTCTATGGCATGCAGTCAGGTACAGTTTATGGCAGGCAGCCTGTTTTATCTAATAATTTCCGCAGTCATAGCAATTTTATGGCTTAGTAACACAGATGTAACCACTGAGTAATCAGAGGTTCCTGTTTAACGGTTCACAAATTGTATGTGTTTTACGACAACTGTGTAAACAATTGGTAAAAATTGTAAAACATAGGTAAAGTGTCTATACTAATCAGAATATTATCCGTTATAATGATCCTGTCTCTTTCCATAATGGAATAGAACAACACGTTTATAACGGAGGACAGCAGAAATGAAAAGACACCAGACAGGAATAAAGAGAGAATTGATCTTGTTTACCATGGGCTGTATTATCTGTATTGTATTAATATTATCCGCAGGTTCTGTATATCTTTCCTACGATTTAAACCGCAGAACCCTGAATAAGTGTCTGAAGGAGACATCAGAGCTGGTATCAGAAAAAATTACACAGCAGTTAAAAGAGTATTCGGTTATAGCAGAATCCATTGCACTTTATCAGAAAGGGAATGCAGCACGGGGAGGAAATATCGGACTGTTTTTAAATATGTCCAGTTCCCAGTACGGCCTTAATAAGATTGATATTCTTTCTAAGGACGGAGTTTCCATTGTGAACGGAAATTCTTATGCTCAGGATCCGGCATTTTTGCAGGCGGCAGACGGAAAAGGTTCCTTATCTGATCCGATTGTAAATGAAGGCAATGTTTCTTATGAATATATTTATCCCTACGGAGATATTGTAGTCGTGCTTGAATTTCCCTACTCGGTATTCGATGGCATCATAAAAGACACCAGGCTTGGTGACACGGGAAGTACTTATATGATCAACCGGGATGGCAGAAAAATGGCACATGAAGATTTCTCCCTGGTTTTAGAGGGTCAAAATGATATCGAAGATGCAAAGAAGGATCCTAAGGCATATGGGGAAGCCGCCAGTCTGGAGCGTTCCATGATAAGTGGAGATGCAGGTTTTCGGTTCTTCAAGATGAAAGGAGAGCGGAAAATCGGTGCATATACTCCCGTAGCGGATACGAATGGCTGGTCTGTCAATGTTACAGCAAAGGAAGCTGAGTTTATGTCAGGGGTTACCGTTTCCATGCTGGGTTCCCTGGTTCTTGGAATTGTATCCATGCTGCTTGCAGGACTGGCAATGCTTCATATTGCAAACAGAATTACAAAACCCATTGGTCAGACGGCAGAGGCGATTGAACGTTTATCTGGAGGGGATTTAAATCTGGAGTTGTCTGTACAGCGAAGTGACGAGATTGGTCAGATTGTACAGAGGGTCAATGAGATGGCTGGGAAATACAAAGATATAATCTCAGATATATCCCGGTTTCTGCATGAATTATCCTGTGGCAATTTACAGACGGAAAGCAGCTGCCAGTATCCCGGAGAATTTAATGGAATACGGATATCCATGGAAGCAATTGCTTTTCGTCTGAGAGAGACCATGCAGAGAATTAATACGTCTGCAGATGAGGTTACTGTGGGAGCTGGTCAGGTTTGGGATGGAGCCCAGGAACTTGCAAAACGGTCCTCTGAACAGGCGGGTGCCATAGAGGAACTTCAGACTGCCATGGATGGTGTTTTCAGGCAGTCAGTAAAAAATGCGGAGTATGTAAAAAAGGCCTCCGCTTATGCAATAGAATCCGGGAAAAAAGTGGATGAGGGTAATTTACATATGCACAGCTTAAATCAAGCCATGGAAGAGGTGAATCTGACTTCCAGAAAAATCACTGGAATTACAAAGCTGATTGAAGATATTGCGTTCCAGACCAATATACTTGCTTTAAATGCTGCGGTAGAAGCAGGGCGTGCAGGGGCAGCAGGAAAAGGGTTCGCGGTTGTTGCAGGTGAGGTCCGTAACCTGGCTGCAAAATCAGCAGAAGCTGCAAAAGAGACCAAAGGACTGGTGGAACAATCGGTAAATGCGGTTTCCAAGGGCAGAATCCTGGCTGAAAATACTGACCGGATCTTAAAGGAAATTGCAGGACAGGCAGGAATGACAGAAGAGGTAATCAGGGAGATAGAAGTCTCCTCTATGGATCAGGTACAGGTAATGGAACAGATCAGCCAGAGCCTTTTGACTGTGTCGGAAGTTGTTCAGTCCAATATGGAGACTGCAAGGGAAAGCTCCGGCTCCAGTGAGCGGCTGGCAGGTCAGGCACAGGCTCTTCAGGCGGAGGTATCTCAATTTCGAGTAAATGA
This sequence comes from Lacrimispora defluvii, assembly GCA_013036995.1. Lineage (GTDB taxonomy): Bacteria > Bacillota > Clostridia > Lachnospirales > Lachnospiraceae > Lacrimispora > Lacrimispora defluvii. The sequence goes on from JAAOXG010000020.1 coordinate 138,639, forward strand.
TGAAGAAAAGCAGATTGAATCAGACCAGTAAGAAGTCAGATTCAATCTGCTTTTTCTTTAGCATGCTTTTGTATCCGAATTGTTGATAATGGTTCCGTCCTGTATCTTTACTTCCGTACGGTACTGCTTCATATATTGATTAAGCAGTGCGTCTTCTTTCGTGTAAGAGTCTTTTTCAGATGGTGCTTCATAAATCAGCTTGCTCAGAGATTCATCCCTGGGGGCAATCTTATATGGTTATCTTGTTTTAGATATAAAAAACTCCTTACCTTTATTTTTGAATTATAAATAGAAACAATTCAAAGGCTCAGGTAAGGAGTTATCTTAACTATTAATATATAAAGAGTTTCGACACATTTCGAATTCCGGTATTGATATGATAGTCCCCCCAGACCATAACTATTGTTTGCAACGTTATTTTCTCATATACGCATATCTCATCGTCTATAGTAAATTATAGACTATGCTACCGTCTGTGTCAACGAAGGTACCACTATGCCTCTGTCTTCCAGAAGCCGTGAAGATTACATAAAGCATATGCCGCTTTAGGAGAGTCTCCTTCTTCCAGGGTGAAGTGGGCGATTGGCTGGCAATCAGGAGTTAAATGAATTCTCATCATACATCCGGCGTTTGTTTCAAGCATAATACAGGTAATGCTGTGTTCTGCTGTCATAGGGTGAAGCACGCTTCCCACTGAGATGGTAACATGAAGGCCATTTGTCTCCAGAGCAGGAGCATGTTTTTCCGCTGCTCCATCGGAAGTGTTAGGTTCTAACACCTCAAAGGGTTTTAAGCTGTCCGGAATGGCTGCATTAGGAGTACCAAGAATTGCTTCCAGTATGACATTCCGATTCTTATCTGTAAAAAATAACGGTTTTTGTATCATTGTTTTCCTCCTGTCATAATTTCTTCTTTTTTGCCTCATACTAATAAAAAAGAAAAGAGGTGCAGGTATGAGTGCTGATGCAGAATTACTTAATTTCATTTATCAGAATTCCCAAATGGGAGTGGAAACATTACACCAACTTTTACCAATGACGGATAATGAGGCTTTTAAAAAGCAGCTTCATGCACAATTGAAGGAATATGCCGGAATACATGAAAAGGCAAAGGAGCTGTTAAACAAAAATGGGTGCCAGGAAAAAGAAATAGGGCAGATTCAAAAAATTATGACCTACTTAGCAATCGATATGAAGACCATGACTGACAAAAGTGCTTCCCATATGGCTGAGATGCTGATACTTGGCAGTGTCCGTGGTATTATTGACTGTATCAGGCGAATCCGTCAGTATGAGGGAGAAGCTGAAAAAGAAATAGTGGAATTGATGAATCGGCTGCTAAAATTTGAAGAGAATAACGTGGAACAGCTGAAGTCTTCTCTTTAGCCTGTGATAACAAATGCTGCATATAAAAACACGGAATAAAATCCGGCTTTATATGCAGCATTTATTATCTATTGGTTTTTCCCGAGTAAAACTTTATAAGACCGGTCAATGAGAAAGGCACCAAGTGGGGCAGTGACCAGAATTGATAAAACCGCCACAGTTAAAACAATATCTCCACAGGAAAGTCCCATGGCCAGAGGGAGTCCGCCTATTGCTGCCTGTACAGTTGCTTTTGGCATATAGGCGAACGCAGTAAAAATCCGCTCTTTTTTATTTAAAGGTGTTTTTATCAGGCAGAGAAATACACCAGCCATCCGAAATACAATAACGCAGAAGATCAGAATTACGGCCATTAATCCAGCTTTAAGCGCGTATTGTATATTTACGGTCGCTCCAACCAGAACAAACAGAAGAACCTCAGCAGCAACCCAGAGCTTAGAGAACTTCAGGGAAAGACGTCTGGATAACTCATATTTTTTCTGCCTTAGTACAGCGCCCAGTGCCATAACGGCAAGAAGACCAGAGAATCCGATGTTTCCCTTCACGTGATGTTCGGCTGCCACAAGAAGGAAAGAGATGGATAGAATCAGTAAGACCTTTACGCTGTCTCTTAAGTGAATACGGGTAAAGAATGAAGAAAGAATCATACCGGCAGCGGCACCGCTTATAAGGCCAAACACAATTGAGGTGGGTATGGTAAGGAAATCTGACGGAGTGATCGCCTTTCCGCCAGCAAGTCCGGTAAAGGCAGTGAACAATACGATTACATAAACATCATCGACGGAAGCGCCTGCCATAATAATCTGTGGAATGCTTTTCCGGGTTCCATAACCTGTTTCTATCAGCTTTAGCATTCTTGGGACAACAACTGCAGGTGAAACTGCAGCCACAACGGTACCCATTATAGCTGCTTCAAGCCTGGAGATACCAAGAAACAGGGGGGCTAAAATGACCATTGCTGCAATCTCGCAGCTTGCAGGTATAAAACACATTAAAACGGCAGGCCGGCCCACTTTTTTCAAATCTTTGATATCCAGATTTAAACCTGCTCTGGTTAGTATAATAATCAGAGCAACCTGGCGAAGCTCCGTGGATATGCCTAAGAGAGAGGAATCCAGAAGCTGGAGGGCATAAGGACCCAGTATCATTCCAGTTAAAATCATTCCCAGAAGACTTGGAAGTTTTAGCTTTTCAAAGAGAGAACCAAGTGCCATTCCTATAAGAAATACAAGTGCAAGTGATAATAACATAATTTTTTCTCCAATCTGTACAGCAGAATAAAAAAAGCTGGTGCGTCTGCGAATTTTCATCACAGAAGTCATCAGCTTATTAAGCGGTTTAAGGTTTTACCTTAGGGAGAACTTCATTCCCTGCTTTTGTATTATATTACAATATGTTTAATATTACAATTAATTTTTTGCTTTTTTACTGGCCGCGTAATGAGCAGGATACCATTTCTGGAACCATTTGGTAAAGCAGCCCAGCAGGAAAGGAAGTGCTGTGTTTATAACACTTAATGGTGCTTTATAATCTGAAAAAAGAAATAAATAAGTCCACAAAGGAGTAGCCAGATACAGGATGCCCCAGCAAGCCGTTAAAATCCGGTTGGTTTTAATGAAAAGAGGATTCTTAAAAGCAGATTTTCCTCCATATTCATTCATGGAATAGTATGCGGTCAGTGGAATTTCTAAAAATAAAGTTAAAGACCACATGAGCCCGAATATGAAATAGGATACGGGCACTAAAACCACGGGAGAAAAACCTGATATGGCGAGTATTCCAAGAAATGCCGTCGTAAATCCTGAAAACACATCAAATACAGTGGGCTGATACCGGAAAAAGAAGATTGGTAAGGCTGTGCTGATCAGAATCGAAAGAATTCCCCCCAAGACAGGTTGAGTAATACCTATGAACCAAAGAGGAAACCATGGGAGCAGCATAAGAGTCATGTTGCTTTTCTTTTCTGGAACAACCTGTTGAACATCGGGTTTTGATGAAGAACCCAGATAATCATCCCAGTGAAGCATCAGCTGAAAATCGCCATCAACCTGATAGAGATGTTTCATTAATGCAGTCTGGCCGTCAATTTCGCCTTTTGCAATGCTCATCCACACAGAAAGAGGAGTTGATATTCTGGTGGTAAAAGGCTGAAAGTCCTGAGTTAAAACCTTACAGCCGTCTTTTCCCATGATCAACTGGGCAGTTTTATCTTCGTCTGTATAATGCATTTCCAAAACAAGGTCTTTTCCATTCCAGGAATCCTTTCGGTAGAGTGCGGCCATCTGTCTGGTAAACGTAATGGCTGGGTGGGACTTTTCCTGTACTCTGTTCTGATCCGGTGGCTCAATTCCCCAACTGGCATCTGCCATACGTTCAAATACATCTCTTGGAAAAAGAGGCTGAGAAAGCAGATTTCTGGTTTCTTTGGTTATGCTGCCTTCTGCAAATTCTCTGCCTGCAACACGGGCATATTCTAAATACTCCTCTGTTCGATTTTTTAATTCAGGTATACCAAAAAGCTCTCCCTGTCCGCAGTATATAGATTCATAACCGCCTTTACCCAGATGATGAGAAAACTGGGCGTCAATGGCATCATAATTGCCTTCCGCCGTATAAAAACCGCAGGTTGAGATTAGTACATAACGCTTATCTGACATATCATACCGGGAGGAATGAGCGCCGCTGTGAGTGCCATTATTCATGAAAGGTAAGACCATAGGCAGCTGTCTGTCTATCAGCGTCTTTAGCTGGGAAGGTAGTCCAAAGTAATAGAGAGGAAAGCTGTATATTAATACATCAGCAGATAGAATTTTTTCTATAACCACTGTCATGTCATCGGAGATGCAGCATTTTCCAGGGGTCTTCTTCCAACAGTGAAAGCAGCCGATACACGGTTTGATGTCCAGCTTTGAAACTGTCAGGGTTTCAGATTGTACCGTTGATGTTTCCTTCATTCCCTGAAGGAATGCTTCTGTCAGTTTCAGGGAATTGCTTTTAGCACCTTTGGGGCTTCCGTTGATAATCAGGACATTCATTCCAGTTCCTCCAGTTTTTTAATGGACCGTTTGGCCCAGTCTACACACATTTGAATATAGCAGTAGCCAAAATCTGCAGAAATTTCCCAGTAAAGTTTTTGTTCCGATCCTACAAGATTGCCATACTGGCCGATGCTGCCAGGAATTTGCTGCATTTCAATTTGATATTGACTGCAGTCGTTAATAAAATCAGACAGCATATCAATGCATTCTTTGGGGGGCCTGCAGCCGGAAAAGAAAATTTTCATTAAAAAAGCATTTTTGCTGCCCTTGGATAATTCATCATTCTCCCGGGACAGCCAGCGTAAGAATTCATCTTTTCCTTTTGGTGTTATGGAATATAATTTTTTGCTGGGCTTTTCTGTCTGGATTATGATTTCGCAGGTGACAAACTCCTTCTTCTCCAGTTTATTAAGCTCCAGGTAGATCTGGCTGGTCTGTGCATACCAGAAAAACCGGACAGATGAACCAAATGCCTTGGCCAGATCGTATCCGGTCATGCTTTGATATGACAAAAAACCTAGTATGCTGTGACTTAGGGACATAATTTATCTCCTTTTATATGATAAAATTATCATATTATAATATTGGAATATAGTCAAGAAATAAGATGTTAATATTTTATATTTTTTTCCAAAAATTTTAAAAACTTGTCTTGACAATTGGAGTAAAATCTTGTAAAATTACTGATGTTGCAGGAGAATAAGCCCAGATAGCTCAGTTGGTAGAGCAGAGGACTGAAAATCCTCGTGTCGCTGGTTCGATTCCGGCTTTGGGCACTGTGCTTCTGAAGCACATTTGAAATATTTCTGAAATCCTTGCGGGTGTAGTTCAATGGTAGAACACTAGCCTTCCAAGCTAGATACGTGGGTTCGATTCCCATCACCCGCTTCTTACTGAAAACGGGAAACTTCAATTTTGAGGTTTCCCGTTTTTTTGTGCTATTAAAAAAGGACCATGATCAAATCAGTTTAGATTAGTTAAAAATATATCGTAACATACCATCTGTTTTCTACCCCCCGCCAATTCAGAACCTTATAATCGTTAAGAACATAACAAAGTATCCATTTTTCTCCTTATTAATTGAATTTAATGGAAAAAAATTTAATCAAAGCGGATAGAAGTATTTGAACAGCCTTGATAAAAAGACAGATAATATATTTAAAAGTTTTAACAAGCATGTTAATATATATTGTTAAATAACAATCGTTAAAAGATAAATAAATATAAATAAAATGTGAAAAAAATAATTAAATTGACAGTCATATAATTAAGCCTATAATGATTATATATGAGTATGGGCAATAACAGGCCTAATAAAGATATCAAAATGAAAGCGAGGAAAAGCATATGAAGGATGTTACACTTCAGGATACATATCAATTATTTATAGGTGGAGAGTGGAAGCCTGCTTCCGATGGAAAGACATTTACCGTTACCTGTCCGGCAGACGGCAGAGTACTGGCACAGTGTGCAGAAGCGACAAAGGAAGATGTAGATGATGCGGTAAAAGCTGCATGGAAGGCTTTTGAAACATGGAAGAATGTTCCGGTTAACCAGAGAGCAGCTATCTTAAATAAAATTGCGGATATCATTGATGCAAACAAAGAGCATCTGGCTATGGTTGAAACACTGGACAATGGAAAACCGATCAGGGAGACTTTAAATGTGGATATACCCCTGGCTGCCCAGCACTTCCGCTATTTTGCCGGCTGTATTATGGCAGAGGAAGGAAGCGCCAGCATATTGGGAGATAATATGCTAAGCCTTATTTTAAAAGAACCCATTGGCGTGGTGGGCCAGATCGTTCCATGGAACTTTCCGTTTTTAATGGCTGCCTGGAAGCTGGCGCCTGTTCTTGCAAGCGGCTGCTGTACTGTATTTAAGACCTCCAGCACAACTCCTTTAAGTGTATTTGAACTGGCAAGACTGATTCAGGATGTGATTCCGGCAGGTGTCTTTAATGTGATCTCAGGAGGCGGTTCCAGATCAGGTCAGTATATGCTGGAGCATCCTGGCTTCAGAAAACTGGCTTTCACAGGATCTACCGATGTGGGAAGAAATGTAGCCCTGGCTGCAGCAGAAAAGCTGATTCCTGCAACCCTGGAGCTGGGCGGTAAGTCAGCAAATATATTCTTTAATGACTGCGACTGGGAGATGGCAATGGATGGTGTGCAGCTTGGGATCCTATTTAACCAGGGTCAGGTATGCTGCGCAGGTTCCAGAGTATTTGTACAGGAGGATATATACGACCGTTTTGTTAAGGAAGCTGTGGAGCGGTTTAATAAAGTGAAAGTAGGACTTCCATGGGAAGAAGATACCCAGATGGGAAGCCAGATCAATAAAGGTCATTTACAAAAAATATTAGGGTATGTTGAGATTGGTAAAGAAGAAGGTGCCAAGGTACTATGCGGTGGTGAGGCATTTACAGAAGGCGGTCTTGAGAAAGGTGCATTTCTCCGTCCCACTCTTCTTGGAGATGTGACCAATGATATGAGAGTTGCAAGAGAAGAAATCTTCGGGCCGGTCGCATGCATTATCAAATTTAAAACGGAAGATGAAGTGATTGCCATGGCCAATGACAGTGAATTCGGACTGGGCGGAGCTGTATGGACCAGAGACATAAACCGTGCAATACGCGTGGCGAGAGCTGTGGAAACAGGGCGTATGTGGGTGAATACCTACAATGCAATCCCGGAGGGAGCTCCTTTTGGCGGATATAAGACTTCCGGAGTTGGCCGTGAAACTCATAAAGTAATGCTGGAGCATTATACCCAGACAAAGAATATTATGATTAATTTAAGTGAAGCGCCTTCAGGCTTTTATCCCGTAAAATAATAATTTCAGTAAACCGGTTATGCCGTGTACAGTTTTTTATTGCTGTACACGGCATTTTTTATGCCTGTATATCAGGAATGAAACAAAAAAATGGGATATAAATCAGGAGATTTTTGACTTAATAAAACTAAGTGTGCCAAAATGATACATTTGAATTGGGATCTCTATCTAAAACCAATAAAATAACCAAAATAAATGTGTAAAATAACCAATAAAAACGCTGAAAATGATAAATATTGGTTAATATGCACAAAAATTCATTGCATTGCAGGCATGCAAATGATATACTGAATTCATAAAAGTACTACATAAATCTACAAAAAACGACAAGAAAAACAAGCATAAAAATGAATGTAGCAATTAGCAGTAACATAGCAGATCGGAGGAGCATGCAGAAAACCACAGAAGACCAGCTGATACATATCCTGGAGACAGAGCTGGTAAAAGCATTGGGGTGTACAGAGCCTATTGCAATTGCATATGCAAGTGCAACGGCAAAGAAATATCTGGGAGCAATTCCTGAAAAAATAACAGTCTCCTGCAGTGGGAACATGATTAAGAATGCAAAAGCAGTGGTGGTTCCCATGACTGGTGGCATGAAGGGAATAGAAGCAGCGGCAGTAGTGGGGGCAGCAGGTGGAGATCCGGATAGGGGACTTGAAGTATTGACATCAGTCAGGGAATCTGATTTACAGATTGCTAACCGGCTGCTTCAGGAAAAAATATGCCGGGTTGAATTGCTGGATACCACGGAGAAGCTTCACTTGATCGTAATTATGACACAGGGATTAAATGAGGTTAAGGTGGAACTGAAAAAAACACATCTGGGGATAACTGGAATTGAGAAAAACAAGCAGGTTCTTTTTGAAGAGAAGGAAGGCGGAGAAGAAGAACAGGTAGATTACAGCTGTCTGAATATGGATTCCATATTTGAATTTACAGAACAGGTAGACTTAAAAAAAGTAAGGAGGCTGATTACTGAACAAATTGAATGTAATACCAACATTGCTCAGGCAGGGCTGTCAAGCAGCTATGGAGCTGAGATTGGAAAAACACTTTTATCCGTTTACGGGGATGACGTAAAAATCAGGGCAAAAGCAGTGGCAGCGGCCGGTTCGGATGCCCGGATGAACGGCTGCGAGCTTCCGGTAGTCATTAATTCCGGCAGCGGTAATCAGGGAATGACAGTATCCCTTCCGGTGATTGAGTATGCAAAGACCCTCAGAAGCAAAGAAGACGAACTGTACCGGGCACTGGTGCTCAGCAATCTGATTGCCATTTATCAGAAGTACCGTATGGGCAGGCTGTCTGCTTATTGCGGAGCGGTAAGTGCGGCAGCTGGTGCAGGTGCGGGAATTACTTACTTAATGGGAGGTCAGAGGGAACAGATTGAAAACACCATTATCAATACTCTGGCCAATACATCGGGAATTGTATGCGATGGTGCAAGTGCTTCCTGTGCAGCAAAGATTGCTTCCAGCGTGGATGCGGCAATTATGGGCAGCTATTTATCCATGAACGGTCACGTTTTTCTGCCGGGAGACGGGATTGTAAAGGAAGATATCCAGAAGACAGTGGATGGGGTAATAACACTGGCAAGGGAAGGGATGAAGGAGACAGACGAGGTCATTTTAAACATTATGGTTCAGAGTTAAGACAATAACTCAGATAAGGAAAGGAAGGTAGTTTCAGTTATGAAAAAGGGGTTTATCAGGTATTCATTGGCAATGATGGCACTTGCGGGGTTACTTTCAGGCTGTGCACAGGGGAATGGACAGAGCTCAGAAGGAGCTAATAATACTTCCGGGGCTAAGACGGAAGGAACCAGCGCAGCAGGCGGAGAAGGAACGGTCAAGATTGCAGTAGCCGGTCCGATGACTGGAGATAATTCAGAATATGGAATTGGCTTTACCAATGCAGCCAAATTAATGGCAGATCAGTGGAATGCTCAGGGAGGGGTACTGGGCAAACAGATTGAAATCGTACCTTATGATGATAAAAATACATCAGAGGAAGCAACCACCATTGCACAGAAAATTGTATCCGATGGAGATATCAGCGGCATAATCGGTCATTTCTCCTCCGGAGTATGTATGACTGCAGCTCCTATTTACCAGGAAAATAAGATTATTGAGATCTCACCGTCTGCTTCTCACCCGGATTATTCTAAGATCGGAAATTATATTTTCAGAAATAATACAGTTATATCAAAAGAAGGTGCGGCTTCGGTGGATATTGCTGTTCATGATCTGAAAAAGAAAAATATCGGGATCATATCCATTATGACTGACTGGGGAACCAATACATCCGGAATTATCAAAGATCTGATCACTGGATTAAATGATCCCAATGTAAAAGTGGTAGCCCATGAAGAAGTAATGGAGGGATCTGATGATTATACACCGGCAATTACAAAGCTGAATGAAGCAGGGGCGGATGTGGTGATCTGCTGTGGAATGTATAATCTGGTAGCGCCGGTTGCCAAGCAGTATAAAAATATTAACCCGGATATTTCCATTGTTGGATTTTCCAATGCTTACAGCCAGCAGCTGATTCAGCTGGGAGGCCAGGCGGTAGAAGGTGTATGCTTTCCGGTTATTTTCTTCTCAGAATCAGATGATGCAGATGTAAAGGCTTATGTGGATGAGTATAAAAAAGTCTATGGAAATTCGCCATCTGCCCTGACCTCACAGGCCTATGATTCAGTGGGAATTCTTCTCACTGCCATGAAGGAAGCGGGTACAACGGATTCAGAAAAAGTGAGAGATAAGTTAAATGAGATCACCTACAAAGGAGTAACCGGAAACATTAAGTTCAACGAGCAGGGTGATGTTGATAAGCAGTTTAACAAAGTTACAATTAAAGATGGAAAATTTGTCAAGATGAACTAGATTAAGCGGCGGGAATGGCCAGGCGCTGTTCCCGCAGAAAGGTGAAGCCATGATTGCACAACAGATATTTAACGGACTGGCTCTGGGAATGGGATATGCCCTGATTGCGGTAGGATATTCCCTTGTGTTTGGTATACTCCGGCTGGTCAATTTTTCTCACGGTTCCGTCTATGCTTTCGGAGCTCAGATGGCAATGGTTTTCATTGGTCTCCGGTTTGGCGTAATTCCTGGCTTAATCGCCAGTATGGTGCTTACAGGCGTCCTTGGAGTAGCGATTGATAAGCTTGCTCTGGAGCCTTTAAGAAAAAAGAAATCCATACCCATTGCATCTTTAATTACAACCATTGGAATCTCCAATATTGTAACAAATCTTCTGATTGTAGCATTTGGAAGTGAAAAACGGGCGTTTCCGCCCCTGTTCGATTTCGGAACTCTCCAGATTGGGAAAATTGTTGTTTCCTCCACACAGATCGGTATGTTTGTGGTATCCCTGATTCTCATGCTGCTTCTGGTTGGAATTGTATTCTATACAAAAATCGGGCTGGCAATGAGAGCAGCGGAACAGAATCCAAAAGCTGCAAACTTAATGGGAATTAACGTTAACTTTGTTATCTCATTTACTTTTTTCTTAAGCGGAATATCCGCATCCATTGCCGGTTCTCTGGTAGGCAGCTATTATCAGATTGTTTACCCGAATATGGGATTTATGGCAGGCTTAAAAGCATTTGCTGCGGCTGTGCTTGGCGGTATTGGAAGTCTGCCTGGTGCAATTATCGGCGGGCTGATAGTGGGAGTGTCTGAGTCTATGGCAGCCACTGTTTTAGGATCCACCTATCGGGATTCCATGGCATTTATCATATTAATTATTGTTCTGATCGTCAGACCTAATGGGTTGTTCGGAAAGAAAGGGATCACGAAGGTATAAAGTATGACAAATACAAGAATGGAAAAACACAGCTTTTTATATCAGTTTGAAATCTTTATAAGCAAAAATCAAAAGCTGCTTCTTATTTTACTGGCTGCATTTCTCTGCCTTCTGCCAAAAGGCGTAAATAACCAGTATTTTCTGACTGTAATAGTAAAGATGGCAATCTATGCCATGTTCGGTCTTGGACTTAATATACTTACCGGCTATACCGGTCTGGTATCCTTGGGGCATGCGGGGTTTGTTGCAATTGGAGCCTATACGGCCTCGCTTTGTGCAGTCAGACTTGGCCTAAACTTCTTTCCTTCCATGCTTCTTGGTATGGTGGTGGCTGGACTTGTGGGAATTCTTCTGGGACTTCCGACTCTCCGGCTGACAGGAACCTATCTTTCCATTGTTACATTGGGGTTTGGTGAAATTATAAAAATGATTGCGATGAACTGGTCTCCTGTAACCAATGGTACACTGGGCGTAAAAAATATTCCAAAGCCTGCCGTTTTTGGCATGAAGCTTACTATCGCAAATTACGGTCTGTACTATCTGGTTATTATCATTCTGGCTGTCTGCACTGTCTTCTGCCTGGTTCTTGTTAAATCAAAAACAGGAAGGGCACTGCAGGCAATAAAAGGAGACGAGCTTGCCAGCGTAATGATGGGAATTAATGTTACCTACTATAAAATCCTGGCATTTGTACTGTCAGCCTGCATTTGTGCCGCTGCTGGTGCACTATATGCCACCCTTATCGGATATGTTGATCCTAATACCTTTAATTTTGACGTATCCACGCTGATTCTTTCCATTGTGATTCTGGGCGGAATGGGAACAATACGGGGAATGTTTCTGGGAGCTGCTATTTTAATCGCTCTTCCGGAAGTGTCCAGATTTTTAATGGTTTACCGTTTTGTTTTATACGGTGTGATTCTGGTGGTGATGATGCGATTCAGACCACAGGGAATTCTTGGCTGGAAATCCCAGCTTCCATATAAATTATCCAGGCAGGTCATGGAACGGCTTAAAACGGCGGAGACTGAGGAGGCGGGAGACAATGGCTGACAATGCATATTTATCCGTGAAAGGAATTACCAAAAGATTCGGCGGTATTGTTGCAGTAGAGCAGGTAAGCTTTGAGATAAACAAAGGGGAAGTGGTTTCGATTATCGGACCCAATGGTGCAGGAAAAACCACGGTTTTTAATATGCTGACGGGTGTGTACCAGGTGGATGAAGGAACCATAGTTTTCAACGGAGAAGAGATACAGAATAAAAAACCCAAACATATTGTTATGGCGGGAATGTCCCGGACCTTCCAGAATATCCGGCTGTTTCAGGATATGAGGGTAATCGAAAACGTACTGATCGGGGCACATATAAAGACTTCTTACAGTTTTTTTGATTCTACCTTCCGTACGGCGAGATACCGCAAGGAAGAGGATGAAAAGGTGCTGCAGGCCATTGAACTTCTTAAATCCGTGGGACTGGAGCACAGAAAAGATGACTATGCCTCCAATCTGCCTTATGGAGACCAGAGGAAACTGGAAATTGCCAGGGCGATTGCTACCGGTGCAGGGCTGCTTCTATTAGATGAACCGGCAGCGGGAATGAATCCGAAGGAATCAGAGGAGCTGATGCTTTTTATCCGTTCCTTAAAGCAGAAGGAGTATACCGTACTCCTCATTGAACACGATATGAGTGTGGTTATGAATATCTCAGACCGGATATATGTAATTGATCACGGAAAACCAATTGCCCAGGGGCTTCCTGTGGAAATTGCAAACAATGAACGAGTCATTGAGGCTTATTTGGGAGGGGTGCATAAGGATGCTGAAGATAACTGATTTAAATACTCATTACGGTCCCATACATGCTCTCAAAGGCGTGAATATGGAGATTGGAAAAGGAGAAGTCGTCTCTTTAATCGGCAGCAACGGAGCCGGTAAGTCCACCCTGTTAAATACCATCGTTGGAATTGCAAGATCATCCGGAGGCAGGGTTGAGTTTATGGGCAAGGAAATTACCAACAGCCCGCCTCATACAATGACTAAGCTGGGAATCAGTATTTCGCCGGAAGGCAGAGAGGTATTTCCTGCTCTTACAGTGGAGGAGAATCTTCGCCTTGGCGCTTATACCGTAAACGATAAAAAAAGGATTGCTGACAGCTACGAGCGTGTATACCAGATATTTCCCAGGCTGAAGGAACGAATCAGGCAGTCAGCAGGTACTCTCTCCGGAGGAGAGCAGCAGATGCTTGCCATTGGAAGGGCGTTGATGTGCGGACCTGAGCTGTTGCTGTTAGATGAGCCGTCACTTGGCCTGGCACCAAACTTTGTGCTGCTGATTTTCGATCTGATAAAAGAGATTAACAGGCAGGGAGTAACCATTCTTCTCATTGAACAGAATGCCAATATGGCATTAAGCGCTTCAAACAGAGCATATGTACTGGAAAATGGGAAAGTCACCATGTCAGGTGATGTCAAAGAAATTGCAAATGATCCAAGAATCAAAAAAGCATATTTAGGCTTAGGTTAAAGGAGGTACCATGAAAAAGATTATTAACAAACCCATGGACGTAGTAGGGGAGGCGCTTCGCGGAATGGAACTTGCCCATCCGGAACTTTTGTATACTCCGGGATATGAAGTGATATCACGGAAGGAGAAAGAGGATAAAGTGGCGGTTATCTCCGGAGGCGGGGCTGGTCATGAACCGGCTCACGCAGGTTATGTGGGAAAAGGCATGCTTGATGCGGCTGTATCGGGAAATGTATTTTCCTCCCCCAGTCCTGACCGGATTGGCGATGCCATAAACCGGATGAATTCCGGAAAAGGAGTTCTTTTAATTATTAAGAATTATTCCGGAGACATTATGAACTTCGGACTTGCCTCTGATCTTGCAGAGGCAGAGGATATTCAGGTGGAAAGTGTAGTTGTTAAGGATGATGTGGCTGTTCCTGACAGTACCTATTCCACTGGAAGAAGGGGCATTGCAGGCACTGTATTTGTCCATAAGATTGCAGGGGCAAAAGCAGAGCTTGGCGGTAACTTAAAAGAGGTGAAAGCAGCAGCGGAAAAAGCCATTGCCAATATCAGAAGCATGGGAATGGCCATGAGCCCCTGCGTTCTTCCGGCAGTTGGAAAGCCCGGATTCGTCCTGGAAGATGACGAGATTGAGGTTGGTATGGGAATCCATGGAGAGCCGGGAGTAGAAAGAACCCGGGTTAAAACGGCAAAAGAGACTGCCAAAATTCTGCTTGAGAAGATTCTTGAGGACTATGATTATACCGGAAGTGAAGTGGCAGTGCTGGTAAATGGTCTTGGCGGTACTCCTATGATGGAACTCTATATCCTGAATATGGAAGTTCAGAAGCTGTTGGAAGAAAAGAATATCAGGGCTTATAAAACACTTGTGGGAAATTATATGACCGCACTGGATATGACTGGCTGTTCTTTAACCCTTATGAAGCTGGATGACGAGTTAAAGGAGCTTCTTGACGCCCCCTGCGATACTCCGGCTTTAAAAATCAGATAAGGCGGTGAAAAGATGGGATTTGAATTAACAGGTAAGGATTATGCGGATTACATAAAGAAAGCATATGAACTGATTCATGAAAACGGAGACTATGTGACAGAGCTTGACCTGGCTACTGGAGACGGGGATCACTGGTCCAATATTAATATGGGTTTTGAAAAACTGGTTGAGAAGTATGAGGAACTGGGGCAGCTTCCCATCAGTGAGGAATTTAAGGAGATTGGTAAGACCATGATGGCGGTAATCGGAGGTTCCTCCGGAGTGCTTTACGGATCTGCCTACCTTGCGGCAGCCAAAGCGGTAAAGGGCAAAGAGACATTGGACTGCCAGGGAGTTTGTGACAGCCTGGAAGCCATGCTGGAGGCAATTATGTCCAGAGGGCAGGCAAAAGAAGGATTTAAAACCATGATTGACAGCCTTGCACCGGCAGTCATGGCATATAAGAAGGGGATTTCTGATGGGGTAAGTGAGTTGGAAATCTGCGAAATTGTGAAGCAGGCAGCCGTTGACGGTGCCGAGAATACAAAAAACATGGAAGCGGTAAAGGGAAGAGCAACTTACCAGGCCAATAAAGGGCTTGGACACCTGGATCCGGGAGCAGTTACCATGTCGTATCAAATCGGAACGTTAATGAATTGCATAAAAGAAAAAATTAATTTCTAAGGAGGAACAGTTATGTACAGCAACACACCGGAAGACAGAGGTCAGCACATCAAGGATTTACGGGACGGAATCGAGCATAGAGCCACATGGTTCTACTATATGTTCACAGAGGCTAAGAAAAGAGGGCTAGACAGTGAATTTGCCCATGATGCCATTAAGAAATGCGGTTGCTTCCATGGTCAGAACAAATATACAAAGACCAGTGACTTAAAGGCTTTTGAGAAGGAATTTGTCAGTGACAATGTGAGAAACATCTTTGAGATGGATACAGAATGCACCGATGACAAACTGGAAATCACTTTTCACCACTGCCCGCTTGTAGCTGCATGGAGAAAGCTGACCGATGATGAGGAACTGATTGCAGAGATGTGTGAAATTGCCATGGATGGAGACCGTGGAATCTGCTCCCAGTTTGAGGATTTCACCTTCCATCTGGGAAAGACCATTGCAAAGGGTGACTCCATCTGTGAGGTAACCTTTAACAAGAATCGGGAATAATAAACAGAATCAGACTGTTTCACCAAAAGGGTTGTTGTACGAATACAGCATCCCTGTTTGGCGTTTATAAAAGAATATTTGTGAGGTGCGGGGATGGAGAAAAGCCTGTTGGGGTTAATAGGAGGTTATACCAATCATTTGGCAAGAATTATTTCTGATACACTGGATACAGACATACTGATTATAGATACCAATATGAACATAGTGGGAAGTTCCTTTAAATACTTAAACCTTTATACCGATATCAGGATCGGCACCATCATATCCACCATATTAATTGAGAACAGAAATGTGATTGTAGAGGACAAATCACGTCTTGCCGGCTGCCGCAAATGCGATCAGTACCGGGAATGTAAAATGAGCAGTTTTGTTGGAGTACCCATAAGGGTTGATAATCAGGCAGTGGGTGCCCTTGCTCTTATATTAACCAGACACAGAGCCAAGTTTTTATTTGAAAGCCTGGATTCAACCGTTTCATTTCTGGAGAATTTTGCGGAGCTTATTTCCGGAAAAATAGAAAATGAAACAAGAACCATCCGATTGGAAAACCGCTTAAAAGAGATTGAGGCTATTATAGACAAGATGTTTGAGGCGGTTATTTACACTGACTATTTCGGAAATATCATTCATGTTAACAAGCGTTTCTGCGATGTGATACATCTGGAAAAGGATATGCTGGGAAGCAGCATGAAGGAACTGTTTCCGTTTCAATTAATAGAGGATTATTTTGAAAACCACGAGGATATCAGCAATGAACGGCTGACTTTTGAGTTGAAAGGCCATCTGTTTCATGGCGTGGTTTCCAGTAAAAAGATTTATTTAAGCGATACGGAATTCGGGACTCTGTTTTATTTTAAACCTCAAAGTGATTTTGTAAAACGGATAAACATATCGGAACAGGGCTCCCTGGTGACGTTTGACTGGCTTAAAAAGTACTTCTCAGCCCAGGAGCTTCAAATGGCAAGGGAAATGGCAAAAACAAACCATAATTTACTTATTCAGAGTTCGGATAATGAGTTAAACCTTCTTCTTGCCAAAGCGGTATTTAACACGTCGGAACGAAATCTTCATGATCTGTATGTGGTTTATTCCGATAACCTTTACAGGGATTTGTTTGAAATCTATATGATGGATGAGTATGGAGTCTTAAAAAATGCGGACGGTTGTACGGTGGTAATTGTCCAGCCGGAAAAAATGCCTTTGTATATTCAGCATTATATTTCTGATTTTATGAAGACTGGTAAATTTAAAACCCATGATAAATCGGTACGTTCTAATGTCAGGTTTTTATTCTGCGTTGACAGGGAACTGGAATCTCTGGTGGAACAGCAGCTGTTTTCCCCTGAACTATACCGCCTTATTGCCCGTTATAAGATCAGCTTTGAAGGAATGGAAAAAGATATGGTAAAATTCCGCGGTTATGTAACTTCAGGTCTTAATTATTACAGGCGGCTTTATGATAATAAAGGCGTGGAACTGTCTGTAGAATTGCTCACATATTTAAGAAATCATTTTACTGAGATTGGAAAACACAGCATGGAGATTATTCTTGAACGGATTGCTGCAGAGTTCTCAGGCAGAGTGACTGTGGAGGAATTAAGAAAAAAGAATCTTCTTCCTGAAAACGATCCCGGTTACAGCGGGCTGGAGGAAATGTCAAAGGAACAGATAAAAACCATGCTGGAGCGGGGGTATTCTAAAACCGATATTGCGGATATTCTGGGGATTTCCAGATCTACCCTGTATCGAAAAATCAAAGAAATCGAAGCGGTGTAACACGTATTTCATCCAATGGGACTGACTAAAAGGACAACCTGAAATAAGGTATAAAAAACAGAGTTTGACAGTATCAGTACAATGTCAGAGTCTGTTTTTTATTGGAAATTAACTAGCTCTGTACGAAAATCAGGAAAAATTAACTTGTATGCAATCTTGAAAAGGGTAAAAACAGGAGGTTTTAAAAAAAGTGTTGTGCAAAAACACGTCGATATTGGAGAAAAACTATGGAATGATGTATAAAACATGAAAAATATAGTTGATTTTCAAAAATAGATGTGTTATATTTTACAAAAAGGAAGACCGCTATAAAGTAGCAAATGCTAACTGATATGCATTTGGCGGGATACTG
The DNA here is from genome assembly GCA_013036995.1 of Lacrimispora defluvii. Taxonomy (GTDB): domain Bacteria; phylum Bacillota; class Clostridia; order Lachnospirales; family Lachnospiraceae; genus Lacrimispora; species Lacrimispora defluvii. Next base: position 156,524 of record JAAOXG010000020.1, read on the forward strand.
ATATGCAATCTTAATAGAACGGAATACTTGTATGCATTTCATATCCGTTGATATAAAGGAGAAGAAAAATGCCAGAATTGGAAGCTGAAAAAGGAAACCAGAGAAATGATATCTATAATCAACTGAGAATGCAGATACTGAATCTGACTATTAAACCGGGAGAACGACTGAGTGAAAATACATTATCAAGTCAGCTGAATGCCAGCCGGACCATGGTTAGAGATGCACTTTCAAAGCTGGTTGAAGAAGGATACATTGTAGTCTATCCGCAGCGCGGTACGGAAGTTACTTTACTTGATTTAGAACGGATCAGACAGGTAGTTTTTTCTCATACTGTATTGGAACAGGCCATGATCGAGGAGATTTGCCGAAAAGGATTAACTGATAATCAGTTTGAACAGCTGGAAGAGGTTTTAAATCGACAGAAATTGGAGATAAATAAAGAAAATCCCCTGGAATTTCTGGTGATAGAGCAGCAGGTACATTATCTTCTTTCCGCTTTCTGCGGACGGGAATATGCCTGGGAGGTATTTAGAACCATTGACTCAGATCTGCTTCGATTAAACTATCTTCAATTTACTACATTCAACTACCGCATTGATATGTCTTCCCTGACCAGTTGGGAACATGTTCAGGTAGAAGGACGGCTTCTCCTTGATAATTTAAGGAGAAAGGATGCGGAAGCAGCCAGCCTGATCTGTGCCAACCATTTTAACACTATTTTATGGAATGCAGGCACACTTCGGGATATTTATCCACAGTTCTTTTCCGGACAGGCATAGGAAGTCTGTACGGTTAGAAATAGAAATACCATATGAGAGGAAAGGAGCGGGGAATCCAGGTTTTGAGAATAGGCTGCTAATTGGCAGACCGGTTAACTATTATCAGCAGTATGGGGAATAAAAAGTTATAGGAGGTATTATTGTGGAGTACATTATTGGTATTATTTTATTAATTTCATTCTTTGGTTTGGCGTATTACTGTATCAAAGGCCATAACCTGATGATCGGCTTCTTGCTGATTACTCTTCTTTGGACCATTCTTCCACTTGGAGGAACACTGTTTGTAAGCCAGTCATTTCTTGCTTCCAATCCGATTCTGCAGTTTGGAAAAGACAATACTCTGATTGCTGCCTTAAATAAGATTTATCAGTCAGCACCAGAAGGCTGGGGAACAACTCTGGTAAACGTATGCTGGGGTGCCTGGTTTGGCCGTGTACTTATGGATACCGGAATTGCTTCAACCCTGATCCGCAAAACTGTTGAGTTAGGCGGAGACAAGCCATTTGTAACAGTAGCACTTTTAAATGTAGTAACTGCTCTTATTTTTACTGCCATGACAGGTGCAGGCCCGGTAATTGCAATCGGTGTTATTGTACTTCCCATTCTTATGTCTCTGGGAATTCCAAAATCTGTGGCTCTGTTTACATTCATGGGATCCGTTGCAGCAGGTATTTATATCAATCCGGTTAACTTCACACAGTATCGTGCGTTTTTCTTAAAACCCGACCAGATGCCTGAATTCACACTGGGCTGGTATGCTGCACACTGGGGCTACGCTGCTCTTATTATCATGCTGGTTATTACAACTGTTCTGGCTGCCTTCTATTTAAAGCGTGCAAAAACAGTTCATGCATGGGCTGCTCAGACAAGAGGCGCTGCTTCCGAGCAGAAAAATGCACCATTTTATACCTTAATTCTTCCGGTAGTTCCGGTTGTATTAAAAATCTGGCTGGACTTCTCCGTAATCGGAGGTTTCGTAATTGCTGGTTTCCTTGCACTTTTCCTTTGCGGAAGAATGAAAGGTAGCTTCAAAGAGAACTGTCAGCTTGTAAACAAGCTTTATTATGACGGTGTGGTAGATACCGCTCCGCTGGTAGGATTCCTTCTTACTCTTCCTATGTTTAACTCAGTTGCAGCTCTTGCTTCTCCTTACTTCAAGGTGATTCTTGGTAATGTTATGCCAAGAAGCGAGATCGTTGTTTGTATTGTATTTGCAGTACTTCTTTGCATGGGTCTGTTCCGTGGACCGATGACCTTAGTAGGCTGCGGCGCAGCAACACTTGGTGTGCTTTCCAATGTTGCATCTTTCTCAGTTCCATTCCTCTATGCGGTATTTGCAATTCCGACTATTACCGTTAATATCGGAAGCTGTATTACTCAGTCATGGGTTGCATGGGGACTTGCTTATTCGAAGGTTGAATCACGAGACTTCTTAAAGCTTTCCATACCCAATGCATATTTTGCCGGAGTGCTGCAGTATGTAGCTACATTCATTATGTTAGGTGGACTTGGCGCTGCATGGTTCCTGTCTTAATAACAGTCTCGGACAAGGAGACAAACTCTCAAAACCCCAAAAGATAACCCCTGTCCGGGCGCGCCCCCTGCGTACCCGGACGCTTTTCAACAATTGTAATTGAGGAGCAGTACATGAAAATTTTGTTAGTAAAATTTGACTTATCTATCTGGAAAGGAATGGAATACAATGGCAGAGCGTGAACACAGAGCAGTCCGAATGGGCATTGACGTAGGCGGAACTTATACCAAATGCGTAGCCATGGACAATGAAACCCATGAAATTATTGGGAAAAATGAAGTGAAGACCACACATGATGATAAAGATGGCGTTGCTGCCGGTGTTGTACAGAGCTTTAGAAACTGTATGCGGGAGAGTAATATTTCACCGGAAGATGTAGTTTTCGTAGCCCATTCAACCACTCAGGCGACCAATGCTTTTATTGAAGGCGACGTTGCTTCTGTCGGTGTGGTAGGCGTTGCCGGAGGCGGTTTGGAAGGATTTCTGGCAAAACGTCAGCTGGCGCTGAAGGATATTGTGCTGGATGAAAAAGTAGGACGTATGATCAAGGTTTACAATACGTTTATAAAGAAAAAAATGCTGACTGAGGATGTCATTAATCAGAATATCAGCGAACTCCTGGACCAGGGAGCCAAGGTAGTAGTGGCTTCTATGGCATTTGGTGTAGACAGCATGGATGAGGAGCTTCGCATCCACGACTGTGCAAAGAAGAAAAATGTGCCGGTAACTATGGCTTCTGATATTACAAAATTGTATGGTCTGACCCGCCGTACCCGTACGGCTGCAATTAATGCATCCATACTTCCAAAGATGATGTCTACTGCAAATGCCACAGAAAGTTCAGTTCGTGCGGCAGGGATTACAGTTCCGTTAATGATCATGAGAGGTGACGGCGGTGTTATGGAAATCAATGAGATGCGGAAGCGTCCCATTCTTACTGCTCTTTCCGGCCCGGCTGCTTCTGTTATGGGATCTTTAATGTATCTTCGTGCTTCCAATGCCATCTACTTCGAAGTAGGAGGAACCACTACCAATATCGGTGTTATTAAGAACGGAAGGCCTGGTGTGGATTATGCGAAAATCGGTGGTCATGATACCTACATTAACTCCCTGGATGTAAGAATCTTAGGCTGTGCAGGAGGATCCATGGTCCGTATCAGCGACAAGGCTGTTGTGGACGTAGGCCCGCGTTCCGCTCATATTGCAGGCTGCGAGTATGCATGCTTTTTACCGGAAGAAGAAATTGAAGATCCCCAGATTGAACTGGTAAGTCCAAAGCCGGGTGATCCTGCTGACTATGTAACTCTGCGTTTAAAAAACGGAAAGAAAATCTGTTTTACAAACACAGATGCAGCCAATGTTCTTGGGCTGATTGACGAGAAGTATTTTGCACACGGCAATGCGGCATCTGCCCGCAAGGCGATGAAGCCGGTGGCAGACAAACTTGGCATTACAGTGGAAGAACTTGCTACTCAGATTCTTGATAAGGATTACGAAAAGGTAAGTGCCTGTATCAACGCTCTGGCAGATAAATATAAGCTGGATCATGACAGCATGAGACTGGTTGGCTGCGGAGGCGGAGCTGCTTCCTTAGTACCTTACTGTGCAGAGAAGATGGGACTTCAGTACAGCATTCCGGAGAATGCGGAAGTAATTTCCTCCATTGGTGTGGCTTTGTCCATGGTTCGTGATGTGGTAGAACGTGTTATTCCAAATCCAAGCCAGGAAGACATCAGGGATTTAAAGAAAGAAGCGGCAGATCTTGCAGTTAGTTCCGGTGCTTCTCCAGATACAGTGGAAATCCACATTGAAATTGATAATCAGACCGGCAAGGTTACCGCCATTGCTACCGGTTCCACAGAGGTTAAGACAACCGATCTGTTAAAAGAATGTGATGAACCAGAAGCGCGTAAACTGGCAGAAGAGGATTTCGGTCCAAAAGTTACCGATATCAGACTGGCGGATAAGACCGATAAATTCTTTGTATACCAGGGCAGCAGAGAAGGAAAATCACCCCTTAGAATCGTTGATAAGAAAGGTTTTATCAAGGTACAGTGTTCCGATGGTGTTGTTGAGAAATGCCATATTAAGAATTATGAGGAAACTGTTGAAAAAATCTGGAATGAAAATGCAGTCTTTAAAACAGATACCGTACTGCGCCCAGACTTTTATGTCTGCGTAGGACCAAGAGTCAGTGATTACAGCGCAGTGGATCTGGAACAGGTTATGCTGTTAATGAGTCTGGATCTGGGTGATCGGGAGCCGGAAGAGGAAGTTCTGATTATCGCCTCTGTCAGAGAAAGTTAAAAATTATGACAAAAGAAGAATTCAGGGAAGCCTTAAAACCCATTGGGGCGGGGCTTTTAGGCAGACCAAGCCAGCAAAGATATGAACGCCCCCATTTTCCAATCCGCCCTATTGGAGACATGCTTTCTGATCTTGCAGAAATTGAACCCTGGGAATGGTATGGCTATGCATTTTCCAGAGAGCCCCTCAATGGAAAATTTAATGATGACCAGCGCAGGGAATGGATGGAAAAGAGCCTTGCATGCGGAAAAGAGTATGCTGGTATAGTATGCAGAGAATATGGAACCCAGGATCCCAGGGAGCTGGCAAAAGCCATGGGAATGAACGTCTCTTATCCGGAATTTCCGGAAAAGACGGATCGTGTGCTGTTTGCAGAATTTCGGGTACCCGATAAGATCTGTATTTATATGGATGCAGTCAACAAGGCGGCCAGACTGTTTTTGAAACCGGAGGTAACTCAGGTTCTGACAGAAGGGCTTGATGTAAGCAGACTTTTATTGGCCCACGAACTCTTTCATTTTGTAGAAGAACGATATAAGCATGAAATTTTTACAAAGACGGAGAAGATAAGACTTTGGTCTTTGGGATTCATTCATAATGATTCCAATGTAATTGCTTTTAGTGAAATTGCAGCAATGGGATTTGCCCGGGAAATTATGAAGATCGGATATTCTCCGTATCTCATGGATGTGTTTCTGGTTTACGGCTATTCTCCGGAAGAGGCAAGCGGATTGTATGAAGAGATGATGCAGGCCGCAAAGAGAGAACCCAGACCGGCCCCGCAGGAACCGTCAGAGTAGAAACGGCAGGAGAAAAAAAGGCAGGAGAAAAGGAGAAGATATGAGTATAAAAGTTCCTTATGAAAAAGTAAAAGAAACCGTAGAGAAAGCACTGCTGCAGGCAGGGCTTTCCAAAGAAAAGGCGGAAATCTGTGCAGAAGTTCATGCCCAGTCCAGTGCAGATGGTGTGGAAAGCCATGGTTTAAACCGTGTTCCCCGTTTTGTGGAGTATGTATTAGGCGGTCTGGTAGATCCGGAAGGTGAGCCGGAATTAATCGGTGGCAAGGGTGCAGTAGAAAATTACGACGGACATCTGGGAATCGGCATAACCAATGCTCTTTTCTGTGCAGACCGCGCCATGGAGCTTGCCAAAGTTCACGGAATCGGCTGCGTTGCATTAAAAAACACGACTCACTGGATGCGTGGCGGCACATATGCATGGAGAATGGCAGAAGCTGGATTTATGGGAATGAGCTGGATTAATACGGAAAGCTGTATGCCGCTTTGGGGAAGCGATGAACCGGGCGTAGGAAACAATCCTTTCTGTATTGCTATTCCAAGAGAAGACGGTCCCATCGTACTTGACATGGCAATGAGCCAGTATGCTTACGGAAAACTTGGAGTTTACCGTCTGGCAGGCAAAAAGCTTCCTTTTCCAGGCGGATTTGATAAAGAAGGTAATTTAACCGATGATCCGGGAGCAATTGAGGAAAGCAAACGAATTCTTCCTACCGGTTACTGGAAGGGAAGTTCCATGGCCATTGCTCTGGATCTGGCGGCTGCTCTTATGGCTAACGGAAAAAGCGGTCTGAATCTGGATGAGGAAGGACGAGGAAGCTGTACCGGATGCTGTCAGATCTTCATTGCCTATGATCCTTATCTGTTCGGCACCAGGGAAGAAATTCAGGAAATGTTAAACAAGAGAGTAGCAGCTGCAGATGCCAGCCATCCGGAAAAAGAGGGAGGCAAAGTTACCTGTCCAGGCGAGCGCACCATAGAAACAAGAAAGCAAAGTATGGAAAACGGAGTCAATGTGGATGAACTGATCTGGAATCAGATCGTTGCCATCTCTGAGGGAAACTTAGAAACAAAAGATATTGCAAGTAAATAAAACACAGCCCTGTTAAGAGGAAAGAGGAGAAGATTATGCTGTTTTCTAATATCACAGTAGCAGAGAAATATAATTATCTGGAAGAAAAATTTACAAAGGCCTATGAATGGCTGAGATCAACGGACATCGCATCCCTTCAGCCGGGGAGCTATCCAATTGCTGGCGACCAGGTTGTGGCAAATGTTCAGGAGTACATCACAATTTCTCCAGATGAGGCTTCATTTGAAACTCATGAAAAGTTCTTCGATATCCAGTACGTAGTTTCCGGAAGGGAGCAGTTTGGTGTGTGCAAACGGGAAGGACTTACGGTTAAAGAACGCCGGGAGGAGAACGACTTAATCTTTTATGAAGAGCCGGGACTAAGCGGCAGTGTACTTCTGGAAGAGGGAGATTTAATCATCGTTGCACCTGAGGATGCTCATAAGCCCCGCTGCGTGGCAGGAGTTCCCTGCCAGGTCAAAAAAGTGGTAGTAAAGGTAGCTCTGTAGCAGCTGGCTTTTGTCAGATCAAATTCATGCCAAGAGGCATCATTAAATGAGCAATCAGAACCTGATAAGCCTGATCGGTATTTCCGTCCTTTAATTGCTGATAAAAATTTTCATGCTCCTCTAAGGTGGCCTGTGTCCGTCCTGTAACAGTAAGGGCATTGGCTGTAGTCAGATGGATCATATAAAGGAGGCGCTGGAATAAATGATCAAATTCACTGTTCCTGGCGAAATGGACCAGAAGCATATGAAACTGATGGTCCTCCTCCGTAAATGAGGCTGGGAAGTTGTCTGAAGTCAGTGCGGCCTTTTGTCTCTTAAGAGACTCTTCCATATCTTTAAGAAGAGTTGTAAACCGTTCCTCACCTCTTAAAGAAGCAGCCAGATGAACGCAGAAACCTTCAATGGCACAGCGGACTTCGATGGATTCACGCATGGTTTCTTTATCCAGCCGGCGAATCTTAAATCCCCGGCTGGGAATGATGGTGATGTAGCCGTCCTGGGAAAGGCACTGGAGAGCTTCCCGAAGGGGAGTCCGTGAAATTCCAAGTTCTTTTGCAAGTCTGGTCTCTGAATATAAAAGATCGGAGTCCAGTGATTTGGATAAAATCTGTTCTTTGATGGTATTATAAGCCTGTGACTGCAGGGAACCGCTATCGTACATGAAAAACTCCTTTCATGGGTTTTAGCCTATCATACCCTAGAAAATTTCACAAGTCAACAAAAAATGATTGACCGGTATACCGGTATACAGGTATAATAGTAGCAGTAAGAAAAATAATATTTTATCTCGCAGGAGGAAAATCAAATGAGCGTATCACAATTAGGAAATGGTTTAAGAGTAATCGATTTAACAAAGCAGCTGGATCCGGCTACCGAATCAAGACGTTGCCATTTATTCCGTTTTAACACAGGCGGCCCAATTCCGGATTTCCATACCATCATGGATTTAACCAGCCATTTAGGAACCCATGTAGAATGTCCGTATCATCACAATGATAACTGGACTGATGTTCAGGGCCTTCCAATCAGCACATTTATGGGACGTGCCATTTATGTAAGCATTACCCATATGGAGCCCAACGGAAAAATCAAGGCAGAAGATTTAGAGAAAGCCTGCGGTGACAGGATTAAAGAAGGCGATATCGTAATTCTGGATTCCCAGTATAAGCTGCCTCCATTTACTCCAGCTTCCAACACAGAGGAAGATAAGAGACTTTTTATCTGCCGTGAAACAGCTGAGTGGCTGAAAGAGAAGAAAGTGAAATGTGTGGGATTCGGCGATGGTGTATCCATTGAAAGCAACAACACCGATGTTTCTGCATTCCATGATGTTTTAATGGAGGTTGATGTGGTGTTCTTAGAAGTGCTTAAGAATTTAGAGGAGCTGACAACCGACACCTTCTTCATGTCCTATACACCAATTCCGATCAAAGGTCTTGATTCCTGCCCGATTCGTGCTTATGCCATTGAGGGTATAGCAGAGTTTTCCAGATAACGGAAGGTGAATGGATATGAAAATTGCAGTAATCGGGGCTGGAGCCATGGGTTCCATCTATGGCGGTCATCTGTCCCAAAAGCATGAAGTTTATCTGATCGATACTTCCCCTGCCATAGTAGAACATATCCGGAAGGAAGGAATCAGACTTCAGGAGAATGGGGAAGAAAACATATACAAACCCAATGCAGTTACTTCTGCAGAAGGTCTTCCGGTCATGGATCTGGTACTTCTTTTTGTGAAATCCCTGTACTCCAGGGATGCACTTGCATCAGGCAAGAACCTGATCGGCAAAGATACCTATTTAATGACGCTGCAAAATGGCTCCGGTCATGAAGATATTCTGGAAGAATTTGCTCCCACGGATCACATTATTATTGGCACAACAGAAGACAACGGAGCAGTTCTGGGTCCTGGATTTATCAGGAGAGGCGGAACGGGAAATACCAATGTGGGAATGCTCACAGAAGACAGTCATGGATTTCTTCCCAGGCTGAAAGAGGAATTTGAATGCTGCGGTTTTTCCGTGAAGATTCATTCCAATATTCAGCAGCTGATCTGGAACAAGCTGTTTACCAATGTTTCCTTAAGTGCAGTTACCGGTATTTTGCAGGTAGATATGGGATACATTGCTGCCAATGAACATGCCTGGAATATGACGGTGCGGCTGATCCGCGAAGCGGTGGCTGTGGCTCATGGTCTGGGTCTGGAAGCAGATGCAGAAGAAATTATAGAAAAAGTAAAAAAGACATCAGAAATGTCACCAAATGGATGTACCTCAATTCGTGCTGATATACAGAATGGACGGAAAACTGAGGTGGATATGATCAGCGGTTCCGTTGTAAGAGCAGCTGGTAAATGCGGGATACCTGTTCCGACCCACGAGTTTGTAGTGGAAATGGTACATGCTTTGGAAGGAAAAGAACGGTAATTTTCTCAAGAGAAGGGAGGGTGTCCCAAAGAGTCAGTGTGAAAGTATCCTGCTATCTGCTTTTTGAGACACCCATTTCTTATTTCGTTCCGGAATCAGACCGGCACAATATGGGGTTCATTTAAATGTCAGGGGGACATACTAACATGAAAAAATTAATTGTTGCTTCAATAACACCATTTGACAGACAGGGTAAAATCAACGAAACTTCAGCCAGACAGCTTTGGGAAAGAAACCTTACAGAAGGTGCAGACGGCTTCTTTATCGGAGGAAGCTCCGGTGAGTGCTTTCTGTTAACCAGAGAAGAACGGATCCGTTCGTTTGAACTGGCATCGGAGTTAAAAGGCCGCTGTGATCTCTATGCACATGTAGGTGCCATCAGCACAGAGGAAGCCATTTTTTACGCAAAGAAAGCAAAGGAACTTGGAATTCGCGGCATTGCAGCCACCCCCCCTTTGTATTTTGGATTTTCGGAGAAGGAAATTGCAGGATACTATTACGATATTGCCCAGGCAGTGGGGGAATCCGTCCTCTACTATAATATCCCATCAAGCACTCACAGGGAGCTGGATCTAAATAATCCGGAGACCAGAGAACTTATTAAATCCGGAGCAATTGGAGCAATCAAGCACACCAATTTAAATCTTCTTCAGATGGAACGAATCAAAAACATAAATTCCGATATCATCTGTTACGGAGGTTTTGAAAGCTCCATGGTGGCATTTCTTGCATTTGGCTGTGATGGATTTATTGGAAGCAGCTTCAATTTCATGCTGCCCCAGTTCAAACGGATCATGGAATTGTACCTGGAAGGAAAAGAGGAAGAAGCCAGAGCTCTTCAGACCAAATCCAACAACATTTTGGATGTGCTTTTGAAAAATGGTCTCTGCGCAAACTTAAAGCACATCGTTTCCAATCAGGGGATTCCAGCCGGTGAAGTAAGAAAGCCCATGCTGCCTTTAACAGAAAGCCGGAAAGAAGAAATGGATGAAATTCTTTCCAGATATCTGGAGGTACGCTAAGACATAAAGGAGATGAATCATATGAAAGCGGTACAGATTGTAAAACCGGGAGAATTAAAGGTAATTGATATAGAAAAACCTGTTCTTGATGAAGAAAATAATGTGATTGTAAAAATGACAGCTGCCGGAATCTGCGGTTCGGATGTTGGTATCTACCACGGAACCAATGCAGCAGCAACATATCCAAGAATTATCGGACATGAGATGGTGGGCGTAGTAGCAGAGACCGGCGCCTCTGTTCAGAAATTAAAAGTGGGTGACCGAGTCATTGTTAACCAGGTTACCAGCTGCGGACACTGCTATCCATGCAGTAAGGGAAGAGGCAATGTCTGTGATCATTTAAAGGTAAGGGGCGTTCATATTGACGGAGGTTATCGGGAGTTTATCGCGGTGCCGGAAGCTGACTGCTATATTCTGCCTGATTCCATATCAGACCGGGATGCGGTTATGATTGAACCAACCACCATTGCCATACAGTCCTGCACCAGGGCAGAACTGGAAAAAGACGATATGCTTCTCATTTACGGTTCCGGTGCTCTTGGAAGCTCTATTTTAAAGATTGCCAGACAAATCTGCGATCACATTATTGTAGCTGATATTCAGGATGATAAGCTTGAGACTGCAAAAGCAAATGGAGCAGAGCACACGATTAATGTATTAAATGAGGATCTTGTGGAGAAAGTAAAAGAATACACCCATATGCATGGAGCCACCGTATCCATTGATGCTGTCTGCAACAAGGATTCCCTGATCCGCCTTTTAAATGCCACCGGAAACGCCGGAAAGGTTATCACCATGGGATTTTCAACTGCTCCCACAGAGATCAATCAGTTTGCCATAACAGCCAAGGAGCTTGATGTGAGAGGCTCCAGACTTCAGAATAAAATGTTTGGAAAAGCTATTAACATGATTCAAGAGGGAAAACTGGATCTGACCGGTTCTGTTTCCCACACATTCCCGCTTACTAAGGCTCAGGAGGCCTTTGATTTTGTGGATAGTCATGATCCGTCTATCCGCAAGATTATTCTTACATTTGATTTTTAAAACCCCACTCTCTCTCTAAAAGAAGAGGTTCCTTCTGCTTATTAAAACAGAAGGAACCTTTTCTTTTTATCAAAAGACCTGTGAAGTGCATCGGTCAAATAATTGTATATCCGATTCATGGTTGCTAATTCAACCCATTCCGGAGTATCCCGGTATCCGCCGTGCATGGTAGTGGAAATCTCCATCTGATCCAGGATCATATGAAATTCCGGGGGTCTGCCTAATAAGCCGCTGCCCATCTTGGAAAGAGCGTTTAGATACTGGATATCCCATCTGGGGACACTGGCAATACTGATTGCCGGAGTCCGGCTGCCGGAAAAGGAGGCTTCATCACTTCCTGGAAGATATTTTACAAGCACACCGTTATGGTCTGCCAGAACTTCTTTTCTGCAAAATGCTTCCACTCCCGGTTTTCGTTCATATCCCCGGCTGTTCACTGCAATGGTATCCCCATAACCGCACACATCCAGATTAATAACTGCTGTTATATCCTGATGATTCATGGAAGCAGCAAAGAGCCTGCTCCCGGTATTACCGGTTTCCTCCCCATCAAAAAATGCAAACCGGGCAGGAAAATTCTCTTCTTTCAGTTTTCCCGCCAGAGCGATGAGAATGCACAAAGCAGCAGCATTATCATTGGCGCCAAAGCTGCCGGGTACGGCATCATAATGAGCACAAAAAAGAGGGCCGGGCTCACTGCTCCATGGTGTCAGAATATAGTTATAAATCCCTCTTGGAGCCTTTTGGGAAGGCGGTTCCTCCTGAAGATCAAAATCCAGATGCTCCTTTACAAGAACTTCCCTGAGCGCATTGCGTCTCTGATCCGGATCTTTCAAAGAGAGCGCCTCCAGATAATGGTTTAATTCCATATTTGGTACCCCTCCTAACGGGTGCAGTCCGGCAGGCAGCTATCTAACGGTACTTTAATTACAATCTTTCTGATGGGAGACTGGGTATCACCTGATTGAATTGCAGGGATATGCACATCCCAGGGGAAATAAATGGCAAAGGTTCCCGGTATCATATGAATCCGACCTTCCCCGGCGGCGGGATCATTTTTATAGAAAAGAATATCTCTTGGAGTATCGAGAAGATTCTCTTCAACCTGTCCGTTGCCGTCATCTGTGTAAAAGCCGGCCTCTTCCGGACCGCCGCAGGCCAGAAACTGTACATCAATATTCTTTCTGTGAATCTCAGGACGAAGTCCGCTCCGGTCACCGGTCTTTAAATCAAGTACCTGAAGAATTACCGGGATACCATCTAAATCAATGGAAAACACTCCTGGCTCATGGGCTGCCATATCATGCTCGGTCAGATAACGGATCGCGCAGCGAAGAGGAGCGGGCAGAATGGCAAGCTGTTCTTTTAACATGGAACTATAAATATTTCCGAAAATCATAATCGATTCCTCCGTCAATTCTTATATTCAAATTTATGAGACCTTTACTGCATTGCGGTTAAACCGCCGTCAACCCCAAGAATCTGTCCAGTTATAAAGGAAGAGGCATCGCTGCATAAAAATACCGCAGCTGCTGCAATATCTTCTTCCTGACCAATTCGTCCCAAAGGGATCCGTTTCGTTAAAGTCTGGTAAAACTCAGGATCATCCAGCTGAAAAGCGTTAATGGGGGTCCGGACAAAGGTTGGGGCAATGGCGTTACATGTGACTCCGTACTTGCCCCATTCGCAGGCAAGCTGTTTGGTATACATATTCACAGCCCCTTTGCTGGTGCAGTAAGCCAGATAATCCTGTCCGGTTCCAATGTGACCTTTTACCGATGACAGATTTAAAATCCGGCCGTATCCAGCTGGAATCATGAAACGTTTTCCCACAGCCCGGGTCACTGTATGAATTCCTAGCACATTTAAATCCATAACCTGTGCAAACACTTCTTCTTCGTAATCTTCGGCTGGGATCAGCCGGTTCATGCCCGCGCTGTTCACTAAGATATCAAGACTGGAAAATTCCCGGCTGATCTCGTCCATCATTCCTTCTACCTTATGGCGGTCTGTAATATCACAGCCAAGAGTGAGAAGCCGTCTGCCTTCCCTGTCTGCTGTTTCTCTTAAAAAACCGGCCTTTTCCGGATGCCCTCCGCAGACGGCAACATCGGCTCCGCTTTGAAGAAATGCTTTTGCAATGGAACTTCCAAGCCCGCCTGTGCCTCCGGCAATCAGAGCCTTTTTTCCAGTCAGGGTAAATCTGGTTTGTATACAATCATTCATCGTAGCTGATTCCTTTCTGATAGTAGGAAGCCGCCGTATCATAATCTGGCTGGCTTTCAAGAAAATAATCCGGATAACACTCCTGCAAAGGTGGGATCAGAAGCTGTATCCGGGATAAATGATGGCGGTAGATGGTGCATGCGCGATCGGTGTTTCTTGTAGCCAGTGCATCGGTAAGAGACGTAAGATCCTTTATAAAATCTTCTGTAACTGAAGAATCCGACGCAGCCAGATATAAAAGTCTCTGAAGATCCATACCGGCTTTCTGAACAGCCTCCCATATATAATTCATCTTTCCTCCCAGTTCATAAAGAAGATGGTAATAATCAGTGATTAACCGGACGGAATGGGATAAATCTCCCTGAGTTAAATAGTCCTCCAGCTCCCGCAAATGGTGATAGAGGATATCAAACTGAGTACCCTTAACATTCCGGATAAAGATATTCTGGATCATGGCTGTTCCAAGCTGCTTATGAATCCATAAGGTCTGCTCGATCCGTGCAGTATCGATCTTTGAAACAAATGCACCTTTCTGAGGAATAATATCGATCAGATTCTTTCTGGAAAGCTTGTACAGAGTATCGTGGACTGGAGTCCGGCTGATGTTTAACGCATCTGCCAGTTCTACTTCATTCATCTTTCTTCCGGGAGGAAGATGGAGATTTAAAATAAAATGCCGTATGATTCGGTACGCATACTGTCTGGCATCTTCTGTATGCCTTCTGGGCGGTAATTTTTGAAACGGTATGAGTGACATGTAAAACTCCGTTCTGCCGTATTGAGACGGCATATTTCTTCCTATATTATAGCATGAATTTTGTTGTTTGGTAAACCCTTATGATAAAATCATGACATTCATGGAATGAAAATAATCGTTACAAAAATCTTAATTAATAATTAAAAAAATAATGGGTTGTTACCACTGGAGTTTTATGCTATAATCTTACTGCTTTCGATTTTACATATAAAAGCAGGGGGATTGCCAATACCAATTGACGAGGAGAAATTATGAAAAAGAGAATTTATTCTATCTTACTGGCCTGTTTATTAATTGCAGCACTTGCAGGCTGCGGTAAAAAGGCAGAAGCCGTTGCAACAGAAACAACTGTTGCACAATCACAGGAAACAACCCAGGAAAGCAAAGCAGCTGAAGCCAGTACAGAAGCAGGCGCAGACGCTTTCACAGCATTTGAAGATCCAAACGGATTATTTACAGCCAGCTATCCAGGAACACCGAAAGAGATGAAGCAGTCAGTTTCCTCTGAAGGAACTGCAATTGATCTGTATTCTTATATGCTTGAACAGGAAGATGCCCTTTACAATGTTATGTACAGTGCCATACCTGAGGGTGCAGCAGCAGATCCTGCAGCGATGTTAGAAGGCGCAGTTTCCAACATTCCCTATACCATTGAAGACAGCAAGGATATTACCCTTGGCGAATACCAGGGTAAAGAATTAAAATACAGTGCTCCACTGGGATCTGATACCATCGTCTTCTATCACAGAGTGTATATTGCCGGAGATCATGTGTATCAGCTTCAGGCAGTGTCTGAATCAGGTGAAAGAACACCGGAAATTGACACTTTCTTTAATTCCTTTGCACTGAAATAATAAATTGCAGTAACCGATTATCAGGATTCCCCAATTCTGTTCATTATGTATTGTTAGAAAGATTCCCGTTATAAGACAGGAAAATCCCCGTGAAAGAAGTATTTCCATACTGGCTTTCACGGGGATTTTTAATTACTGAATAAAGGTTCCTGCCTTAATCTGATCAACTATATCTTTGTACTGTGTCTGAATATCCTGTGGAACCAAATTGGAAAATGTTCCGATGCTTAAGCATCCGTTGCTTAAATCACCATAGATGGTTTTGCCGCCAAAGGTATCTGCTTCCACATCCTTCATACAGGCTTTTAACAAAGCCGCGTTGTCGGTCACAACAGAGCAGATGATAATTTTGTGATCAGCAGAACCTAAATCACCTGGCTGACCAATATCGTATCTGCCTTCTGATCCTGCCAGAGCTTCCCGTGCTCCGGTATCAACTGCAGAGGCATCACCAAACATTACGTCAACATCATAGGTGGAAACCATGGAGGAAGCGATTTCCTTACCCTTGGCAGTATCGCTGAAAGAGCCTGCATAAGCAGAGGAAACTTTAATATCAGGATTTACCTTTTTGGCTGCCTTTTCATAGCATTCCAGCTTTGCTTTTGTGGTATCCAGCTCCATACCGCCGATAAACCCGATGTTGTTTGTCTTGCTCATAAGACCTGCCAGAGCACCTGCCATGTAACCGATCTGCTTTGCATCAGGAAGAATGGAGGTGATATTTTCTGTCTCAACAGTACCATTTAACAGAGCAAACTTGATGTCTGGATATTCTTCTGCTACCTGCTTTACTGCATCGGTATACTGATTGCCTGGTGCGAAAATCAGGTTGTAACCCAGTTCTGCATAGTCGGTCATAACCGTGGCAAAATCAGCAGTCGCTACATTGTCTGTATACACAGTTTCCCAGCCGCTGTCCTTTGCCGCATTCACCATAGCCTGATAGCAGCTTGCGCCCCAGCCTCCGTCAGAAACAGAAGAGTCAAGGACCATGGCCACTTTATAGCCGGATGATTTTGAAGAGTCAGCAGCCTTTGTCTCTTCTGCTTTGGTGGTTTCTGTTTTGGTGGTCTTCGCTGCAGAAGTTTCCGCAGAAGAGCCTGCCGCTTTTGTTGGGGCAGACGCGCTGCCGCATGCAGCCAGGCTCATGGCTGTAAGGACTGCGGCCATGATAAGAGATGCTGTTTTCATAGTCTTTTTCATAATAAATCCTCCTTTTATGTTTGAAAAAATATATAATCGCAGGGCTGTCCTGGAATTATCATCATCGTTCTTCTCTGTAATAGGGCTGTCCGTTGGCTTTCGGACCGCTTTTTCGTATCCCGAAAAATGCAAGAACAAACAGGGTGCACAGATAGGGGATCATCTGGAGAAGCTGGTAGGGGGTGGACGGACTTAACAGCTGGAGACGGATCTGCAATGCATCACAAAACCCAAAAAGCAGGCAGGCTAACAATACACCAGAAGGCATCCAACGCCCGAAAATAACAGCTGAAAGAGCAATAAATCCACGGCCTGCCACAATTCCCTCGGAGTAGGTGCTGGTATAGCAGATGGTTAAATACGCTCCGCCCATTCCCGCAAGTGCGCCGCAGATGACGCAGGCAATGTATTTTTGAAGCACAACATTGATTCCCAGTGTTTCTGCTGCTTTGGGAAATTCCCCTACGGCTTTAAAATTAAGTCCTGCTTTTGTCCTGTTAAAGAACACTGCAGTGACAGGTACCAGCAGATATGCCATGTACACCAGAGGGATATGGTTAAAAAGCAAAGGTCCAAGTACCGGAATACTGCTAAGAACCGGAATGGGCATTGCTTTCATGGATACGCCCTGGATCAGTGTTGAGGTGTCGGAAAAGGAAAGGCGGTAGATAAAGGAAGCCAGTGCCGGTGCAAAAATATTAATTGCCATACCATAAACAATCTGGGGAGCACATAAACGGATGGTGCAGAATGCATAAATCATATTAATGGCAACGCCTGACAGGGCACCAGCCAGAATACCGGTTGTGGGGCTTCCGGTTTTATAACCGATTAAGAAACCAATTAATGCACCAAAGGACATGATTCCGTCAAGACCGATATTGACCAGTCCCGCCCGTTCGGAGTAGGTTTCAGCCAGTGCAACAAACAGAATGGGAGTTGCCATTCGAATGGTAGAAAGAAGCAGCTCTGTGAGAAAATTCATGTTGAAAAATGCGTCCATCAGTCGGTAACCTCCTTTTTCCCCATATGGCTGTTTATGTATTGTCTGATTGCGGGAAGCTTTAACAGTGCTGTGCCAGCCACCGCAAAAATAATTACCAATGCCTGAATAATATCAACCACTGCGGTAGGAATCTGCATACCGGTCTGCAAAGTACTTGCCCCTTTTCTCAGTACAGCAAAGATAAATGCAACTGCGGCAGTTCCAATGGGATTAAGCTGGGCAATCAGTGCGATCGCCACTCCATCAAAGCCAAAACCCTGGCCAAATCCCCCCATCAGTCTTAACTGCTTTCCATGAAGCTCTACACTTCCGCCCAGCCCGGCAACTGCTCCGGAGGCAATAAAGGAGAAGAGTACATACCGGTTTACTGGAAAACCATTGAAAAATGCGGCAGTTGAATTTAAGCCTACTGCCCTCAGTTTAAATCCCTTAGAGGTGTAGAATAAAAAGTAATACCCTGCAAATGCCAGAAATAAAGCAACCCATACACCCCAGTGGACGGGAAAGCTTTTTGATACAACTGCCAGTTTGGTGCTGTCAGGAATTGCAAAAGTCTGGGGAACGCTTCCGTCTCGTAAAAGGGTAGTATAAACGTAACCCATAAAAAGGGTTGCTACGTAATTCAGCATGATGCTGACAATCATTTCATTTAAGCCTCTTGTAATTTTTAAAATTCCTGGAATTGCACCCCATACGGCTCCGGCGGCTGCGCCAATGAAAAGGCTGAGCAGGATTCCTGCAATTCCCCCAATCCCGGACCTGGTTACGAAAAAGATGCTGGCAACGGCTCCCATAACAAACTGGCCTTCGCCGCCAAGGTTAAAAACACCGCATTTATAGGAAAAAGCTGCAGTCAGTCCGGTAAATATCAAAGGGCAGGCGATTACAAGGGTCTGAGCGATCTTTCTGCTGCTTCCAAATGCGCCGGAAAACAGAAAGCCATATGCCTGAAAGGGGTTTTTACCCAGGCAGATCATAATGATCCCTCCGATGATAAATGCCACCAGAATGGATAACACGGGCACGATGACCTTCATTAAATTTTCTCTCTGCTTCATGTCCTAATTCCCCTTTCCTGCCATTGCAAGTGAGATTTGTTCAATGGGAGGGTTAACTCCTGAGTAGGTTCCCATGACCTGACCCTCGAACATAACCAGAATCCGGTCTGATAAATTGAGTATTTCATCAAAATCAGCACTGATTAACAGAATCGCACAGCCCTGATCCCTGGCAGATGCCATGGTATCATGAACATAACGGGTGGCGCCAATATCCAAGCCTCTGGTTGGATGAACCGCGATCAGAAGTTCCGGGTCATTTTCCAGTTCTCTGGCAAGTATAATTTTCTGCTGGTTTCCTCCGGATAGATTTCGTACCTCCTGCTCAATGGAAGCGCAGCGGATGTCATTTTTTTCCTTCATTTCAAGTGCAAATTTTGTAATGGCTTTATTCTTTAAGAGTGCTCCGTGTCCGTAGGAAAATCGGGTTTCTTCTGTGGCTTTTAAAATCAGATTTTCCCTGACGGTCATATTGCCGATCAGTCCCATCTTATTACGGTCTTCCGGAACATGGGAAACGTGGGAGAGAATAAAGCCGTTTGGTGCAAAGCGGGATACGCGGGAGGCTTTTAACAAAACATCTCCCTCATCAGGAGCAATGATTCCGGCTGCAAGTTGTGCAAGCTGTGACTGACCGTTTCCGTCCACTCCTGCGATGCCAAGAATTTCTCCCTTTCTTACGGCAAGGCTTACATTATTTAAGCCGCTGTGCTTGTGGTGTTTTTGATAGCTGATATTCTGAAAGCTTAAAACTTCATCTCCGTCAGAGGTAACCTTCTTATAATTACTGGGCACCATTTCCCTTCCGATCATTAAATTGGCCAGCTGAGTGCCGTCAGTGTCCTCTTTATTTAAAGTGGTGACAGTCTCGCCAGCCCGCAAAATAGTGATTCTGTCACTGATAGAAAGAACCTCTCTCATCTTATGGGAAATAAATATCACAGATTTTTGTTCTCCAGTCAGTTTGCGGATAATGGAAAAAAGTCCTTCTGCTTCCAGGTCGGTGAGTGCAGCAGTGGGCTCATCAAGAATAAGAAGCTCCGCTCCCCGGTAAAGGGCTTTTAATATCTCCACCCGCTGCTGGGCTCCTACGGAGATTTCTGTAATCTGCTTGTCCAGTTCCACGTCAAGACCGTATTTTTCTGAAAGAGCCAGGATTTCCTTTCTTACCTGATCCTTTTTAATGAAGACAGAGGAATCCTTCCGGCTTCCAAGAATAATATTTTCCAATACAGTCATGGCCTCCACAAGCATAAAATGCTGATGTACCATGCCAATGCCCATTTTCACCGCAGCCTTTGGTGAGTCAATTTTCACTTTTTCACCGCGCAGATAAATGGTTCCGGCAGTAGGCTGGTATAAGCCGATTAAAATATTCATCAGGGTGCTTTTTCCTGCCCCGTTTTCTCCCAGCAGAGTATGTACTTCACCCTCCATTACAGAGAGATTGATATTGCGATTGGCATATACATCCCCAAACTGCTTGGTAATCTGCTCCATTTTCAGCAATTCCTTCATTGGTTCCTCCTAGCCTCTGATCTCTCTGATCAGGATTGATTTGCAATAAGCAAAATAAGAATCTAAGTCAAAAGCCTCTTTATCAACCAGAAACTGAACCGTGGCTCCCTCCAGCAAAGAAACCGCAATTCCGGCTATCAGATTCTGCTTTGCCGGAGGCATATCTGGTGCAAATGTTTCTGCGATTTCCCTAATTTCTGTTCTCCAGTTCTGATAGGAAAGACAGAATTCCTGATGCATATCAGGATCCAGGCGGGACTGGTTCCAAAAATCAAGCTCCGCCACATCGTATTTATCTTCTATTAGAATGGTGTAAATCTTTTGTTTTATAAAAACGTCCAGGCGATCTTCCAGAGTCGCTTCCGGACCAATACCTGTCTGATGAATGGATTGCTGGCGGATTTCGCGGTAACGGTTTAAGACTTTTTTCTGAACAGCAAGGAGAAGCTCTTTCTTACTGTTGTAATAATAATGAATATTGGATTGAAATAAATTTGCTTTTTCTGCCACCTGACGGATTCTCAATCCGCTGATGGTTTTTTCCTGAATGATGGTGAGGGCTGCATCCAGAATTCTGTCTTCTGTTGAAGTGCTGCAGGGTTGTTTTTCTATTGATAAAATTTGACCCATATCATGCCTCCCTTTTGGTCAGATGACCAATTTCTTGCATTATACGGAACCCTTAGTATGGTGTCAATGAAAAATCAGAATAATTGGTTATATTAAGCATTGGATTAAGAATATAAAAGAATGGCACTTGAAAATTAATAAAACAAGGAAAATAATAAGGGGTAATGGGTGAAATTTCCAGAGTATAGTTAAGAAAGTTGATTGGATAAGGTTTCCTGTTTTTCTGAAATAAACCTTTGCTTTATATTTTATCTCTTATAAAAAAATTTACAAATATATTGCAAATTACCACGATATATGATATAATGCCAGTGTTGTGAAATAAATATTTCATGCGCGAGTGGCTCAGTTGGTGGAGTACGACCTTGCCAAGGTCGGGGTCGCGGGTTCGAGTCCCGTCTCGCGCTTTTTTTATTTGTAGCGGAAACCTGGGTTAATGAAGGTTTCCGCTATTTTTGAGTGCCTGTCAGATAGTAATCGGCGTATTCTTAATTGAAAAGATAAATATATAAAATGAGAAATGGCTTTCTTCACCATATTTGTATACAAACCAACGACTATGAGCAGCCGTTAAAATTTTATTGGGGTAATTATAGGATAGGCGTTGCCATGGCTTAAACTGGCGTATATCTATTCACTACAGAAACTCCGGTATTTATAAATTGTGAACCTGTATCTAATCCCCTTAAAGCGGCAACTGCCTCAGCCATACCCAAATAACCCATTGTAAATGGGCTTTGTACTAATACAGCTTTTATAATATTATTTCTTATCATTTCCTGAATGGTCTCTGTGATATCAAATCCAATGCCAATAATATTTGTATTATTTTCTTTCAAAGCATTTCCCATTCCTAGCGTAGTACCTTCATTGGTTGAAAAGATACCTACAAGATTGGGATTGTCTCTTATATATTTTTTCGTTGCCTGTTTTGCTAATTCCGGGTCACCATTGGTATAAATAGTATCTAATATTTGATAATTGCTAAACATATTAAAATAATCGCGGAATCCTAAATCACGATTTACAGTCGTCCTGTTTTCAGGCGTTACCCCAATGATTCCTATTAAACCACTAGTGAGCCCAGCCTCATCTAATTCGTAAAACATATTTTCTCCGGCTATCTTACCAGCTACATAATTATCTGTAGCTAAGGTTACGATGGCTTCTTCAAATGCTGGTGCATCAACATAAATGATTTTTACGTCCATTGATTTCGCTTCTTCAACTGAACTTGAAATCCTAAAAGGATCACTGGCTGCTAACATGATTGCATCCGCTCCCGCTGCTACGGCATTGTTAAATATCTCGATTTGTTCATTTACATCTCTTGTCAGGGGGCCATCCCATTCATATGTAACACCTAACATAGAAGCCATTTCTCTGGCACCATTATCCATAAAACTCCAAAATTGATCACTTTTATCCATAGTTATTAAATAAATTTTATAATTCATATATACTATTTGGCTCAATTCTGCATCATCCCCTATATTAATAATCAATTTAATTTTTAGTTCATTTCTGGTGCTGAGTTTTTGGCTTTTATAAAAAAATCAGATAACTGCAATTTCAGTTAATACTCCTATATCCGGAATAAATAAGCTTTGGAAGAATACATGGATATTCAATTATATGCGAGGGAGGTGGGTATAATTACATGACAACTGCGGTTACAACTTTTAAAAGGCCTTGTAATACAGTTTTTTTATTTACCTGTTGCATTTTATTATGTACAGCTTTAAGATATTAGAAATGAAATTACGATTTATTGAGAAGTTTATCTGCGAAAGGGTGCGTCTGGTATGCGGTTGTTCCATGTAAGCGAGGAGAGTAATATTGATATTTTTAAACCCAGAATTCCGGAAAGAGAGGACTTAGATAAAAGTATCGGATTAGTATGGGCGATAGATGAAAAGCATTTGCCTAATTTTTTGACTCCGAGAGATTGCCCAAGAGTGACTTACCACATAGGTGAACATACTTCAAAGCATGACAAAGAGTTTTTTTTTAGCTCACCTGAAATTCAGCATGTTGTTATTATTGAAAGTAAATGGTTTGAAGCTATGAAAAATACCCATTTATATCTTTATGAATTCGATCCGGAAGGTTTTGAAGTACAGGATGATATAGCAGGATATTATATTTCCAGAGAGGCTCAAAAACCCATTTAAAAATATATTGTTAATGATTTATTTGAAGCTTTGTTAAAAAGAAATGTGGAACTTCGAATTATAAAGAACTTATGGGATATTTCTGATAAAATTAAAACTACAACATTAAATTGGTCAATATGCCGTATGGGATATGCCCAGCCAAGATTATAAAAAAGAAACCGGGAGAATTTATAATGAACTATGATGCGTTAATGATTGTGGACATGCAAACGGCTTTGGTAGAAGCAGAACCTTACAACAGGGTAACTGTGATAGAAAATATAAAGGCATTATTGGACACCTGCAGAAAAAAAAGGCTCCCCATTATTTACATTCAACACGATGGCGGAATTGGCGATGAACTGGAGCATGGCTGCACCGGCTGGACGATATATAAAGAAATAGCTCCCATGCCAGATGAAAAGATATTTGAGAAAAAGTATAACAGTGCATTTAGAAAAACCGGGCTTCATGAATATCTTCAGGAGACAGGTGTAAAAAATATTATTTTATGTGGAATGCAGACGGAGTACTGTTTGGATGTGACCTGTAAAGTGGCATTTGAATACGAATATGAGGTAACCATACCTCAGTCTACAACAACTACATTTGACAATGCATTTGCAAGCGGAAAAGATTTGGCAGAATATTATGAAAACAAAATTTGGAACAACCGATATGCAAAGGTTGTAAGCATGGAGCAGGTTTTAAATTCTGTTCAGACAATTTCTTGACTCTCGCACAATGGTAGGGTTTATACTGGATATTAACAATAATTGAGAAGCGGAGGCAAAAAAATGGCTTTTGATTATAAGAAAGAATATAAAGAATTTTATATGCCAGGGAATACACCACAGATAGTAACAGTTCCAGTTGCCAATTATATCGCAGTTAGAGGAAAAGGGGATCCGAATCAGGAAGGCGGAGCATATCAGAATGCGCTGGGGATCTTATATGGGGTAGCTTATACCATCAAAATGAGTTATAAAGGTTCACATAAAATAGAAGGCTTTTATGAGTATGTAGTTCCTCCTCTGGAAGGATTCTGGTGGCAGGATAATGTGGCTGGGGTGGACTATGCAAATAAGGACACATTTAATTGGATTTCAGTAATTCGCTTGCCAGATTTTGTGACGAAAGAGGATTTTGACTGGGCTGTCACAGAAGCAGGCAAAAAGAAAAAAATGGATTGCTCGACGGCCGAATTTTTAACGGTAGATGAGGGGCTATGCGTACAAATCATGCATATAGGACCATTTGATGATGAACCTGCTACTGTTGCCATTATGGAGGAGTATCTGGCTGAAAATGGGTATATGAATGACATGACAGATAAACGTCTTCATCATGAAATTTATCTTTCAGATACCCGAAAGGTGCAACCCTCAAAATGGAAGACAGTCATACGGCATCCTATTAAAAAGACCTGTATTTAACCGCAAATTATTTTTTTGGTAGATAGCCGTTTAAGTCTTATTCCTGTATTCACTGGGCTGGATCCCCACACAGGATTTAAAAACCCTGCTGAAATAAGCGCTGTCCGGATAACCGGATAATTCCCCCACCTTCTGAACCTCCATATCCGGATTATGCAGCAGCAGCCGTTTTGCCTCATTGATCCGCAGTCTGGTCAGGTACTTGGATGGCGTTTCTCCAGTCCTCTTCTTAAATATCTTTCCAAGGTATTCCGGTGTAAATCCGAACCGTTCACTCATTTCCTGAAAAAAGACTTCCTGTTTATAATTTTCCTGAAGATATTTTTCCATAAGTCCGCAGATGGACTCCTGACTCAGTCGTTCATTCACGGTACAGTAAGACTCCAGTGTGTTAGTCTCGGATTTCATGGTAATCAGAAGCTTTTGAAATGACTCAAAAAGGCTTTCTGCAGTGACAGGTTTTAATAAATAATCCACAACCCCATAGCGGATAGCGGACTGGGCGTAGGAAAAATCATTATATCCGCTTATAATAATAATTTTAACACTGGGATGATTTTTCTTTACATATTTTGCCAGTTCAATCCCGTCACACTGGGGCATACGGATATCGGTAATGATGAGATCGGGACAGTTCGTTTCTGTTAATTCTATGGCTTCCAGTCCATTGGCGGCTTCACCGGCCAGCTTAAGAGGCAGATTTAAGGAAGTGATTTTCTTGATCAGGTTTTTCCGAATGAGGCTTTCGTCTTCCGCCACAAGATAATTATAGCTCTGGATGGTGCTCATAATATTCCTCCCTTGAATGATAGATAGGGCCTCCCACTATAAAACTGGTTTTGCAGGGACTGGAACAGTCAATTTGAAAAACTGCTTCAGTACCGTAGAGAAGTCTTAAACGCAGGCAGACATTTTTAAGTCCCATATTTCCGATTTGCAATGAATTCCATTCTTTATTCATATCCAGGTTCTCATAGATTCTTAACAGTTCTTCTTTCTTATCTTCACTTAGGAGTCCTCCATTATCCTCAACCTTTAGATACCACCGTTCATTTTTTGTATAGGATGCAATGGACAGCTGCCATGGCGGAGCAATCTGGAATCCGTACTTGAAGGCATTTTCCACAATTGGCTGGATAATGAGTTTGGGAATATAGAATTCTTCCGTTCCTTCTTCTATGTCCATGGTATAGGTAAAACCTTCGTTATAACGCATCTGCATGCAGTTTAAGTAACATTCTGTATAAAGAATTTCTTCTTTCAGGGGGACGATCATTTCCCTTGAGGATGAAATGTAGCGGAAATAATCACAGAGGTAACTACACATTCGTACGATGTCCTCATTCATATTTTCTTCTGCCATAACAGAAATGTTTGTCAGGCAGTTATAAAGAAAATGAGGATTGATCAGTGACTGTGCCGCCTGAAACTTGGCGCGGGTTTCCTCGGATTTTGATAATAAAACTTCCTGTGAAGTGGAACGCAGCTTCTCGTACATACTGCGGATGGATTCACAGAGAAGGTAAAGTTCTTTTATACTGCTGTCGGCTGAGGTTAAATTAACCTTTTTTTCATCCAGTACCCGGTTTATGGTTATTTTCCCAGTGGCTGCCGTCAGCTTTTCCAGAGGAACGGTCAGGCGCTTGGAAATAAAAAAACAAAGGAACAGGGTAACAAGAATGGAGAATGCACCGATCAGGAAAAATGTTGTGCGGAAAAGGGATAGTGACTTATAAAATGCAGATTGGGGCCTGACCAGTATGACAGTCCAGTCGTAGCCTTCGATGGTCTGGTAGGAATATAGAAACTTTCCGCTGCTTCCTGTACTTATGACTCCTGCCTGGCTTACTGGTACAGAAGCCTGAGTTATGATGGAGTAATAGTCCGGATAGGAAGAATTGGAAGCATTGGAAGCATATGGAAATACCAGCTCCTGCCTGTCATTGTAGATAAAAACATGGCTGTCCGGGTTCTGATGCTCAAGCTGGGAGGAGAGGGAAAAAATCCTGTCACAATCCTGCACAACTTCAACAATTCCCTCTGGTGTGCCGTCTGAGTCCAGAAAAAGACGTACCAGGGAGATGAATTTTTGTGATTTCTGATTTTCGCCTTTTGCAGGAAGTTCTTTGTTTACCACTGGTGCAGTTATGTATTTATGACCGTTTAATGCAAGGGTCTGGGAGTACCAGGGCAGTCGATCTAAATCTACGGAGGTGGTTCTTAGCCAGTAGCCGGCCTCAACGCAGGAACCGTCCATGGTATATAAGTTGATTCCGGAGGCACTTTGATATGCTCCGATCATAGCTGTGACGATATCATGGATTGCCATGGCTTTTTCCCGGGAGGCAGCCAGATCTGTGGGTGCCGCAGCGTATTTTTGGTATGAGGTGGAGAATTCCCTGAAATTCATTTTAATCGCATTGGAGTATACGATATTCATGGATATCGATGAAATGTTGTCCAGCTGGGTTCTTACAGAGCTTTCTACCGAAGCGCACATATTTTCCAGATCCTTAGAAGCATCTTTTAAGGCGTTTTTGCGGTAATGGCTATAAGTAAATACAAAGAATATAACCAGCAGTATCAGGATAAGAAGACCATATATAATAAAAAGATACCATTTTTGGGAATATTGTTTTCCTGGCCGTTTCATAGAAAAGCACCTCCCTTCGTGCAATATTATACAATGTAGTTCAAAAAAATGCAAATGGCAGTTTGGTTTTGTCTATTTTGACCTTTGCGGCACTGTGGTATTATGAAATTATTACAAATCATTATTTTTATTTAGCGGCATATCTAAGAAAAGTAACAAGTCTAAGTGTGGAGAGTAAAGGAGAAGGTCATGAAAAGAAGCGGAAAGAAATTAATCAGTCTGATGTTGGCGGCAATTATGGCAGCAGGGATGACAGTGGGCTGCAGCACGGGGGCCAGCAGCACAAAAAGTGGTGACAGCAGTGGTACGAAAAAGAATGTTACGCTGACATTTGGCAGTCACCAAAGCGGACTTCCAACTTCCGGTATTGTTCAGGAGCTCGCCAAGGAGTTTGAAGGAGAGACCGGAATCAAGATTGATTTCCAGATTTCTCCGGATGCCCAGTGGAGAGATTTAATCAAAGTAAAGCTTGATTCAGGAGAGGCACCGGATATTATCTGTGTGGATACACCAATCAGCCTTGTTTCCAGTATTCATATGGATCGATACTGTGCAGAGCTGACAGATCAGGACTGGGTAAACCGGATGGATGCAAGTGCAAAATCGGCAGTTTCTGTTGATGGTAAAGTATATGGGATTACTTTTCCAGGAGCTAAGATGTATTTTTATCTCTATAACAAGGACATTTTCAATAAACTGGGGCTGACGGTTCCCACTACCTATGCGGAGTTTAAAAACGTTTGCCAGAAGATTAAAGATTCCGGTACTACACCAATTTATGAAGCTACCACCAATGGCTGGCACCAGGTACTGCCACTGTTTGAAACAGGCGGATTATGGCTGGCACAGGATCCGGATATTTATCAGAAATTAAATGATAATAAAATCGATCTGGATCAGATTCCCGCACTCTCTACCATTATCGGTCAGTTGGATGAATGCGCCAGAGCGGGATATTTCGGAGATGATTACTTAAGCAATGCATGGGAAAATGGAAAAGAAGCAATGGCATCCGGCAGATGTGCCATGACAATTGCGGAACTGGGTTACCGGGGGCAGATTGACGCAGATTATCCTGATTTTAAGGCTTCAGAAAAATTAGGTGCATTCGTAATGCCATGGGGCGACAATCAAACCGTTGGAGTGAATCCTGCAAGCAATGCTTATTTTATTAACAAGGACGGTAAGTATGTAGAGGAAGCAAAGCAGTTTTTTGAATTTCTCTCAAGACCGGAAAACCTACAGAAGCGTCTAGATGGACAGCCGGAGCTTAGCAATTTATGCTGGTCTGAGATTAAGAGCAAGTATTCGGAAGAGGATCAGAAGTTTCTGGATTCCTTAAAAAAGGCAAACGTGGTTCAGACCTCAGTTAATTACATAGACAGCCAGTGGATGGATGTAGGAAAAGATTTGGAATCCATGTATACCGGCGCAATGACACCCAAGGATGTGCTCGACTCGATTATGAAACGGCGTACGGAGCAGGCAACGCTCCAAAAGGATCCGGGTTGGGTAAAATAAAGGAACGATGAAATGAACAGAAAAAAAATATACCCCTGGTACTATGCTGCGGGAGCAGCCATTCTCTTCTTTCTCCTGTATTTTCTTCCGGGAGTGCTTGGAATTGCCTATTCCTTTACAGACTGGAATAATTTCAGCGATGAGATACATTTTGTAGGGCTTGATAACTATAAAACGGTTTTTCGTGGAAATTCGGAATATATGAAATACATATTGAATACCCTTTGGTTTACAATTGCAACAACGGTTTTAAAAACGGTTGTGGGCCTGGCACTGGGGCTTGTGTTAACCCAGACCTTTATTAAGGGGAAAAATCTCCACCGTATGATCATATTTTCACCCCAGGTTATGTCCTATCTGGTGGTAGGTCTGGTTTTTCGCAGCATGCTTCATCCAACCACAGGCTTTTTAAATAATTTCTTAAGAGGAATTGGTTTCGGAGGACTGGCAAAGAACTGGCTGACTGATTTAAAGCTTGTTTTTCCAACTGTAATCTTAGTTGATACCTGGAAGGGTATGGGATATATAATGGTGATCGTCATTGCGGGGCTGCTTTCTGTAGCCCCGGAATACTACGAGGCCGCCAGCATTGACGGAGCCAGCTTTTTTAAAAAGTTTACCTGTATTACCCTGCCGCTTTTAAAACCGGTTCTTGTAAATGTAACCGTTTTAAATGTGACTTACGGTCTGCGGGTCTTTGATATGATCTATTCCCTGACAAACGGCGGGCCGGGTAATGCAACCGGAGTGATTAATACGGCAGTGTATAAAGAATTTTCCAAAGGCAATCTGGCCATGGGTACCACTCTTTCCAGCATATTATTTCTTGTAGTTCTATCCCTTTTGTATTTCATTATCTGGTCTATGGAAAACAAGGAGGTGGAAGTCTGATGAAGAAGAGTATTGTATCCATTGTGGGTAATCTGGTCTCATTTGTAATCAGCCTGATTGTATTGCTTCCTCTGGCAGTCTTATTTATCAATTCTTTTAAAACCTCAGCGGAAGCCAACCGGATGACCCTTTCTCTTCCGAAAAAATGGGTGGTTGAAAATTATGTTACGGTGGTAGAGAAAGGAAAGCTGTTTTCGTCTTTTTTAAACGGTATTCTATATGCTTCCTGCAGCGTTGTAATAATTGTTATTCTTGTGTCCGCAGCCGCTTTTGTAATTTCCAGGAATCAGAAAGGGATTAACCGCTTTTTGTATTATTTTATTATTTCCGGCATTGCAGTTCCTATTAATAACGTGGCATTGATGAAGGTTCTTCAGGTTCTGCATCTGGTAAATACCCGGATTGGTATTA
The DNA here is from genome assembly GCA_013036995.1 of Lacrimispora defluvii. Lineage (GTDB taxonomy): Bacteria > Bacillota > Clostridia > Lachnospirales > Lachnospiraceae > Lacrimispora > Lacrimispora defluvii. The sequence goes on from JAAOXG010000020.1 coordinate 186,340, forward strand.
TTCTTTTATATGCTGCAATAAATATTCCTTTAAGTCTTTTTCTTTCCTTTGGATTCATTGCCACGATTCCCAGGGAGATTGATGAAGCGGCGGTGATTGACGGGTGCAGTCCAAGACAGCTGTTTCTAAGAGTGATTGTGCCGTTAATCAAGCCCATTATGTCAACAGTATTCGTATTGGAATTTATGACGGTGTGGAACGACTTCACCATGCCCCTGTATTACTTGAATAATTCGAGAAAATGGCCTATGACGCTTGCTGTCTACAGCTTTTTCGGAGCATTTGAGAATTCGTGGAATCTGGTGGCAGCCGATATTATTTTAACTTTGGCACCGGTTCTGATCGTATTTATACTGGGCCAGAAGTATATTGTAGGAGGAGTATCAGCTGGTTCAGTTAAGGGATAAGCAACAGGAGGGTTTCATGGAACGGCATGAGATAGAGAAATTAATAAAAGAACTGACATTGGAAGAAAAGATAGGGATGATACATGGTCAGGGGATTTTTCATACGGGCGGAGTAACGCGTTTTGATATTCCACCGCTCTGGATGTCCGATGGGCCAATGGGTGTGAGAAGAGAGCTTGAAGATGATAACTGGAATCCCAGCGGGACTACAGATGATTTTGTTTCCTATTTACCGTCTAATACGGCTCTCGCATGTACATGGAACCGCAGACAGGCAGAACAGATGGGACGTGTTTTGGGAGCAGAGGCAAGGGGAAGGGGAAAGGATGTAATCCTGGCTCCGGGAATCAATATAATCCGCACCCCCCTTTGCGGCCGCAATTTTGAATATATGAGTGAAGACCCATATCTGACTGCCCAGCTGGCAGTTCCGCTGATAAGAGGAATTCAGGAAAATGATACAGCAGCCTGTGTAAAGCATTTTGCGGTGAACAATCAGGAAACAAACCGGCTTACTGTCAGCGTGGAGGTTTGTGAACGGGCGCTGAGGGAAATCTACCTGCCAGGTTTTGAAGCAGCAGTAAAAGAGGGAAAGTCCATGACCATTATGGGAGCCTATAATAAGCTGCGGGGAGAATTTTGCTGCCACAACCCATACCTTCTTCGGGAGATTCTTCGTAAGGAATGGAATTTTGACGGGGTCGTCATTTCTGACTGGGGCGCTGTTCATAATACAACAGAAGCTGCTTTAGGCGGGCTTGATATTGAAATGTCAGTTACCAACGATTTTGATGATTATTATATGGCAGATCCACTTTACAAAAAGGTGTTGGAAAAAGAAGTGGATGAGGAAATTATAAATGAGAAGGTCAGACATATTCTTATTTTAATGAATCACCTGTCCATGCTTGGAGAGGAAAGAAAAAACAGAACTCCAGGTGTGTTTAATATTTCAGCTCATCAGGAAGGGATCCGTTCCTGCGGGGAAGAAGCGGTGGTTCTGCTGAAAAATGAAGATGATCGGCTCCCCATAATGCTGGAAGGAAAGAAGCGTCTGGCAATCATTGGTGAAAATGCAGCCGCACTCCATGCCCCTGGAGGCGGAAGTGCCGGAATCAAAGCATTGTATGAGATTTCGCCTCTCATGGGGCTTAAGATTGAGGCTGGCGGTAACATAGCAGTGGATTATGAACTCGGAGTGGGACCAGAGGGTCTTAAAAAGGCTGGGATTCTGGCAGCAGAATGTGAGGATGTGATTGTCTTTACCGGTTTGAATCATCAATCAGATGTGGAAGGGCAGGATCGGAACGATATGAAACTTCCTGCTGGTCAGGAAGAATTAATTTCGGCAGTGTTAGATGTTAATGAAAATGCTGTTATCGTTGTTCTGGCGGGATCACCGGTGGAAATAGAAGCCTTTGCAGACCGTGCGAAGGCCATTGTGTATACCAGCTACAATGGAATGGAGGGAGGACGGGCGCTTGCCAGAGTTCTTTTGGGCAATGTGAATCCTTCCGGAAAGCTGCCATTTACATTACCAAGGTGTCTGGAAGACTGTCCAGCCCATAAACTGGGGGAATTTCCAGGAGATGAGACGGTTGTTTACAGGGAAGGTGTATTTGTGGGGTACCGTTACTTTGAATCAGAACAGGTTCCGGTAAGATACTGCTTTGGTCATGGATTATCTTATACTGAGTATGGATATGAGAATCTTAGAGTTGAGAAGACCAGTCAGGGTTATTTGGTAAAAGCAGACGTGGAAAACTGCGGAAACCAGTCTGGTTTTGAAACCGTTCAGGTTTATGTCAGGGCAGCGGGGAAAACTATAAAGCGGCCTGTCATGGAGCTGCGGGGGTTTGACAAAATATTTTTAGAACCTGGAGAAAAAAGGACACTGGCATTCTGCTTAACTGAAAAAGATTTTTCTTATTACAATGAAGAGTTAAAGTGCTTTGCTGTGCCAGAGGATGAGTATGATATTTGTGTGGGAAGTTCTGTTTCTGATATACGTTTAAAGAAGCGGATAGAGGTCGATGAATGTATTTTGGAAGCGTAGAAATTAAATGGGTCAGATACTGATTCATTCAGGTAAGGAGAATAGATATGAAATTCACCAATGGTTTTTGGAAAATAAGAGAAGAAATCACCCCCCTCTATGCAGTTGAATATGGGGGCAGCCGGATCAATGGAGGGGAATTAACCATTTATGCTCCTGGGAAACAGATAAAAAGCAGAGGAGACATTCTGAACCTGGGGATGCTGACAATACGCATTACCAGTCCCATGGAAGATGTATTAAAAATATCCATCTCTCATTTTGAAGGAGCGGCAGACCCTGGGCCATTTACAGCAATCGAAGAGTGTGACCCGAGGGTAAGCATTGATGAATCAGAAGAAAATATCATTTTCCAGACAGGCAGCACGAAGGCGGTTGTAGACAAACGGCCTGCTTCCTGGGGGATCCGATTTTTAGATGGAGACAGAGAGCTTACAAGTACCGGCTTAAAAAATATGGCCTATATGGAAAACCGGGACAATGGAAAATGCTATATGGTGGAGCAGCTGGCACTTGATGTGGGAGAGTATGTTTATGGGATGGGTGAGCGGTTTACACCGTTCGTTAAGAATGGCCAGATCGTGGAAATGTGGAATGAAGATGGAGGTACTGCCAGTGAAATCGCCTATAAAAACATCCCGTTTTATCTTACCAGTAAGGGTTATGGGGTTTTAGTCAGTAATCCGGGCGATGTGTCCTATGAGGTTGCCAGTGAAAAGGTGGAGCGTATCCAGTTTTCTTTGGAGGGCGAGCGTCTGGAGTATTATGTAATTAATGGGGGAACACCCAAAGGCACCATTAAAAAATACACGGATCTAACAGGAAAACCCTCACTACCGCCTGCATGGTCCTTTGGACTATGGCTTACCACATCGTTTACTACGGATTATGACGAGGAAACTACTTCAGGTTTTATCAATGGAATGGCAAAGCGGGATATCCCCCTCCAGGTTTTTCATTTTGACTGTTTTTGGATGGAAGGATATGAGTGGTGCAATTTCACCTGGGACTCTAAAACATTTCCAGACCCAGTTGGAATGCTGAAACGTTATCATGAAAAAGGTCTTAAAATCTGCGTGTGGATCAACCCTTATATAGCCCAGAAGTCCCCTTTGTTTCAGGAGGGAATGGAAAATGGCTATTTCATTAAAAAGAGAGATGGTTCTGTATGGCAGACCGATATGTGGCAGGCAGGTATGGGAGTAGTGGATTTTACCAACCCTTATGCAGCTGCCTGGTATCAGGAAAAGTTAAAAACTCTTCTTGATATGGGCGTTGACTGCTTTAAGACGGATTTCGGTGAAAGAATTCCCGTAAAAGATATTGTATACCATGATGGGTCTGATCCGGTGCGGATGCATAATTACTATACTTATTTATATAACAAAGCTGTCTTTGAACTTCTTGTAAAGGAGAGGGGAGAGGGCGAGGCAGTTTTATTTGCCCGTTCGGCTGCGGCAGGAAGTCAGAAGTTTCCGGTACATTGGGGAGGAGACTGCTCTGCTTCTTATCCTTCCATGGCTGAGACCCTTCGAAGCGGTTTGTCTCTGGCGTGTTCCGGGTTTGGCTTCTGGAGTCATGATATTGGTGGTTTTGAGAGCACTGCAACCGCTGATGTATATAAACGCTGGTGCCAGTTTGGTCTCTTAAGTTCACACAGCCGCCTTCATGGATCTTCTTCTTACCGGGTTCCCTGGTTGTTCGACCAGGAGGCCTGTGATGTACTTCGGAAGTTTGTTAAGCTGAAATGCAGATTAATGCCTTATTTATACAGGCAGGCAGCGTTCGCCCATGAAAATGGGATTCCGGTCATGCGCCCCATGTTTATGGAATTTCCAGAGGATCGGGCATGTGAGGTTCTTGACAGGCAGTATATGCTGGGGGACAGTCTTCTGGTAGCTCCAGTTTTTAGAGAATCAGGAGATGTGGAGTATTATCTGCCGGATGGGAAATGGGTGAATCTGCTGAGTGAAAAAGTGATGGAAGGAGGAAGCTGGAAGAAGGAAACATTTGATTATTTCGGTCTGCCGGTTCTGGTAAGAGAAAACAGTATTATAGCGGTTGGCAGTTGTGACAGCAGGACTGATTATGAGTTTGGTGACGGAGTAGAATTCTGGCTGTCTGTATTTGAAGATGGGGGAATTTGCGAAACTTCGGTTACTGATTTAAACGGCAAAGTTGTGATGAACATCAAGGCAGTTCGGGAAGCAGATGTGATCCGGCTTTCTGTGGAAGGCGGAAATGGAAACTGGAGTTATAAGGTTTTGGGAGCACAAAACGTAAGAGTTCTTACAATTTGATGAATCTCTTGACTTTTAACAACTACAGACGTAGACTTTAAATATAATTTACGATTGTAGATGTTAATTGGATCGATGTATGCAGGAGGGGAATGATATGTTTTGTGGCAGTAAGACTTTGATTACTATAGGTACAGCTTTTTTTATTATGGCATTTCCATTTACGTCCATGGCGGCTTCCAGTACAATCAATGAAGTTTCCATTAATATCGTATCAGCTGGCGGAGACGGTAATTTAGATGTGGTGGTTACAACTGATTCTGATAAGTATCACTTAGATAAAGCATATGATATAGATGAGCCGGATGGTGATTTTAAGGATATTGACCGGCCAACACTTGTGGCTCGGATCAAAACTGATGGTAATTATACTTTTTCCAACCGGGCTGTAAAAAATATAAAAATTAACGGAACCAAAGGAACTGTAATCGGCGGCTTGATGAATGAAACAGATATGAAAATATATATCATATTTGATGCCTTAAGTGACAATAACAGCAACCATAGTCTGAACGTGATTGATCTTAATGTGAATGGGCTGGAATGGGATAAGACAAAAGGGCTGGTAAGATGGGATACGGTAAGTGAAGCCGATGAATATCAGTTAAGACTGTACCGTGGCAGTGGATTAATAAGCTCTTTTATTACGAAAGACCCCAATTATGATTTGTCTGCCTATATAACAAAAGAGGGGAAGTATTCCTATCAAGTACGTGCAGTAATGGATTCCTCCCTCAAGGGAACATGGAATAAGTCTGAAGTTTTCCAGGTGACTTCCGAAGATGCTTCAAGAATCAGTTTTGGCAAATCGAAAAATGGTCTGGAAGGTCCTGGAAGCCGTTGGCAGTATAAGAATGATAAATGGTATTTTATGAATGAATCAGGAAGTATGGTTACTGGTTGGATCAATTGGAAATCAAAGTGGTATTACTGTGGTAATGATGGTGCCATGTACACCAATACAACGACCCCGGATGGATATAAAGTAGGTAGTGATGGGGCGTGGGTGGAATGATAATTGCTATATAGTCTGGTATAACATACAACCCCCTCCTGGTGAACAGAAGGGGGTTGTATGTTAAGTGTAATTGTCAAATGATTTGTTATATTTATTTATTCATCAAAAAAAGCATTGTCATATTCCTTCATTTCATCAGTCACTTCTATGTCAGTACGTTCATGGGCTGCATTGGTGAGAAGATGGCGCTTGTTCTCTTCTTCCATCAGTTGTACCTGGTAAAGATTCTTACTGTAGTCAAGTACTTTCCTTTTATTTACGATATTAAGCTTGTTATAATTAATAAAAAACTCATCGTCGGAGGAAAGAACACTGGTTTTATGTTCATTTGGACCAGGAGTCTGGACTCTTTCCATAGGTACATCAAAACCCATTAACCAGGCCTCGCTCACATTAAGAGCTTTTCCAAGTACAAACAATTTCTTTTGGTTAGGTTCTGTTTTACCAGCGCAATATTGGCTAATATCTGATTTATTCATCTTAACGTTATACATATTGCAAAAGGGAATCGCTAGATTTAATATGTCCGTCTGACGTAAATTTTTATCTTCCATAATTTTTTTTAATCGAATAGCAGTGTTTTCATTTTTCATTATTCAAACCGCCTTTCTCTATGTAATATATCATATGATACATAAAAGTTCAATATAATAATCCGAAGGTTTGAAAAATTGAACTTTTGCATTGACAGAGGAATTTAATCATGTTATGATACGGGTAGTTCAATATATTGAACTTATAAGAACCTTTCACGTACCACATAACGTAAACATATGTCAAAGTCTGATGTGGTTTATTTTTTTACTCAAATAGTTCAAAATATTGAACTTAAAGAATGGTACAATGATTAATAACATGACTGTTTTTAAAGCTAGTATATCAGGGAGGATAGAAAAATGGGAAATGTAAGACCATTAAACTACAGCAAATATGGAATCAGTAAAAACCGTTTCTGGGAATTGTATTTTTGGTGTCTTCAATATGGAGAATGGAGAGAGGAGCTTAAGTATAAAACAGATACAGTTAAATCTGTGAGAATTGCCAGCATGCCATCGTCTCATTGTCCGGTGGATGTCACACAGCAGCTTGCAATCAGAAGGGTAATGCTTGAGCAGAACTGTAAGCTGATCGAACAGACAGCAATAGAAACAGATGCGGACATTTACAAATATATATTAAAGGCTGTGACAGAGGAAGATATTACGTATGAATATTTGCGAATGATAATGGAAATTCCTTGCAGTCACAATACATATTATGACAGACGCCGTAAATTTTACTGGCTTCTGGATAAAAGAAAGAATTAAGATTGGTAATCAAGGGACAAATCAACATGCTATATTAGTAGTATGAAAAAGGGTTTCCACACAGGAGACTCTTTTTTATTATTATTCGCTGCCTTAAAAAACAAAAAAGAAAGGGGAAAGAATCAAAGATGTCAAAAGCAAAAGACACGAAAGAAACAGTGAGAGAACCGGTAAAATTTAATAGGGAGGCACTTCTTGCAAGCAAGGAATTTTCCGGATATCAACCGGATTTTGCAAAGGTGCTTCTTACAAAACCGGAGTACACGCTGGAAGAAGCAAAGGAAATTCTTAATAAATTTTTTGAAAATAAGGAGGAAAAGTAAATGGCTGGAGGAACATGGACATCACAAAGTAAAAAGCAGCCGGGTGTTTACATTAATGTAAAATCAAGTATGGAGCAGTCGGTTAAAGTAGGGGACAGGGGAATTGTAGCAATCTGTGAACCATTGTCATGGGGACCAGAAGGAGAACTTATGACAATCACTGCTGGAGACGATTTTGCGTCATACATTGGTTACTCTGCAACCAGTGATAAGTCATTGTTTTTAAGAGAGATTTTTAAAGGAAGTGAGCGTACAAGCGGACCTGCAAAGGTTATGATTTACCGTCCGGCTGCGGAAGGCTCAGCTAAGGCCACGGCTGTTATTGGTGAGCTTACTGTTACTGCAAGATATCAGGGGGTACGTGGTAATGATATTTCGGTTTCCCTTACCCAGGACCCGGATCAGTCAGGAAATTATGTAGTACGAACCATTGTAGAGGGATCAGTAAAAAATACTCAGACAGGAAAAACTGTTTCTGATTTAACAGGAAACGACTGGGTTGCTTTTTCAGGTAGCGGTAACCTGACAGCTTCTGCTGGAACTTCTTTAACAGGAGGCAGCGATGGCACAGTAAAAAATGCAGAGTACTCCACCTTTTTAACCGCTCTGGAATCCCGCAATTTTCAGATTCTTATCTATGACGGCGCTGACAGCACAATTAAGGAAGCATACACAGCCTTTGTTAAACGGATGCGTGAAAATTCAGGTAGGAAGTGTCAGGCGGTTATGTCTGGTGCTGAAAGTGATACGGAGGCAGTCATCTCTGTTAAAAACGGGGTGGTGCTTTCAGATGGAACTACACTCTCTCCACAGAAGACAACCTGGTGGGTTGGCGGTGTGCAGGCAGGAGCAAAATATACGGAGTCTCTGGTTTATGCCCAGTATCCCAATGCAGCAGATGTATCTCCACGTCTGACATCAGCAGAAATTGATGAAGCGCTGGACAAAGGGCAGATTGTATTTTTTGAAGAATTTGGTTCCGTTAAGATCGTGTCAGATATTAACACCCTTACTTCTTACACGGCAAACAAAGGAGAAGCCTTCAGCTTAAACCAGGTAATTCGGACGGCTGATACTCTTACCAGCGATATTTATAAGAATTTCTCCCAGAACTTTGTTGGGAAGACCCAGAACAACGCTACAGGCCGGGACTTATTAAAATCCTGGATTGTAGGGTATTTAAATGAGATTCAGGCAAATGGAGGAATCCAGAATTTTGAATCTGATGATGTGACCGTAGAAGCGGGAAATGCACTGAATGCAGTTTTAATAACACTGGCAATTCAGCCGGTAGCTGCAGTGGAAAAAATTTATATCACAGCAACCCTGACGGATTAGGAGGAGGTAGATTATGAGCTTTTTATTAGAACGCGATGCTTTAAACGGAAAGGCCGGAAGAGCCTTTGCAGTAATAGACGGACGCAATGTGGAAATGTTCGGATTAAAGAAAATCCAGGCAGATGCAGAGTTTCAGGAATCTGATTTTAAGGTGGTTGGAACCAATCTGGTACAGAAAAAGACATCAGGTGTTTCCCTTACCGGTTCTGCCACGGTATATTATGGCACACCTGAATTTTTAAACATGCTGAAAACTTATTTAATGACGGGAGCACTTCCGTACTTTACAATTCAGATTACCAATGAAGATGAAGGCAGTTCCATTGGCAGCCAGACGGTAGCTCTTTATAACGTAAAGCTCCAGAAGCTCCCCATTGCCATGCTGGACGCAGATACAGAGTTTTTAACAATGGATATTGCTTTCAGCTTTACTAACGTAGAAGTATTAAACGCATTTTCAACCCCGGTTCAGCTGGGAGAATAGGAGGATTTTATGAGTGCATTAAAAGCATTTTTACAGCCATCAGTGGAGGGAGTAACCAAAGAGGTGATTATTTCCCAACGTTTTAAAGGAGAAGATGGGAAGCCTGTCCCATTTGTGATCAAAGCTATTTCCCAGAAGGAAAATGAGAAGCTTGCCCGCATGAGCCGGAAAACAGCTAAGGTTGATGGCGTTCCGGTAGAGAAAACAGACAGCATTCTTTATACCAGAAGACTGATTCTTGCATGTGTACAGGAGCCGGATTTCAGCGATCAGGAAATGTGTAAATATTACGGAACCGAAGATCCCCTGGAGGTTCCTTCCCAGATGCTGAGTGTAGGAGAATATAACCGTTTATCCAATGCGATCCTGGAATTAAATGACATGAAGAGCATGGGAGAGAAGATCGAAGAAGCAAAAAACTCTTAAACGGGGGAGATATGGACGTGCAGTTGGCTTACTATATGTTTGTTAACCACGGCCGCTTCCCCGGGGAAGTTGCCAGGCTTCCGGAAAACGATAGAATATTAATGTTCCAGATGGCGGTGAAAGAAATTAATAGCCGACCTAAGAAGTAGAGGAGGAACGATGGGAACGATAACAGGAGAATTAGTAATAAGTGACCAGTTCAGTGAATCTTTTTCCAGGTTCATTGAACTTGGGAATTCTTCGGTGGAGCAATTGGGGCGAATTAGTCAGGCTGCTGTAAAAACTGAATTGACCATGCGCCGTTCCATGGGTGGAGCGGCCGGCGCAATAATTGGAAATATAAGACAGTCAAGCAGTGAGACAGTAATGCAGTTAGATCGCATTACTGCCTCAATTGAGAAAATGGGAGAAGATTCCCAATTTGTGGCAATTCAAGGGATGAATGAAATCAATGAAAACATAAAAAAGGTGGTTGCAAATACTACAAAGGCTGAGGAAGAACAGGATGAATACAATATAAGATTAAAACAGTCAGTTGAATTTGGTAAAAAGTTAAAGGACACAATTAAAAAAATAGGATCGCTGGGGGTAACAGCAGGAAAAGGGCTGATTGGATTATCAGATAAGATGTCTCAGTCCAATACCCGTGTAAATGGAATGAACAAAAGCTTTCATTCTTCTGAAAACGCTTCAACAGAGGAAAACGGAGTTGCCAGCAATGATCTGGAGGAAACCAGCCGGATACAGGAACTCATTTATCAGTCTGCCCAACGAACCAGAATGAGCTATCTTGGAACTGTAGATGCGGTTACTGCCTTAGCAAAGGGGGCAGGAGATGCATTTTCCAGCAGTGACGAAGTTGTTGCGTTTGCAGAAAATATGAATAAGCAGCTAAAGTCGGCTGGGGCCAGCCAGCAGGATGCTGCTACTGCGTCTGAACAGCTAACCAAGGCACTGGGAGCCGGAGTGCTTACAAGTGAGCAGTTTAATGCGGTTTCCAGTACAGCTCCCAATATTATTCAGACAATTGCCGATTATATGGGAAAACCTGTAAAAGAAGTCAGGAAACTGGCTGACGAAGGAAAAATCACCTCAGACATTGTAAAAAATGCCATGCTTGGTGCAACAGATAATATAAACGAAGAGTTTAAGAGTGTGCCTATGACATGGACTAATGCCTGGGAATTAATAAAAAATGCGGCAATTTATTCACTAAGCGGAGTTACAGAGAACATTAATGAATTTTTAAACAGTGATAGTGCACAGAAAGCCCTTGGGGGAATTGTGGGCGCAATTGATATTCTGGCTGATGTAGCAGAAGGAGTAATTGGAATGCTGACGACTGGAGCTGGATTTATAGTTGATAATCTGGGATTTATACTGCCAGTACTTGCAGCGATTGGAGTAATGCTTGCTATTATAAATAGTGCTGCAATAGCAGTAGCATTGTCAACGGTTGGAGGTGCACTGGCTACAGCAGGGGCCTGGATTGTTGCAAACTGGCCATTACTGTTATTTATAGCCGTTCTGGCCAGCGCTTTTATTGCTGCTCAAAAATTAGGTGTTGGAATGGAAGAAATAGGCGGTTGGGTCGGGCAGATTTTTGGAACCATCTATGCGGTTGGATATAACATTTTTGTTGCTCTTTGGAATGTCATTGCTTCATTCGCTGAATTTTTTGCAAATGTTTGGAACGAACCTTTAGGCGCGACAGTCCGAATGTTTTCTGATGTATTTGACGGCATTCTTGGTATTGTAGAAACAGCTGCAGGTGTTATAGATGCAATGCTTGATAGTGATCTTACATCTGCAGTTTCCGGATTCAGGGATGAGGTTAAATCCTGGGTAAAAGAAAACTTAGGCGAAAATGAAATTAAAATAGAAAGAATGAATAACATTGATGTAAAGGAAACAGCAGCGGCTAGTGGAGAATTCTTTGAAAAAATAGGTGAAAAAATCGATAATATGAAATTTGATCCTATCGAAACTATAAGTAAATATACAGGAACCTTGGGAGGCAATAAAGATGGCTACGGTTCTATGACTGATAACATAGGAAATGTATCAGGTGTCGATAAAGTAGGCAGCGTAGAAAAAATCAATCAGGATGTAAACATTGCTGATGAAAATATTAAGCTTCTCAGAGATTTATCAGAGCGGCAGTATGTAGCCCTTGTCAATCTGACGGTACCACAGACCAATGCGACCATTAACCAGACTGTACATGGCGGCGGCGGATCTGATGTAGATTCCATGGTGGGTGCGCTAAACAATATACTTGGAGTACAGCAGTCAGTCAGCAGCAATGTATTAGTAACCTAGGAGGAATTATGCGAAACAGATATAAGTTTTTTGCAGATATTGGTGGAGACACCATAGAATTCCCTGTTAATCCAAAGGAATATACCATTTCATATCCGGCCGATCATAAAACCTACGACATATTGGATATAGGTGAAATTATAGTTCCCAGGCTGCCTTCTTTAATGGAGGTATCCTGGGACTCCTATTTCCCGGGTAACAGTGATGATCCGCTGATATACGGACATGACTGGATGGAGCCAGGGGACTATGTGGAAGCCATAAAGGATGCCATGGATAATCAGGAAATATGTGATCTTGTCATAAGCCGGTATAATGCAGGCGGAAGCAGGATGTATGATACCAATATCAGTGCAGTAATTGCAGATTTTGAAACAACGGAAAAGGGCGGGGAAGCAGGAGACGTATACTATAAGATTAAATTCAAAGAATACCGGAATTACACACCTATAAAAATACCCCTGCAAAATAATAACAGTACAGACAGTTCTTCCACTTCCGAAAATTCACAAAGAGCCGAATCCCCTGCTTTGGAACTAAGAGTAGGAGCCGCCGTTATCGCAAATGGCACCTATTACAGCAGCAGTTATGGGGATAAGCCGACTGGTACGGCTAATAACTTATCTACTGTAGTCTCTAGGATTATTCCAGATGCTTCCAGACCATATCCAATTCTGATTGGGGGAAGCCGTGGCTGGATTAAGGCAGATCAGCTGCAGGTGACCGGATGAGTTATAAACTTCTGGTTTTGAATACTGAAACCAATACCTTATTTGATTATGCCCCTGTGACCGAAAGCGTCACTTATACAACCAACAGAAACGGAAGTGCCGGTACACTTACATTTACTTTACTAAAAAACCAATCCCTGAACCTTACAGAAGGTGCAAGAGTTCAATTTTATGTTGATGGAAAAGAAATCTTCCAGGGATTTGTTTTTGTTATTGAGCAAAACCGCTGGGGAGAGATATCAGTTACGGCCTATGATCAGCTGCGGTACTTAAAATGCAATGCCAGCTACAGCTTTATCAATAAAACTCTTGGGGAAATCATTCAGCAGATTGCAACAGATATGGAGCTGAAAACGGGTGTTCTGGAAAATACCGGACACTCGTTTGACAAGCTGACAAAGGAAAATACTTCATGTCTGGATATCATTGAGTATGGACTTATGTTAACTCAATACAAAACTGGAAAAACCTTTGTATTTTATGATGATTTCGGAAAGCTATGCCTTAGAGAAACCCAGAATATGAAATCAGATATCCTGATTGGAGATGGAAGTGTTATAACCGATTACACCTATAAATCAGATATTGATACAGATACGTATAATCAGGTGAAACTGGTGAAATCAAATAAGGAAACAGGTCAGATAGACAATTATATATTTAGAGATCAGACAACAATTAAAAAATGGGGATTACTCCAGAATTTTGTTAAAGTGGATGAGAATCTAAATGATGCCCAGATCAGTGAGCAGGGAAATATTATGATGGCATATTATGACCGGGTATTAAAAACAATAACCATAAATGGTGTCGGCGGAGCACCGGATTTAAAAGCAGGTGCAATGGCTTACTTTAAACTTAAGGATGTACCAGAACTGAAAGACAGGTACTTATTAATTCTGGATAAAGTAAAGCACACCTTTGCCGCCGGAGAACACACAATGAACCTGGAAGCCAGGATTGTAGATAAGGAGGTATTTTTGGGTGGAATTAATTGAAAGGCTGCAATCCATTATTATTGATACAACAAGAGCCCTGGATTTACTTGATACAGGTTATGCGACTGTTAAATCGGCCTCACCTCTTACACTTTGCATAGAGGCGACAAGATTAAATGTTACGGAACCGGTGGCAGTGATGACAGATAATGTACGATACAAGGCTGTTACCGTTCAGGGAGAAACTGTAGTAATTAATAAAGGTCTGAAGCCAGGAGATAAGGTTTTGTACTTAAAAGCCAACTCCGGTCAGAGCTATATAGTAATTTCGAAAGTGTAGGTGAAGAAAAAACATGGCAACATTGCCGGATTCATCAAGTGCATTTTTATATGAAGGCGAGAAGAGAGAGTACCCTACGGATACATATCTGGTTGACAAAGGAACTGGGACAATCAATAAAATGGGACAAGGTCTGGAGGCTATGAAACAGGCGGCTGATATTATATTGAGTGTGGAACGGTATGAAAACCAGATCTATTCTTCAAATTTTGGCAGAGAGTTAAAAAAACTGGTGGGCAAGCCGCCAGAATATGTGACAAGTATGTTAAAACGCCGGATCAGAGAGGCATTTTCTGTAGACTCTCGGTTTTTGTCAGTGGATAACTTTGTCTTTGAGATAACTGACACCGGTACAATAAAATGCGGATTTCAGTTAAAGACCGCGTTTGGTACCCTATCAGAGGAGGTGGAAATTTGATTGATTTTAGTAATAAAACTTATGGAAATATATTAAGCAGGCAGCTAAATCGTGTACCAGATACCATAGATAAGAGAGAGGGATCCATGATTCAGACCGCTCTTGGGCCGGAAAGCTGGTATCTGGAAGGCTTGTATCTTGATCTGGACTCTGTACAAAAGAATGCTTACGCCGAAACCGCAGGAGGCAATTTCCTGGACTTACTGGTGGCTGAGCGGGGGATTAGGAGAAAAACATCTACTTATGCAGTTAAAAAGGGTGTATTTAACAGAACGGTTCCGGTTGGCTCCCGTTTCTCTGCCCTTACAGGTGATGGATACCTGACTTATCAGGTTACAGAATTCATTGGGCAGACAGAGACTGGTTATGCCTATAAAATGAAATGTGAAGCTGCCGGAGAGATCGGAAATAATTATACGGGTCAGATGATAGCAATTGATTATGTCACCGGGCTGACTTCTGCAGAGCTTACTGAACTTTTATCAGCAGGAACGGAAGAAGAGAAGGATAGTTCTTTGCGTGAACGGTATCTGGCTACTTTTGATGTTGCTTCATTTGGAGGTAATATAGCCTCTTACCGCAATGCGATTCTTGCCATAGACGGAGTAGGAGAAGTTCAGGTTTATCCGGCATGGAAGGGTGGTGGGACGGTACTGTGCAGCATTCTTGACGGGAATCTGCGTCCCGCTGGCGAGGAACTGATACATGCAGTTCAAGAAACCATATGTCCTTTGGAAGAAGGGGGAGCAGAGCCTTCGACAAGTGGTTATGGACTTGCTCCTATCGGGGCAGCAGTTACGATTGGGACGGGAACTGAGTTGGAGTTAGATATTTCTCTTAAGGTTCAGTTCCTTAATACTGTATCTGATGGAGGTTTCGCCTATAAAAGCCAGATAGAAAAGAAAGTAGAGGAATATCTTCAGTCAGTCCGGCAGTCATGGGGAACCATGGTGAAAAGCCAGAAAATAGTATATGCCGTTACTGTGTATATATCCAGAATAATTTATGCAATTCTTGATATTCCAGAGGTGGTAAATGTAACTGAAGTATTAATAAACGGTGCGGCATCTGACGTGGTATGCAAGGAAGATTTTTCGCTGCAGCAGGTGCCGATATTAGGGAAGGTGACGGTAAATGGCAGTTAATCTGAAAATGCTTCTTCCGGAATGGTTTCAAAATGTAGTTGAATTTAATGAATTGCTGAAAACACAGGCCACAGAGCTGGAAGAAGCCGAAGATTGTATCCGATCTGTGAGAAATAATTGTTATATACAGACTGCTGATGAAGCGACTATTTTACTTTTAGAAAAAAGATTTGGCATTGTTTATCAGGGAGAAAGCCTGGAATTCAGAAGAAGTCGTATCATGCAGAGGTATAATACGGTAGTTCCTTTTACGGTAGGGTTTTTAAAGGACCGTCTGGCGGAGCTTTATGGAGTAGATGGATATGAGGTTAAGGTGGATGGTAATAAAAGTTTGATTGATATTAAAATTACCTCAGACCGTTATGGGGCCGTTGATCTACTTTACAATTTGCTATGGGATATTTTACCGGCACATATACAGATTACGGCCAGTCAGGTGAATACAAAGAATTTTAAAGGCGTTTTAAGTCTGGGATCAACGGTAAGTGGAACTAAGGTAATTACAATTTAAGGAGGTTTTATGGGACAATATAATAAAGCAGTTTTGACGACTGCGGGAGAAAATTTAATTGCACGGGCTTTGGCGGGAGAGATTAAGCTAAATATTACCAAAGCAAAAACATCAAGTTACACGTATCCAAGTGGCACAGATTTTAAATCACTCACAGATATGAAGGAAATCAAGCAGGCGGTGGCAGATCCGACAACAACCGTATACAGTGATACGATGATACAGACCAGGGTGCTTTTTAGTAATGAAGATGTTGCTTTTACCTATTATATAAACAACGTTGGCTTATATGTCATGGATGGGACCGAAGAGGTTCTATTTTGTATTGTAACAGCAGAGACACCAGATGAGATGCCACAATATAATGGTGTGGCATCAACTTCCTACATCTATAATATTCAGAATGTAGTTCAGGATGCTGCAGAACTACATATTACCGTTAATTCTTCAGGTACAGCTACGATTCAGGATGTATTGGAGCGGGTGGATGCCACTGGAGGTGATATTTCAGAAACAGTCATTGAAACTCTGGATACCATAGAGGATAAGTATCCAGTGCCGGTTGCAGGTGAGAGTGTAAAGCGGTTTTTTGGGAAGTTAATTACGTTCATGAAAAATATTAAACCTCTTACCAGTGATAGCACTTTTTATGTATCTGTCACTGGATCAGATACAACTGGTGACGGTTCACAATTTAATCCATATGCCACAATTACAAGAACATTAAGTGCTATTCCTAAAAATTTAAATGGTTTTAATTGCATTATTTCTATTGATGCTGGATTATATGACGAATCTGTAAAAATTTCCGATTTTAAAAATGGAAAAATACAATTAGAACCTTCTGGGAGTATTACAATTAGTGATCTTACTGTGTCTAATTCATACGTATTTATAAATAGTGGAACAATGTCAACTGGTTGGATATATGTAATAAATAGAGGAATGTTTGATTTATACAGTGCTGCAATTATAAATGTTACTGCATATAGGACATATGGTGGACACAATATATCTATCATGGCTGATTTTGCATCTAATATCTACATGTCTGGCACTGTAGTATTGTCTGGAAATACTGATATTGCAGTTGTATCGGTAAATAACTCTAGGGTTTATTTGGGGAACATACGCGGTTCTGGTCTTGCGACTGGATTTTTAGCAAATACAGGGGGTACAATATCACATGCCTCAAATAATATAGTTGCTACAAAATTATACGAGACTGTGAATGGCGGTATAATCAATAAGTCGTCTGGTGTAATTGCTGGGACTTTGGATAGGGAAGTTAATTATTATGTCTCTAATACTGGGTCGGATACAACTGGAGACGGAAGTATTACAAAGCCATTTAGGACTATACAACATACCATAGATGTCGTGCCAAAAAACCTTGGTGGTTATGCAGCTACAATAAATATATCTTCTGGTGTGTATGAAGAAGATGTATATGTATTGGGTTTTACTGGTGGATCGTTAAATCTATATAGTGATACCAAAGATACACAAGCAAATACATGTAAAGTAAGATCTATAACAATGTCAAAGTTTGGTACGGGATATCTGCGTGTCAATGGATTCAATTTTACAACAACTTCAAGAGAGGCGATAGTTGTAACAGGGTGTAACGGTGTACATATAAGATGCTGCCAAATTACTGGTGCTACATCTACATGGACAGGCGCACAAGTTAATGAATCATTTTGTAATTTTAGTGTCTGTAAGGTTGCTAATAGAAATCATGGCGTAAGTTATAGTAATAGTACAGGAGTTAGCATGGATTGGGATGCTGGTTCAACTGGAAATGTGGTTGGAATTTCAAGTTTCAATGGATCTAGAGTAGCGGTAATAGGTAGTGGTCAACCGATAGGTACAACAGACTCACAAACAGGTAATGGTGGTACTTTTGTTTATAATAACGGCACTCAAATAACTGGAATAATAACATCTGGAATATCATGTTCTTGGGGAGGGTTTTACGGAGGATATGTTAAAGATGGAGTAGTTGGTACTTCTATGGTTACAATATCATTGCAAGTAAGCCCTACAGTTGCATTATCTGCATTTAATATATATAGGATATATGGATTTCCAAAACCTTCAATAGGTAATGTTTGTGTGCAATATAGTTCACAAACCGTGCCAGCAAATTGTTATATGGAAAATAATGGTGCAATTGTATTCCAACCAGCAACCAATGTGCCACTACCATCGGGATTCCTTTTCAGTGCAACATATTTAACAAATACATAAGTAGGAGTTTAAATAATTATGGAACAATCAAAGTAAGTTAATCTACAAATTTGCAAACGGTAGCTGTGCCTTCAACGGACTGACAAACATAGGTATCCGTTATTATCGGATCAATTATAATAAATAATATACATTAAAATATTTCAGATAACCATCACTAATCCTTTTTATGTCGATTCCATTTCTTTCTGAATTGACAGTAGCCGGGATATTTAAAAGAGTACTAAATTGAAAACTGAAGTGCTGGAATAGAAAGCTGGTTTAAAAGAATTAAGCCGCAGGTGTAAGACACTCTGTTTGTTTTAATTGTTTACCGTTTGGACCTGGTCATTAGTACAATTTCATAAGGAAGATGTGATTTTTTACCAATGTGTTTCAGTCGGTGCACGTCAACAATTCATAGTGCAGTGTAGCGATCGGTACATATGGTGCTGTAAGAGGACGGCGGTTAGTAACCGCCGCCTAGTTAAGGGGTGTTTATCAATCATAAAAATAATAGTCATAATATAGATTTACAAGATAAAATGTTTTCCTTAACATTATATCCCCTAACTGATAATACATGGATTGATCTACTAAATCATTCATATTATTAGCATTATGCTCACTTAAATACTCAGATAGTCTTTGATCGTAACGATCCTGCCACTCCTGTTGGGTGGTACTTAAAACTTTCAGTTCGTCTCCAGATAATTTTTCTAAACATAATTGATAAATCTTATTCATCTCTTTATAACAGCCATTATAGTAATTGCGGGCATTTGTATTGACTTCTTCCTGGACTTCAAGACTGATATTATAGTAAGCTCTAAGATCCATTAAATAATCAAGAGAATCCAAATAATTTTGCCTGTTGTAAGAATCTGGTTTCGGTAATACCGGTACGTTTTTCGTATCTGTACTGTCAACAAGTAATTTGTCTATTGTTTGTTTGGAGTAATCGTGCCATTCTACATCTGGCAAGTTATCAAACGAATCTAAGTGAATATCAAATGTGCCCTTATCAATTGGCATATCATGAATAAAATATGTAATGTCAGGAGTTCCCCCTACTGAATTTATAATATCGTCTTGGAAAAAAGTACTGCCAATAAACAAAATCTTGCCCACGGATGTATCACTTGAGCTGCTTGATGTCATAAATGAACCATCTGCTTTTAGATTATACATTGACCTATATGAAACAATAAAGCCATATACCTTGCTCTCTTTATATCGCAGAATAATAAACCCATTATAATCTTCTATTGCCAGCACGACCTCAGATACTCCATCACCATCTAAATCAACTACAGCAAATTGCGGTGTTTTAATTGGATTTGAATCATAAGCTAGTTCATTCAAGTAACCATTCCATTCATGATCTAAGTCATTATAAGGAGATTTGTCTGTACATAATAGAGTTCGTTTATTTAGGAGCACGGCTTTAAAAGTTTGCATAGGGGATAAAACATTGGTGTCGGAAGTTGATGGGGTAGATGATTTGTTTGATGAACTAGATTCATTCTCTGATTTAGTTGTACTGAGTGAGTTGGGAGTCACTTGTTCATTGGTAACTCCATCTGTAGACGAGGATTTACTACAAGAGCTCAACAAAAATAATCCCAGTAAAGCTAAAATAATAATATATTTTTTCATAATACTACATTCTCCCAATAGTAGTGGAATTAATAAATTTTTCTTAACCACGTGTTATAAATATCTATAACCAAAGTTTACCATTGTAATCTTACTGTGTCAAACCTACAAAAATGTATTGTGCTACAAAGCTTTCTCTTGTAAATTGACAGTTTATTAGATAATATAAATATAATACAGGAAAAAAACTATATATGAGCCTGGGGGGAGGAACCAATATTATAAAAAAAGAAGTTCTAATTCTATTAACTCACCAATGGTGCGACTGGGAAGGAAGTTACGCAATTGCCGTAATTAATTCATTTTCCGATTATACAGTTAAAACCATAGCAATTGATAATCTTCCTAAAACCTCAATGGGCGGTATCAGAGCCAGCGTTGATTATACCATTGAAGATTACCATTCCTATGACAATCTTGCTATGGTAATTATGCCGGGAGGTCTTTCCTGGGAAGAAAACGATTATATAGAAATAAAAGAATTTGTCAAACAGCTTATCGATAGGAATATTCCAGTAGCAGCAATCTGTGGTGCTACCTATTTCCTGTGTAAGCATGGATTCCTTGATCATGTTAAGCATACCGGAGATTCTTTGGAGTATTTCAAGAGCGCAAAAAATTACAAAGGGGAAGACCTCTATATTCCCGCTCAGGTCGTAGCAGACGGAGGGATCATGACTGCCAATGAAACGGCTGCTGTTGAATTTGCCTATGAGATTTTTAAAATCCTTAAAGTTGACAGTGATGAGGAAATGAGTCAGTGGTATGAAAATTTTAAGAATGGAGCGGTACGTCAGATTTAGACCATAAAGGAGAAAATATGGATTTCAGAAAAACGTTTGACACAATCCCGGAACAATTTGATAAATGGAGACCCAGGTATTGTGAGGAGCTTTATTCCGAAATAATCTCCCAAACGGATCTGGGGCCCCACAAATCAGCTCTGGAAATCGGACCGGGGACAGGGCAGGCCACGGAGCCTTTCCTTAAGACAGGATGTGACTATCTGGCGATCGAACTGGGGGAAAATTTTGCGGAGTTCATGACAAATAAATTTGGTACATATGATAATTTTCATATTGTAAACGATGACTTTGAGCCCCACAATTTTGGAGACCGGAAATTTGACCTCATATACTCCGCTGCAACCATACAGTGGATTCCGGAAAACATTGGATTTCCTAAAATATTTCACCTTTTAAAACCCGGAGGGATCTTAGCTATGTTCATGACATACTCTGATTATAAAAGCGGAAATGAAGAGCTGTATGAACAAATGCAGGAAGTTTATAGAAAGCATTTTTATGTTGAAACAAAGTATACGTGCAAACTGGACTACCAGCATGCTCTCAATTATGGATTTACGGACTTAAACTATCAGGAATGGAAAAAAGAAAGATTTTTAAACGCAGACCAGTATGTGGAATACTTAGCAGGAACCCAGGTGGAGCATATAACATTAAAAGAGCCCTATAAAACCAGATTTTATGAAGGGATCAGGGAAGCTGTTATGAATGCTGGAAATCAGATAAAAATAATTGATACAATCGCGTTATATATAACTAAGAAGCCTGATTCTGATGCCGTTTGATTATAATAAGAAAAGACTCGGATTTCCTCTAGGGAAGTCCGAGTTTTTCTGTCACTGGTACAGAAAATGTTCTGTTTAATAATATTGGTATTCCGGTTAATAATAATTAAGAAAATTCCTTAACAGAATAAGACATTGCATTTAGTTCAATAAAATATTATAATACATAGCTATTCACTTCATATTTATGAATCCATTACAAAGGAGGTAAGCATGATAAAACATGTAAAAAACATACTTAGAATATTCATGGGAGACTTAAAACATATATTTTCCAACCCGGTAGCAACGTTAATTGCCTTTGGACTGACCCTGTTACCTGCATTATATGCCTGGTTTAATATAGCTGCAAGCTGGGATCCCTATGCAAATACCAAGGGATTAAAGGTGGCAGTTGTCAATTTGGATGAAGGCGCCTCCATAGACAGTATTTTTGATTCTGATATTGATGATTCAGCCATTAATATTGGTGAGATGATTATTGATGAACTTAGAAAAAATGATAAAATCGGCTGGCAGTTTGTAGATAAGGACGATGCCATGGATGGGGTGGAGTCCGGGAAATACTATGCTGCAGTGGTTGTTCCGGAAGACTTCAGCAAAAAGATATCAAGCGTACTGACATCCCATATTGAACGGCCGGTCTTACAATATTATGTTAATGAGAAAAAGAATGCCGTTGCAACAAAGATTACCGGAAAGGGCGTAGAGAGCGTACAGCAGCAGATCAATGAAACATTTATCAGTTCTTCGTCCAGAGTGATGGGTAAACTGGTGAACGGATATTCCGATGAATGGAGCACCAGGAAAGATACAGACAGAGGGGATGCCATCAGCTCCCTGAATGAGATCAAAGACAGTCTTAATCAGCTTACGGATACCATTGGGATACTAAAAGGTACTCTTCGTACGGTAAACAGCTTAAATGATGGAGTGAAAGGTACCCTGCCCGATGTAAGCAGAATGATAACTTCGGGAGAAGACACCGCCCAAAGTGCCAGGACTCTGGTTGATTCCACAAGAGGAATGTCTGAAATTGTTACGGAAGGAGTGGATGATACGCTGGATCAGATTACCAAGACAGAAGAAACGGTATATGAAACATTTAATGTGCTTGGTAATATATCAGATACATCAGCCGATGCAGCGATCAATACCATTAAAGCCATGGAAAGCATGACTTCGGCGATGATCACCCAGTTAAACAGTTTCGGAAAGCTTTTAAATGATATTAATACCAAACTTCCTGTTAAATTAACAGATGTAACTCAGATCCAGCAGGATATAGGTACTGCGGTGAAACAGCAGCAGGATCTTTTAGGAAAGCTTCAGTCAGCTGAGAAAACGGTTAAAGAGACGAGAAGATTACCAAGTGATATGAAAGATGATATCGGGGACAGTCTGTCTCTGGCATATAACACAATCTCTGATATTAATAATTTTTATAAAGGAAAGGTTGAGGTGCCTTTAAAAGACAGTCTGGATAAAACTTATGAAGCCCTGGGAACCACTGCTGGAGCACTTGGCAGCATTGGGAACCTGGTAGGGCAGATTGATACCACACTTACCAGCGTCAATACGTCATCCCAAAGTCTCATTGAAGCTTTGGACAGTTCCCTGAATCTGATTAATAAGAGTCAGGAACGTGTTGATGATATGATCCATGACGTGAATAAAATTGCAGATAATAAGCAGCTGAACAAAATAATGGACATCATGAAGAATGATCCGGAACAATTCAGCGACTTTATGATGAAACCTGCGGATATGCAGACAAACAAAATATATCCGGTAGAAAATTATGGTTCAGCCATGGCACCATTTTATACCATACTTGCTATCTGGGTCGGTGGTCTGATCCTGGTGGCATTATTGAAAACAAAAGTGGAGCCTTCACGGGCCGAGGGACTGAAGCTGTATGAAACGTATTTTGGCAGATATCTTACGTTTATGCTTCTTGGAATTTTTCAGGCACTGGTTGTTTCCCTGGGTGATCTCTACATGCTGAAGATTCAGTGCTTAGAACCGGGTAAATTTGTGCTGGCTGCGGTGATTGCAAGTATCATTTTTACAAATATAACGTACTCCATGACGGTGTCTTTTGGAGACGTAGGAAAAGCCATCGTTGTTGTATTTATGGTTATACAGGTAGCTGGATCTGGCGGTACATTCCCCATTCAGGTAACACCTAAATTCTTTCAGATGGTAAATCCCCTGCTTCCGTTCACTCACTTAATTAACGCCATGAGGGAATGTGTGGCAGGACTTTATGAAAATGCTTACTGGATTGACATCAGAAATGCTTTGGTGTATATTCCACTCTCCCTGTTGGTGGGAATCGTATTAAGGAAGAAGGTGCTTGAACTTAATGAATTTTTTGAAGAAAAACTCAGCCAAACCGGCATCATGTAATAATAAGAAGAAACCCATCATCTGGGCGGCAGGGATAGCAGTGGCGGTGATTATTCTTGCAGCAGCAGGCTGGCATTATCTTCCCATTTATTATGCCAGGTTTTATCTTGGCCGCTCTGCACTACAGACACAGGGCATGCTAAAGGAGCTTTGGGGAAGTGAAAAGGGAGATGGAAACGCGTATGAGGATTCCTTCAAACTGGTTGCAGACGAAGCTTACCTAAATGGCAAGTCGGTACTGATTCTTCCCGGAGGGCTTGGTATTTCCGTCACAGAACAGCGAAATTTTGAAAATACATTTGCCCAGGGTAAAGTGGACGTATACTTTCTCGGAGCGATTCGGGAGGGAGCACAATATTGGGCAGATCCTGACCGGGTGGTAATTCATGTGCCCCAGATCTCTGCAGCACTGGTTAAGACAACACAGGCTGATGTTAAGGATCAGATTGGAGTATCCCCGATTCCTCAGAAGAAGGAAAAGATGGAAAAAGGCTTAAAGCAGCTGGAAGATCACATCATCGATGTGGTAGGTAAGAGCCGGGTTGAGTTTACCGGAAGAGACAAAAACGGTGTTACCATACGAGCGCTGATTCCGGCTAAACAGTTTGACTCCATTTTGCAGGAGACAGGTGAGCTGATGGAGGAAGTTCCTGGAAGAGAGCCAAAAAACTGGGCGAAACTGTTGAAAGAACGAAGGACAGAAGGGGAAAATCAGGAAGTTCTCTTTTCCATACGCAAAGATCTCTCCATTTCACAGGTCATTATACCGGAACTGGCCTATGTTGGATTTCAAAAAGTAGAAAATCAGGGAGCACTTTTATCTGGTCAGATAACTGGAACGGATGGTGAAATCAGTTTTGACACCACGGTGTATTTTGGAAATGGTGATGATAAAAAACGTGCCTTTCAGATAAAAGAATTGAATATTATATACAATAAGAAGGACTTAAATCTCAGACTTAAGCTCAGCGGCGGATACGAGGGCGGAAGAATTTCAGCCGGAGTACTGGATCAGGAAAAACTTACTGCAGAAGGGGAAGAGACTGTCAGCTTGTCAGAAATAAAGGATAAATTCCTGGCAATGATTAAAGTATTGGGACTGGAAGTAGAATAAATTGCAAAATTCTATTGACAAATACAACTGTAACTTTTATAATAACAGTAACAAAACAAAGTAAGAGAAATTCAGAGGATATACAGTCCTGTACATGACAGGGCATAATCCATGAAATAATGATAAGACTAATGGAATAAAGCAATTTCCCTGAAATAAGAGATAGAATGAAGGAGGAGTAACATATGTCAATCGTAACATTAACAAAGCAGAACTTTGATGAAGAGGTTTTAAAAACCGACGATGTAGTGCTGGTGGATTTCTGGGCAACCTGGTGCGGTCCATGTAAGATGTTTGCACCGGTACTTGATGAGATTGCATCTGAGAATCATTCCGGTTTAAAGATTGGTAAGGTTGATGTGGATAATGAGCCGGATCTTGCCGGACAGTTTAAAGTTATGAGCATTCCTACAGTAGGAATTTTCAAGGGCGGTAAGCTGGCGGCAACTTCTGTAGGAGTGAAATCCAAGAAAGACATTCTGCAGATGGTAGAGCAGGTAAAATAATCAGACTCATAAAACCACAGGTCAATCCGGTGAAAGGAGGAACCTGTGGTTTTTTTTATGAAAAGAAATAACAAATAAGTAGGTATTGACATTCCCCTATACGGGAAGGATTATACTGGTTCTATATGTATATAGTACGAATGATAAAATGAGTAAATCAAACACGGAACACATAGACAATGCCAGTGCTTATGGGGGTTTACATGGAAGAAAAAAAAACTGTACTCAATAGGGGAAGTGAGTAAGATCTGCAACATTTCAACAAAGGCTCTGCGTTTTTACGACAAGATCGGAATCATATCACCAGATATGATATGTAAGGAGAACAGCTACCGCTATTACAATAAAGAAACACTTATGACCGTACCTGTTGTAAAGTATTACAAGCAGATGGGATTTAAGCTGGAAGAGATGCAGGGGCTTGTTGAGGGCAATACCTACTACTATCTGGAACAGAATTTCCGCAACAAAATCGACCAGCTCTGTCTTCAGGAGCAGCAGATTCACAACAGCTATGTAGCTGTTAAGGATTGGTACGAGCTGATTCAGGAAGCCAAGATGGTGCTCCAGAACAATGTGCATGAGGTATCTGTGAGATTCCTTCCGGAGTCCACGTTTTGCAGCCTGACACAGAGTTTTGCATACAATTATATGGAATCAATTATTAATATAGAATGGACCAATCATCTTGAAAAGGCTGAGAATGAGATTACAGGTCCTGTAATTCTTAAGTTTGACTCCTTCGAGGATAAGATGAAAGGCAGATGCGACACTGCAACCATTATGCAGAAAGCCATTCACCCCTGCAAGGAATGCTTAAACCGCCAGACTTATGGAGGTATCATGGTTGCTTCCGTCTATCATATTGGAAAACATGAGTCCATAGACGAAGAATACGAGCGGATTGTAAGCTGGGCAGCCAAGCGGGGATATCAGTGCGGGAAAGAAAGCTTTGAGCGGTATGTGGTGGATTACTGGACAACCAGGAACCCGGAAGAGTTTGTAACGGAAGTGATTGTCCCGGTTTACCGCCAGTAAGGGAGCATGAATCCAGGTCCCAACGGATAAAAAAGGTAATCTTACAGGTTCTTTTGGAACAGAAATGAGTAGAAATTTCTGTTTCAGGAGAGCCTTTTTTATGTGTGGAGCATCAGGGTAAAAATTACCATTTAAACTGGTATAAAAATAAAAAAAAATCAGTTGACATTCCCCATAGGGGGAAGTCCTATACTAAATGCATAGAAAAATGCAGGCAGCCAGTAGAAAATTAGTAACATTAACAGGCGTCGTGCATTTTCTAAACGTTTTCAGCTGAACGTGAAAGAAAAAGCAACAGGACAACTTAAATTTTGTGCACTATTCAGATGGGGAAGGAAACTTAAATGACGGAAGCGCGAAAGAAATTTAAACGAATTGGCGTTACAACCGGTTTGATATCGGGTCTCATGTACGGGTTATACACCACTTTTGTACTGATCGCCGGATACTACAAACCACTTGCCGGGGCAGTTGGGCTTTTTGCTGCTCCCTACGTAACATCTGGTCTCAATGACCTATTTGCCGGGATCTGGCTCACTGTGTACAACATAAAGACTGGAAGGATACGTGAGATCGGAAGAAGCTTAAAACTGTTTCCTGGTAAAATCATTCTACTTGGTTCCCTGGTAGGCGGACCAATTGCCAGCGGTGCATACTTAATGGGCCTGGCAATGGCAGGAGCTTATGCTATTCCTATTTCTGCCATGTACATTCTTTTCGGAGCATTATTTGCACGGATCTTTTTAAAACAGAAAATCGTACCCAGAGTTGGTATCGGTATGCTGATCTGTGTTGTTGGAGCAATTGTTATTAACTGGGTAAAACCAGAAGGCAGCACCAACTTTACTCTGGGAATCATTTGTGCCTTTGTAGCAGCGATTGGCTGGGCGCTGGAAGGCGTATTTGCAGCTTACGGAAGTGCAATGCTTGACACAGATGTAGTAATCAATATCCGTCAGCTTCTATCCGGAATTGTAGATTTAATTGTAATTCTGCCTATCGTAGGCGGTATGGGACTTTTAAAAGGCACACTCTTTTCCCTGCCTCCCGTTGCATGGCTGATCGTTTCCGGTCTCTGTGCGGCAATCTCCTATCTCTGCTGGTATAAGTCAAACAGCACGGTAGGCTGTGCCATGGGAATGTCACTTAACATCACCTACGCGTTCTGGGGCGTGCTGTTTTGTATCCTGTTTATCAAACAGCCAGTAACCCCAACCATTATCATTGGTTCAATTATCATTATCATCGGAGCTGTGTTGGTATCCGTTGACCCATTTGAATTGCTAAATAAGAAGGAGGACTAAACAATGAAATATGATGCATTAGGAATGATCGAAACAAAAGGTTTAATCGGCTCAATTGAAGCTGCAGACGCTATGGTAAAAGCAGCAAATGTAACACTTGTTGGAAAAGAATTTGTCGGCGGCGGACTTGTTACTGTTATGGTAAGAGGTGATGTAGGCGCAGTAAAAGCAGCTACTGATGCAGGCGCAGCAGCAGCACAGAGAGTTGGAGAACTGGTATCTGTACACGTGATTCCACGTCCACATGCAGAAGTTGAGACAATTCTTCCGAAGGATAAAAAGGAGATTAAGTAATGGGTAACCAAGGAATGACATCAGCATCTGCGGATGCGAAAATGGCAGCTATTAACAAAAAATTCAGGACAACTGGAATGACAACCGGTGCATTATCCGGACTTACCTACGGAATTTATACAGTTCTTGTACTGGTAGCCGGTTACTATGAACCTCTTGCCAGCGCAGCAGGCCTTTTAGCAGGACCATATGTATTATCCGGCTTAAATGACCTTTTCGCAGGTATCTGGCTGACTGCTTACAATGCAAAAAGCGGCCGTCTCCGTGAGATGGGCAGAAGTCTTAACACATTCCCTGGAAAAATGATTGTTATCGGATCCATTCTTGGCGGACCTATTGCAAACGGCGCTTATCTGGTAGGTCTTGCCATGGCAGGAGCTTATGCAATCCCGATCTCCGCATTATGCAGTTTGTTTGGTGCAATCTTTGCCTGGATCTTCTTAAAACAGAAAATTACAAAAAGAGTTATGGTTGGTATGATTGTATGTGTGGCTGGTGCCATCATCATCAACTGGACCAAGCCGGAAGGCAGTGATAACTTCACTCTGGGAATTATCTTCTCCTTCATTGCAGCGATCTGCTGGGCGCTGGAAGGTGTATTCTCTACCTACGGCGGAGCTATGATCGACACTGATGTAGCTGTAAACTTACGTCAGCTCATCTCCGGTATTATAGACTTATTCGTAATTCTTCCTATCGTTGGAGGCTTAGGACTTTTAGGCGGAACTTTAACAGCAGGAATTCCGGTTATCTGGCTTGCAGTTGCAGGCTTAAGCGCAGCAGTATCCTTCCTTTGCTGGTATAAGAGCAACTCCACGGTTGGCTGTGCAATTGGTATGTCCTTAAATGTAACATATGCGTTCTGGGGCGTTTTCTTCTGTATCCTGTTTCTGGGACAGGCAGTTACCCCTACGATTGTAATCGGCTCTATCGTAATCGTATTAGGTGCGATTGTAGTTACCATGAATCCACTGGATTTATTCAGGAAAGGGGAATAAAAACATGTTATTACCTGCAAGAACAGCGGTTTTAAATTATTTATACGGAGTAGAAAGTGCTGACATCGCTCAGATTATGGGAGCTTTAAAGTCAGAGTACGGCACAGAACGTCAGTTTACAAAAGATCGTTATATGGATCACGTTATGTCCTTAGAGGCAAACGGTCTGGTTAACTTACAAAGCTATGATTTAGATGAGAAGGGTGACCTGCGCATGCGTTATGCAATTAATGACGATGGAAAGGCAACCGTAGACAAGTACGTAGACAAGAAATACCGCAAATAAATTTCAGGAGGTTTACGAAGGTGAGATATTACGGAGATGAAGCATTAGGGCTGGTAGAAACTCTCGGATTAACTCCGGCTCTGGAAGCAGCAGATAAGATGTTAAAAGCAGCAGATGTAGAATTAATTTCCTATGAGAACGTAGGATCAACCCTGGTAACCATTATGGTAAAGGGTGATGTGGCAGCTGTACGTTCCGCAGTCGATGCAGGCGCAGAAGCAGCAGCAGCCATCGGCAAACTGACTGCACATAATGTAATGCCAAGACCGATCAAAGAAGTCGGCGACATTGTATCAGTTCATGATATTGACGCGTAAAGAGAGGAAAACAGTATATGGTAAGATATGAAGCCATCGGCTCAATTGAAACATTTGGTTTGGTATTCGCATTAGAAGCGGCTGATGCTATGTGTAAAGCGGCTGATGTTGAACTTATTGGTTATGAGAACGTTGCTTCCGGATATATTTCCGTTCTGGTACGCGGAGATGTAGGAGCTTGCAAAACTGCTGTTGATGCAGGAGTGAAAGCAGTAAGCGATATGGGCGCTGAGATTTACAGCTGTGTTGTAATCCCAAGACCTCATCCGGATCTTGAAAAGATCATCAGGAGATATGCAATCGCTGCGCCGGAGCAGGAATAGAACGTATCCCGGTTGAAGGGAGAACAGAGAAATGAATTTTGTAGATAAAGACCTTCTCTCCATTCAGGAGGCAAGGATTTTAATGGAAAGCGCAAGAGACGCCGGTAAAACCATGCTCACCTTCCCCCAGGAAAAGCTTGATACCATCGTCGAAGGTCTTGCAAATGCAGCAAAGGAACTGGCAGAAGAACTGGCTGTGATGTCCGCAGAAGAAACAGGCTACGGACGCGCAAAAGATAAGCTTGTAAAAGACACCTTTGTCTGCGAATTTCTTCCGAAGCACTTACGGGATATGAAATGTGTGGGCGTTCTGAATGAAGACCCTGTACGTAAAACCATGGACGTAGGCGTTCCGGTGGGAGTCATTGCTGCTCTTACTCCTTCTGTAAGCCCGGTCTCCACTGCGATTTATAATGTACTGATTGCAGTGAAGTCCGGAAACCCCATTGTCATCGCTCCTCATGAGCGGGCAGTAAAGGTGACAGGCAGACTTCTTGACTGTATGAAGGAAGCCGGTCTTCGCTACGGACTTCCGGAAGGAGCCATCGGATATTTAAAGACGGTTACGAAGGCAGGAGCTTTGGAACTGATTCATCACCCGGCAGCAGCCATGGTGGTGAATACCGGAGTGCCGGAATTAAACCGGGAGGCAGCACAAAGCGGAAAGCCCTACATCTACGGAGGCACCGGAAACGGTCCTGTATTTATAGAGCGGACAGCTGATTTAAAACAGGCGGTTGAAGATATTATCATTAGCCGTACCTTTGATTACGGAATCGTATCTGCGGCAGAACAGTATGTGGTAGTGGACAGCTTAATTGCGGCAGAAGTAAAAGCAGAAATGTTGAAAAACGGTGCGTATTTCATGAACGGGGAAGAGGAAAAGCAGTTAATTGATCTTCTCAACCTGGAGCATGGAAATGCAGATACGGAGATTATGGGAAGACCGGCCATAGAACTTGCCAGACGTGCAGGTTTTACGGTACCGGAAAACACAAGTGTTCTGGTTTCCCAGCAGAAATATATTTCTGACAGAAACCCATTTGCAAAAGAGCTTCTATGTCCCGTACTTGCCTACTACATCGAAAACGACTGGATGCATGCCTGCGAGAAATGTATGAGTCTCCTGGTAAATGAAAGCCATGGCCACACTCTGGTAATCCATTCCAGAGACGAAGAAGTA
Organism: Lacrimispora defluvii; assembly: GCA_013036995.1. GTDB lineage: Bacteria > Bacillota > Clostridia > Lachnospirales > Lachnospiraceae > Lacrimispora > Lacrimispora defluvii. The sequence continues at coordinate 217,661 of JAAOXG010000020.1, forward strand.
ATCCGCCAGTTCGCTTTGAAAAAACCGGTTGGAAGAGTGCTTGTCAATACCCCCGCCACATTAGGCAGCATGGGAATGACCACGAATTTATTCCCTGCCATGACGCTGGGAAGTATTACAGCCGGAGCCGGTATTACATCGGATAATGTTTCCCCCATGAATTTCATCTATATCCGGAAAGTGGGATATGGAGTGAGAAAAGCCGATGAATATCTGGAAAATGCAAAAACAGAATTGTGTTCCTGCACCCAGGCTGCGGCACCTGCCGGTCAGCATGGAGATGCAAAAGAACTTTTAAAGCAGATATTAGAAGCATTATCAAAGGAACTGTAAGAGAAATAATTGAAAGAGAGGGTAAACAGATTGGATATTCGTGAATTTTCTAATAAATTTGTAGAAGCAACGAAAAACATGACACCAGAAGAAAGAGCTTCCCTGATGAAGATGTTTGAAACTGTTTCTGACGAAATCAATAAAAATGAGCCTGCAAAGGCAGCTGCTGCAGTATATGCCGAGGAGGGCACAACCATTCCTGACGGTATTACAACAAGACTTCAGAAATTAAAAGAAAACTACTTAACACACAAGCCAACCATCACAACATACCGTGCCCGCGCGATTACAAAGATTGCTGCAGAAAATCCAGGTATGCCAAAGATCATGCTTCGTGCAAAATGTTTCCGTTACTGCTGCGAAACAGCTCCCCTTGTAATTCAGGATAACGAGCTGATCGTAGGTGCTCCAAACGGCGCTCCTCGTGCAGGTGCTTTCTCTCCTGATATTGCATGGAGATGGATGAAGGATGAAATCGATACCATCGGAAGCCGTCCTCAGGATCCATTCTATATCTCTGATGAAGACAAGAAGATCATGAGAGAAGAGCTTTTCCCATACTGGGAGGGCAAATCCGTTGATGAGTACTGCGAAGATCAGTATCGTGAAGCTGGTGTTTGGGAATTATCCGGCGAATCCTTCGTTTCTGACTGTTCCTATCATGCAGTAAACGGCGGCGGTGACTCCAACCCTGGTTATGACGTAATCTTAATGAACAAGGGTATGCTTGATATCCAGCAGGAAGCTAAGGATCATTTAAAAGAGTTAAAATACGAAAATCCAGATGACATTGAGAAGATCTACTTCTACAAGTCCATCATTGATACAACAGAAGGCGTTATGATCTACGCTAAGAGACTTTCTGAGTATGCAAAAGAACTTGCTGCGAAGGAAACCAATCCAAAGCGTAAAGATGAGCTTTTAAAGATTGCTGAAGTAAATGCATACGTTCCAGCTCACAAGCCAAGAACTTACTGGGAAGCAATCCAGTCTGTATGGACCATCGAGTCTCTGCTTGTAGTAGAAGAGAACCAGACTGGTATGTCCATCGGACGTGTAGACCAGTATATGTATCCTTACTACAAAGCTGATATTGAAGCTGGCCGTATGAATGATTTCCAGGCATTTGAGCTTTCAGGCTGTATGCTTATTAAGATGTCTGAGATGATGTGGATCACCAGTGAAGGCGGTTCTAAATTCTTCGCAGGTTACCAGCCATTCGTTAATATGTGTGTAGGTGGTGTAACAAGAAGCGGAAGTGATGCAACCAATGACTTAACATACCTTCTCATGGATGCTGTCCGTCATGTAAAGATTTATCAGCCATCTCTTGCGTGCCGTATTCACAATAAGTCCCCGAAGAAGTATTTAAAGAAAATCGTAGATGTTGTTCGTTCCGGTATGGGATTCCCAGCCTGCCACTTTGATGACGCACACATCAAGATGATGCTTGCAAAGGGCGTTTCTATTGAAGATGCACGTGACTACTGTCTGATGGGTTGTGTAGAGCCTCAGAAATCAGGACGTCTGTATCAGTGGACTTCAACTGCTTATACCCAGTGGCCAATCTGTATCGAGCTTGTACTTAACAAAGGTGTACCGTTATGGTATGGCAAACAGGTTTGTCCTGATATGGGCGACATCAACAGCTTTAAGACTTATGAAGAGTTTGAAGCAGCTGTTAAGGAAGAAATTAAGTACATTACTAAATGGTCTTCTGTTGCAACTGTTATCTCCCAGCGTGTTCACAGAGAGCTTGCTCCAAAGCCATTAATGTCCATCATGTATGAAGGCTGTATGGAAAAAGCAAAAGACGTATCTGCAGGCGGAGCTATGTATAACTTCGGACCTGGTGTTGTATGGTCAGGACTTGCAACCTATGCAGATTCCATGGCAGCAATTAAAAAGCTGGTATTCGATGAGAAGAAATACACACTTGCACAGTTAAATGAAGCATTAAAGGCTGACTTTGTGGGCTATGACCAGATCCGCACCGATTGCCTCAATGCACCGAAATACGGAAATGACGATGATTACGCAGATTTAATCGCTGCTGATTTAGTTGACTTTACCGAGCATGAGCACAGAAAGTATAAGACCTTATACTCTGTATTAAGCCACGGTACATTATCTATTTCCAACAACACACCATTCGGTCAGTTAACAGGCGCTTCTGCAAACGGACGTCATGCATGGCTGCCATTATCCGATGGTATCAGCCCAACCCAGGGTGCTGACTTCAAGGGACCGACAGCAATCATCAAGTCTGTATCCAAGATGGCAAACGACACCATGAACATCGGTATGGTACACAACTTTAAGATTATGGCCGGACTTCTTGATACACCAGAAGGAGAAGAAAGCTTAATTACTCTTCTTCGTACCGCATGCATGTTCGGAAACGGCGAAATGCAGTTTAACTACTTAGATAACAACACACTGATTGAGGCTCAGAAACATCCGGAACTTTACCGTGACTTAATTGTCCGCGTAGCTGGATACAGCGCATTCTTCGTAGAGCTGTGCAAGGATGTACAGGATGAGATCATCAGCAGAACCATGTTGACACATTTCTAAAAGAAAACGGAGAACAATCACAATGGACCATGGAAATACAGGAGATATTGAACGTAAGGCGCTGATCTTTAACGTACAGAAGTACAACATGTATGACGGACCGGGAATCAGAACCCTGGTATTCTTTAAAGGCTGCCCGCTCCGGTGTAAATGGTGTGCCAATCCGGAAGGACTGGTACGGAAATTCCAGGTGATGTTTAAGCAGAATTCCTGTACAGACTGCGGGGCATGCGAAAGCGTTTGCCCCGTAGGAATCCATGTGATGTCCAAAGAGACCGGAAAACATGAAATCAGACGGGATAAGGATTGTATCGGCTGCATGAAATGTAAGAATGTCTGCCCCAATTCAGCGCTTTCCATTGCCGGAGAGGTAAAGACAATTTCCGAGCTGTTAAAAATCGTAGAGGAAGATGCCGCATTTTATGATATATCTGGCGGCGGTGTGACATTAGGGGGCGGTGAAGTGACTGCCCAGCCTGAGGCAGCCTTAAATCTTTTGATGGCATGCAAGAGGGAAGGCATTAACACAGCCATTGAAACCTGTGGTTACACAAAAACCGAAACCATTTTACAGATCGCAGAATATGTGGATTTATTCCTTTATGACATCAAGCATATGGATCCGGTTCGCCACAATGAACTTGCCGGTGTAAACAATGAGCAGATCTTAATCAATTTGAAAGAACTGCTTCACCACCGGTACAACGTAAAGGTCCGTATGCCAATGTTAAAGGGAATCAACGACAGCCGGGAAGAAATCGATGCAGTAATTAAGTTCTTAATGCCGTTCCGTGATTACAAAAACTTTAAGGGAATTGACTTACTTCCTTATCACAAGCTGGGAGTAAACAAATACAACCAGCTGGATATGGAATATCCAATCGATGGAGATCCAAGCTTAAGTGCGGAGGATTTAGACCGTATCGAAGGCTGGATGAATGAGTATCAGTTCCCGGTTACTGTGGTGAAACACTAGAAAGGGGAGAGCGCCGTGTCAGAGATACAGCGAGTCATAGAAGAATCCGTTCCGGGCAAGCAGGTTACTATCGCTCATGTAATTGCTTCGCCAATACCGGAGGTATATGAGTGTCTGGGTATCGATGAGCTTGGAGCCATCGGAATTTTAACCCTGTCCCCTTTTGAAACCTCCATCATTGCTGCTGATATTGCGGCGAAGGCAGCCAGTGTTTCAGTGGGATTTTTAGACCGTTTCACCGGCTCCGTCATCATCGCAGGAGACGTGGACAGTGTGGAGACAGCCCTTCGGGCAGTGTGTGAAACCTTACGGCGCGTACTTGGCTTTACCGTGCCGGATATAACCAAAACATGAGAAAAAAGAGAATCATGATCATCGGACCGGGCGGCAGCGGAAAAACTGCCCTTGCAGCCGCAATCAATGGTTTAGACGGTCCTGTCAAACGGACACAGAACATGGTATATGGGGAGAAAACCTTAGATGTACCGGGAGTTTATTTAGAAAGTCCCTGGATGCACAAACACATCATCGCGGCAGCTCAGGACGCCTCCCATGTACTGATGCTGGTAGACCAGTCCTCATGCCGGGAGAGTTATCCCCCGGGATTTGCAAAAGCATTCCGGGTGCCGGTAATCGGAGTTATTACAGGAAGCGGAAAAAAGCCGGAGAATGACGGCTGGTGTATCCGTCAGTTAAAGAAAGCAGGGATTACAACCCCCTGTATTCACATCAACTTATCGGACCGCACGGGTATTGATGAGTTGAAGCAAATTTTAAGAAATACCCCTTCGGGTATCCCTTTATGCCCAGAAAGCGTGGGCAAAATTTAAAGAAATACCCCTTCGGGTATCCCTTTATGCCCAGAAAGCGTGGGCAAAATTTAAAGAAAGGAGGGAAATGTAACGTGGAGCAATTTGTAATGAACACAAAGGTATATATGGGATCTTCCTGTCTGGAAAAAATCAAGGAACTTCCAATCGAAAAAGCTTATATCATCTGTGATCCCTTTATGGCCCAGTCCGGTAAGGTGAATTTAATTACAGACCTGCTGACAGAAAAAGGAAGCAGCTTTGAAGTTTTCTCAGAAGTAGTGCCTGATCCTACCATCACCGTTGTATCAAAGGCAATCGGTGGAATGAAAGGCTTTGGACCGGATACGGTAATCGCTTTAGGCGGAGGTTCTGCCATCGATACCGCAAAGGCAGCCAGCCACATTTACACAGAGATGGGAAATGACAAGCTGAATTTAATTGCAGTTCCAACCACCAGCGGAACCGGAAGCGAAGTAACTAATTTTTCCGTTATTTCTGATCCGGAAGCTCAGGCGAAATATCCTCTGCGCTCCGACAGTATGGTACCGGATGCGGCATTCCTTGATCCCCGTTTTACAGTGTCAGTACCGCCTCATATTACGGCAGATACCGGTATGGATGTTTTAACCCATGCGTTAGAAGCCTATGTTTCAACCAATGCAGGTGATTTTACAGATGCATGTGCGGAAAAGGCAGTCAGACTGGTATGGAGCTATCTGGCACGTACTGTGGAAGAAGGAAGTGACATGGAGGCAAGAACTCACATGCACAATGCTTCCTGTCTGGCAGGAGTTGCTTTTAACGGTGCATCTTTAGGACTTTGCCATAGTATGGCACATGCACTGGGAGCCCGTTTCCACATTCCGCATGGAAGAAGCAATGCAATACTGCTTCATCATGTAATCAGCTATAACGCTGGTTTAGAGGATGCAGGAGATTTTGCAGCATGCAGCAGATATGTTGCGATTGCCAACATGCTTGGCATTGCAGCAGGAACAGAGAAGGCCACGGTACACGGCCTGGTGCGTCACATTAAAAATCTTATGAGTAAGATTAAAATACCGCAGCAGATTACCGATTTAAACGTGGACAAAGACGAATTCGAACAGGCTGTACGGGAAATGGCAGAGAAAGCACTTCAGGATAACTGCACATTGACCAACCCAAGAGTGCCTACGGTAGAAGAGATCGAAACAATTTACCGTAAGCTTTGTAAGGGGGGCTATTAATGAAATTCATCACCGAAGAAGATTTGAGAATTTTATTCAGAAGAGAACCCTTTGCCTCTTATGATCTTCCTGCACAGGCAAAGCTCACACCAGGAGCCCGTCAGTTTTTGCTGGACAAGAAGATATCATTTTGTGATGATCCCCTGACGGCAAAACGCAAACTGATAAAACCTGCAGAAGTGATCGCAGAGACGCCAGTTACCGTTACAGAGCCTGCGCCGGACCGTTTCTTATTGAAACTGGAAACCTTAAAGGCACAGTTTCTGGAAGCCGGAATTTCCTTATTAGACAGGGACGTGCTGTTAGCAGAGCAGGTATTTGATTTAGAGCGGAAGTTATCTTTCGTGGGGAAAGGTGCTTCGGGCGACATAAATCCATTTGAGTCCTGCACCGGATTTAATAAGGAAAACCAAAACGAACCATACTCTGACTGTTTTGAGATCACCGGCTTTCATGCCCAATCCGAAAAAGGAAGAGAAATAGTCCTGTTACACCGTCTGCGCTGCTGCGTTCGGGAACTTGCGGCAGAAGCAGGAGAAAAAAATTTTAACCCGGTTATTAACCGCTTATCCCAGATGATCTGCCTGTTGTATGGAGGAAATGCATGTCAAAGAAAGAAATAACATTTGATAGCTGCAACCAGCTGGTGAGCCAGTTTGAAGCAGTGGTAAAAAATCCTGTCAGAGAACGTTCCTCCGTTTATTATACGGGGGTGGATTTAGGAACAGCGTGCGTGGTACTGGCTGTACTTGATGAAAATTTCAGACCAGTGGCCGGCGCTTACCGGTATGCGGATGTGGTCCGTGACGGAATGGTAGTTGATTACATCGGCGCCATCCGGATCGTTCGTGAGTTAAAGGCAGAACTGGAGGAAAAGCTGGATACGGAACTGCTTTATGCAGCTGCAGCCATTCCTCCGGGAACCGATTCCCTGGACGGAGGTGCAATCAAGAATGTGGTACAGGGAGCCGGATTTGAAATCACTGCCCTTCTTGATGAACCAACGGCAGCAAACGCAGTACTAAAGATACAAAACGGCGCAGTGGTGGATATCGGCGGCGGAACTACTGGAATTTCTATTTTAAAAGATGGAAAAGTAGTTTACGTAGCTGACGAGCCCACGGGAGGAACTCATTTTTCCCTGGTTGTATCAGGAGCTTATAACCTCTCCTTTTCAGAAGCAGAGCTTTATAAGCGAAAAGAAGAAAACCACAAAGAGCTGCTTCCGGTATTAAAGCCGGTAATCGAAAAGGTAGCCTCCATCATTAACCGCCACATCAAAGGATATGACGTAGATGAGATTTACTTAGTAGGCGGTACCTGCTGCTTAGCAGGAATCGAAACAATTATTGAGAAGCAGACTGGGATCCATACACGAAAACCGGACAACCCCATGTTTGTAACTCCTCTGGGAATCGCATTCTCCTGTACTCAGGAGGAAATGGATTAAAAGGAAGTGGACGTATGGAATATCGGATTATTAAATCGCCGTCACCTGGAACCATTGATATTTTAAACCGAAGAAAAGGCTCAGGAGCTTCCACTCCTATCGGAAAGGTGGATGCCATTGGTCTCGTTCAGGGACGGATTATTGAAATGGTATGTGCCGCCGATGTGGCAGAAAAAGCCGTGGGTGTTACAGTAGAAGATATCAAGGGTAGCTGCCCACAGAACATGATCATGCTAGCGATTTTTGGAGATACGGCATCGGTAGAGGCAGCGATGGAAGAAATCAGGCTGAGAGAGAAGAGAGGCGGGATAGAATGGTAGCAGCAAGACTGATTGACAATATCTGGGCAACCAGAAAGGCAGAGTCTTTAAACGGTTATAAGTTTATGCTTGCCGAGATCATTGGCGGTACACGGGAAGGTGAACGGCTGATAGTAGCAGACATCATCAGCGCCGGAATCGGTGACCGCGTGATCATTTCCACCGGCTCTTCAGCCAGACGCATGCTGGGAAACGATGAGATTCCCGTTGATGCCGTAGTAATTGGGATTATTGATGAAGACTGCCAGTTTATATAGAAGGGAAGTGATCATATGAAGCAGTTGATATGCGCAAAAGATGTGGAAACATTGCATGCAGAAGGCAAGAGTGTATTTCACGTAGAGAGCGGAAGCATTATCACACCGTCAGCAAAGGATGCAGCAGATGCTTACGGAATCACCTTCTGCGATAAGGCAGAAGAGAAGGCAGAAGCGAAAGGAGCGTTTGCAGGAATGGATATTGACAGCGAGAAAATTTATATGGTACTTAAAACTCTTATGGAGAAGGGAATGTTAAATGACATTTTAAAACCATATGAGTCAGAAAGCCATGGCAACGGTTTAAAGGTTGTTCGCGGAAGTTCTGTAAAGATGGATGTATTCGATACAGGAGATCCAAATGTAAAAGCTTATTATCAGGAGCTTGTGAGCAAAGAAGAATCAAAGATGAGCGCCGGTTTCCTGGTGATTGACCATTCCGAATTTGAATGGGAATTAACATATGAAGAAATCGACTATGTAATCGAAGGAACCTTAACTGTGACCATTGACGGAAAGACCTTTACGGCAAAAGCCGGAGATGTGCTCTTTGTACCGTCAGGATCAAAGGTAATCTGGGGTTCTCCGGACAAGGCAAGAGTATTCTACTCAACCTATCCGGCTAACTGGGCTGACTTGGTTTAAGGAGGTAAATGATGCAGGCACTTGGCTTTATAGAAACAAAAGGTGTGCTGGTGGCAATTGAAGCTGCCGATGCCATGTTAAAGGCAGCGGATGTGTCTCTGGTAGAGAAAACCAAAGTTGGCGGAGGTCTCATTACTGTTACGGTGACCGGCGATGTGGCGGCAGTGAAGGCAGCGGTTGAGGCCGGAGCGGCGGCAGTGGAGCGAATTAACAGTGCCGCATTAATCACACGCCATGTGATTCCAAGGCCTCATGAGGAACTTGCAGCTGTCATCGGCGGCAGCACTCCAGATGAACCGGAGCAGGCACCGGTACCGGAGATTACCATGGAACCGGTAGAAGAGGCAGCCGTACCAGTCGAAGAGACAGTTGAAACATCTGCTCAGATAACAGACGAAGAACCAAACTCAGAGACAGAGCTGGTGGATACCATAAAGAGAGAGACCATTGATCTGTGGATGCACCAGGACGGTCTTACTGAGACCATGAAGATACTTGAAGATATGAAGGTAACAGAGCTTAGGACGCTTGCCCGTGAATATCCCGAATTCAGCATAGCTGGAAGAGAGATTTCGAAGGCAAATAAAACCCTGCTGCTGGAAGAATTCAGGAAGTATTACGGACAAAATGATTAAGATTTTTAGAAGAGGAGATACGGAACATGGAAAATTTTGATTATGATTTGCGTTCCATCCAGGAAGCAAGGGATTTAGCCAGAAACGGCGAAGCGGCAGCAAAGAAAATCGCAGGATATACAGCAGAACAGATTGATGTCATCTTAAGAAGTATGGCAAAGGCAGGCGAGGAGCACTCCCTGTGTCTTGCTCAGATGGCAGTGGAAGAAACAGGATTCGGTAAAGTGATGGATAAGGCTTATAAGAACCATGCAGCTTCCACACTTTTATATGAAGAGATCAAGGACATGAAGACAAGAGGAATTCTTTGCGAAGATACTGTAAAGCAGACCTTTGACGTAGCAGAGCCGGTAGGACTTGTTATGGGTATCGTACCTTCCACAAACCCAACCTCTACTGTATTCTTCAAATCCATGATCGCCATTAAATCAGGAAATGCAATCGTATTTTCCCCACATCCATCTGCAGCAAAATGTACACAGAAGGCAGCAGAGGTTATGTGTGAAGCAGCAATTGCAGCTGGCGCACCAGAGGGAATTATCAGTTGCGTAACCATGCCTTCCATGGGATCAACCAATGAGCTGATGAAATGCAAGGAAGTTTCCATTATCATCGCAACTGGCGGCCCTGGAATGGTAAAAGCTGCTTACAGCGCAGGAAAACCTGCAATTGGCGTAGGCGCAGGAAACTCTCCGGCATACATCGAGAAGACAGCTGACGTAAAACATGCAGTAAGAACCATTATGGCCAGCAAGACATTTGACTACGGTACCATCTGTGCTTCTGAGCAGTCCATCATCTGTGAAGAAAGCAACCATGCAGAGGTTGTAGCAGAATTAAAGAGCCAGGGCGGCTACTTCATGACAAAAGAAGAAACCGACAAGGTTTGCAATCTGTTATTCAAAAACGGTCATAACATGAACGCCAAGTTTGTAGGACGTTCTCCTCAGGTAATTGCTGCAGCTGCAGGTATCACCATTCCGGAAGGCACAAAAGTGTTGATCGGAAAACAGGAAGGCGTAGGCGAAGGATATCCGTTATCCTATGAAAAGCTGACAACTGTTCTTGGTTTCTATACCGTTAAGGACTGGGAAGAAGCATGTGGTTTAAGCTACCGTCTGTTACAGAACGGTATTGGACATACCATGAGTATTCATACTCAGGACAGAGATATGGTATTAAAATTTGCAGCAAAACCTGCTTCCAGAATTCTTGTAAATACAGGCGGAAGCCAGGGCGGAACCGGAATCAGCACAGGTCTTCCAATTGCCTTCACATTAGGCTGCGGAACCTGCGGCGGAAGCTCTGTTTCTGAAAATGTAAGCCCGAAACATTTACTGAACGTTAAGACAGTAGCATTCGGCTTAAAAGACTGCGCAACCATTGTAGATGATGACCCAACCTTCATGTGGAAAGAAAAATCACAGGCTTCCTCCTGCTTAAGCCCGGCAGAGCTTGTTGCTTCCTTTGAGAAAAAGGAAAGCGCTCCGGCAGCTTCCTGCCAGAGCGGCTGCGAAGACAATGACAAGCTTGCGGCTCTTGTAAAGGAAATCGTTCTGGCTATGAAAGGCCAGTAATCAGAACTGAAAAAGGAGAACAGCAATGGATAAGTATGAAGCGGTAATCAAGCTCTTAATGGATGCTGTAAAATCAGAATCCGGCAGTGACGAGCTGACGATTCCGGTAGGCGTTTCCAACCGCCATGTGCATCTGTCTCAGGAAGATTTAGATACTCTGTTTGGAAAAGGCTACCAGCTGACCAACATGAAAGAGTTATCCCAGCCCGGACAGTATGCATGCAAGGAAATGGTAACAGTATGCGGTCCCAAGGGAGCCATTGAAAAAGTCCGCATTTTAGGACCTGTAAGAAAGCAGACCCAGGTTGAAATCCTGGCTGCCGACTGCTTTAAACTTGGCAGAAATACAACACCTAAAATGTCTGGCGAGCTGGCAGGAACACCAGGAATTACACTGGTAGGACCAAAAGGCACCGTAGAGACAAAAGAGGGCTTAATCATTGCCCAGAGACATATTCACATGTCACCGTCTGATGCTTTAAAATTCGGCGTACATGATGGTGAGACAGTTAAAATTGAAACAGAAGGCATCCGTGGAGGAATCTTTAATAACGTGGCAATCCGCGTAACAGAGACTTCTGCGTTAGAATGTCACTTAGACACGGAAGAAGCCAATGCTATGGGCCTTTCCGGTTCATCTAAGGTAACAATTGTTAAATAGGGAACTATTAAAAATTAATTATAAAAACCCAGGAGGATTTAAAAATGAAATATGATGCATTAGGAATGATCGAGACTAAAGGTTTAATTGGATCCATCGAGGCAGCAGATGCTATGGTTAAGGCAGCGAACGTAACTTTAATTGGTAAAGAATTCGTAGGCGGCGGTCTTGTAACTGTTATGGTAAGAGGCGATGTAGGAGCTGTTAAGGCAGCAACTGATGCAGGTGCAGCAGCAGCTCAGCGTGTAGGCGAACTGGTTTCCGTACATGTAATTCCTCGTCCACATGCAGAAGTAGAAACAATTCTTCCTGCAGCAAAAGAAATCTAATTGTTATTATGAAAGCACCTGGCTCCCTCTGGCTTTTCCCAGATGGGAACCAGGTGTTTTTTTGCAGTTTTCAGAAATAATATGTAGAATAATAATGTTTTTTGTTGGTTACAAATATTAAAGCATATCCATTCTTTATTCATGTACAATTACTGGTTTATTATACATGTTTAATAAAAAACGAGCTAAATTTCCGTATATAATAGACAAAGCGAAATTTATTAGGTATAATATCTATTATATGTGCAGGAGGCAGAAGGCAGGTGAATTCATGCGACATAACAAAAGTGTAATGAGAAGTCTTTTGATGGTAACCCAGCTGGGGTTAAGTGTGATGGTGCCTGTATTCGTTTGTATTCTTGCCGGTTACTATTTCGACCGGTATGCAGGAACGAAGCTGCTTCTGTTATTCCTCGTTGTTGGCTTTCTGGCGGGCGGTCGGAATGCATATAAGATTGCGAAAGCCACACTTGCCATGAACGAGAGGGAAGAAGAGGAAGAGGATCGGAAAGCACGCATGGAAAGACAAAGAGAAATAAAGACCATGGTGAGTAAACCCAAGCAGCCAAGCCGTATAAAAAAGGGCAATGACGAGAAGCTTAAATAAGCAGGAGGACTTGTAATGGAAAAGGCAACAAAGAATCTGATTGTTGAGGTTTCAGCAGGGATTGTAATTTTTACTGCGGTGCTTTTGCTGGGATCATTTTTTTTCTATCCCAGAGCCTCCGTATTTGCAGGCCTGCTTCTGGGAATGGCGCTAGCTCTTGCCATGTTTCTTTCCATGGCACTGGTGCTTGAACGATCGATGAAATCCCAGGATCCCGGAACCGTACAGAAACGGGGAATAATCAGTGCAGCAATTCGTTATCTGCTGCTTATTGCCATATTGGTAATAGTCATTAATTGGTTTTCAGACCGGTTTAATCCGGTGGCAGTAGTAATCGGAGTCCTTGGACTCAAAGCAGGAGCATTTTTGCAGCCTGTCATTCACAGGATTGCATCCCGCAAGGAGAATAATAATTAATTTACTGCGGTCTTGTGTATTACTTTTAAAGAAAGGAGGCTATAGCGTATGGTCATTGCGAATGCCAGTAATGTGGACTTTATGATCAAAGGTGTTACAAAGTTTCACGCGTTCGGGCAGGATCTGTGGGTAACTACAACAGAAATCGGTCTTAGTATTATAACAATTACGATTTTGATTCTAGCATTTGTTACGGACCGGAAGATGAAACGGGCGACAGAGGTACCGGGCACATTTCAGAATATTATGGAACTGATGGTGGAATCACTGGATAAACTGGTGAAGGAAACCATGGGGCATAATGCGAAGAAGTTTGTCAATTATATCGGAACAATCTTCCTCTTCATTTTATTATGCAATATCAGCGGTTTATTCGGGCTTAGAACCCCCACCGGAGACTTTGGTGTCACATTTATGCTCGGTGTATTCACATTCTGCATCGTTCAGTACCAGGGAATCAAAAACCACGGAATCGGGCATCTGACAAGTCTTGCACAGCCGTTTCCCGTTTTATTTCCGATTAACTTAATCGGAGAGATTACAAACCCATTATCCCAGGCGCTCCGTTTGTTTGGAAACATGATGTCAGGAGTTGTGATCATGGGATTGTGGTATGGGATGATGCCAATCTTTGTCAAGATCGGTATCCCATCATTCTTACATGTATACTGTGATTTGTTCTCAGGCTGTATACAGACTTATGTGTTCTGTATGCTGACCATGGTATATGTAAATGATAAGTTGGATTAATCAAACAAATTACTAATTATTTTAATTCAGGAGGATTTTATCTATGAACGGAATTTCAGGACAGGATTTTATCTACGGTTGCTCAGCAATCGGTGCAGGTATTGCCATGATCGCAGGTGTTGGACCTGGTATTGGACAGGGTATTGCAGCTGGACACGCAGCTGCAGCAGTAGGACGTAATCCAGGTGCAAAGTCTGATATTACTTCTACCATGCTTTTAGGACAGGCTGTTGCCGAGACAACCGGTCTTTATGGTTTCGCAGTTGCCGCTATTCTTATGTTCTTAAAGCCATTCAGCTAAACAGAGGTCTGGCAGGAATAAAAAGAAAGAGCGAGAGGAGGCGAAACCTTGGACAGATTATTGGGATTTGACCCACAGCTGCTTTTCGATGCGTTTTTCACTGGCATTAACGTATTCCTTCTGTTTTTTGCTTTATCTTATAAGCTTTTTAATCCGGTGCGTGATGCTCTGGAAAAAAGAAAGTTAAAGATTGCAGGAGAGTTGAAAAGCGCTGCAGAAGATAAAGAAGCAGCTCATGTAATGAAGGAAGAATACGAGGCCAGACTTTTAGATGTTAAAAAAGAGGCAGAAGAAATTCTGGAGGATGCAAGAAAAAGAGCAAAGCAGCGTGAGGCAGAGATTTTATCAGAAGCCAGGGAAGAAGCGAACCGCATTGTTATGAGAGGAAATCGTGAAGTAGAACTGGAGAGAAAGAAAGCGCTTGATGATATGAAGGAACAGATCATATCCATCGCATCTGTCATGGCCGGCAAAGTTGTGGCAGCATCCATCGATACTTCCATACAGGATTCTCTTATTGATGAAACCTTGAAAGAGATGGGTGAGAGCACATGGCAAAGCTAGTATCAAAAGTATACGGTGATGCATTGTTTGAGGAAGCCCTGGAAAGACAGGAAGTGGACGCTTTGTTCGAGGAAGTAAAAAGCCTGCAGGCAATCTTTGTTAACAATCAGGATCTTGCAGGACTTCTTGATAATCCGAAGATAGGCAAGGAAGAAAAAAACGGAATTATTCAGGAAGTATTCGGCGGACGGGTATCGGAAACTCTCATGGGGTTCCTGACAGTCATTGTCGAAAAAGGCAGACAAAAGGAAATCAATGCAATCTGTGAGTACTTTATTAACACTGTCAAGGAATATAAAAAAATCGGCGTGGCCTATGTGACCAGTGCTGTGGAATTAAAAGAGGAACAGAAAGCCCAGCTTCTGGGGAAACTGCTTGGCACAACCAGCTATCAGGAGTTTGAGATGGTTTATCAGGTTGATCCTTCCATTATCGGAGGTCTGGTGATCCGGATCGGTGACCGGGTAGTGGATTCCAGTATTAAGACGCAGATTTATGAGCTGCGCCGCAGCTTGTCAAAGCTGCAGATATCGTAACAGAAACTTTGCAGAAAGAAGGTGCAGACCTTAATGAATTTAAGACCAGAAGAGATCAGTTCCGTCATCAAGGAACAGATTCAAAGATATTCAACGAAGCTGGAAGTCTCTGATGTCGGTACAGTCATTCAGGTAGCGGACGGTATTGCCCGTATTCACGGTCTTGAGAATGCAATGCAGGGAGAGCTTCTGGAATTTCCAGGAGAAATCTACGGCATGGTTCTCAACCTGGAGGAAGATAACGTTGGTGCAGTTTTACTTGGTACTGGCGCGATCAGTGAAGGCGATACAGTAAAAACTACCGGACGAGTGGTAGAGGTTCCGGTAGGAGATGCTCTGACCGGGCGTGTAGTCAATGCCCTTGGTCAGCCGATTGATGGAAAAGGACCGATTCAGACAGACAAGTTCCGTAAAATTGAGCGTGTTGCTCACGGCGTTATCGACAGAAAATCAGTAGACACCCCGCTTCAGACCGGTATTAAGGCGATTGATGCCATGATTCCCATTGGAAGAGGCCAAAGAGAGCTGATTATCGGAGACCGTCAGACAGGAAAGACAGCCATAGCTCTTGATACCATCATTAACCAGAAGGGACAGGGCGTGCACTGTATCTATGTAGCCATCGGTCAGAAATCATCTACCGTTGCTACTATCGTTAAAACATTGGAAGAGTACGGCGCTATGGATTACACCACCATCGTGGTATCCACTGCTTCCGACTTGGCTCCTCTTCAGTATATCGCTCCTTACTCCGGCTGTGCAATCGGAGAAGAGTGGATGGAGAATGGTGGAGATGTGCTTGTTATTTATGATGACTTAAGTAAACATGCGGCAGCTTACCGTACCCTGTCACTTCTTCTTAAGAGACCGCCGGGCCGTGAAGCTTATCCTGGAGATGTATTCTATCTTCATTCCAGACTTCTGGAACGTGCTTCCAGACTTTCCGATGAGTTGGGCGGAGGTTCCTTAACCGCACTTCCGATTATTGAGACTCAGGCAGGCGATGTATCGGCTTACATTCCGACCAATGTTATTTCCATCACAGACGGTCAGATTTATCTGGAGACAGAGATGTTTAACTCAGGATTCCGTCCTGCCATCAACGCAGGCCTTTCCGTATCCCGAGTTGGTGGATCTGCTCAGATTAAGGCGATGAAAAAGATCGCTGCTCCCATCCGTGTGGAGCTGGCTCAGTACAGAGAACTTGCAAGCTTTGCCCAGTTTGGTTCCGAGCTTGACAAGGAGACAACCGAGCAGCTGGCACAGGGCGAGAGAATCAGGGAAGTATTAAAGCAGGGTCAGTATCAGCCAATTCCGGTTGAATATCAGATCATCATTATCTTTGCAGCCACGAGAAAACTGCTTTTGGATATTCCAACAGCGAAAATCCTGGACTTTGAGAAGGCTTTAAGAAGCTTTATTGACAGCAAATATTCTGAGATTCCTGCAAGTATACGTGAAACAAAACAGATTACACCTGAAACAGAAGAACTGTTGGTGAAAGCAATCAATGAGTGCAAAGCAGGTGTTTTTTAAAGGCAGGTGAAAATCATGGCATCCATAAGGGATATCAAACGAAGAAGAGATAGTATTCAAAGTACCGAACAGATTACCAAAGCCATGAAACTCATATCTACCGTTAAACTGCAGAAATCCAGAGCGAAAGCGGAAGCTTCCAAGCCGTATTATGATATGATGTATGATACCATAAACTCCATGCTTAGAAAGTCCGGATCAATTGAGCATAAGTATTTAAAGGCAGGTGATTCCAAACGGAAGGCAGTGATAGTGATTACTTCCAACAGGGGTCTTGCCGGAGGATACAACAGCAACATTGCAAAGCTTGTCCTTCAGGATGAACGGTTAGAACCGGAGCTTACGGATATCTATGCCATCGGACGAAAAGGCAGGGAATCACTTGGTAAAAAGGGCTATCACATTGCTCAGGATTATTCCGAAGTAATTAATGAACCTATTTACCGCGATGCTGCTGACATAACCATGGAGCTTTTGGATGCATTCGGACAAAACCGGATCGGAGAGATCTATCTGGTTTATACTTCATTTAAAAATACAGTGACACAGATCCCCACCTTAAAAAAACTTCTTCCTGTTGAGATGGCAGAGGGAAGCGAAAAAATGGATCTGGCGCTTATGAACTATGAGCCGAATGAAGATGAGGTTCTGGATTCCATTATTCCAAAATATATGAGCAGTCTGATTTACGGCGCTTTATTAGAAGCTGTAGCCAGTGAAAACGGAGCCAGAATGACTGCCATGGATTCTGCGACCAATAATGCGGAAGATATGATAGAAGAGCTTGGGCTGATTTATAACAGGGCAAGACAGGGTTCCATTACCCAGGAACTTACCGAAATTATAGCCGGTGCCAATGCAATATCATAACTGTTCGGTAAGTGAAAAAAGCCGAACTTCCTTAATAAATAATGAAATATAAATAAAGGAGAAACAAGATGGCAGAACAAAATATTGGTAAGATCACCCAGATCATCGGTGCCGTACTGGATATCAAGTTCAGCCAGGGCAAGCTGCCGGACATCAATGAAGCCATTGATATTACCACAAAAGACGGCGGCAGACTGGTTGTAGAAGTATCCCAGCATCTTGGCGATGATACCGTAAGATGTATCGCCATGGGCACAACCGATGGACTGGTACGTGGTATGGAAGCTGCAGCAACAGGCGCTCCTATTACCGTGCCGGTTGGAGAAGAAACTCTGGGACGTATCTTTAACGTTCTGGGCGATCCAATCGATAAGAAACCAGCACCGGAAGTAAAAGAGCATTTCCCGATTCACAGATCAGCTCCCAACTTTGAGGAGCAGTCGACTGAAACGGAAATTCTGGAGACCGGAATCAAAGTTGTTGATCTTCTCTGTCCTTATCAGAAGGGCGGTAAGATCGGACTGTTTGGTGGTGCCGGAGTTGGAAAAACCGTATTAATTCAGGAATTAATCCGTAACATTGCCACAGAGCACGGCGGATATTCCGTATTTACGGGAGTTGGCGAGAGAACCCGTGAAGGAAATGACTTATATCACGAAATGCAGGAATCAGGCGTTATTAATAAAACAACCATGGTATTTGGCCAGATGAACGAACCGCCGGGCGCACGTATGAGAGTGGGTCTGACTGGACTTACCATGGCAGAATATTTCCGTGACCAGGGTGGTAAGGATGTTCTTTTATTCATCGACAACATCTTCCGTTTTACCCAGGCCGGTTCTGAGGTATCCGCACTTCTTGGACGTATGCCTTCAGCCGTTGGTTATCAGCCAACTCTTCAGACAGAGATGGGTGCACTTCAGGAGCGTATCACATCAACAAAGAATGGTTCTATCACCTCTGTTCAGGCAGTTTATGTGCCTGCAGATGACTTAACTGACCCGGCTCCGGCTAATACCTTCGCTCATCTTGATGCGACTACGGTTCTTGACCGTTCCATCGTAGAGCTTGGTATCTATCCGGCAGTTGATCCCCTTGGATCTACATCCAGAATTCTTGATCCCCGTATTGTGGGTGAAGAGCATTACCGTGTTGCCCGTGGTGTGCAGGAAGTTCTTCAGAAGTACAAAGAGCTTCAGGATATCATCGCCATGCTTGGTATGGATGAGCTTTCTGAGGAAGATAAGCTGACAGTCGCACGTGCAAGAAAGATTCAGAGATTCTTATCCCAGCCTTTCTTCGTTGCAGGCCAGTTTACCGGTCTGGAGGGACGTTACGTGCCTCTTGCTGAAACCATTCAGGGCTTTAAGGAGATTCTGGAAGGAAAGCATGATGATATACCAGAAAGCTATTTCTTAAATGCAGGTAGCATCGATGACGTTCTTGCCCGCGTGAAAAAATAGGGGGTGGGAAGATGGCTGATTTATTCAAACTGCAGATCATAACTCCCGAACGTAAGTTTTATGAGGGAGAGGCCTCTATGGTGGAACTCACTACGACAGAAGGTGAAATCGGTGTATACCGGGGACATATTCCAATGACAGCGATTGTAGCACCGGGAGTCTTAAAAATTCACGAAGCTGGCGGCATAAAAGAAGCTGCTTTGATGTCTGGATTTCTTGAGATTTTACCGGAGAAAATTGTTATTATGGCTGAAGTGGCAGAGTGGCCGGAGGAGATCGATTTAAACCGTGCACAAGAGGCTAAGGTCCGTGCAGAACGCCGCTTGAAAGAGCAGAGCGGAGAGATCGATATAGTAAGAGCAGAAACAGCGCTGAAAAAGGCACTGGTAAGAATTTCGCTTACGAAATAATAAAAAGGGATTTGAACCGTTTTTACATGGTTTAAATCCCTTTTTTGTGGAAGAATGGGCGGGAAATACCCCTGAATGTGGATTATCTGCCAAAATTATGCTATACTATGGAACAGATAAAACGAAATAGGGAGAATGTATTATGAAAGAAACATCATTAGTTATTATGGCAGCCGGAATCGGGAGCCGGTTTGGCGGAGGAATCAAACAGCTGGAACCAGTCGGACCCAGTGGTGAGATCATAATGGACTATTCCATTTATGATGCTTTGAATGCAGGCTTTAACAAAATTGTATTTATCATTCGTAAAGATCTGGAACAGGATTTTAAAGAGATTATTGGAAACCGGATTGAAAAGATTGCACCGGTGGAGTATGCGTTCCAGGAACTTGATGATCTGCCGGCGGGCTTTCATAAGCCGGAAGAAAGAACCAAACCCTGGGGAACAGGACAGGCAATTCTGTGTGCGAAAGATGTGATACAGGAGCCGTTTGCGGTAATCAATGCAGATGACTATTATGGAAAAGAAGGGTTTGTAAAGATTCATGATTATCTGGTAAACCAGATGGATCCGGATGTCAGACCATTTGATCTGTGCATGAGCGGGTTTATCCTGGGCAATACCTTAAGCGAAAACGGAGGCGTTACCAGAGGGGTATGTCAGGTGGGGTCTGACGGTGTCTTAGAGAAAGTTACGGAGACTTATGAGCTCATTATGGAGGGTGGGGAGGCCTGCGGAAAAGATGAGGCGGGTAATCCGGTGAAGGTCTCCTTAAATCAGAACGTCTCCATGAATATGTGGGGACTTTCACCTGCATTTTTAATGGAGCTGGAGCATGGATTTCCCACATTTTTAGAGAACCTGAAGGAAGGAGACATTAAATCAGAATATCTGCTTCCCAAGATCATTGACCGGCTGATCAGCCAGGATAAAGCCAGAGTTCACGTACTGGAGACAAGAGATAAATGGTTTGGAGTAACTTATAAAGAGGATAAACCAGCTGTTTCAGCGGCAATCAAAGATCTGGTTTCAAAAGGAATTTATCCAGAACGTCTTTTTTAATGGCAGTATCCGAACTTTTTTATACTTCTATGCATAGAATGGTGTTGTATAAGCTAAAAGCAGGGAGTGATAACAACCGTGCCAGGCAACCCGGACTATACTTATGGAGAGGATAATGAGAGCCTGCCCCCATACATGCTTTATGGTGACAGGAGCATCAGGGAAAGTTCTCTGGAGCCGAAGGATATCATTGCAAAGGATCTGGAATATTTACAGGGAATGTACCCGGGACATATGAAACGTCTGCAGGAATACGTCGTTTCCGCATGTGATCACCTGGATTATAAAGACAGCCCAATGTACGATGAATTCCCCGATCGTCTGCTTATTCATCAGGTTTGTGATTCCATTTGCGCAAAGATTCGTGAAGAAGGAACCATAACCGACGAATTGCTGATGGGGAACAATGAAAAGACTGAGACAGCAGCGCAGATGCAGCAGGAGCCTGCGGATTGGGAAAATGAGGAGTTAGAAAAAGCGGAACTTAATGACAGGTACTCCACATGGGGACCTCCCGGCTGGGGTCCGCCCGGACCAAAACCTCCTGGCTGGAGACCGCCGCCCGGACCCAGGCCGCCTTACTGGGGCCCAGGCCCAAGACCGCCTTACTGGGGACCCGGCCCAAGACCACCTTACTGGGGACCCGGCCCGAAACCACCCTACTGGGGACCAGGACCCGGCCCGAAACCGCCTTACTGGGGACCAGGACCCGGCCCGAAGCCGCCTTATTGGGGAGCAAATCCCGGACCGCCTCAGGGCAATGGTCTGCTGGGGGATATTGTGTCAGTACTGCTTCTGAATGAAATGCACCGAAGAAGATGTAACTCCGGACGGTGCAGATAGGTAATAAAAAGAACGTGTTGCAAAACTGTTTTTATAAATGGTTTTGCAGCACGCACTTTATTTCATAAATTTTTTTTATTATAGTAACAAAACTACATATTTTTTAAATTGACTGTGCAATTTCATATGCATCCCAAACAGCTCCCATTAAATTTGATACTTTTGAGGAATCTCCAATTAGATGTACATCTGCACCACAATCTTTTATTGCTTCGTATAAAGTTTTATCACTGATGTATCCGATACTTGTGATAATTGTATCGGCTTCTAATTCAATAACGTTGCCGTTTTCTTCAAACTTAACACCTTTTGATGTTATTTCAATAACTTTTGCATTGGTATGAATACCAATATTATAGGTTGATACAAGATTTTGAAGCATGGTTTTATTAGCAGAATTTAGGCCCTGTACTTGTAAAATTTCAGGTAACATCTCCAGTATTTCCACTTGTTTTTCTTTATCTTTTGTCAGACTATAGCCAATTTCAACGCCAGTAAGTCCTCCGCCTATAACAACCACTTTATCACCAATGGGTTTTGTCTCCAATAATGCTTCCACTGCAGTGATAACTTTTTCGGAATTTGCTCCTTCTACATTTAAGTTTCTTGCAGTAGAACCGGTTGCAACAAAAATGGAATCCGGATTAGAAGCCTGAATTGTGTTTTCATCCACTTCTGTGTTCATATGAACAGTTACTCCAGTATCCTTCAGCTGTTTCACATACCATTGTATTAACTTTTTATCCTCTTCTTTAAAACTCATAGAAGAAGCAGGAATGAAAACACCGCCGAGACGGTCTGTGCGTTCGTATAAATCCACTTTGTGCCCTCTGAGTGCGCTGATCCTTGCAGCTTCCATACCGCTGATACCGCCGCCGATGACCATGATATTCTTTTTCACATCAGCAGGTTTAATTTCATATTTTCTTTCCTGCCCAACCTGTGGATTAATTGCGCATGACGTATTTTTACCAGAGAAAAATCGCTCCAGACAGCCCGCATGACATCCGATGCAGGGTCTTATATCATCAAAATGTTGGGTTTGTACTTTATTTACCCATTCAGAGTCAGCAAGAAGTGCCCGTCCAATAGAAATAGCATCAATACTTCCACTGGCAACTGCTTCCGCTGATATTTCAGGATCATCCATTTTACCGGCACATATTACAGGAATAGTAACAAATTTCTTTATATACTGAGCATCAGCCAGGTTACAGGCTTTTGGCATATATACCGGAGGATGTGCAAAGTACCAGGATTCATATGTTCCATTATCTGAATCTAAAGCATCATAGCCAGCATCCTGAAGTATTTTCGCTATTTTAGCACTCTCTTCCAAATCACGGCCAAATTCCTCAAAATCCTCCCCGGGAAGGGCACCTTTATCAAGGCCAAATCCTTTCATATAGCTCTTAACACTGTATCTTATTAAAACCGGGAAATCTTTTCCGCATTTATCCTTTATAGCCTGCACTGTTTCTGTAGCATAGCGAAGCCTGTTTTCTAAGCTTCCGCCATATTGGTCTGTACGGCAATTGGTGCATTCCATAGAAAACTGATCCATTAAGTACCCTTCATGAAGTGCATGAACTTCCACTCCGTCAAAGCCTGCCTGTTTTGCGACATAAGCACCATCGGCATAAGATTGTATTAGAAATTGAACTTCCTCTGTTGTTAAAGCACGATGCATAATTTCGGGATGCCATACATTGGGATTTTCTGATGAGGAAATAGGATCATTATCCATAAAAAAACCGTCTTTACGATTTCTGCCGGCGCCGTTTGCTATCTGAAGTACAATTTTAGCGCCATACTTATGTACTTCGTCGGTCAGCTTTTTATTGGATTCAATATAAGAGTCACCGGCAGTAGCTAATGTAGCACGCATTGCATCCAGCTTGTTCTGACAGGCAATACCTGTTGTTACAATCAGTCCTACTCCTCCCTTTGCACGTGCAACGTATAAATCAATAGCATCCTGATTAAAACTTCCGTCTGGATTTTTTGAATGTAAACCCATTGGTGCCATTGCTATTCTGTTTTTCACTTCCATAGTGCCTATTTTCATAGGCTGAAATAATACATTCATGTCACCTTTCATAAAAAACACCTCTCTCTTATAAGCAATCATTAATTTTGTTACCGTGGTATACCTCCATTGTATACCGCGGTATACAATGTGTCAATATTTTGTCAAAGATAATTTTATTTATCATCAAAAGTGTGATATAATGCTTTGCGTAAGAAATAGATGCTGCAAAGGTTTATATATACCGGAGGGATAAATTTGATAGAAAATATAAAACATACAATTTTAAATAATGCGATTAAACTTTTCATGAAGAACGGTTTTGATAATGTGACTATCAATGAAATTTGTGAAGCCTGTAAAATTACGAAGAGGACATTTTATTATCATTATGAGTCTAAGAATACTCTGCTTTTGGATTACTTTTTTTTAGTCGATGAGAATATAGAAACTTCTCTAAAGGAAATAGATGAGGAAATAACATGGCTGGAAAAATGTTGGAAAGTGAAAGAAATTTTCGTAAAGGGCATCGCAAATTTAAATACTGATATATTAAAAAATCTGATTAAAATAGATATAGAACAGCAAAACGAAATGTTCAGCTTTCAGATAAATAATTTTGACCCTAATTTGAGGAGATTGCGTCATATGGTTATCGATTATACACATAAGGCACAGGAAGCAGGAGAGATTGACCCCAATGCATCAGCTGAAGAATTATCTCATTGTTTTGCTTCTGCATTCCTGGGTCTTGCTGTAAACTGGAGTTCAACAGGAGGACAGTATGACCTGGTAGAAGCAGCCAGAAAATATTTCTATCAAATATATAAATAAACCAGAAGCCTGAATCAGAGTTTTATGATGGCTTGAATATTACCATTTAACGAATGTTTAAGAAAGTTTTCATTGTAGTTTTGTTCATTATTGTTTACAATAAAGAAGATCAAAACTGGGAAAATAAAGGATGTTTTATATGAATCGTTTGGCTAAAAAGATTGGTATTTTATCTGTGGTATTCGTAATGGCTATCGCAGTTTATTTTATGTGGAATCAGAGAAATACAGAAAAAAATGATGTAATGGTATATACCTCCATGGATGAGGCAGCCCTTCCTGTTGTATACGCGGACATGTACGGAAGAAAGATGAATCTACTACATGGCTATGTTCAGGATATGGCACAGACTGTATCAAGAGAGGCCCTTACCGTACTTCCCCAGGACCGGAATTTAAACCTTGGGATTGCAAATTATAACGGTACCATAAACGGCATACAGTATGAAGTGCGCAGTCTTGATTTAAGCCGTCTGGTGGAACGCACCAGCCTGAGCAAATGGGATCAGGAGGAAGGCGTCGTAAAGGCATCTCTTCCCATACAGAATCTTCTGACAAAAGACAAGGAATATATACTGGTTCTTACCCTGGACACCTCGGATAACGGAACACTTTATTATTACACCCGGATCATGTGGACGGACAGTACCAATGCCAAGGAGATGATTGATTTTGCAGTTGATTTTACAACGAAGACATTTAACTATGACCAGGCAAGGGATCTGACCACATATCTGGAGACCAGTAATACGGAAGATAACAGTTCTCTCGGTCATGTTTCCATCCGATCCAGTTTTTCCCAGCTTACCTGGGGAGGAATGTCTATGAAACCGGTTGGAGAAATCCGAACCACTCTGAAAGATTTGGATGGAGTGATGTGCAGTGTCAGTCTGGAGTACCAGGCTGAGAGGGCTGGTGAAGGAGTAGATTCAGAACTGTATGAGGTGGAAGATACCTACACGATGAAGTGGGACAGCCGCCGTATTTATCTGATGGACTTTGAACGGAGTACCAATCAGATATTCTCCGGACAGAAAGAACTGTTTACTGGAAAAAGAATCACACTTGGGATCACCAATGCAGATGAAGTGCAGACAAAGAAAAGTCCCGGCGGAAATTGTATTGCGTATGGAATCAATCGGGATTTATGGACTTACGATCAGAAACAGGGTCATGCAGTAAAGGTATTTTCATTCCGCAGCGGAACCGATGATGGTCTTCGCAGTGGTTATAACCAGCATGACATCAAGGTTCTTTCCGTAAGCGACAACGGAGATGTGGATTTTCTGGTCTACGGATATATGAACCGGGGGATACATGAAGGGAGCATGGGTATCGCTCTCTACCGGTACAGCAGCGGTGAGAATGCCATAGGGGAGCGGTTCTTTACACCGGTTACATCATCCTTTGAGATGCTGAAAGAAGAGGTGGGCCAGCTTTCTCATTTAGGAACCAATGGAATGCTCTATCTTATGGCCGGCAGGTCAGTTTATGGAATTGATTTAAACAGCAACGAATATATGGTGCTGGCAGATTCTGTTTCTGAGGGAGGTTATGCGGTCAGCAGTACTGAGCGCCATTTTGCATGGCAGGAAGGAAATGACGTTTTCGGTGCCAGTGTGATTCATCTGATGGATCTGGATACCGGAATTAAAAGAGAAATCAGCGGAGGAGAGGACAACCGTTTTCGTCCTCTGGGCTTTGTAGGCGATGATTTTATATATGGAATAGCGAAAAACGGTGATATCTGGTCTCAAAACGGCAGGGTTCTTGATGCTCCCATGTACCGGATTGAGATTATGGATCAGGGCGGTTCCATTGTTAAGAAATATGAGCAGGATCAGACTTATATTGCAGATGTGACGGTAGATGGAAGCCGGATTCACTTAACCCAGGTACTTAAAAACGACAGCCAGTCCTATTCGGTCTCCAGGCAGGATACTATTGTCTGCAACCAGGAGATTTCCAATGAAGAATTAAAGGGGATCGGCTGGTACGCTTCCGAGGACCGCAAAAAGATTTATTTTGTCCAGCTGGATCAGGAAGCATCCAGCCGGGATGTAACCATTGCTGTGCCAAAGAAGGTAGCTTATGAAACAACCGAGGTGGTTGAATTAAAGAGCCGTCCGAAGAATCAGGAAAACAGATATCTGGCCTATGCAGGAGGTCATTATCTGGGAAGCAGCAGAAGTTTTATTAAGGCGCTTCAGCTTGCCTATGATAAGATGGGGATTGTGACCGACCAGAATCAGCAGATTCTGTGGAACCGGGTGAACCGGCCTCCTGTTAAAACCATGAAAGACCCATTGAAGAAAGGGGCAGCTTTTAACCGGAATCTGTCAGGCTTTACTGATGATGGATTAATGGATGGAGTCTTTATGATTGATGCCAGGGGCGCCACTTTAAATCAGATTCTATATTTTATCGGTCAGGGGTGCCCGGTTGCAGCCTACACAGGTCAGGGAGGGTATGTTCTTATCTCAGGCTATGACCAGTATAATGTCACACTATATAATCCGGAAACGAAGGATAGTCAGAAAATGGGCCTGAATGATGCCTCTGCTTACTTCTCGGGTCTTGGAAATGATTTTATCTGCGGAGTAATAATGGAATAAGAAAATGCGTTCTCTTTACAAATCCGTAAGATATGTTATAATCATGAAAGGCGAATGTTAAAAATTAAGAGAATTGTAATAGATAAAAGGATAGTCAGAGGTGTGAAATGGAGCAGTATATTATGAAAGGCGGTAATCCCCTGGTCGGAGAAGTGACCATTGGAGGAGCCAAGAATGCCGCTTTGGGAATTCTTGCAGCAGCTATCATGACAGATGAGGATGTGCTGATTGATAATCTGCCTGATGTAAGAGATATTAACGTATTACTGGAAGCAATCGAGGAAATCGGAGCCACAGTAGAGCGGATAGACAGACATACGGTCCGCATTAATGGACAGACAATCCGTGAAGTATCGGTAGATGATGAATATATCCGCAGAATCAGAGCTTCGTACTATTTTATCGGAGCAATGCTTGGCAAATACAAAAGTGCACAGGTTCCTCTACCGGGAGGCTGTAACATCGGAAGCAGACCAATTGACCAGCATTTAAAGGGCTTTCGTGCTCTGGGTGCCGACGTAAAGATTGAGCGGGGAGCAGTTATCGCTCACGCCATTGATCTGGTAGCCAGCCATATCTATCTTGATGTGGTAAGCGTAGGCGCAACCATCAACATTATGATGGCGGCAACTCTTGCAGAAGGACAGACCATTTTAGAGAACGTGGCGAAGGAACCTCACGTTGTTGACGTTGCTAACTTTTTAAACAGTATGGGCGCCAATATTAAGGGAGCCGGAACCGACACCATCCGAATCAAAGGCGTTTCCAGACTTCACGGGACAGAATATTCCATTATTCCGGATCAGATTGAGGCTGGTACATTTATGTGTGCAGCAGCAATTACACGGGGGGATGTCATGGTGAAGAATGTAATTCCAAAGCACCTGGAAGCCATTTCGGCCAAGCTTCTGGAGATGGGTTGTGAAGTGGTGGAATTCGACGACGCAGTCCGTGTAGTAGGTAAAACCAATCAGAAGCATACCGATATTAAAACACTTCCCTATCCGGGATTCCCAACTGATATGCAGCCTCAGATGGCAGTAACACTTGCCCTGGCAGGCGGTACCAGTGTGGTAACTGAGAGTATATTTGAGAACCGCTTCCGCTATGTGGATGAGCTTTCCCGCATGGGTGCCAACGTAAAGGTGGAAGGCAACGTGGCTGTCATTGACGGCGTAACCGGATTAACCGGAGCCTTTGTGAACGCACCTGATTTAAGAGCAGGGGCAGCCTTGGTAATTGCCGGTCTTGCAGCAGACGGATATACGGTAGTAGATGAAATTGGTTATATACAAAGAGGTTATGAATGCTTTGAAGATAAGCTTCAGGGTCTGGGAGCCATGATTGAAAAAGTGGACTCAGAAAAAGAAGCTCAGAAATTTAAATTAAAAGTAGGATAGGCGGGGGTTTCCCCCGCCGTTTTGCTTGACAGGAGGATGGGGCTATGGAAATGAAGAAGAAACCGGTGCTTGTTATTATGGCAGCGGGGATGGGCAGCCGGTACGGCGGATTAAAACAGATAGATCCGGTGGACGCCCATGGAAACAAGATTATTGATTTTTCTATTTACGATGCAGTGGAAGCAGGCTTTGAAAAGGTGGTTTTCATCATTAAGAAAGCCATTGAGAAAGAGTTTAAAGAACATATCGGTGACCGCATGGCAGCTCACGTAAAGGTGGAATATGTCTATCAGGAGCTTTTTAAACTGCCTGACGGATTTGAAGTGCCGGACGGACGGGTAAAACCCTGGGGAACGGGTCATGCCATCCTTTGCTGTGAGGAAGTGATTGATGGTCCATTTGCCGTGATCAATGCTGATGATTATTATGGAAAAAGTGCTTTTCAATCTGTTTTCAACTTCTTATCCCAGGTTCAGGACGAGAATAAATACCAGTTTTCCATGGTTGGCTATAAGCTCTATAACACACTGACAGAGAACGGCCATGTTGCAAGAGGTGTATGCACGGTTTCGGAACATGGATTACTCACCGATATCTGTGAGAGGACCAGAATAGAAAAACATGGAGAGAAGGCGGAATTTACGGAAGATGATGGTGCAACCTGGACCGGTCTTTCGGAAGATACTCTTGTATCCATGAATTTATGGGGATTTACCAGAAGTATATTAACGGAGCTGAAAGATCGATTTCCAGTCTTTTTAAACAAAGAGTTGAAAGAGAATCCTCTTAAATGCGAATACTTTCTTCCCTTTGTGGTAGATGAGCTGCTAAAAGAAGACAAAGCAGAGGTAACTGTATTAAAAAGTACAGACCGCTGGTATGGTGTCACTTATCAGGAAGATAAAAAGACGGTAGTGGAGGCAATTGCAGGGTTTAAAGCCGCTGGTCTTTACCCCGAAAAGCTCTGGGACTGACCTGATAGAAAAAATACTGGACTATTGACATATGCCCGTTATTAGAGTAAAATGAAAAAGCAGATATTGTAACTGCTAAAATTGAATAACAAATGAAAAGTCGTAATATCCCTTATTCAGAGTGATGGAGATACAAAGGATCTGTGAAGTCACGGCAACCCCAGTCGGTTTTGTGGTTTTTAACCATAAAAAACGTCCGGAAGGTGCCAACCTGAGCGAGAAATCGAGCAATAAGAGGATTTGATACAAAGTTGAATCAAGTCCGCGTTGCTGCGGACTTTTCTTTTTGTTATTCCCCCATGTAAAGCAGAGGAGGAAATGACAACATGGAAAAATTATTATTTACATCAGAATCCGTTACGGAAGGACATCCGGATAAAATGTGCGATCAGATCTCAGATGCAATTCTTGATGAGATGTTAAAACAGGACCCTATGAGCAGGGTAGCCTGTGAGACCTGTACTACCACCGGTCTTGTTATGGTTATGGGTGAGATCACAACCCAGGCATATGTTGACATTCAGAAAGTAGTGCGTGAGACAGTAAGAGAAATTGGTTATGATCGTGCAAAATATGGTTTTGACTGTGACACCTGCGGTGTGATTGTTGCTCTTGATGAGCAGTCACAGGATATCGCTATGGGTGTAGACCGCGCTCTTGAAGCGAAAGAAAACAAGATGTCAGACAAAGAAATCGATGCCATCGGAGCCGGAGATCAGGGTATGATGTTTGGTTACGCCAGCAACGAGACGGAAGAATATATGCCATATCCCATTGCACTGGCTCATAAACTTGCACTTCAGCTGACAAAAGTTCGTAAGAACGGAACGTTAACGTATCTTCGTCCCGATGGAAAAACCCAGGTGACAGTAGAATACGATGAGAACGGCAAGCCACTTCGCCTTGATGCGGTGGTATTATCTACCCAGCATGACGAAGATGTCAGCCAGGATCAGATTCACAAAGATATTAAAAAATATGTATTTGATGAGATCATTCCTGCTGAACTGGTTGATGATCATACTAAATTTTTCATTAATCCTACCGGTCGTTTTGTAATCGGCGGACCTCATGGAGACAGCGGTCTTACCGGCCGTAAGATCATTGTAGACACCTATGGCGGTTATGCACGTCACGGCGGCGGAGCATTCTCTGGAAAGGACTGCACCAAGGTAGACCGTTCAGCCGCTTATGCAGCCCGTTACGTTGCAAAGAACATTGTGGCAGCAGGCCTTGCCGATAAGTGTGAGATTCAGCTGTCCTATGCCATTGGAGTTGCTCACCCTACCTCCATCATGGTTGATACCTTTGGAACCGGTAAACTAAGCAATGAAAAGCTGGTTGACATTGTCCGGGAAAACTTTGACTTACGTCCGGCTGGAATCATTAAGATGCTGGATTTACGCCGTCCGATTTATAAGCAGACTGCTGCTTATGGTCATTTTGGAAGAAACGATTTAGATCTGCCATGGGAGAAGCTTGATAAGGTTTCCCTTTTAAAATCATATTTATAATTATGACATGAGAAAGATGCCGCGAACAGCTGATTTACAGCTGAAAGCGGCATCTTTTTTATGGATAAACAGACACCTGACTATGGTTTTTAATATTTGGCGCTAAAACTAGCGCCAAATCCCAGTTACTTCGTGTTGAAATTTAAACCTCACATTGATTATAATAGGGCTATGAAAAGGAATTGATTGGCCAATCATACCTTCCACGGGTCACACAGTAAATACTATATCATAAAGTGAGGGTATGTAAAATGAAAGAGAAGGTACAAGTATTTGGCCGCTTTTTAAGCGGTATGGTAATGCCTAACATCGGTGCATTTATTGCATGGGGACTGATTACGGCATTGTTTATTCCAACGGGATGGTATCCCAATGAAGCCATCGGAGCACTGGTTTCTCCTATGGCAAGCATGCTTTTGCCACTTCTGATCGCGTATACAGGCGGTACGGCTGTTTATGGCCAGCGTGGCGGCGTGATCGGTGCAATTACAGCCATGGGTGTAATCGTTGGTTCCAGCGTACCCATGTTTATGGGTGCAATGATCGTTGGTCCTGTCAGTGCCTGGGTGATTAAAAAGTTTGATCGTAAGATAGAGGGAAAGATCCCTGCTGGTTTTGAAATGCTGGTTAACAACTTTTCCCTGGGTATCATCGGTGCTATCTTAACAGTCATTGCATTAAAGGGAGTTGCGCCTTTTGTAGAGGTTATGAACCGTGTGATGGAATCAGGAGTAGGCTTCTTTGTAGATCACAAACTGCTGCCTCTGGCAAGTGTTTTTATTGAGCCAGCTAAGGTTCTGTTCTTAAACAATGCCGTTAACCATGGAATTCTTTCTCCTATGGGAATTCAGCAGGTAGAAGAAATTGGAAAATCTGTTTTCTTCCTTCTTGAGGCGAACCCGGGACCAGGACTTGGTATTTTACTTGCTTATTGCATTGCTGGGAAGGGATCTGCCAAGAGCTCAGCACCTGGCGCAATTATCATTCACTTTTTAGGTGGAATCCACGAGATTTATTTCCCTTATATCCTGATGAACCCTCTGTTACTTCTGGCGGTTATCTCAGGCGGAGCCAGCGGAATCTTTGTGTTTCAGCTCCTTGGTGTGGGATTAACCTCACCTGCATCTCCCGGAAGTATTCTCGCTGTTCTGGCAATGACACCAAGAGGCGGATACTTTGGTACTCTGGCAGGTGTTACGGTAGCTGCCGCAGTTTCCTTCCTTGTGGCTCTTCCTCTGCTCCGGTTTACAGGGAAAGATGGAGATTTAGAGGAATCGAAGGATAAAGTTAAGAAGATGAAACAGGAATCCAAAGGAAGTCAGACGACAGAAATGAATATATCATCTGGCAGCAGTATTAAAAAAATTGTATTTGCCTGCGATGCTGGTATGGGTTCCAGCGCAATGGGAGCTACTGTATTGAAAAAAAAGCTG
The DNA here is from genome assembly GCA_013036995.1 of Lacrimispora defluvii. Taxonomy (GTDB): domain Bacteria; phylum Bacillota; class Clostridia; order Lachnospirales; family Lachnospiraceae; genus Lacrimispora; species Lacrimispora defluvii. Next base: position 249,620 of record JAAOXG010000020.1, read on the forward strand.
GCAGCAGCAGGATTTGGAGATATCTCAGTGGTTCACTCACCTGTATCCTCCATTCCTCAGGATGCCCAGATCGTGGTAACTCATAAGGAATTAAAGGAGCGAGCGGCTCACAGCAATCCGAATGCACAGCTGGTACTGATTACAAATTTTATGGCGGCTCCGGAATATGACCAGCTGGTGGAATCATTAAAAGATAATAGATAAATTCATTATGAAACTACTGCCTTTCATCTGAATGTAAACCATGTTATAATACTTACAAAATATATAATGGGTTTAAAAGGGGAATTTCACAGATGAAATTAGCGGGGAAAGTACTGAAGTATTACAGCAGGGTGATTGCTGAATGCATACCTCTTTTTGTGACAGCAGGACTGCTGTCAGCCTTTTCGGCAGGCATATTCCAGAATGAGCACCTGTATGAAATGTCCAAAATTTTATCTTCTCTGGTGATTCCGGTGTTTATGGGATATAAAGCAGGCACTGTGTGCGGCGGGGAGGTCGGCGGGTTAGCCGGCACCCTTGCCGCTTCTGTTGTCGTTATGGCAGAGCCTGCCTCTTCCATGATTCTGTCTGTCATGGCAGGCAGTATGGCGGGGTTTCTATGCAGGAAGGGTTTGGACCGGATTAAAAATTGGATTCCTTCCGGCTTTGAGATGCTTTTTAACAACTTATATTTAGCATCTTTAGGGCTGCTTGCCGGAGGTGCCGCCTATCTTTTCGTGATACCGGAGGCAGAATGGCTGTTGGGTTTTTTAGGAAATGGTTTATCATTTATGATAGACAGGGGAATCATACCTTTTATCAGCTTTATAGTAGAGCCGTTAAAAATTATTTTCTTTAATAACTGGATTAACCACGGCTTTTTTCTGCCGCTGGGGTTGGAACAGTTAAAAACCCAGGAGAGTTCCATATTATTTCTTTTGGAGACCAATCCCGGACCGGGATTTGGTATTCTTCTTGCTTATGCCCTGGTTCATCCCAATATGAGAAAAACAATGGTTTCCAGCCTTATTATACAATCTCTGGGAGGCATTCATGAGGTTTATTTTCCCTATATCCTGTCAGATATCCGGTTATTGGCCGGTGCCATAGCCGGAAGCATTGCGGGGAATTACTGTTTCATGATGACAGGCAGCGGACTTCTGGGACCGGCTTCCCCTGGAAGCGTGATTACCATACTGATTATGGCGGATAAAAAGCATTGGCTGGGAATTGTTATGGGAATTTTTATTTCCGCAGCTGTGGCCTGCCTTGTATCCTGCCTGATTCTGCTGGGAAACAGAGGGAAATCATCTGCTGATACAGAAAAGGAACAAAAGGATGAAGTGTTGCCAATGAGAATGGAACATGCAAAAATATATTTTGTCTGCGATGTAGGAATGGGATCCAGTGCTATGGCCAGTGCACTTTTTAAGAAGAGACTGAGGCTGGAGGGCTTAACAGGTATAGAGGTATTCCATGTGTCCGCTGACCGGATTCCTTCTGATGCAGATGCAGTTGTCTGCCAGAAGGATTTTGCCCGTACTTTGCCGCAAATTCATATTCCGTGCTTTACGGTGGACAATTTAACAGATATGTCTGGTTATAAGGAACTCCTGAACTGGTTAATGGGAGGTGGATAAGATGGGAGGCAGTGATTTTACGCCCAGAATGCAGCAAATCGTTCTGGCTTTGATTAAAGAACAGGGGCCTGTTCCTGTAAAGCAGCTGGCGGACCAGATCCGCATCAGCAAAAGAACAGTGCAAAGGGAGCTGGAGTACATTCCCAGGGCGTTGAAGAAATACGGGCTGACTTTTTGCTCTAAAACCGGGACTGGTATCTGGCTGGAAGGAGACAGGACTCAGATAGAAGCTTTAAAGGACGAACTTGAAGCGGATGATGCCCTTGATGTTTCAGACCGGATTGAACGCCAGAAGCGTCTGATCCTGGAAATTCTCAAGGATAAGACGTTAAAGAAACTTTATTATTACAGTGATATATTTGGGGTAAGCGAGGCGACTGTCAGCTCGGATTTAGAAGCGGTGAAAGAGTGGTTTCACAGATATCACCTGGAGATTAAGAGAAAACCGGGATACGGTGTGTTTATTGAGGGCAGTGAACGGGATTTTCGCAGGGCTCTCCGGGTTTTTATTGATGAAAACATCCATACAGAGATGATACAGGGGATGTATGAAGACAGAAACCAGACCGTGTTAAATGTAATTCAAAATAAGAGTGAGAGAAACATTTACAGAATCCTGGATGATGATATTGTAAAGCGGGTCACCGCCTGTATCTTAAGGATAAGAGATAAGCGTATTCTGAATCTGACCCAGGATTCCTATCTTGGTCTGGTGATCCATGTGGCAATTGCCGTAAACCGGATCCGCCGCCAGGAGATTATAGAAGAGAATCCCATTATGTCAGATTTTTTGCAGAAAGACCAGGATTATGATCTTGCAGAAACCATAACCAAATCCCTGGAAGAAGAATTCCGGATTCAGATTCCGGAAATTGAGTGTGCCTATATCTGCCTGCACATCAAAGGCTCTAAGATTCAGCAGCTGAATATTGATGAAAAGTCAAAAAGTGAAATAGAGGAATCCAGGGAGCTGTGGGAGGTGGTCAATGAAATGATTGACTGCTATAACGACGGCATGGCATATTTACTGAAGCAGGATGAAGAATTTGTAATCCAGGGACTGATTGCCCATTTAAAACCCACTCTGGTCCGCCTTGCCAATGGTATGAAGATCCAGAATCCATTGCTGGAGCAGATCAAACGGGATTATCCGGCCATATTTGATCGTTGCAGAACCGTTGCAAGGGTAATTGAAGACCGATACGGATATGAGGTGCCTGAGCCGGAGATCGGGTTTCTTGCCGTGCACTTTGGCGCGGCTGAAGTCCGTATGGAAAGCAGAAAGGAAAGCCGGAGGAAGGTGAATATAGGGATCGTCTGCGCCAGCGGAATCGGGATCTCCCGGCTTATGTCTTCCAGAATTGCCAGAGATTTTTCAGACAGGGTGGAGCTGTCTGTTTATGGTATGACGGACTTGTCCCCCTATGTGTTAAACAAGACAGATTTCTTTGTATCTACGGTACCGCTAAAAGAAGAGGCAGACATCCTGTATGTGAGTCCTCTGCTTTCCGTGGAAGAAATGGAACGGATTGCGGGCAAGGTACGCCAATGTGAATATATGCCCAAAAAACAGGATAACAAGGAGTTTACCATTCAGCTGGACCAGGTGAATTTTATGGCGGTCCAGATCAAAAATGTGATCAGGCTCATGGAGTATCAGCGGGTAGACAATGGGATCACCTTTGAGGAACTTTTGATCGCTGTCAGTGAAAAGCTGGCTTCCTACCCGGAACGTCAGATCATGATACAGGAGGATTTAATGAGGAGAGAACGGCTTTGCAGCCAGATTTTCCCTGATTTAAACTTCGCCCTGCTTCATGCCAGGACGGAAGGGGTAGTAAAGCCGGTATTTTCGGTATGCCAGACAAAAGACGGAACACCATTTTCCCATCCATATTTTAAAGGAGTATGTGTTGTACTGGTCATGCTGGTTCCAAAAGATGACCACACAGCAGAAAACAGTGAAATCCTGGGTGTCTTAAGCGAGCGGCTGATTGAGGAAGAGGAGTTTTTAGAAGCTGTCAGGCATGGCGGAAAAGAGGAAATAAGAGCTTTTGTTTCCCGGTATCTGAATCAATATTTCAGACATTATCTGGATAAAATCTGAGGAATCAAAACTGGAAAGCCAGGTTCGTAAAGGACCTGGTTTTTTTGTGCTTTTTAATTTTGGCATCATCTGATGGCGCCAAATGCCATTTTGTTTTCGTTGAAAAACATAAGATATGAACCCTATAATTTAATAGAACACCAGCGAAGGAGGGGAACATCGTGTTTGGATACGGGAAAAAAAATGAAGAAAAGAATACAGAACTTTTAGAACTTGGGAATATCCGCCTGAATTGCAGATCCGGTGAAAAAGATACAGTCATAAGGGAAGTGGGGAGAATGCTTTGCGATAGTGGCTGTGTGGATGAATCTTATATAGAGGCAATGCTTCGGCGGGAACTGACCTTTCCAACCAATATCGGCAATGGAATAGCACTTCCTCACGGTGTGGAGGAAGCCAAAAAAAACATCAGACGTTCCGGTATTGCAGTCATGGTATTTCCTGATGGAACAGACTGGGGAGGAGAGACGGTAAAACTGGTTATAGGGATTGCAGGAGCAGGAGAGGAGCATTTGGAAATACTTTCTGTCATTGCACAGTGTCTTGCTGATCCGGACGATGTGGACCGGATTACCAGATGCAGTGCCAAGGAGATCTATACCATGTTTACCGGAAAGGGGTGTTCTTAAATGATTGTTACAGTAACCATGAATCCAGCCATTGATAAAACAGTGGATATTGGAAAATTTGAACGGGGAGATTTAAACAGAATAAAGCGGGTGGAAATTGATGCCGGGGGAAAAGGCATTAACGTTTCCAAAACAATCAGAGAATTAGGAGGGGAGAGTATTGCCACAGGTTTTGTGGGAGGAACCAGCGGCACCATCATCAAACAGGTTCTGACTGACCTGGGGCTCAGAACCGATTTCGTGGAAGTAAAAGGGGAGACAAGAACGAATTTAAAGGTGGTGGAGGAAACCGGAGAGGTGACGGAGCTTAATGAGCCTGGACCGGAAGTAACAAAGGAACAGCTTAACGATCTTCTTACCAGGCTGGAAGGTTATGCAAATCCGGATACCCTGTTTGTACTGGCAGGAAGCATACCGGCGGGGATACCAACGGATATATACAGAAAAATTACGGAACAGGTTCACCAAAAAGGTGCAAAGGTTTTGCTGGATGCAGACGGCGTGCTGTTTTCAGAATCCTTAAAAGGAAAGCCGGATATGTTAAAACCCAACCGCTCAGAACTTGAACGGTATTATCAGATGGATTACAGGGCTTCCGAACAGGAACTGGTCTCCATGGGAGAGAAGCTTCTTAATCAGGGAGTCTCCATGGCAGCAATCTCTCTTGGACAAATGGGTGCCATTTTCTTGACAAAGGAAAAACGGTACCGTTGTCCCGGGCTTCGGGTAAAAGCCCATTCCACTGTAGGCGCGGGAGATGCTCTGGTTGCAGCCATGGCATACAGCTGGGATGAAAAACTTCCCCTTGAAACCTGTATCCGTTTATGCATGGGGGCTTCAGCAGGCGCGGTTACCAGCATAGGAACCAAGCCGCCTAAACGCAGCCTGGTGGATGAACTGGTGGAGCAGGTAGAACTGTTGGAGATTTAATACAAAAATTTATGAATAGGCTGGAGGCTGGAAATATGAAAACAAAAGCGGTAAGAATGTACGGTGAAGATGACTTAAGACTGGAGGAGTTTGAACTTCCTCCCATAAAGGAAGATGAGATTCTTGTAAAAATCGTAAGCGACAGCATCTGTATGTCCACCTACAAGCTGGTAAAGCAGGGGAAAAAGCATAAAAGAGCACCTCAGAACATGGATACCAATCCAGTCATTGTGGGTCATGAGTGTGCAGGGCTGATTGTGGAAGTTGGAAGCAAGTGGAAGGATCAGTTTTATCCGGGGCAGAAGTTCTCTCTGCAGCCAGCGTTAAATTACAAGGGAAAGCTGGATTCACCAGGATATTCCTATGAATTCTGCGGAGGAGCCTGTACTTACTGTATTATGCCTAACGAGGTTATGGAACTGGGATGTCTTCTTGATTATACCGGAGAAAGCTTTTTTGAAGCATCTCTGGGAGAGCCGATGAGCTGCATCATTGGCGGATTTCATGCCAATTACCATACCAACAAAAGGAATTATGATCATGCCATGGGAACGAAAGCAGATGGTAATATCCTGATTATGGGAGGCTGCGGTCCCATGGGACTGGGAGCAGTCAGTTATGGTCTGCAGTTTGAAAATAAGCCAAAAAGAATTGTAGTAACGGATATCAGCGATGAACGGATTGCCCGGGCAAAGGAAGTTATTCCGGAAGAGTATGCTTTGGAGAGAGGAATTGAGCTTCGCTATGTGAATACAGCTATTATGGCTGATCCTGTTTCAGAACTTATGGCATTTACGGAGGGACATGGCTATGATGATGTATTTGTGTATGTTCCTGTGAAGGAGGTAGCACAGATGGGGGATAAACTCCTTGCATTTGACGGCTGCATGAACTTTTTTGCCGGACCTTCTGACAGCCAGTTTAAGGCGGAAATCAATCTTTACAACTGCCATTACACAAGCACACATATTATGGGAACCACGGGCGGTAATACAGATGATCTGGTAGAGGCCAATCAGCTGTCGGCTGAAGGAGCAATTGAAGCTGCTGTTATGGTGACCCATGTGGGTGGAATTGACAGCATTGCAGAGGCCACAAAGAATCTTCCTTCCATTCCCGGAGGGAAAAAACTTACCTATACCCAATTCGATCTGCCTTTAACAGCCATTGATGATTTTGAAGAACTGGGAAAGACTGATCCGCTTTTTAAAAAGCTCAGTGAATCCTGCAGTTCCCATAAGGGATTATGGAATCGGGAGGCAGAAAAGATTCTTTTTGATCATTTTGGTATTAATCCAAATGAATTATAAATAAATGCAAAGAAGGGATCCTTGATCCGTAAGTAATATTTATACTTATGGATCAAGGATCCCTTCATATTTATGAAAAAACCGGAAATATCATTTATTTTACATAATACCTTAAATTTTAGAATTGTTTTATAAATTTTGAGAGCTAACTGTGTTATAATACCTTTACGTAATATTAATTTTTTGTTATAAATCAAAGATAACGTGGGAGAGACGAAAAGGTGAAACTAAAATTAAGAACACGCCTGGTCGTAGCGTTTATAATCATAACGGTCGTTCCTCTGACCATGATTTTTGCAGTGGTGGCAGGTCTTGGAAGTTATCAGATGAAAGCATTCCGCAAAGCCTATAACTTAACGGAGCATGTAGATCTGTTATCCGGCAATTCCCTGCAGATATTTAACCGTTTAACCAGAGAAACCCAAAAAGAGATCAGCAGGATATTACAAAGCGACCCTGACCAGTTTAATGATCAGGATTTTTTACAGAAGCTCAATGATAATCTGGCATCCAAATATGCCTATATGATTGTGCGAAAAGGGAATACTCTGATTTTTGATGGCAACAGCCATATTACTCAGGGGATATTTGAACAGCTGCCCAAGTATGAGGAGATAGACAGCACTCTTGACGGAGCCATTTATCTGGATGGGGAGACACAGCATCTGGTGAAGCAGATGGATTTCCTGTATTCAGACCGGGAGACGGGAAGTGTTTTCATCGTATCCAACGTAGACGGTCTTCTGCCTGAAATCAAGGTTATGATGGCGGAGATGCTGTTTGCAGCCATTATGATCATATTATTTACGGATGCAATTTTAATGATGTGGGTATACCGGTCCGTAGTAAGTCCTCTGGGACGGCTGCAGGTAGCCACGAAAAAGATCAAGGATGGGAATCTGGATTTTAATCTGGAGGTAGAGAATGATGACGAGATCGGCCAGCTCTGCCAGGATTTTGAAGAGATGAGAATCCGGTTGAAAGAATCAGCAGAGGAAAAGGTTCAGTACGACAAGGAGAACAAGGAACTGATCAGTAACATTTCCCATGATTTAAAGACGCCCATTACTGCCATTAAAGGATATGTGGAAGGAATTATGGATGGGGTTGCCTCATCCCCTGAGAAGTTAGACCGCTATATCCGGACAATCTATAACAAAGCCAACGACATGGATAAGCTGATTGATGAGCTGACCTTTTATTCCAAGATCGATACCAATAAGATTCCTTATACGTTTTCCAAAATCAATGTGTCCAATTATTTTGGTGACTGCATCGATGAGGTAGGTCTGGAGATGGAGGCAAGAAGCATTGAGCTGGGTTATTTTAATTATGTTGATGAAGATGTGATTATTATAGCGGATGCGGAGCAGATGCGGAGAGTCATTAACAACATCGTCAGCAACTCTGTAAAGTATATGGATAAGAAAAACGGAATCATCAATATTCGGATTAAGGATGTAGGTGATTTTATCCAGGTGGAGATTGAAGACAACGGAAAAGGAATTCCAGCCAAGGATCTGCCAAGTATCTTTGATCGCTTCTACCGGACTGATTCCTCGCGAAATTCTTCCCAGGGCGGAAGCGGAATCGGTTTATCCATTGTCAAGAAGATCATAGAGGATCACGGAGGCAGAATCTGGGCCACCAGCAAAGAAGGAATTGGAACTGAGATACACTTTGTTTTAAGAAAATACCAGGAGGTCATGCAGGAATGAGCAGAATATTGATTGTGGAAGATGAAGAGAGCATCGCAGAGCTGGAGAAGGATTATCTTGAGTTAAGCGGTTTTGAAGTTGAGATTGAAAATGACGGAGAAGAAGGGCTTAAGCTGGCGCTCCATGAGGATTTTGATTTACTCATACTTGATCTGATGCTTCCTGGAGTGGATGGATTTGAGATATGCAGGAAGGTTCGGGAAGTGAAAAATACTCCCATTATTATGGTTTCTGCTAAAAAAGAGGACATCGATAAAATCAGGGGACTTGGACTGGGTGCTGACGATTATATTACAAAACCCTTTTCGCCCAGTGAGATGGTTGCCCGGGTGAAGGCCCACCTTGCCCGCTATGAGAGGCTGATAGGCAGCGGTATGCCGGATAATGAGCTGATCGAGATCCGTGGACTTAAGATCGATAAGACGGCTAGACGCGTATGGGTAAATGGGGAAGAGAAGAACTTTACTACCAAGGAATTCGATCTGCTTACATTCCTGGCACAGAACCCAAACCATGTTTATACGAAAGAAGAGCTGTTTAATAAGATCTGGGATATGGAATCCATCGGAGATATCGCCACAGTTACGGTGCATATTAAAAAGATCAGGGAAAAAATTGAATTCAACACGGCGAAACCTCAGTATATCGAGACAATCTGGGGTGTTGGTTACCGCTTTAAGGTGTAATGATGAAGGAAAAACTATACGAGATTCCCTTAAATGATGCCATGGATGCTGATGATGAATGTCCCTTTTGCTATCTGGAGCGCAAAGGGGAAGAAGAACTGATGGACTTCGTACTGGGCTCCTGTGCTTCCTATATGGAGAGTGATACCAGAGAGAAAACCGACTGCGCAGGCTTTTGCAGAGTCCACCAGAAGCGGATGTTTGATTACGGCAATGCCCTGGGCAATGGCTGGATATTAAAGACCTATTACAAGAAGATGATATGGGAAATGCAGGAAGAATTTAAGCGCTTCACCCCCGGTAAAAAATCCCTGAAGGACCGGTTCACCGGCAGAAAGACAGAGGAAAATTCCATATGCAGCTGGATAGAGGGCAAAGAGAAGACCTGCTATATCTGCGACAGGTCTTCAGCGGTTTATGAACGTTACATCGCTACTTTTTATCATCTGTATAAAAAGGATGCTTCCTTTACTGAAAAGCTGAAAAATAGCAAAGGTTTTTGTCTTCATCACTTTGGTGACCTGTTAAGAGAGTCAGACCGGTACTTAAATGACGGAGAACGGACTCAGCTGTATTCTGTGATTTTTCCGCTGATGCTTAAGAACATGGAACGGGTTTCCGGTGACATAGACTGGTTTATTGAAAAGTATGATTATTTAAACAGGGATGCGGACTGGAAGCAGTCAAAGGATGCCGTTCAGCGCGGTATGCAAAAGATCAGGGGAGGATATCCTGCTGATCCTCCCTATAAGCAGAAATAGTCTGTTCTGATCACTACGGATTAAGCCGTTTAAATTGACCCGGTGTACAGCCGGTTGTCTGCCGGAAGGTGCGGATAAAGTTGGAGTAATCCACAAAACCTGACAGATGGCAGGCTTCTGAAACCGTATGTCCTTTAAAAAGCAGTTCCTTTGCAAGAGCAACCCGCTTCACCACGATATACTGGAAGATGCTGCTTTCTGTCTCTGATTTAAATAAGTGGCTTAAATAATATTTATCCAGGGACAGGGCAAGAGAGATGGAGTCCAGCGTAAGGGGTTCTGTCAGATGGTCATCAATATAATTCATAATTGCCTGTGCTCTATGAGGCCTTGGCGCTGTTTTTACAGAGCCGGTATTCTGCCAGGCCTGATTAATCAGTATGAGAATCTGAATAATGGTTGTTAACGCTGTTAAATCGCTGCCGTATGGGCGGCGATTTTTTATTGCCTTCTCCAGATTTTTTGCCATGGAAATGAGAAGTTCATGATCGGTCTGGGACAGCAATACCAGATTGTTTTTTCCAGGATCTCTGTGAAAACAGTCTAAGAGATTAGTTAATGGGGTACAATAAGGCCGGATGTAAGTTGGATTAACGTGAATCACCAGTCTGGTAAAGGGTTCATTGGAGGTATTAATTGCTTTATGAATCTCACGGTTGGAAAAGAGAATCAGGCTGCCGGGACTCATGTCATAGCATGCGTTTTCAACAAAATACTGAATATGGCCGTCTACCAGAAGATAAATTTCATGGCTGTTATGCATGTGAAAGTCCACATTACCAGCCATGTTGCTGGTAGTGAAATCACAGCTGATGGGATCGGTAAATTCACTGTAATGATAGGGACTTTCCTTTTTCATGGGCTTCTCCTTAAATAGACAATCTACGCATGTTTATAGTCAATCTGCGCAAACAAATTGCGTTAAAACAATTATATAATAGAAATACAGAAGAAACAAGGAAAAGAAAAGAGGAGTGATTATGGTTCGGGTTGGAGTGATTGGCTGCGGAAATATCGGAAAGGTCCATTCCATGATCTTAAAGGAATTAAAAGAAGTCAGGCTCTGTGCCATGGCTGATATTCGTATAGACCGGGCGGAGGAATTCTGCCGCCAATATACGGAAGGAAATGGAAATGCATATGAATCATTAGAAGAGATGCTTGAGAAAGAAGAGCTGGATGGAATTCATATTTGTACGCCTCATTTTTGTCATGTTCCCATGGCGGAAATGGCCTTAAAGAAGGGCCTTCACGTATTTATGGAAAAGCCGCCGGCTATTAGCAGAAAGCAATTTGAACAGTTAGAGAAGGCGTCGTCAGAAAGCGGCGCAAGGCTTGGATTCTGCTTTCAGAACCGGTATAACGAGACAACAAAAAAAGCCACAGAGCTGATTGAGGAAGGTAAAATCGGAGCCCTGCGGGGAGGCAGAGCGTTTGTCACCTGGAACAGAAATGCACCTTATTACACCGAAAGCGGATGGAGAGGAAAGCTGGAGTCAGAAGGCGGCGGAGTCCTTATGAATCAGTCCATACACGCTCTTGACCTATTGCTTGGCTGGCTTGGCAAGCCGATCAAAACAGAAGCTTCCGTGAGCAACCATCACTTAAAGGGTATTGTAGAAGTCGAAGATACCCTGGAAGCCTATATGGAGTTTACCCAGGGGAAAGATCCTGTAAGAGCCAGCTTCTACGCTACGACTGCATACGTCAGTGACGCGCCTGTTCTCATTGAGATTGCAGGGGAAAGAGGATTTATCCGTGTGGAAGGAGATACAGTCACTTATCAGGAGGCTGGAGAGATGGAACCTGTTATCTGGCGTTCGAAAAAAAATCTTGTACCGGGAAAATCTTACTGGGGCAGTGGTCATGAAGCCTGTATACACGATTTTTATGACTGCGTCAGCACAGGAAAAGCCTATGGAAATGATCTTAAATCAGTTCGGCTTACATTTAATACAATGATGGATATCTATGAATCTGCAGGAAGTGAGGAGAAATAAACCATGGAAAAAGTGAGACTGGGAATTATCGGAATTGGTAATATGGGTACCAACCATTTAAAGAGTATTCAGGAAGGGAAGGTTCCGGAGATTGAAGTGACAGCAGTGGCTGACAGGGAGGACGGACGGATTGCCTGGGCCAAAGAATATATGCCTGCTGAGACTTTCTTTTTTAAAGAAGGATCGGATTTAATCGATGCAGGGGTGTGTGATGCAGTATTAATTGCAGTACCTCATTATCAGCATCCCCAGCTTACAGTCTATGCTATGGAGCACGGCCATCATGTTCTGTGTGAGAAGCCTGCAGGCGTTTACACTGCGCAGGTTAGAGAGATGAATGAAGCAGCGCAAAAATCTGACCGTGTATTTGCCATGATGTTCAATCAAAGAACCAACTGCATTTACAGAAAGCTGCATGAGCTGGTAACTGGCGGAGAGTTAGGAGCAATTAAACGGGTGAACTGGATTGTGACTGACTGGTACAGAACACAGTCTTATTATGATTCCGGTAGCTGGAGAGCAACCTGGGACGGAGAAGGCGGAGGCGTACTTTTAAATCAGTGTCCTCACAATATGGACCTGCTTCAATGGATCTGCGGAATGCCGGATAAGGTACGTGCCTTCTGCCACAACGGAAAATGGCATGATATTGAGGTGGAGGATGATGTGACAGCCTATCTGGAATATCCAAACGGGGCAACAGGTGTCTTTGTAACCACAACAGCAGATGCACCCGGTACAAACCGGTTCGAGATTACTTTGGAGATGGGGAAAGTGGTTTGTGAAAATGACCGCCTTATGCTTTATAAACTGGCGGAAAATGAGCGAACCTTCTGCAAAACCGCAAAAGGCGGATTTGATACACCAGAATGTACTGTCACAGAGGTGGAGACAGACGGTGTCAACGAGCAGCATGTGGGAGTATTAAAGGCATTTGCAGGAAAAATTTTAAGAGGAACACCTCTGGTGGCAGAAGGGGTGGAAGGAATCAATGGACTGACCTTATCAAACGCCATGCATTTATCCAGCTGGCTGAACCAGGAAGTTGAAATTCCATTTGATGAAAATCTGTTTTTAGAGGAATTAAATAAAAGACGTGCTGCTTCCAGAAAAAAAGAGGGAACTGGCGTGGTATTTGATACTGAAGGAAGTTATTAAAAGGAGAGAGCATAATGTGGGACAAAATAAAACTATCCGGATTTGCAGATGAGATTGATATGGATTTAGACATTCAGATGAATGTGTTGAAAAAACTGGGAATGTCTTATGTAGAGATGCGGGGAGTAAATGGTAAGGGCCTGGTGGAGCATACAACAGAAGAGGCAAAAGAGATTAAAAGACGCCTTGACAGCAATGGAATTAAATTATCATCTGTTGGTTCTCCCATTGGTAAAATTAAAATTGCAGATGAATTTGCTCCTCATATGGAGTTATTTAAGCATACTGTAGAACTGGCACATGTAATGGAAACTCCCAATATTCGTATGTTCAGCTTTTTCATGCCGGAGAATTCCAGCTATGAGCCTTATAAAAACAAGGTGATGGATCAGCTGGGGCAGTTTGTAGATTACGCCAAAGCAAATGAAGTGATTCTTCTTCATGAAAATGAGAAGGATATCTATGGCGATATGGCAGACCGATGCCTGGAAATCATGAAAGAATTTTATGGGGATCATTTTAAGGCAGTATTTGATTTTGCCAACTTCGTCCAGTGCAAACAGGATACGATGGAAGCTTATGAGATGTTAAAACCCTATATTTCCTACATTCATATAAAGGATGCGCTCTGGGCAGATGCAAGCGTGGTTCCCGCAGGAATGGGAGACGGAAATGTGGAAAAAATACTTGGAAACTTGAAAGAAAGTGGATATCAGGGATTTTTATCCCTGGAACCACATCTGAGTGATTTTGCCGGCTTCTCTGCACTGGAACAGCATGGGGAGCAGAAGAGGAAGATGAGCGGGGAAGAGGCGTTTACCATGGCTCATGATGCTCTGATAAAAATACTGAATCGCATTTCTTAATTAGGTTTCTTAGTAATTGAAACCGCCATGGGCTGGAAATTCCAAACCAGACCATGGCGGTTCTTTTATTCTCCCCCATTCATCCGTTTCACGTAAGCACTAGGGGACATACCCGTATTCTTCTTAAAAATCTGGCTGAAATACTGGGGGTTGTTTCCACAGCCTACCTTTTCTGCGATCCATTGAATCTGCTCAGCATGCCCTTCCGCCAGAAGCTGCTTAGCCTTCTGGATTCGCTGGGTAGTCAGGTAATTGGAAAATTTCTGCCTGGTTTCTTTCATAAAACGGGCACTGACGTAATCTACATTCATAAATAAGTAGTTGTCCGCAATCCATTTCAGTGTCAGACTTGGATTATCTAAATTGTTTTCCACATACTGTATGACTTTTTCAATAAACGGACTGTAGGACCTGGTGGTTTCCAAGGAGTCCTCCAGTATCCTGTTTATTTTCTCCATCAGCATATTGCGTATGATTTCCGGATCCGTCTGCTGGTTTAAGGTCATTAAATATTCGGTAGCTACGATAGATGAGCCATAACGGTTTCCGGCTGTTAATTTAATGATAATGCGGGAACCTGCCTGCTTTAAGAAATCAGGATTGCTGATATCGTGAAGGGTATCCTTCAGCTCCCTCAGCCCCACCTGCTGTTCAGCCATATCTGCTTCCATCAATAGAGTAGTCAGCTGTTCCAGCTTCTCAATCAGATTTTTATAATTGCAGATTGGTACTGGTCTTAACCCATTCATAAAATATATCATTCCATACCGTTTGATCTTTGCGGTCAGAGCCCCGATCAGCTGTATCAGATTTGGATAAGTGTTTCTGTGATAATCCAGTGTAACGGACTGTTCGTTCAATGTGAGCTGTCTCATAAAATCATCCAGAAATTCATAGGATACCTGGTGGCTTTCGAAAAACAAAATCAGGGTGTTTTTAACGTAGATACTGTATACGGCTATGCCTGGTGCACTTTCGGTCATGTAGTCATAAATCCGCTGGAGGGCTGCTTCCAGGAGGGGTTCCTCCAGATAATGTAGGTAACACAGTTCGTAACCGGTGTAGCAGAAATCCATAAAGCCGGAATAGACTTCCCAGGCGGGTCCGGCACAATCCTCCATAAATATTCCTTCGTTAATGATATTTGCCAGTACACTGTAATGAAGGTGGAAGGTCAGTGCTTTCTGCCTGTCCTGCAGATCTTTAAACGCACGTCTGTGATAATATTCCTTAATCACATCTTTCATACTTTCAATAATCTGCTCTTCATTGCTGGGCTTTAACAGGTAATGGTGAACCCGGTATTTCATGGCCTGCTTGGCATATTCAAATTCTCCGAATCCGGAAAGAATAATAAACTGGATATCCATGTCTGTCTGGGAGATCCGCTCAACCAGTTCAAGCCCCGAGATTCCCGGCATACGGATGTCGGTCAGGACGATATCAGGTGATTCATCAAGTATCATGTTATAGGCCTCGATGCCATCGCTGCAGCTACCGATCAGCTCAATTCCCAGACTGTTCCAGTCAATTAAACTGGAAATGGATTCCCGTATCATGCGTTCGTCATCTGCAATCATTAATTTCAGCATTTTCCATTCTCCTTTCGGACAAGAGGAAAGGCAAGCCTTGCCACTGCCTGTTCATTTTCATTATAAAGGGTGAGACCGTATTCATCCCCATAGGTCAGCTGCATTCGCTGCAATATGTTAAGCAGCCCGATTCCAAAGCCATGGGGACTGATCTGATTGGTCTTCAGCTTTTCTAATAGCTGGTCCTCAAAAGCGGATCCGTTATTTTTTATGTAAACATAAAGAACATCGGAAATCTGTTCTGCCAATATGTGAATAAAACAGCCTTCTGTATTCTCTTCCAGTCCGTATCGTATGGAGTTTTCCACCAATGGCTGCAGGGTGAGTTTTAACACGCAGCAGGAGTAAAGATCCTCTGGCACTGTGATTTTATATTCCAGCCGGTCTTCATAACGGAATTTCTGAATGGTCATATAGCACTGCACCAGCTCCAGTTCCCTCCTTAACGGAACCTCTTTGCTATTCTGATCCAGAGTGATTCTCAAAAGTGTGCCCAGATTCTCAGCCATGGAAGAGATATCCTTTGCGCCTACCGATTTGGCTCTCCAGTTAATGGATTCCAGAGTGTTGTAGAGAAAGTGAGGATTCATCTGGGTTTCAAGGGCTTTTAGCTGTGCTTCCTTTCTTAGAATCTCGTTTAAGTAGCCGTTCCGGATCAGCTCATTTACCTCATTTACCATCTGGTCAAACCGGGTATGAAGGATACCCAGTTCATCGGTCCGCCCTGTATAATCATAGGGAATATCAAGGGACTCTTTCTGCCCGTCAGCAAAGTTCTTCATTTTTAACAGCAGATTGTTAAAGTGCCGGATTATGGAGTCAATCAGTGCAGAGGAGAGGATACTGGAAATAATCACTGCAATGACAGTAATAAAAAAGGACAACCGGAAACTAGTGGTAAGAGAAGCCAGGATGTTGTCATAAGGAATGATGCAGACATAATCCCAGTTATAATTGAATAGAGCCTGCCTTACATAGAAGTAATTTTTTCCCATGGACTGAAACAGACCGTAACGGGATCGAAAGATATTTGAGACCACCGAAGGATCTTTGTCAGTGAAGGCGGTAGACTGATAAATTAAATTATCCCCATCATACAGGATATAATCAGCGGACTCGTAAAGATGGCTGTTATCCGTTGACGAGTCAATCAGCTGCTTCATATCAATGTTAATGATCAGACTGCCTATGGAATCCAACTTTAAAAACTGGGTGCGGCGGATATTCTTAACCATAAAAAGTCCGTACAGGTGGCTGTAATCCGTTACCAGTATGGTCTTTCCTTTTGCCGCTTCAGCCCGTGAAATTAAGTCCTTGCGTATGGAATCGGGAAGTATTTCTTTATTGATAATGTGGGTGTGAATGGAAAAATTGCCCTGGTACAGGCTCATGTAGCGGATGTTATTTCTCCTGAAGTTAAAATAGTATTCATTTAACATACCATAGATCGCCTTATAGGCCATGGTGCGCTCCTGAATCTGCCCTGTATCCTTTAATATACCAAGATTTTTCTGCATGGTGCTGTCTGCAAGTACCATATCCGCCATAGTACTGATTACGTCCAGATGGTTATTCAGTTCCTTGGCAGAAAAAGACAAAGAGGAGGCGACTGTCTGATAAAGAACTCTTTGGTGAGCAACAGAAATCATGCGGATATTAAATATGGATACGGAAGTAAGGAGCAGGATACATAGAAACACAATGGACTGAATCTTCTTTTTTAACGTAAGATTCCGGATAAATGCTTTCATACGTCCTCCTTAACGGGACAGCCCTGGTCTGATAAACAGATTATATACAAAACGCGATAATATTACAACTCAATATGGTTAAAAATATACAAAATAAACAAAAAAACTCGGTTTTTTCCACTTTGAACTCGGTTTTCCACATTTACTGCTTATTCTTGGAAACGTATAATAAAACTACCTAAGATGAGTTATTAATTTTAAGGAGGAAGGTATTATGAAGAAAAAAATTGCATTACTGATGTCTTGCTGTATGGCGGCAGCTTCTCTGGCAGGGTGCGGGGGGAGTTCTGCAAGTGCTACTACAGCTGCAGCTCAGGCACCTGCAACCACACAGGCGGCCACGACGGCTCCTTCTAAGGAAGCCTCCGGTGGAAGCGGAGATGTGAAACTCACGATGAGCTGGTGGGGGAACCAGGTAAGAAATGAGAGAACGCAGGCAGCTTTAGACCTTTATTCTGAACAGAATAAAGGAGTAACAATTGAAGGACAGTTTTCCGAGTGGTCTGATTACTGGAACAAGCTTGCTACATCGGCAGCAGGCCAGTCACTTCCTGATCTTGTTCAGATGGATTACATGTACATAGACCAGTATGTAAAGAACAACCTGTTAGTTGATTTAAAGCCTTATATTGAAAAGGGTGCCCTGGATGTATCCAATATTTCGGAAAATACCATGGCTTCCGGTACTGTAGACGGAGGAGTTTATGCGATCTGTGCAGGTATTAACTCTCCTGCCATGATGTATAACAAGACTTTGCTTGACAAGAACGGTATTACAATTAAGGATTATATGACCATTGACGATTTTGAGGAAGTCTGCCGGCAGGTATATGAAAAAACCGGATACAAGACATCAATCGTTTATGGTACAGCCCAGACTTATCTGGACTATTTTATGAGAGCATACGATGTGGTTTTATTTGGTGATAAGAAGATGGGCGGAAAAGCAGAGGATTACATTCCGTTCTTTCAGATGTATGAGACCGGCTTAAAAGAGGGATGGCTCATTGATCCAGGTGTATTCGCAGAAATTTCCATTGGTTCTGTGGAACAGGATCCACTTGTAAACGGTTCCAGCCCGGAAACCATGTCATGGTGTGCATTTGCAAACTCCAACCAGCTGACAGCGGTTCAGAACGCTGCTCCGGAAGGTGTGACTATTGGTATGACTACCTGGCCGTCTCCTGATCCCAAGAAGTCCGGCTATTTAAAATCAAGCCAGTTCTTCTCCGTTGGAGCCCATACCAAGAATCCGGATGAAGCCGTGAAAGTATTAAATTATCTTGTTAATTCAAGTGATGCAAATAATATTCTTTTAGGCGAAAGAGGCGTTCCTGCATCCAGCAAGATTGCACAGGAGCTATCACCTAAAATGGATGCCATCAACCAGGAGATTATCCGCTATATCAATGAAGTTGTAACACCTAACAGCTCACCGATCAATCCTCCCCAGCCAGATGGGGCAAGTGAGGTATTTAATCTGTTAAATCAGGTTCAGGAACAGCTTTGCTATGGTACATTTGATTCCAAAGCAGCTGCTGAGGAATTCTTTAACAGCGCCAATAAGATCATGAGCCAAAAATAATTACCGGTAATTTTCGGGGCAGAGAACGCTCTGCCCCGCTTTTAATCAGAGCAGTGATATGTGAACGGAGGGGACGTATATGAAAGAAAAAAAGAGGGAAAGCTTCAGACATTTTATGAACAGGGAAAGTACGGCAGGATTCGTATTCAGCCTTCCGTTTAGCATAGGATTTCTCATGTTCATGGTAGTTCCCATGGGGTTGTCCCTTTATTATTCCTTTTGTGACTACAACATTCTGGCACCGCCAGTCTTTGCAGGAATGAAAAATTACATAAAGATGTTTACGGATGATCCGGTGTTTTTAAAAACCATCGGAGTCACCTTTTATTTTGCATTTGTATCGGTTCCGCTGCGTCTGGTATTTGCTTTGATGGTAGCACTCATTCTGTTTAAGACCACAAAAGCCATAGCCTTTTACCGCGCGGCCTACTATCTGCCGTCTATTATCGGCGGTTCGGTGGCGGTGGCGATTCTTTGGAAGCGTATTTTTGCAACAGACGGGGTGGTAAATCAGCTGCTTCGGATCATAGGAATAAAAACCAGTTTTCCATGGCTTGGTAATGTAAATACAGCCATCTGGACCCTGATTATACTGGCTGTCTGGCAGTTTGGTTCTTCCATGCTGATCTTCTTATCATCACTGAAACAGATTCCGGTTACGCTTTATGAAGCGGCAAGAGTGGACGGGGCAAACCGGTTTTCCCAGTTTTTTAAGATCACTCTGCCTCTTTTGACTCCCACCATATTTTTTAATCTGGTGATGCAGACAATCAATGGATTTTTGGCATTTACTCAGTGTTTTATTATTACACAGGGGAAACCCCTGAATTCCACTTTGTTTTACACTGTTTATATGTACCAGCAATCCTTTGAGTTTTACAATACCGGTTACGGTGCGGCTCTGGCATGGGTCATGCTGGGAATTATCGGCCTGATCACGTTAATCTTATTTGCCACTAAAAAATTCTGGGTCTATACGGAAGGAGTGTAACATTCATGAAAACAAGGAAAAGAATCGGCGGGCTTGTGTATCATGTCATTGTCTGCGGCCTTGGTCTGATTATGATTTACCCTCTTGTCTGGATGATCATGAGTTCGTTTAAGGAGAGCAATACTATTTTTATCACAGCAGGTCAGCTAATACCGAAGAAGTTCGTGCTTATCAATTATGCAACCGGCTGGAAGGGATTTGCAAAAACAGGATTTGCTGTATTTTTAAGAAATTCCATGTTTATTGCTGTTGTTGCAACTCTTGGTACGGTATTCTCCTCTGCCTTTGTGGCATATGGGCTTGCCAGATGCAGATTTTTCGGAAGAAAGTTCCTGTTTGTAGCCATGCTTCTTTCTATGATGCTGCCGGCGCAGGTATTAATGATTCCCCAGTATTTATGGTATCAGAAGCTGGGGTGGGTAGGGAGTTACAGACCCTTGATTGTTCCCTATTATTTTGCAATCCAGGGTTTTTTCATCTATCTGATGATTAATTTCATTGACGGAATTCCCAGAGAACTTGATGAAGCGGCTAAGATTGACGGCTGCTCCTACTATGGTATTTTTGCAAGAATTATACTGCCTCTCATTACTCCGGCTTTAATTACTGCAAGCATTTTCTCATTCATGTGGAGATGGGATGATTTCCTTTCCGCCCTTCTATACATTAATGAATCCGCTAAGTATCCGGTCAGCCTTGCATTAAAATTGTTCTGCGATCCAGGATCATCCTCTGATTACGGAGCCATGTTTGCAATGGCAACACTATCCATTCTGCCTGCAGTTATTATCTTTATCAGCCTGCAGAAGTATCTGGTGGAAGGAATCAGCACATCTGGATTAAAAGGTTAAAATATGGCAGAGGCAGTACAAAAAACAGCTTTTTTGTACCCCTCTGTTATTTTTTTTGGTTTAGACCTTTCATTTGTCAGTCTAAATTGGTATAATTGGGCAGTTTAGTAGTACAATCTGGTTGAGGCACAGGAAATGGAGGAAATTATGATTTACAATGTATTGGAATTCGGAGCAAAAGGAGATGGGAAAACAAATGACGCTGCAGCTATTCAGAAAGCAATTGATGAATGTACCGGCGCAGGCGGCGGTCGTGTACTCCTTCCCGGCGGACATATCTATAACAGCGGTTCCATTCTTCTTAAATCAAATGTAGAGTTTCATTTAGAGATGGGAGCGGTATTAAAGGCCAGCGATGATTTAAATGATTATTATCCCCTGGCAAATGGCGGAAAGATCGTGGCTCATGAATCCGGTCTTCCATCTTTTTTAAACAGTGAATATAATGGCAGACCTTTTCACGCATTTATATACGGTTATGACCAGGAGAATGTGGCAATCACCGGTTTTGGTACCATAGATGCCAATGAATCCATATTTTACGGGGATAATTCCGGTTACCACATTGAAGGAACTTATTATCCAAGAATTCCCCTGATGCTCTTAGAAAAATTCAGCCATCTCACTATCCGTGACGTGAAACTGGTAAACTGTGCATTCTGGACCGTTCATCTGGTGGGCTGCAACGATGTTTTAATTGAGGGAATCCGCCTTATTAATAACTTACAGATGGCTAATTCCGACGGCATTGATCCGGATCACTGCACCAATGTGCGGATTATCGGCTGCCATATTGAATGCGGCGATGATGCAATTGTATTAAAAAATTCAGGTGACTATAAACTATACGGTCCCTGTGAGAATATTGTAATTTCAAACTGTACGCTAATCTCTACCAGTGCAGCGATCAAGTTCGGAACAGAAGGAGAAAGTGATTTTAGAAATGTTCTCGTAGAAAACTGTACCATCAGTAAAAGCAACCGTGGAATCTCCATACAGATCAGGGACGGAGGAAATGTTGAGAATGTGGTATTTTCCAATATCACCATTGAAACACGCCGCTTCTCCCACGAGTGGTGGGGAAGGGCAGAACCGATCTGCATCACAGCCCATGACAGAAAGCCGGGTGTAAAGGCCGGAAAGATAAGAAATGTACGATTTGAGAATATCAGCTGCAAGGGTGAAAACGGAATCTTTATCCGGGGAAGCGAAGACAACTATATTGAAGACGTGAGCTTTGAAAACATCCACCTCACTCTGGAGAAAAACTCCCGCTGGGAGATTGAGGGATATGATATCCGCCCCTGCCAGGGAGATGGACTGATTCGTACTAAAATATCCGGAATTTATGCGGAGTATGCCAAGGATATCCGGTTTGAACATGTGAAAATCCAGGTTGCGGAAAGTATGAGACCGTTTTACAAACAGGATGTCACCTTAAGTCACGCTCAGGAAATCACTATCTAATCCTCATAAGAAGCAATGGAAATGGCGCAGTTTTGCTCTTTGCAATAGGAGCAGAACGCGTCTTCCGGCATCTTTTCGGTTAAAATATAATCAAACTGATTCATGTCTCCATAGGTCATAAGGGATGCCCGGCCAAACTTGGAAGAATCCGCCAGAAGATAATGCTTCTGGCTTTTTTTTAATGCTGCTTTTTTTATATTATACTCTTCCGTTGATGCATTACAGATTCCGGATTCCACGGAAATGCCGGTACATGCCATAAAAGCACGCACGATGTTATAATCCTCTAAATATTCCACACAGGAGCTGCCTGTCAGAGAAGCCGTATCCCTTTTTAAAGTGCCTGGGAGCACGATTAAGTCAATATTAGGATAATTCATGGATTTGTTAATGACCTGAATGCTGTTTGTTATGACAGTGACTGTATTTAAATGAGTTAGAAAGTCTACAATATTCATGGTAGTGGTTCCGCTGTCAATGAATATGATATCTCTGTCCCGCACAAAGGAAGCGGCAAGAGATGCAATTCGCTGTTTGCTTAAAAAATTACGGCTGGCTCTGTCCTGAAATGTGACGAGATCCGGTATTGGAGGAATATTTTCAGATGCAATTACTCCCCCGTATACTTTTTCTACAGTTCCTCTTCCCACAAGCACCTCCAGATCCCGGCGCAGCGTGTTTTTGGATATCTGAAATAATTCGCACAGGGTATCGATGGATGCGGATTTGTGCTCCAGTATATATTGCTCTAATTGTTCGATTCGGGAAATTCTCATAGCTTGTACTCCTTATATGGCGGTTCCATTGTTCTGCTGTTATGACCTATTATATCAGACACAAGCAAAAATATCAAGAAATCACCAATAGATCACCAAATTATGAAAAAAATTTTTCAGTAGATCTTGACCGTTCTCGATTAAAGTGTTAGAATATAACCAACACATTACAAAAACAAAATCAAAACATACTCATAAAGGGAGGAAGAGAGAGGAAACAGGACATGGGATTAGTAAAAATGAAAGATTTGCTGAATCAGGCATCAGAGCAAAATCGGGCGGTGGGAGCATTCAGTGTTGGGAATTTAGAGATGATAAAAGGTGCGGTAAAGGCAGCTGAAGAAATGAACACTCCCATTATCTTACAGATTGCAGAAGTCCGTCTGCCACATTCCCCGCTGTCACTCATGGGGCCTATGATGGTGGAAGCTGCAAGGAACGCAAAGGTAGAGATTGCAGTTCATTTAGATCACGGCAAGACCATTGGTGTGCTGAGACAGGCTCTGGAATATGGATTTACCTCAGTCATGATGGACGGCTCCACACTTCCCTTTGAAGAGAACATAAACAAAACCTTAGAAGCAGTCCGCCTGGCAAAAGAATATGGGGCAACCGTAGAAGCGGAGCTTGGACTTGTAGGCGGAAGTGAGGATGGGAGCACAGATGAGGGTATCCGCTGCACCAATCCGGAAGATGCAAAAGTGTTTTGTGAAAAGACAGGTGTGGACGCGTTGGCAGTAGCCATTGGCAATGCCCACGGCAACTATCCGGTAGCGCCCAGACTGGCATTTGACGTTTTAAAGGCAATTGATGAAAAGACAGATGTTCCCCTGGTACTGCACGGGGGAACCGGAATTACCCCGGAAGACTTCAGAAAAGCGGTCGGACTTGGAATACGCAAGATCAACATCGCAACAGCCAGCTTTGACAGTCTTACAAGGGAAGCTGAAAAGTATTTGAAATCAGAAGGCAGACATGATTACTTTGGACTGAATGAAGCCATGGTTCAGGGTGTATATGAGAATGTGAAGCAGCATATCAAGATCTTTAACTGTGTAGAGCCGCTATAATATTAACTATTAAATAATATATAACCACTAAGAAAGGAATGGATAGAAAGATGGGAGAAGTAAAAACATTAAAGTATTTTGTAAACGGTCAGTGGAAGGAATCTAAAACAACGAAGTATACAGATGCCTTTGACCCAAGCACTGGTGAAGTGATAGCCAAAGTACCATGCTGTACTCCGGATGAAGTGGAAGAGGCTGTAGCAGCAGCGAAAGCAGCATTTCCATCCTGGTCAGCAACTCCGGTTATTAAAAGAGTTCAGATTCTTTATAAGCTGAGAGATTTACTGATCGAGCATATGGATGAACTGACCATGCTGGTAGCAAAAGAAAACGGTAAAAACTGGGAAGAAGCCCAGGGTGATGTACTGAAAGCAAAAGAAGGAACCGAGCAGGCCATCAGCGCTCCGTCACTGATGATGGGAGAAAGCTTAATGGACGCTTCCAGTGGATTTGACACAGTATTATATCGTATGCCTCTGGGCGTATTTGCAGGTATTGTACCATTTAACTTCCCGGCTATGATTCCAATGGGCTGGATGACTCCTATGTGTATCGCATGCGGTAACACCATCGTATTAAAAGCAGCTTCCTTTACTCCTCAGTCCAGCATGCGTATCGCTGAACTGTACAAAGAAGCAGGACTTCCGGACGGCGTAATTAATATCGTTACCTGTACCAGAAATGAAGCAGAGATTCTTCTTACACACGAGGATGTTAAGGGAATTACCTTCGTAGGTTCCACATCTGTAGGAAAGCATATTTATTCCACAGCTGCAGCAACAGGAAAGAGAGTTCAGGCTCTTTGCGAAGCTAAAAACCATGCTCTTGTATTAAAAGATGCTCCTGTTAAACGTGTGGCAGCAGGTATTATTAACTCCACCTTTGGCTGTGCTGGTGAAAGATGTATGGCTCTTCCGGTAGTAGTTGTTCAGGAAGAAATTGCTGATGCACTTGTAGCAGAAATTGTAGCTCAGGCGAAAAAATTAAAAGTGGGACCAGCTTATGACAAAACCACAAATCTTGGACCGGTTATCAATCAGGCACACAAAGATTCTGTTGTAAAATGGATCGAGACAGGAATCGCAGAAGGTGCCAAGGTGGTACTGGACGGCCGCGATGTAGTAGTAGAAGGATTTGAAAACGGATTCTACTTAGGGCCAACAATTCTTGATCATGTTACTCCTGAAATGAGCGTAGGCGAAAGAGAGATCTTCGGACCGGTACTTTGCATTAAGAGAGTAAAAGACTTCGAGGAAGGACTTGCAGTCATGAATGCCAATCCATTTGCCAACGGTTCTGTTATCTTTACACAGAACGGTCGCTATGCCAGAGAGTTTGCAAGACATACAGACGGCGGTATGATCGGTATCAACGTAGGAATTCCGGTTCCGGTTGGTATGTTCCCATTCAACGGCAATAAGCTGTCATTTATCGGAGATCTTCACTGTTTAGGAAAAGATGGTTTCAGATTCTATACAGAGAATAAAGTTGTTACCACCAGATGGTTCGACGAGGAAACCGGAGAGTCCACAGCTGTTAATACCTGGGATGGAACAATCTAAAAGTTGTTTTTATTGAAAAAATAGCACGCATACACTTGCGTGCTATTTTTATGTGTGATATGATTGGGGAAGTGAATTGCTTAAAGGAGAGAACAGATGGCGGGAACGATTCGGGAAATAGCAGAGCGGGCAGGCGTGTCCAGAGGCACTGTTGACCGCGCGTTAAATAAACGGGGGCGGATTGACAAGGAAGTGGAAGAGCGGATCTTTCAGATTGCAGATGAAATTGGTTACGTGCCGAAAAAAGATAAGACGGCAGTAAAAAAGGAATCGGTTAAAATCGGCATTGTAACCCAGCTGGCTAAATCGTCATTTATGATTCCCATCAGAAAAGGGTTAGAAGATGCACAAAAAGAATTGAAAAAAAGAGGAATCGTTTTTGCAATGGAAGAGTGTGTAACTGTAAGCGAGGAAGAGCAGCTTGCAGCCATTGAAAGACTGGAAAAAAACAAGGTGTCAGGCATTGCAATCATGCCTGTGGAGTGTGATAAAATAAGGGATAAAATCAATGCCCTGATTGAGCAGGGGATCTCAGTAGTAACGTTTAATACGGATATTGTAGGGACAAAACGAAGCTGTTTTGTAGGCCAGGACAGCAAACGGAGCGGACGCACGGCAGCTGGGCTTATGGGAATGCTTACTGGCGGACAGGGAAAGATTCTTGCTATTACAGGATATTTTGGGAATAGTGTCAACAGCATGCGTGTGGATGGGTTTGTGGATGAGATAAAGAGGACATTTCCCGGGCTAGAGCTTGTGGGAGTGCAAAGCAGCTTTGACGAAAAGGAAGAGGTGGAAAAAATCCTTGTCAACACCCTGACTGCTTATCCGGATCTGCAGGGTGCGGTGATATTCTCAGGAGGCCAGGGGGGCGTAAAAAAGGCGTTTGAAGAGCTGAAGCTGGAAAAAAAGCCCCATATTATTATCTATGATTTAACCACAGGAAATATCAAAGCTCTGGAAGAAGGAATCGCGGATTTTCTCATTGACCAGAACGGTTATACACAAGGGTACCGTGCCCTGTTCATCCTTACGGATATCATGCAGGCCGGAAGCAGAAAAGAGCAGGAATTTTTTTACACGGATATTATTATTAAAACAAAATACAATATTTAAAATCACCATGAAATCAGGGGTCTGTTCAGGATAAAAAACAGATCCTGATTTTTTTTATTAAGTAAGCGAAATCACTTGCACGCGGACTGCGTGCGTGGTATAATGTAGGCACATGAGATGAGCGAAAAAGCACGCAAACAGATGGGAGAGGTGTAACGATGGAATATATAAAATTTAACGAAGCCAGAGAGCTTGATTTAATACTTCTTGGCAGAGTGGCCATTGATTTTAATCCTGCTTACAATGAGCAGGTGAAGGAAGAGTTTAAGCCGTTAAAAAAGGTTCACATGTTTGAAAAATTTGTAGGCGGTTCTCCTGCCAACATTGCCGTAGGCGTGACAAGACATGGTATGAAAGCTGGTTTTCTTGGAAAAGTATCCGATGACCAGTTCGGGGAATTTGTAGTGGATTATTTTAATGAACAGGGGATTGATACCTCCCACATTACAAAATGTAAAAACGGAGAAAAGCTGGGACTTACTTTTACGGAGATGCTGTCCTCCAGCGAGAGCAGCATTCTGATGTACAGAAACTGCATTGCTGATTTACAGCTGAGTGTGGAAGACATCGACGAAGAATACATTAAAAAAGCGAAAGCCATTTTAATATCAGGTACTGCACTTGCCGAAAGCCCATCAAGAGAAGCGGCTCTTAAGGCTGTGATGCTGGCTAAGAGAAACGATGTCAGAATTATATTTGATATTGATTACAGGGCGTACAACTGGAAAAATACAGATGAGTTATCCATATACTATTCAACTGTTGCAAAAGAAGCGGATATTATTATGGGATCAAGAGAAGAATTTGATCTGACGGAAAAGCTGATTAAGCCTGGTATGACAGATGAAGAAAGTGCCGCTTTATGGCAGGGATATCATGCAGCAATTGTGGTGATCAAGCATGGTATGAAGGGGTCTACCGCATATACCCGCGATGGCCAGTCATTTTCCATTAAACCGTTCCCGGTAGAGGCAAGAAAGGGCTTTGGAGGCGGAGACGGATATGGTTCCGGTTTCTTATATGGTCTGTATCAGGGCTGGGATATTATTGACTGCCTGGAATTTGGTTCTGCAGAAGCGTCCATGATGGTAAAGAGCAATAACTGCTCAGACTCTCTGCCCACACCAGAGGAAGTGCATGCATTTATAAAAGAGGAAAAAGAAAAATTCGGTTAGATGATCGCCCGTGTATAAAAATATAAAGGAGAGCGGAACATGTCAAAAACAATAAGAATGACAACAGCACAGGCACTTGTAAAGTTCCTGGATAACCAGTATGTTTCAGTGGATGGAACAGAAATTAAGTTTGTTGAAGGTTTTTTTACAATCTTCGGTCATGGAATTGCAGTTGGTCTGGGAGAGGCTCTGGATACAAATCCGGGACAGCTTCGGGTTCTTCAGGGAAGAAATGAGCAGGGTATGTGCCATACAGCCATTGCATTTGCCAAACAGAACCAGCGCAGAAGAATTATTCCCTGTGCTTCCTCAGTAGGACCGGGTGCTGCCAATATGGTAACAGCCTGCGCAACTGCAACCGTTAATAATATTCCGCTGCTGGTATTTCCTGCGGATACCTTCGCATCCAGACAGCCTGATCCGGTACTTCAGCAGTTAGAGCAGAGCAGCAGCCTTGCAACAACTACCAATGATGCGTTTAAACCGGTATGCAAGTACTGGGACAGAATTACAAGACCTGAGATGATTATGAGCGCCTTAATTAATGCCATGCGCGTGCTCACGGATCCGGCAGAGACTGGAGCCTGCTGTATTTCCCTCTGTCAGGATGTAGAGGGGGAATCCTTTGATTATCCGGAGTATTTCTTTAAAAAGCGGGTTCATAAGATCACAAGACCTGTGGCAGTGGAAGAGGAACTGGAAGAGATTGCTGACATCATTGCAGAGGCTAAGAAACCCATCGTCATTGTGGGCGGAGGAGTACGCTACTCAGATGCAGGAGAAGTGGTAGAACAATTCTGTGAAGAATTTAAAATTCCATTTGGAGAGAGTCAGGCAGGAAAGAGTGCCTGCAAATCCAGCCATCCGTACTGCCTTGGAGGAATCGGAGTGACCGGTACTTATGCCTCCAATGTCATTGCGAAGGATGCGGATGTGGTAATCGCCATTGGAACCAGACTAAGCGATTTTACTACCAGCTCCAAGTGGCTGTTTAAAAGAGATAATGTTAAATTCGTTACCATAAATAACAGCAGATTCCATGCCTATAAGATGGATGCGTCAATGGCAGTGGGAGATGCAAAAGTAACTGTAGAGGCACTGACAGCGAAGCTGAGAGAAAAACAGTATGTATCCCAGTACCGCAATGAGATCACTGAGGCAAAGAAAAAGTGGGATGAAGAGATGGTTCGCCTGGGCAGCATTGAGTATACAGGAGATGATTTCGAACCAATTATCAAAGCAAGAGATCCCAGAACAATCCCGGAATTTGTCCGTCTGACCAATGGTAAAATTACCCAGACCGCAGCACTGGCGGCCATCAGAAGAGTGATTGATGCAGATGCCACAATCATTACGGCAGGAGGTTCCCTTCCAAGCTGTATGCAGCGTATGTGGACTACTGACAAGCGGGGGGGATATCATGCAGAATACGGATATTCCTGTATGGGATATGAAGTGGCAGCAACCCTGGGCGTTAAATTTGCAGAGCCGGAGCATGAGGTTTACTGCGTGGTCGGCGATTCCAGTTTTCAGATGCTGCACAGTGAAATTATGACAATTATGCAGGAAAGACAAAAAGTCAATATCCTGATCTTTGATAACTGCGGCTTTGGCTGTATCAACAACCTGGAGATGAACCATGGAATTGGAAGTCTTGCAACGGAGTACCGCTATACAGACGGGAAAAAGCCAACCGGCGATTTAATCCCTGTTGACTATGCAAAGGTGGGAGAGGGTTATGGATTAAAGACTTATACCTGCCGTACCATTGCAGAGCTGGAAGATGCATTAAAGGATGCCAAGAGCCAGGAGAAAGCCTGCCTGTTTGACTTAAAGGTAATTCCAAAGACCATGTCCGACGGATATGAATCCTGGTGGAATGTGGGGCTTGCTGATACGTCTGAAAAAACCAGCGTAAACGAAGCGTTTGGAAGAGTCATGGAAGGCAGAAACGCAGCAAGAAAGTATTAAACGGCCGGACATGACCGGAAAGGAAGAAAATATGAGTCAGGTATTCGGATATCCGGAATTTGATGAGTCCGGAGAAAAGATTTTAACAACTTATACCAATGAGTATAAGGAGATGAACATGGACATTCGTGTTTACCGCATGAAAGCCGGAGAAACCAGAACCTTTTTAAAAGAGGAAGAGGAAACAGCTGTGCTTCTTTTAAAGGGAAAGGTCCTATACCGCGGCGGCAATGTGGAACAGGAAGCCTCAAGAATTGATGTTTTTACGGAGGGACCATGGTGTCTGCATGGCTGTGCAGGAACAGAGATTTCCGTGGAAGCAAAAGAGGATTCAGAAATTTTAGTCCAGTCAGCAGAAAATAAAAGAACCTTTGAAGCAAAAATGTATCAGCCTGAAGATGCACCTTGGAAATACTCTTCTGTGGGCAAGTTTGGCAATGTGGCAAAACGGCGGGTGAATACAATTTTTGATATAGAGATCGCTCCTTACTCCAACATGGTTTTAGGAGAGGTTTTAAATGACAGGGGAAACTGGTCCGGTTATCTTCCTCACAGACATCCTCAGCCGGAGACCTACTATTTCCTCTTTGACCACCCGGAAGGATTTGGTGCAAGCTTTGTAGGCGACCAGGTATTTAAAAGCACAGACGGAAGTTTTTCCGCAATTCCGGGAGGGGAGCTTCATCCCCAGGCAGTGGCGCCGGGATACCAGATGTATACCTGTTGGATGATCCGCCATCTGGAGGGCAATCCATGGAATCAGACTGACCGAAACGAAGATGAAAGATACGTGTGGCTGCATGATGCCGAGTTTTAAATGATTCAGGGGTTAATCGCCGCGAAACCAGCGGTATAAAAATATGATAAGACAGGGAAGGGAAGCAAAAATGTTAAACAAGGAGAAAGTTAAATTAGGAATTGCACCAATTGCATGGACAAACGATGATCTTCCGGATTTAGGTAAGGAGAATACCTTCGAGCAGTGTGTCAGCGAAATGGCACTTGCAGGATTTACCGGTTCTGAAGTGGGTAATAAATACCCGAAAGATCCGGAGGTTTTAAAGAAGGCTCTGGAATTAAGAGGGGTTGAGATCTGCAATGCATGGTTTTCCACATTCTTAATCAGCAAACCTTACGAAGAGACAGAGGCTGAGTTTGAGAAGCACGTAGCTTTCTTAGCTGCCATGGGCGCAAAAGTAGTAGGTGTTTCCGAGCAGAGCTACAGCACACAGGGAATTCAGGACCAGCCTGTTTTCGAAGGTAAGCATGAGATGGACGACAGAGAATGGGATCTTCTGTGCACAGGCTTAAACCGCCTTGGCAAGCTGTCCAAGGAAAAATACGGTGTAGCATTAACATTCCATCATCATATGGGAACCGTAGTTCAGTCAGCAGCAGAGACAGACCGCATGATGGAACATACAGATCCGGAATACGTAAGCCTGCTTTTTGACAGCGGCCACTTTGCATACTGCGGAGAGAATCCGGTTGAAATGGTAACAAAGCACATCAAACGGATTAAACATGTTCATTTAAAAGATATCCGTCCGGAAGTAGTGAAAAAGGTAAGAGAAGAGAAAATGAGCTTCCTGGCAGGCGTTCGCGCAGGCGCATTCACCATTCCAGGCGATGGTTGTGTAGAGTTTGAGCCGATCTTCAAGGTGCTGGAAGATGCAGCTTATGAGGGATATATGGTAGTGGAAGCAGAGCAGGATCCGGCTAAAGCCAATCCGTTAGAATATGCAATCCGCGCAAGAAAGTTTATTGCTGAAAAAACAGGTCTTTAATTTAAAGGATAAAAGGAGAAGAATATTATGGTAACCGTAGGAATTATCGGAGCAGGCAGAATCGGAAAGGTTCATACCGCAAGCATCTGCAATATCGTTAAGAACGCAACAATTAAGACAATCGCTGACCCATTTATGAACGAGGAAACAGCAAACTGGGCAAAGAGCATGGGTGTATCCAATACAACCAAGGATTATAAAGAAATTCTGGCAGATCCAGAGATCGATGCAGTTTTAATCTGCTCCTCTACAAACACTCATTCTCCTATTTCTGTAGAAGCAATCAAAGCTGGAAAGCATGTATTCTGCGAGAAGCCAATTGATCATGACGTAGAGAAGATCAAAGAAGTAATTGATGCATTAAAAGACAGCAAGGTAAAATATCAGGTAGGCTTTAACCGCCGCTTTGACCACAACTTTGAAGCAGTGAGAAATGCAGTTGCAGCAGGAAAAATTGGCGATCCCCATATTATCAAAGTGACTTCCAGAGATCCTGAGCCACCCAGCGCAGAATATGCTGCTGTATCCGGCGGTATGTTCCTTGATATGACCATTCATGATTTTGATATGGTACGTTATCTGGCTGGATGTGATGCAGAGGAGATCTATGTACAGTCTGCAGTTTTAGTTGATCCTGCCATTGGAGAAGCTGGCGATGTGGATACCGCAGTTATCACCATCAAGATGGAGAACGGCGCAATTGCAGTGATCGATAACTCCAGAAAAGCAGCTTACGGCTATGACCAGAGAGCAGAAGTATTTGGCTCCAAGGGTATGGTTGCAACTTCCAACGACACAGAGTCCAGTGCAGTTTTAAGCACTGCTGACGGTGTGACTGGCGAGAAACCTCTTTACTTCTTCTTAGAGCGTTATATGCAGTCCTTTGCAAAAGAAGTGAACTGCTTTATCGAAGCCATTGAGAAGGATACAGACACTCCTCTTGGCGTATTAGATGGTTTAAAACCGGTATTAATGGGAATCGCAGCAAAGAAATCTGTGAAAGAGCACAGACCGGTTAGAATCTCTGAAATTACAATGTAAGGCAAAAAACCTGATATAGAATTAAATGTAAAACACTGGTTATCTGTAAGGGCAAATAGTAAGTTGTGCTGCTCTTACAGATAACAGTTTTTTTATTTCTCCCTATGTTTACATTCTGCATGAACTGCAGAGCTTTATACTTTTGGATTAACCATCATAAGTATATTGACAATATAACGTGCTGTGTTACAATTCAATATAAACAATATATTGTCTAATTATAAAGTGGCTAAGACTAAAAAGGGAGCGCAGGCAGTTGAAAAACAAATACAATCGAACAATTTTTTTTGAGGAGTATGTACATATCAATGGCATTGACCATTATTTACTACATTCCGGAACAAAGTATAGTAATCCATTAATGCTGTTTTTACATGGCGGTCCTGGTTTTGCAGAATCAACAATTTCCTATATTTTTCAAAAACAGTGGGAAGAAATTTACACAGTAGTCCATTGGGATCAGCGGGGTGCTGGTAAAACATTTACTAAAAATCCAAATGAAACCCCTACTTTTGATTTATTACTAGAAGATTTATTCCTTATTATTCAATACTTGAAGGAAAGATATAAGAAGCAAAAAATTATTCTGTTTGGGCATTCATGGGGAACTATTTTAGGAAGCATATTTGTAAAAAACTTTCCTGATGAAATAGAATACTATATTGGAACTGGACAAGTCATTAATATGTTTGATAATGAACGTGTTGGTTATGAAAAAGTGAAGGAATTAGCGTTGCAGGCTAATGATAAAAAATCGTTAAGAGAACTTAAAGCATTGGGAGATTATCCGGGTGGCAGCTATGGAATTTCTTTTAAGAATAAATCTGCAAAATTGCGTGTAATTCAAGGCAGATATCATTTAGCTGTTACAGGTAATTTCTCTTTAATACTCGCATTCATGAAAAGTCCAACTTTCAAATTATCAGATATTACTGCCTTGATGAAAATGGATAAGCCAAATAAAGAATTGATCAATTATTGGTGTAAATTCGACTTGAGATCAGAATCAGAAGAATATAAAACACCAATCTATTATATTTTAGGTGAAGATGATTGGCAAACCCCCTATATTATTTCTGAAGAGTATTTTAAAACAATCAATGCACCGCGTAAAAAACTATATCTGATACCTGATGCCGGGCATATGGCAATGATGGATCAGCCGAACTTATTCTTTGGTACCCTGTCAGAAATTCGTAATGAAGAAGGTAAAATATCTACTATAGAATGATGGAATAACGGGAGTTGGTTTCCCTATTGATATAGAGCCATAGGGTCGAAATCCTGTGGCTTTTTTGTGCAGGACTGGCATTAGTGTGACTTGCAAATGCTCAGTCACGGGTATATCGGATGTTTGAACCTTAAAGTACAAAAAGTGCATAGTAACCAGCTAAGAAAAAGCAATTTCTGCGCTGACGTTTCCGGTTAAACATGTTAAATTAATAGCATATTTTAATAGATATAGTTCATTACAGAAAAGAGGAGTTGTCATGTATCAATTGGAACAGATGGTGATTGGCTGGGTGGAGCGTTATGATCTGGTCTATCAGACCAGTTTGCTTTTACGAATTGTTGTGGCGGGTTTTTCGGGATATTTAATTGGATACGAAAGAAAAAACCGGAATAAAGGGGCTGGAATGAGAACTCATGCCATTGTAGCAATGGGAGCAGCTCTTATGATGGTTGTGTCCAAGTACGGCTTTCAGGATATTCCCAAGTTTGATGCCTCCAGAATTGCAGCCCAGATTGTATCCGGAATCGGTTTTCTGGGAGCGGGCGTCATTTTTGTAAAGAATAATTCAGTCAGTGGTCTGACTACTGCTGCCGGGATCTGGGCAACGGCAGGAGTGGGAATGGCGGTAGGAGCCGGTGCTTATTATCTGGGCTGCGGTTCTGCATTTCTTCTGATTATGATACAGGTTCTGCTCCATGATGTCCCATTTTTGTCCAAGGAACCTTACCGGTGTATGCTGAAAATCAATACATCCCATTACGACGCCGTTATTACAGAGTTGTTTCATAAGCTCAATGAGGATAAGGTTAAGGTGCTGAATGTAAAGATTGGGAAATCCAAGGATGGAACAAAGATCGAACTTGATCTGCTTTATCCTGCCGGCTATGAAAAAAATGATCTGGTTATCCGTCTGTCCAATGATAAACGGATTGACTCAGTGAACGGTTAGAATGAGAAAAACAAAAATTGCAATAATTATTGAAAGAAAGACAAAAATAATGTAGAAGCTTTGCGGGTAAAAGGGATATACTCATCGGGTAAGAATTTGAGAAAAAGTAAAGTGGGAATTTTATGATAAAACATCTTGCTGCAGATTTGCACACTCATACAGATATAAGCAGGCATGCTTACAGTACCGTTTATGAAATCATAACGGCAGCAAAGGATTCCGGTTTAATGGCTGTGGGAATCAGCAACCACTGTCCGGCTCACCCGGATGGAGCGCCTGAAGGTCATTTTCGAAATCTCAGGGTAATACCGGAGTGGGTGGACGGTATCCGTGTATATCGTGGGGCTGAACTGAATTTCACTAACTTTGAAGGTGAAATTGATTTAAGCCCTGATACCATAATGAACCGTCTGGACTATACCATAGCCTCTTTTCATGATGATGTGATACCACCGGGAAGCGTTAAGGATCATACAAGAGCGTATCTTCATGCAGCAGAAAGTCCGTTGGTGGATATTATTGGTCACAGCGGGACTGCCTGTTATGAATATGATTATGAACGGGTGATACCGGAGTTTGGAAAGAATGGCAAGGTGGTAGAGATTAATGAAGGAACCTTTCGTGTCAGGAAAAGTTCTGCAGATAATTGCCGTACCATTGCCAGATTATGTATGAAATACAGCGTTCCCGTAATAGTCAGCTCTGATGCACATTTTTGCCGCAGTGTGGGAGTGTTTGAAGAAGCGCTGTCCTTGTTAAACAGCCTGGACTTTCCGGAAGAACTGGTGGTAAATGCAGACATGAAGCAGTTGGAGTCCTGGTTGTTTCATAAACGGAGAGTGCAGTAGAGAATAGAGTGCCGGGGCGTAGTTGCGCTCCGGCAGTTGTGCGCGGAAGGGAGCGGATAGAAAATGAAGTATTATATCGGAATAGACTTAGGCGGAACCAATATAGCCGCAGGTATGGTAGGAGAGGACGGAACACTTTTTACCCGCCTGTCTGTACCAACCAAAAGCGGAAGAAGTGCAGGGGAAATTGTTCAGGATATGGCGGAACTGGCTAAGAAGGCTGCGGAAGAAGGAAATATATCCTGGGAAGAGATTGAAGCGGTAGGACTTGGAGTGCCGGGTACAGCCAACAAGGAGACCGGCATGGTGGAATATGCCAATAATTTAGGATTTTATGATGAGCCGGTGGTTTCCATGATGGAGAAGGCACTGCCTGGTAAAAAAATCCGTTTTAATAATGATGCCAATGCAGCAGCCTGGGGAGAATATATAGCAGGAAGCGGAAAAGGTGTAAGCTCCATGCTGGCGGTCACTCTGGGAACCGGTGTAGGCGGCGGAATCATTCTTGACGGAAAGCTCTTTGAGGGAATTAACTATGCAGCCGGGGAATTTGGTCATTTCACCATAGACCGGAACGGAATTCCCTGCAATTGCGGAAGAAAAGGATGCTTTGAGGCATATGCGTCCGCAACTGCCCTGATTTCCAAGACAAAAGAGGCGATGCTTGAAAACACACAATCCATCCTCTGGGAACTTTGCGGTGGGGAGATTGAGCGCGTGGAAGGTAAGACACTATTTGACGGTGTCAGAAGACAGGATGGAACGGCCTTTCAGGTATTTGACCGGTACATTGAATATCTGGCAGCTGGTCTGCTGGATTTAATCAATATATTCCAGCCGGAGTTGATCTGCATCGGCGGAGGCATCAGCAAAGCCGGGGATTTGCTGTTAGAACCATTGAAAAAGGTGATTGACCAGGAAGACTATGCAAGAACCTCAAAACGCAGGACAAGAA
The DNA here is from genome assembly GCA_013036995.1 of Lacrimispora defluvii. Lineage (GTDB taxonomy): Bacteria > Bacillota > Clostridia > Lachnospirales > Lachnospiraceae > Lacrimispora > Lacrimispora defluvii. The sequence continues at coordinate 286,131 of JAAOXG010000020.1, forward strand.
TCGTTCCAGCAGTGTTGGACAATGATGCAGGACTGATCGGAGCTGCTTTATTAGACTAGAAGAAAAGAGGACAATAATTATGAAACGATATATGGGACATCTGATACGTTCCGCAGAGAAGCGGGTGGATCATTTTTTAAGCACGCAGGTCACCAGTGAGAAGGATCCTTTTTATGGCGGAATGAAACGTGCCATTTTAGAGGTAAAGCCAACCATCTATGTGATGGCAGATGCAGCTTCGGTTTATTTAAATCCTGAGAGCAGATATTACAAGGACGCTGCTCTTCTTCGTGCCATGGAGGCAGCCGTTACCTTTATTGCAAACTGCCAGAGAGAAGATGGAAGCTTTGATTATCCATCCTGTAATTTTAAGTCTGCACCGGACACCTCTTTTTGCTTCAAACGTCTCATTGCAACTTACCGTCTGTTTTTAAAATATACTGAGGAAGGCGAGCTGGACAAACTGAAAGATGGTTACCGTTTTATATTGGAAGAATCCTTAAACGCTCTTTTAACCGGCGGTTTTCACACTCCAAACCACCGCTGGGGTATCACAGCAGCTCTGATGCAGGGCGCCAATCTTGTAAAAGAAGACAATCCGGAGTTGGCGTCACAGCTTCTTGCCCGTGCAGACCAGTATCTGGCAGAAGGAATCGACGGTAATGAGGAAGGGGAGTACGCAGAGCGTTCCACCGGAAATTATAATGCAGTGGTTAACAATGCCATGATGGCAATGTATGAGGAAACTGACGATGAAAATTACCTTGGATATGTAGAGCGAAACTTAAAAATGATGCTCTTTTACATTGACCCTGACGATACCATTTTCACACAGAACTCAACGAGGCAGGATCAGGGCAAAGCCGATTATCCGGACAAGTATTTCTACCAGTATTTATATATGGCTGCAAAAACCGGAGAAGAAATGTTTGACCGGGCCGCTCATAAAATTATCAAAGACAATATGGAACGGGGCGATATGGCGCCGGAATGCCTTCATATCATCATGCTTCATGATTTTATGGAGCAGTATGAGTTTAAGGGTTATGGCTTTCTGGATACGTACCATAAGCATTTTGAGGAAGCAGGCGTAATCAGAGGAAAGACTTCCCAATACGGCTACAGCATTCTCAAAGGAAAAAGTGCATTTTTGTTCTTGAAATTTAATGAAACTCTGGTATATTTAAAAATAGGAGAAAGCTACTGTGATATCCGTAATTTTATACCTCAGACCATAGAAGAAAAAGACGGAGTCTGTGTTTTAACCTCTGTAGCCAAAGGCTGGTACTATCTTCCGTTTAAGGAGAAGCAGGATACAACTGACTGGTGGAAGATGGATCATAAGAAACGTGAAATTTTAAACAGCAGCGAAATTCATATGACAGTTACTTTGAAAGAATTAGCGGACGGTATGGAAGTAACTGTTAAAGCGGAGGGACTTGATAAAGCTCCGCTTCGTGTCGAAATTTGTATTCCGGCAGGCAGTGTTCTGGAGAATGAACATTTCCACATGAGAGCGGAAAAGGCAGGGGAGATGGTTCTCAGGGACGGCTTCGTCAATCTGATTCATGGAGATCAGAGGCTTCTCATCGGACCGGGTTACGGAACACATGAGTTTGGCGGTCATTACTCAGGGGAGGAAATCAACACAACCGGTTTTACCCTATACTTAAATGACTATACTCCTTATGAAAGAACGTTTTCCATTCGAAATATATAAAAAAAGCAAAGTCATATTTGCAGCATTGTTCATAATAAATATATAATATGCCAAAAGAGGCAGTTGTCCGGCTTGACGACTGTCTTTTTTACTACTTGGTTTACGGTGAAATTAATATAACATATTTAAACTATAGAAAAATAGGATTTATGTCGAAATGTGTTGATAAAAGTAGGCAGTTCGTTATATAATGATTTTAACTTTTTCTGATTAATGACAGATAAGTTTTAAGGGACAGTATATGAAAGGAGAAAATTATGAAAAAGAATTTTATGAAACGTGCGGGCATTCTTTTGGCAGCTGTTATGGTGCTTGGAGGACTTACCGCGTGCGGCGGCAAAGATCCGTCAGCAGAGGGAACAACAGCAGTATCCGGCAGCTCAGCAGGGGCTGGTGAGACGACAGCAGAGGCGGCTAAACCGTCTGAGGGAGGAGAAAGTACATTTACCTATGCCATCGCAGGTGATCCGTGTGCCAATGTAAATGTAATCACAACCAGTGACCGTTTTGGTCTTATGACTATTAAGATGATCTATTCCCCGTTATATATGTATAATGCGGACGGAATTAACTATTTCCTTGCAAAGAGCATTGATACTTCCGATGATAATTTAACTTATACCATGCATTTACGCGACGATGTAAAGTGGTCGGACGGAGAGAAATTTACCGCTGATGACGTTGTCTTTACATTCGAGGCTATGGAGAAGGAAGAGAACGCAGGCTGGGCTTATTCCCAGTTAGTTTATAAGGAAGGTGCCGTAAAGATCGAAAAGGTTGATGATTATACTGTTAAATTAACCATGCCTTTTGTAAATTCCGCAGCAGTGGAGATGTTCTCCCAGATTTTCATCATGCCGAAGCATGTGTATGAGAATGTAACTAATTTTGAAAATAATGATGTTAATACAAAACCAGTGGGAACCGGTCCTTATGTAATGTCTGAATACTCAGCAGGTTCCTATGTGAAGTTCACAAAGAATGAGAACTATTTCCTGGGAGCACCTTCTATTGATAATATTGTATACCGTATTATTGAAAATGAGAATACAGCCATGACAGCAATCCAGAGCGGCGAAGTAGATGCATGGATCGGAACTCCGGCTCAGGTGGCTCAGATGAATCTGGATTCTGCCAACTTAACTGTTTATCCTTATCAGGAAGGCCGTGTGGCATATATGATGATCAATGCAGCCCGGGTTCAGAATGAGGATTTAAGAAAAGCAATTCTGTATGCACTGGATAAGAAGGCAATTGCAGATGCGGCTCTCTTAAGCCCTGATTATTATGATCTGCCATGGAGCTTCATGCCGCCAAACAGCAAGTTCTTTACAGAAGATGTGGAGAAATACGAGCAGAACCTTGATAAATCCAAAGAATATCTTGCAGCTTCCGGAGTACAGAAACCGGAACTGAACCTTGCATACAGCGGTTCAGACAGCTTACAGTCTACATCAGCATTACTGGTACAGGAACAGCTTGAGAAAGCTGGATTTAAAGTGACTCTTTCCGGTATTGATTCCAAGGCGCTCAGCCAGCAGATGAAAGATAAGAACAATACCTATGATATGTACTTTGGCGGTTATATCATGGGAATTGACCCTGACACCTTCTCCAGCTTATTTGAAACAGGCGCTGCATACAATTATATGTATTATGATCAGCCTGAAATCAATGAGATGTTCGCACAAGGCCGCAAAGAAACAGACGAGACAAAACGGAAAGAAATTTACACCAATATTCAGAAGAAGATTCAGGATACAGCATGTTTCTATCCGTTATATTCCAACAAACGCCTCTTAGTTGTTTCTAAGAATGTATCAGGCATTGATGCTGCAAAGCTGGTTCCTGTTTATACCTTTGAGGATACCTCTAAGTTACAGAAAAAGTAATTGCATCTGCAAAAAAATGAGAGAGAATGGTGTTTCGCTGCATTAACTGCAGCAGACACCTCTTTCTTTATTAAGGAGAAATGATATGGCCAGATATATATTGAAACGAATATTAACAGCCATCCCTATGGTCCTTCTCATAACGGTTCTATGCTTTGCGCTGATGCATTTTGCTCCCTATGATGCCATTGACGCCATGACAACCCCTAAGATGTCACAGGAGACAATCAATTTAATTAAAGCAAAATACGGTTATGACCAGCCGGTGTATATACAGTATGTCCGCTGGCTTGACGGGATTATGAACGGTAATTTCGGATATTCCATCGTGACAAAACAAAGTATTGCGGCAGATCTCGGGGTGAGACTTCCCAATACGGTAAAACTGGTACTTCCGGCTTTTATAGCCGCTTATATTCTGGCGGTTGTTCTGGGTCTGATTGCTGGTGCCAATAAAAATAAAAAAGCGGATAAGATCATAGATGCCATATCTTCCGTGGGAATCGCAGTTCCTTCCTTCTGGTTTGCCATGCTTCTCATCTTTGTTCTGGGTTATAAGCTTAAGCTTCTGCCCATTGTTGGAATGCATGCAGTAGGGCTGGAATCCTCCGTAGCTGACTTTTTAAAGCACTTTATCATGCCGTTTCTCACTCTCACCGTATCCTTTATGCCGGCGAACATTAAATTTGTCCGATCCTCAACTCTAACACAGTTCTCTGAGGACTATGTTCTGGTTCAGAGGGCGTTTGGCGCGACAAAAAGTGAAATCATGTTTAAGCATGTTTGCAAGAATGTGCTTCTGCCTGTAATCACGCGCCTTGGTATGGCATTGCCGCTTTTGGTAACAGGAGCAATTATCACAGAGACAGTGTTTAGCTGGCCAGGAGTAGGGCCTTATTTCATCAAAGCGATTCAGGGTATGGATTATCCCATCGTCATGATCATTCTGGTATTGTCATCCACTTTGGTTATTTTAGGAAATTTACTGTCGGATATCCTGTATTGTCTGATTGATCCGCGGATTAAGGAAATGGGGTGACAGGATATGAAAAAAGAAACGAAAAATAAAGATAAATCAATTCGGATTGACAGTGTTAAGCTGGCCTTAAAGCATGATAAAGCAGCAGTTATTTCCCTGATCCTTTTAGGCATCATTATTTTGTTTGCACTTCTGGCGCCGTTTCTTCCTATGGAGCCAAATGCAACGGATATTGCCAACAGACTGAAAGAACCGTCTATTACCCATTGGTTTGGTACGGATGAAGTGGGAAGAGATTATTTTGCAAGGGTGATCTATGGCGGCAGGGTTTCCCTGATCGTGGCGTTTTTAGCCATGCTCACAAGTTTAACCATCGGTGTGGCTGCAGGAACCATTGCAGGCTTAACCGGCGGAATTGTGGATATGATTCTGATGAGAATTGTTGATATCCTTCATTCCATACCGTGGATGGTACTGGTTACCGTTGTCAGCATTTTCTTAAAGCCGGGAATCCAGTCTATTATACTGGTTATTGGACTTTTTACATGGATGGAGATTGCTCGGCTTGTGCGGGCCGAGACGCTGTCTTTAAAAGAGCGGGAGTTTATTCTTTATGCTGGTTTTTCCGGAGTCAGTAAATGGAAAATAATTATCAGCCATATTATACCGTCGGTTTTCCCCACTATTATTGTGGCAGCTACCACCAGTATGGCGAATGCCATTATGACGGAATCTTCCTTAAGCTTTCTTGGAGTTGGTATTCAGCAGCCCATGTCTTCCTGGGGAAGCCTTCTGCAAAATGCCCAGGGAACCATGCAGAACAGTTTTCATATGGCTTTGATTCCCGGTCTTTTAATTATTATTACTATTTTTGCTTTTAATAAGCTGGGTAATCTGCTCCGTGTCTATGTAGAACCAAAGGTAATGAGCGGTGAGAAAGAGTAAAGGAGGGACGAAGAATTGGAAGAGACATTAAAAAAGAAAGAAAAAATACTGTCTGCTGCAGACATTCGGACCACCTTCCATACTCATGGCAGAACCGTGCAGGCAGTGCGTGGAGTCAGTCTGTATGTGGAATCCGGTGAGATTCTGGCAGTGGTTGGAGAATCAGGAAGCGGAAAAAGTGTACTTATGAAATCGGTTATGGGACTGATGCCTGATAATGCAGAGGTGAAGGCCCTTGAACTTACGTTTGCGGGGCAGGATATGCTGGCTATGGATCCGGAGCAGTTAAGAAAGATGCGGGGAAAAGAAATGGCCATGATTTTCCAGGATCCCATGACTGCCTTAAATCCGTTAAAGACCATCGGCTCTCACTTAATGGAGGTTCTAAAGCGCCACCGGGGAATGGACAAAGAAGCGGCAAGAAAAGAAGCGGTTGCTGTATTAAACCAGGTGGGAATCCCTTCACCGGAGAGGCGGTTAGGACAGTATCCACACGAATTTTCCGGAGGAATGAGACAAAGGGTCTTAATAGCCATGGCTCTTTGCTGCAGGCCAAAGCTTCTAATTGCCGATGAACCTACCACTGCTCTTGATGTGACAATTCAGGCTCAGATCCTGGATCTGCTTAAGAGCCTTCAGGAAGAAACCGGGATGAGCATTATTCTAATAACCCATGACTTAGGGGTGGTAGCCAGTTTAAGCCATAGAATTGCTGTTATGTACGGCGGACTTTTAATGGAAGAGGGAACCACAGAGGAGATCTTCTATTCCCCGAAGCATCCTTATACCAGGGCACTTCTTCATGCAGTACCAAAACCCCGTTCAGGAGGGAAAGAGCGCCTGGAACCCATACCCGGCATGGCACCATCACTGATTAACCCGCCATCCGGCTGTCCTTTTGCGGAACGGTGCAAATTCGCCTGTGAAGACTGCAGGAAAGAAATTCCCCAGTACCGCACTTACAGCGAAACCCAGAGAGCCATGTGCATCTACTCGGGGGAAGAGCTGGATCATAAGGAAGGGGAGGTAGAATCCCATGGATAATAAAAAGAATGAAATACTCCTGGAGGCCAGAGATCTCTGTAAGTATTTTCCAGCCAAAGACTTCTTTGGCAGGAAAAAAGCGGAGGTAAAGGCAGTTGATCATATTAATCTGACCATCCGAAAAGGAGAGACCTTTGGTCTGGTAGGAGAATCCGGGTGCGGAAAATCCACCCTTGGCCGTACTTTAATCCGTATGTATGATCCGACTTCCGGTTCTATTTTGTTTAAAGATCAGGATATCACCGGCTTAAAGGGAAGGCAGCTTCTTCCTGTTCACAAACAGATGCAGATCATTTTCCAGGATCCCTATTCTTCCTTAGATCCCCACCACAATGTGCGGGAGATATTAAAAGAGTCCCTCACTGCAGTTTCCGGCTTATCCACAGATGAAATGGAAGGCAGAATGGAAGAGATTTTAAAAAAGGTTGGATTGAAACCGGATGATATGTATAAATATGCATATGAATTTTCCGGCGGACAGCGTCAGAGAATCGGGATTGCAAGAGCTTTACTGGTAGAACCAGAGTTTCTTCTGTGCGATGAGCCTATCTCCGCCCTTGACGTATCCATACAGGCCCAGGTGGTTAACCTTTTAGAGGACTTACAAAAGGAGATGGGGCTTACCTATCTGTTTGTTGCCCATGATTTATCCATGGTCCGCCACATTTCCACCAGGATTGGCGTCATGTATTTAGGAAGGCTGGTGGAGATTGCAGACAGCGATGAGCTTTATGAAAATCCTCTTCACCCCTATACAAAGGCTCTGCTTTCTGCCATTCCGCTGGCAGATCCCAGACTGGCAGCCCAGTCAAAACGGGTGATGCTAAGCGGTGAGCTTCCCAGTCCCATGAATGTTCCAACCGGATGTCACTTCCATACCAGATGTATGTATGCCAGGGAAGAGTGTAAAAACCATATTCCGGAAATGGTGGAATTTTCTCCCGGTCATTATGTATCCTGCCCTTATGCAGGGGAAAATAATTCTTGACTTTTGATGCAAAACTTTTTATAATAACAACAATATAAAATCGCAACCAGGCAAAGGCGCCTAAGAACTTAAGATTCTTAGGCGTCTTTGTGCTTTTTTTCAGAAATTACGCAGAGAGGGGCTGGAAACATGCCAGATATGGTGAAAGTTGAAAACTTAAAAAAGAACTTCGGAGACCTTGAGGTGTTAAAGGATATCAGCCTTACGGTCAGGGAAGGGGAGAAACTGGTAATCATCGGACCATCCGGCTCCGGAAAGTCCACGTTTATCCGTTGTATTAACTATTTAGAGGAGCCTACCAGCGGTACCATTACCGTGGCAGGTACACAGGTAACTAAGAAAAATCATTTGGAAATGGCAAAAAAATACTCGTCTATGGTATTTCAGCAATTTAATTTATATCCCCATCTGACTGTTCTGGAAAATCTGACACTGGCACCCGTTAAACTTCAGCACGTACCCAAGGAAGAAGCAAAAAAGATAGCAATGAAGTGTCTGGAACGTGTCGGTTTAAAAGATAAAGCGGGTAATTATCCGGTACAGCTATCCGGCGGACAGCAGCAGAGGGTGGCAATTGCCAGAGCATTATGCACCAAGCAGCCGCTGATTTTATTTGACGAGCCCACATCAGCTCTGGATCCAGAGATGGTGCAGGAGGTATTAAATGTTATGGTGGAGCTGGCTCATGAGAATATTACCATGATCTGTGTGACACACGAGATGGGTTTTGCCCGTCAGGTTGCAGACCGTGTAATTTTCATGGATGGTGGGTATATTCTGGAAGAGGGAACACCGGAACACTTCTTTGAATGTCCGGAACATGAGCGGACAAAAGCGTTCTTAAGCAAAATCCTTCATTAGGATGATGTTTAATATAATAAGATGATTGAGGAGGAAACAATTATGATGAAGAAAATGTTATCCCTGGCACTGACGTTAGCTATGGCAGCGACCTTAACCGCATGCGGTTCCAAAGCACCGGATACAACGAAAGCGCCGGCAGATACCAAAGCTGCAGGTTCTTCTGCAGAGGCAACAACCGGAGCAGGTGCAGCAGGCGCAGCTGCAAAAGACGTACAGAAGATTATTGACCGCGGAGTGTTAAAAGTAGGCTGTAAATCAGATATTCCAAAGTTCAGCTTACAAAATACAGCAACTGGACAGTACGAAGGATTTGAGGATGATCTTGCATATGAGATCGCGGGATCCATCTTCGGCTGCAGCGCAGCTGAGGCAAAGGAAAAGAAACTGGTGGAATTCCAGGGCGTAACGGCTAAAACAAGAGGACCTTTATTAGAGAATGGGGAAATCGATCTGGTTATTGCAACCTTTACCATTACTCCAGAAAGAAAAGAAACCTATAATTTCTCCACACCATACTATACCGATGCAGTTGGTCTTTTAGTAAATAAAGATTCCGGAATTAAATCCATTCAGGATTTAGACGGTAAAGTAATCGGTGTTGCACAGTCTTCCACAACAAAGGACGGATTTAAAAAGTATGTGGATGAAAAGGGATTAAAGGTAAATCCACAGTTCCAGGAATTTGACGGTTATCCTGCACTGGCTCAGGCACTGGCAACCAAGCAGATTGACTGCTTTTCTGTTGACCGTGCGATTCTTGCAGGTTATGTAAATGACGGAAATATGATTCTGGAAGACCGCTTTGCAGAGCAGGATTACGGTGTTGCAGCTGCAAAGGGAAACACGGGTCTTGCAGAGGCAGTAGAGAAAAAAGTTACTTCCATGCTTTCTGATGGTTCAATGAAGAAACTTCAGGATCAGTGGGGATTACAGTAAGCTGTTTTAAGTAAAGGAAAAATGACATGATTAAAGGTCTTTTTGATGGAAAACGATGGAGTGCCCTCTTTGCGGCATTCCCCGAATATTATATCCCTGGATTTCTTATGACACTTAAAATATCACTGGTAGGACTGGCGGTTGCGCTGGTCCTTGGAGTGATATTCGGCATGTTCTCTTCATCCAAGTGGAAGCTGCTTAAGATCATTTCACGAATCTATGTGGAATTCATACAGAATACACCTCTGGCTTTACAGGTCATGTGTTATTACTCGGTTCTTCCCATGCTGTTTTCCAGTTCCGGGTTTCGTATCCCTAAGTTTGTACTAGGGGTCATCGGGGTAGGCGTCTATCATGGTGCCTATATTTCTGAGGTCATAAGAACCGGAATTGAAGCGATTCCAAAGGGGCAGTCTGAGGCAGCAGCATCTCAGGGTTTTAGCTATCTGGAAACCATGTATCATATCATTCTGCCTCAGACCATTAAGATTATTATGCCGCCTCTCGCCAATCAGGCTTTAAATCTGGTTAAGAATACTTCCATACTTGCCATGGTTGCGGGTATGGATCTGATGTATTTTACGGATTCATGGGGCGCTGACAGAGGGTATTTTGCCCAGGCATATTTCACAAGTGCAGTGATGTACTTTATTATCTGTTTCCCGTTAGCCAGACTGGCAAGATATTTAGAGATCCGCTCCATGCGGCTGCCAGTTGCAAAAAAGCTTGATATACAGGCAGACGAGGAGGCAGCATGATAGAATTATTTCAACAGATATTTACACCGGCAAATGTACTTTTCATGCTAAAGGGCCTGCAGATGACAGTCATGATCGCCGTGCTGGCTACGATCCTTAGTATATTTTTTGGAACCATACTGGCGCTGATCCGTACTTATTCTTCTGGTAAATGGAAGTGGGCCGGAACTTTGGTAGCAGTTTATACAGAGTTCTTCCGCTGTACCCCTAACCTTTTATGGATTCTCTGGATCTATTTTACTGTAAAAGGGAATAAAGTAGGAGTATCGGTATTTGCTATTACCCTGTTCACTTCTGCAGTAATGGCAGAGATCTTTCGGGGTGGATTAAATTCCATTCCCAAGGGGCAGTTTGAAGGGGCTCAGTCCCAGGGCTTCAGCTTTTTCCAGACATTGTGGTACATTGTACTGCCTCAGACATATAAGAAGGTGATTCCAGCTCTCTTAAGCCAGGTTATTACCATTATTAAGGATACCTCATTCTTAAAGATGGTAGACGTAGCAGAGTTCATGAGAAACTGCGCTGTAGTGCTTGGCAGTATCTACGATGTCAGAGGGATGATGATGCTGTTTGCTTTCGAGGCACTCTGCTATTTTGCCATTTGTTTTGCCCTCAGCTGTGTAGTCAGGGGATATCAGAAAACAATTGTAACCGGTTAGGGAGGTACATCTGTTATGGAGAAGTTTACGATCACCATTACCCGTGAATTTGGCAGTCTGGGGCGTTCCATTGCCAGGGAACTGTCACAGATTCTGGGAGTGGAGTTTTATGACCGGGATATTGTGGAGGAAGTTGCAAATAAGCTGAATCTGCCGGTTTCAACAGTCAGCAACGAGGAGGAAAAATCCAGGCACAGCTTTCTGCCAAGAATGTTCCCTCTTGGAACTGACGAGGAATATATGCAGGATATTATATTTGATGTGCAGAAGGATATTATACTGAATCTGGCAAAAAAATCAAGCTGTATCCTGGTTGGCAGATGCTCTGATTTTCTTCTTGAAAAGGAAAAAAACAACATCAACATTTTCATCTACGCTTCTTACGAGAAACGTCTGCAAAACTGCGTGGATGCACTTGGTATGACAGAGTCTGAGGCGAAACGGATGATTCTTTCCGTAGACAAAGCCCGGAATGCGTATCATAAAAAATATGCAGGCTATTTGCCTGGTGATCCGGAGCATAAGCAGCTGATGATTGACTCCTCTTTACTTGGCGTGACTGGAACCGCAAAGTTAATCGCAGAGATTGTACATCAGTTATTTGAATCATAAAATGAATTCAGAAGTTTCCTATTAAAATAGGCCTTTTTGGTGAAACTAGGATGGGAGTCCGAAGTGTTTGCCCAAAAGGCCTGTTCTATTGACAAGTGAAATATCAGGTACTAAACTTAAAAAAGGCAGGTCAAAAACAGGACCGAGTATGGGGGCTTAGGAGGAAACAGATGTGAGATATAAATTAGACAAAAGACTGATTCCTGTAAAGGGGCAGGAAACGGTATCTGAAGATGATGTTCTGATTGATATTTTAAGCAGAGAAGAATTTTTAAAGGGACATCATACCCGATACGAGGATCATATACTAATCCGGAGTCTGGAACGGGGCCAGTACTGCAGAACAGATTTGTTAAAAGACTGTGTGGTAGGTACCTTGGTGATACCTGTGAAGAAGAATCCTTTAAAACGCCCACTGATATTTGGTTATTATATGAATGAAAACCGCCTGATCCTGATTGATGACAGCGGGGAAGCGGAAAGAATGTTAAAGGAGATTGATAAGACACAGATTTTTGAGAAGACTTATCCGGCCCATCTCCTGTTTGAGTTTTTGGAATATCAGGTCAGAGATGACATTGAATATCTTCAGAAATATGAGGAATACTTAACGGAAATGGAAGACAGAATCATGAGCGGCAGAAGGGAAAAGGAAGACGTGCTGGGAATCATTCTAAAGGCCAGGAAGGAACTGGCTAAGGTGGCGTCTTATTATGGGCAGCTGATGAATATGAGTCAGACTTTAACGGAGAATTATAATGGTCTGTTAAAGGATGAAGAACGGGCACTGTTTCATCTGTTTGCCGGCAGAATGGCAAGGCTTTCGGAATATGGGAGAGAACTGAGAGAATACGCGCAGCAGATTCGGGAGATGTATCAGGTGAGAATGGAAATGAAGCAGAATCACGCATTATCCTTTCTGACTATGGTGACCGCCGTTTTTGCTCCCCTGTCTCTCATAGCGGGCTGGTACGGCATGAATTTTAAAAATATGCCGGAGCTTAACTGGACTTATGGTTATCCCTTTTGTATTCTTTTAAGCATCCTTTTAATTGGATTGGAAATATGGTATTTTACAAAAAAAGGGTGGTTAAAAAAATAACGGGAAACAAGAGTAAAATCCCATAAAACAGTAGAAAAATTAATATGATTCCCTTGACATGAAAAAAAAAACCTGTTATACTTTACTTTCGTGTGAAACGAGAGGATGAAGGTCTGAGACGTGCCTGATACCTCTCGTTTTGTTTGCGATAGTGTGTTTGTGCGGCCGTCGGCAACATAAGAACCCGGCTGGCAATGAGAAAGGAATTAATCATTTATGGAAACAGTTAGATTTGATGAGTTACAATTAGATGAAAGAATTCTGCGGGCAGTAGCAGATATGGGATTTGAAGAGGCATCTCCGATCCAGACCCAGGCAATTCCGGTACAGCTGGAGGGAAGAGATATCATTGGTCAGGCCCAGACAGGAACTGGAAAGACCGCAGCCTTTGGTATTCCTCTGTTACAGAAAATTGACCCTAAGGTAAAAAAGCTTCAGGCGGTGGCCCTCTGTCCAACCAGAGAGCTTGCTATTCAGGTGGCAGATGAGATCCGCAGGCTTGCTAAATATATGCATGGTGTGAAGGTTCTCCCTATCTACGGAGGCCAGGACATTGTGAAACAGATCCGTTCTTTAAAAGACGGTACTCAGATCATCATCGGAACTCCGGGACGTGTTATGGATCATATGCGCCGGAAAACCGTTAAGTTTGATTTTGTCCATACAGTAGTCATGGATGAGGCAGATGAGATGCTGAACATGGGATTTTTAGAGGATATGGAAACGATTTTAAGCCAGCTTCCCGAAGAGCGTCAGACCGTTATGTTCTCCGCTACCATGCCTCCGGCAATTCTTGATATTGCAAGAAAGTTCCAGCAGGAGCCGGTGAATGTAAAAGTAGTGAAGAAAGAACTGACAGTCCCGAAAGTAACCCAGTATTACTATGAAGTAAAACCAAAGAGCAAAGTGGAAGTAATGTGCCGTCTGTTAGATATGTATGCACCAAAGCTTTCCGTTGTTTTCTGCAATACCAAGAAGCAGGTTGATGAGTTAGTACAGGCACTTCAGGGAAGAGGATATTTTGCGGAAGGTCTCCACGGAGACTTAAAGCAGATCCAGCGTGACCGTGTCATGAACAGCTTCCGTAACGGTAAGACAGAGATTCTTGTGGCTACTGACGTGGCAGCCCGTGGAATCGACGTAGACGACGTAGAAGCGGTATTTAACTATGACCTTCCACAGGATGACGAATACTACGTACACCGTATCGGCCGTACTGGTCGTGCCGGACGTGAAGGAATCGCATTCAGCTTCGTGGTTGGCAAGGAAGTATACAAGCTTCGTGACATACAGCGTTACTGCAAGACCAAGATCGTACCTCAGGCAATTCCATCTCTTAACGATGTAACAGCCATTAAGGTAGACAAGATCCTGGAAGGCGTTGCAGCAACCATCGGTGATACCGATTTAAGCAAGACCGTTAATATCATTGAGAAGAAGCTGCTGGAAGAGGACTATACCTCTCTTGATCTGGCAGCAGCCCTCTTGCGTATGATGATGGGTGAGGAAAACGAAGACATCATCGATACCAGAGAGCCTCGTTCTCTTGATGAACTGGAAGGCTTTGGCGGCGGAAACGGCGGCAGAGGCAGAGGAAGAAGCAACGGCCGCGGTGGTAACGGCGGAAGATATGATTCTTCTACCAGAGAAGACATGGCCCGCTTATTTATTAACATCGGTAAGAACCAGAATGTGAAACCAGGAGATATTCTTGGTGCCATTGCCGGAGAATCCGGTATGCCAGGCAAGATGGTTGGAAGTATCGACATGTATGACAAATATACATTTGTAGAAGTTCCAAGAGAAAGCGCTGATGCCGTATTAACTGCGATGAAAGATGTTAAAATCAAAGGTAAAAATATCCATATGGAAAAAGCCAACGGAAAAGGCAAATAAATTTTCGGGAGCTGAACAACGAAGGAAGACGGCCTGTCTTGCGGGAGTTGTTTGGCTCCTGTTTTTTTCTTGCTTCCTGAGAAGAAACAGGATACAATTAGTTCAAATGAGGCGTCAATTGGAGGACAAAATGGCAGATTGGAAGAAAAATGACAGGATCCAGGTAATAATTGAGGATCTAAGTGAGACAGGAGAAGGAATTGGTAAAACTGACGGTTTCACCTGGTTTATAAAGGATACCGTAATCGGTGATCATGTGGAAGCAAAGGCAATGAAGGTGAAAAAAAATTATGGCTTTGCACATTTAGAACAAATAATCAAGCCCTCAGAAAGCAGAATTACCCCCCTGTGCCCGGTGGCGAAGCAGTGCGGAGGCTGCCAGCTTCAGACCATGAGCTACGAAGAGGAACTTCGATATAAGGAACGCAAAATCTATGGCAATATAACCCGGATCGGCGGATTTCAAGATGTTCCCATGCTTCCCATAATGGGGATGGACGAGCCATGGAGATATCGGAATAAAGCACAGTTTCCCTGGGGGCTGGATAAGGATGGGAAACCTGTGGCAGGCTTTTATGCAGGAAGGACTCATGCTATTATCGGGTGCGAGGACTGTTTGTTAGGGGTGGAAGAGAACCGGGAAGTTTTAGGCCGTATTAAGGCCCACATGGAGCGATACCATCTGGCTCCCTATGATGAGAGCACTCATAAGGGACTGATCCGCCATACTCTGATCCGGAAAGGATTTCAGACAGGTGAGCTGATGGTGTGTCAGGTGATTAACGGGAATCAGCTGCCCCACAGTGAGGAGCTGGTGAAAAGCCTGCTTGAGATCCCGGGAATGACAAGTATATCTCTGAATGTAAATAAGGAACAGACCAATGTGATTCTGGGTAACAAGGTGGAGAATCTTTTCGGCCCCGGATATATCACCGATTATATTGGTTCCGTTCAATACCGCATTTCACCTCTTTCTTTTTATCAGGTCAATCCGGTACAGACTAAGAAGCTATATGAAACTGCTTTGGAGTATGCGGGACTTACCGGAGGTGAGACGGTATGGGATCTGTATTGCGGAATTGGTACGATTTCTTTGTTTCTGGCGCAGAAAGCTAAGAAGGTCTATGGTGTGGAAATCGTTCCACAGGCGATTGATGATGCAAGGGAGAATGCAAGGTTAAATGGAATTGAGAACGCAGAGTTTTTTGTAGGGAAGGCGGAGAAGGTACTGCCGGAGCAGTTTGAAAAGAATCAAGTCTATGCGGACGTGATTGTTGTGGACCCGCCAAGAAAAGGGTGCGATGAAAAATGCCTGGAGACCATTGTGAAGATGGGACCGAAGCGGGTGGTGTATGTCAGCTGTGACTCTGCGACGTTAGCAAGAGATTTGAAGTATCTGGCGGAGAGCGGGTATGAGCTTGTGCGGGTGAGGGGGTGTGATATGTTTCCCTGGACGACGCACGTTGAGACGGTAGTATTGATGTCAAGGGTTAAGGTAAATACGATGTTTTAGGGATAAAAAACTTTATAAATAAAGGGTTTCCGTGATTTGAGATCTGGTTTCAAGCCGGCAGGATAATCACGGATTTTTATTTTGTGGGAACTTATCCAAGATAGGCAGGTTAGATGATTAAGAAGATGATATGGATATTGATGTGGTGAGTTGACACGATTGCTGGCAAAAACGTGGTGAGTTGACAGGGTAGTTGTCAAGTTTAAACTAGAACAAATGACAACAAACAACATAAAACATGTTGAAAATTGCAATAAACTATGCTAAAATATATAATAGAACGCTATTAAACTATACTAACTGGTCTTGAGGTGAAGAAATGATAGAGCAGAATGAGAAATGGATAAATATTGATGAGGCTGCTGAATATTTAGGGGTTAAGCCAGGAACTGTGCGTGATTGGATTAGAAAAGGCAAAGGAATCCCAGCTCATAAAATCGGCAAACAATGGAAATTTAAATGCGTTGAGCTAGATGATTGGGTTAAGAGTGGGAAGAGTGCTATTGACTAGATACAAGGAAAGAGAGGCATCATGAAAAATGGATTTAGGTCAAATATTTACAAATAATCACGTTGCAAAATATATGGCGTCTCTATTTAATTTAGATAATGAGGATTCTATTTTAGATCCATGTTTTGGAGATGGAGTATTTCTAAAGGCTTGTTTGAGTCAAGGATACAATAATATATCTGGATACGAATTGGATGAAAATCTTTTTAATGAAGTACGAGCAATATATCCGGCGCTTGATTTATATAATGTAGACTTTTTAAATATAAATCGCGAAAAAAAATACGATGGAATTATTATGAATCCTCCTTATATAAGACAAGAAAAAATAGACGATCTTAAACACTATGGAATTACAAAAGAGATATTGAGAAAAAACAGCATTTTTGATAAGCTGCCTAAGACAGCTAATCTGTATATGTATTTTATATTTAAGGCAATTGATTTATTAAAAACCAAAGGTCAGTTAGTAGTGATTTTTCCAAGTAGCTGGTTGAAAACACGAAGTGGTAAATCTTTTGAAAAAACACTCTATTCACAATGTACTTTAAAACAACAGATCCATATATCGGGAGAAGTCTTTGAAAAGGAGGCATTAGTTGATGTTGTGATTCTAGATTTGATAAAAGGCAAAGTAGCAATTAAACCAGAAATAAAAAATTTAGAATTCACCAATAAACAGCTAGTTGATAAGGGGATCTTCAATGTTGAGGATGATTTGGGTTTTAGTGAAAGTTTCTCAAAGTATGCACGCATAAGACGAGGTTTAACAACAGGCTTTAATGCTATGTTTATTAATCCTGTTGTTAAAGAAAGTTTATCAAAAGAGATGCTTGTACCTATTATTTCATCTCCAAAAGCTATTAAGGGCTTCAACACTGAAGATGCAGAGGTAGATATGTTGTTTTCATTATCCAGAGATGATGAACTAAATGATGAAATATCTGCTTATCTTACAAACTGGAAAAAATCGATTTTGCAGAAAGCTTCACCAATAACTTTGTATAAAAAAATTCAACAAGGAGTACCTTGGTATCTGATAAAGACAATTGATAGTAAAGGGATTCTGTTTAGTTATTTTGTACGAAATGACATGAAATTTATTGATAATGATTCAGGTACATTGGTACGAGATAATTTTTATATTATTTATCCGAAAATTAATAGAATGTTGTTATTTGCACTACTTAATAATTACTATACATACTACCAACTTGAGAAATCAGGTAAAAAGTATGGTGCAGGATTATTAAAATTACAGCGTTATGATATTGAAGATTTGATGTTTCCAGATATTAGTCAGATTTCTAGTCATGATCAAGTAAAAATCTGTAAACTTGCTGAAGAACTGTCATCTGAAGGCGATGCATCTTTAGTGAGAAAGATTACAGAAATTATTTCTTCTTACTCAAATGTGAGTTATGAAGAAGTTACAAATTGGTATAGCGAAATAAAGAAACACAGATTGGAGGGTTACACAAATGGCAATTAGTGTCGTAAGTCTATTTTCTGGGGGCGGAGGGTTAGACCTTGGATTTAAAAAGGCAGGATTCGATATTAAGTGGGCAATAGACAATAATAAAAATGCAGTGTCGACATATAAGAAAAATATTGGCAATCATATTGTTTGTGCTGATATTAATACCATTGATTTGGAAAGCATACCTCATGCTGATGTCGTTATAGGAGGGCCGCCTTGTCAGTCATTTTCTCTTGCAGGAAAAAGAGATGTTGAAGATGAGAGAGGTCAATTGGTTTGGAGATATATTCAAATCATTAAGCAAGTAGATCCAAAGGCGTTTGTCTTTGAAAATGTAACAGGTATTCTTTCAGCTAAAAATGCAAAGGGAGAGAAGGTTGTTGAACTTTTAAAAAGTGCTTTTATTGAAATTGGTTATTCAATTTCAACTAAGGTAGTGAATGCAGCTGATTACGGAATTCCTCAAAAAAGAAAAAGGGTTATTATTGTTGGATTGAAAGACGGATATTCTTTTCAATTCCCAACAGAAACGCATTGTGAAGATGGAACTGGTCTTAAACGTTATGTAAGTGTTGAAGAGGCGCTAGGAGATTTACCTTTAGCCGTAGAGGATGAAAAGGGAGTTACTGAATATTTGGTGGAAGCCCAAAGTGAATACCAAGGTAAAATGAGATGCGAAGGGAAAATCACAGAACACTTTATACCTCAAATGAGTGAGCTTGATAAGTATATTATTTCACACGTTAAGCCTGGCGGAAATTATATGGACGTTCCCGCAGACGTGAACTCAGCAAGAATTAGAAGGCTACAGAGAGATGGGGGACATACAACTTGTTACGGTCGCTTAAAGCCAGATGAACCGTCGTATACTATTAATACGTATTTTAATAGACCGAATGTAGGTTGTAATATACATTATTCTGAAGACCGTCTAATAACGGTTAGAGAAGCATTGAGATTACAATCCTTTCCTGATTCATATGAATTGGTATCATCGAGTAAGCAAGGCAAACACCTTATTGTAGGAAATGCTGTTCCTCCAATATTGGCAGAGATTATTGCTGAAAAACTAAAAAATTACATTTAGGAGGATAGCTTATGTGGATTTCATACTCTGATTCAGAGGTTAATAAATTTCATCCTGTATGTGAGAGGGCATTGAATCAAGCTCTTCTCTTGCTTGCAATAGATAGTAAATATAGAGTTGTACATCATCAATACACTGGCTCGTTAGAGATGGATTATGTAATACAAAATATTAATACGGGAAAGTATCTCTGCGTTGTTGAGGTTAAAAGGACTCCATCTGACATCAATAGTGCGAGATATCAATTCCAAGCTATGTCGTACGTACAAATGAATGCTAACGAATCAGAAAAGCCCTTCTATATTCTTACAAATTTAGAATATGCTTTTGCTTTCAGATATGATTCAAATAGGCCCCGTGTTTTTCAACAAATGCTAAAGCCAGGTCTTTCAAATATAGGTAGTTTTCTGAATGACGATGAAGAAACATTTACTAATAAGTTGGCAGAATATTTTAAGGAAAGAATCTCTGAATATTGTAATAATTCATATGAATACTTGGTTACATTGGAAGAATTCGCAGGACATATGGAGCGAATTAAAGGGCAGCCAAAGAGGTGGAAAAGTCATCTGGCTGTATTACTATATGAATATATTAGAGGAGCATTTACGTTTTTAAACAGAAATGATTTACCAGACATAAGAGTATTCCACAATAACATTGCAAGTATTTGTAATGAGGCAGCTAGAGTAAATTTTAAAGATATTTTTGATTACTCGGACGAAAAGTTTGAAAGAGAGTCTGATGTAGATAACTCTGCTCTTATCAATCTATATGATTTTGGGAATCAAAATGTTTCTGGAGATTCAGTAGCTGGTATTTTGCATCAGATAGTTTCTGCGGGTCATGAACATGAAGGTGAGGTTCCTACTGATTTAGAATTAGGCCGTATTGTTGCTGAATTAGCAAATTATATTAATGGTAATTTAAATGCCGATGACCTATTATGCGATCCTGCTGCAGGTAGTGGTAATCTAATTAGTTCAGCAGTAGAGACACTTAATTTAAGACCGACACAGATACTTGTAAATGACTGGAATCCTAAGCTTTTAGAATTATTATCTTTACGACTAGGATTGAATTTTGCTAGAACTATTTCACTTGTCAATTCCCCTGCAATACATAATAATAATGTTGCTGATTTGGAAAGAAGTTTTTTCAATAATGTAAAGATTATTGTAATGAATCCCCCTTTTGTGGCTGGAATTAATTGCGTAAATAGAAAACAAGAAATTTATAGAAAAATACATTCTTTGGTGGGAGAAAATACTAACACGAATATTGGCCAGATGCCTTTGGAGGCACCATTCCTAGAACTAATAACTTATCTGGTTAATCCAGGAACTACAATTGCTTGTGTCTTTCCTAAAACTCATCTTATGGCACGAGGCAATGAAGCAAAGCTAATCAGAAAGTTAATTCTAAATAATTTAGGTTTAAGACTTGTGTTTACGTACCCAGGTAATGAAATATTTGATGAAGTTATTAAGGATACCTGCGTTCTGGTCGGCAAAGCAATGCAACCCGGTGATTTTGTTGAAGTGATATCTAGTTATGAGAAGATACCAGATTTAGATACACAACGTTTTTCGCAATCTTTAGCAAACGAATTTGCAGTTGATTTCACGTCAATGATGCCAGGTGTTGTAGCTAAAAAAATAGCGATCAATGAATTAAGAAACAGTATTACGGATGGTTGGCGTTCTTTGAATAGTGAGATGGTAAATGCAATAACTTTTGTAAAAGATAATTTTGAAACTGCAACATTAATGAGAACTTTAGGGGAGTATGATTTTCTAGTTAGACCTAAGCGTGGTAATGCAGGAAATAGTGGTGGCAGTGATATAATGTTTTTTAAATCAAGAGAAGAACTGTATAGTCAATTCGATAATAGAGGTATAGTTCTAAAAGTAGGAATGAGAAATGCAAAAATAAATACTCTCGATATTGGTGAAGGTGACTCGAAATTTCTAGACGTGGCATCAAACAGTGAACAAACAATAGATGATATTATTAATGCCTATATTCAATTACCTGCTCGTGGAGGTAGACAACAAAGACTGGAAAAGACACATCAAGAGTGGAAGCAAATTTTACAAAGAGAAAGTCGTAATGGTTTCAGTCAAAATTCTGTTCTTGTTCCCCGTGCAATTAGAGCTTCAGGTAAAGCGTATTTATCTAGAAATCAGGTATTTGTTTCAACAAATTTTGTTGTATATACATTGCCAACATATGAGGAGGCTTTGCTACTATCTTCGTGGATGACAACTATTTTTTATCAGTTAATCTGCGAAGTAACATCTAAAGACCAAGAAGGGATGAGGAAGATGGAGGTTGCTGATATTAATACAACTCTTATTCCTCAACTTGATATGATTTCTGTAAATACACTGAATCGCATAAGGGCAATAAAAGAGGAGATCATATTTCTTAATTTAAAAAACCCTGAAATTAGAGAAATTGATAAAATATGGGCTGAAGAACTGTTTGGTGGCATGTCTAATGGAATTTTAGAAAATGCTAAAAGATTGTTAGGTTTCTTAGCGCACAGAAGAAATCCATAATGTATTAATGGAGGTGCATTGATGGCCAGATGGAACAGTGCGGGTATACCACATAAAGGGTGGAAATATCTTGGCATGGAAGATTTAGGCGAGGATTTGTTACCTGATGAAGAAGTTGAATACGAGCAATGTGAGATGTGTGGCAAAGAGAAAATACGCTATGTTCACCTGTTGGAGCATCCAGATTATCATGGTGAAATACGCGTGGGTTGTGTTTGTGCCTCTAAAATGATTGATGATTATGTCAATCCACAGGAGCGAGAGAAGGATTTAAAAAATCGTATAAATCGCAAGAAAAACTTTTTGAAACAAGAATGGAGATATAAACCGGATACTGGAAACTATACACTTCGATACAAAGGCGATTATATCACTATCATGAAGAGTAGTTTTGGTGCGGGTTGGGGTGTCATTTTTCAAGGTGAACGCAAATGGGACTATCATGGCAAGAAGATTACTGACCTTCATTCGGCAAAGATAGTGGCATTTGATTTATTCGATGAACTCCACGAATCAAATCATCAGGCGCAACCGTACTGGGATGGGATTCGCTGGATTTATTATTAATTTATAATAAATTTAGCTGGGATTATCTCAGGATAGGAGGATTGCATATGGGGGATAGTAGATCATTCACAGAATATGTGTCAAAGACATTTGATAATCATTTTTGGATAGTAGCCGAAGAATATCTACGTGAAAATTTTGATGCCCTTGATGTGGAACTGTATAAGATTCATAAAGCCGGCGAGTTAGAAATATCAGATGTTCATGTTGAACACGTCTGGGTTGATGATTTGCCGGAAATGAAAATCCAGTTTGATGTGGCTTTGTCCGTCATATTTGAAATCTCAGAAGCTGATCACCATTATGATAATTCTGAGGAAAAGCGAATCTGGCTCATGGTCCGTTGCCGTGGAGATATCTCCTGTGACTTGCAGGATTTTGAGATTTTTGAAGTTTCTGATTATAAAGGGAAAAACCGTGCGAAAAATCCATTGGACGATTCGCTTGTTCCCTATATTCCATATGAAAAGCTAGATGAAGTGGCTACATCGTTTCTTAAAGAATATTACCCTGAAGCTCTTAAAATTACTCAATATAAGCAGGATCCTGTTTGGGTTGACCCCAATATCCTTACAGAAAGACTTGGATTAACAATAAATACTCAACGCATAAGGGAAGATGCATCAGTATTCGGTCAGATATACTTTGTTGATACTGATGTAGAAATGTATGATTCCAACACTCAAAGTAATGTAGCTATGCAGATTGAAGGGAAAACTATTGTTGTCGATCCCTATATGTACTTGCTTAGGAATCTAGGTTCTGTTAATAATACAATAATACATGAGTGTGTCCATTGGGTTAAACATAGAAAAGTATTTGAACTGGAAAAACTATATAATGCAGCCGCCTCTCATATAAGCTGTGAAGTAAAAGGTGGGGCAATCTCAACGCTATCTAAGAAATCTACAGAATGGATGGAAAAGCAAGCTAACCAATTGACACCACGGATACAAATGCCAGCAGAACCTTTTAGAGTAAAGGCAAATCAATATATAGCACAATTTATGCGTGAATCGAATGCTAGGCACACGGTAGATGTGATGGAAAAAGTTATTACTGCATTGGAGACTAAATTTGCGGTATCTAAGCAAGCAGCAAAGATTCGACTTGTAGAGTTAGGTTTTGAGGAAGCTATTGGCACATACACATATCTTGATGGTCATTATGTAAAGCCACACGGTTTTCGTAAAGGTACAATCAAGGTAAATCAGACATTTTCTTTAAGTGCTCAGGACGCAGCTATTGAACGCTTTCTCAATCCTGAGCTTCGTGCTCTAACTGAAAATGGAGATTATCTCTTTGTAGATAACCATTATGTATACAATGCACCACTTTATGTAGAGCGTGATGAAAACGGAAAGCTAGAATTAACAGGATATGCCCGTTCTCATATGGATGAGTGTTGTCTTGTATTTGATATGAGAATCACTAGCAAGGTTGAGAATATATATCACACAGCATGTTATTTAAATCGTGAACTGAGTGACATAACATTTGAAATTAAGTATCATAATGGGTTTGAAAATGCACCGCAAGAGCGTCAAGTCGCTATGCGAAAGAAAATTCAAGCTGAAGAATTAGAGATTCGCAAACAGATGACAGACGATCCGGAACAGTGCCTGGAACTTCTTCTTAAATGGAGAGGTATGAATTATACTGACCTTGGTCTTGAAATTGACCGTGATCCAAAGACTATTAGTCGTACTGTTAAGGGTAAAACCGCCCCTACAGTGGAAACCGCAGCACTTATATGCTTTGGTCTTCATCTCTCGCCTACGATCAGTATGAAGTTGATGGATGTGTTTGGATGCAAGCTGAACCCTATGAAATACCCTAATCATCAATGGATAAATGAGGCTTTATACATAAAATATCCAGAGCCAATATGGGCTATTCGGGAGTATTTAAGTCCATACGGAGTAGAAATTTAATATTTTTCTTAAAAAAATGGACAAGGTATGTCCACTATAAAGTTGAAAAAGTGACCTTGGACAAAAAGATCAGGTCTCTTTTTTATTGGTAAGTAAGTAAGATAATCAATTGACACCAACATTATTTTAGTCAGTAAACTTAATCTTGAGTCTAAGTAAAGAAGACTTAAAAAGCTATGAATAATTAGAGAAATAACTACAAATCAATTCATAAATAATCGCCGGAGTTATCAAAGTAAGCCATTAAAGGCTGAACTAGATAACTCCGGCTTTTTTTTATTTTCATGGGTTTTGACAGGACATGGCATGTCCATTTTCAAAAAAAATTCCGTGTTACATTTAGTTTATAGATAAGCAATATTGCTTTCTAAAATAAATCTCAAAGTCCTAGTGCGCATACGGACGGCGGGATGCATAAGAGTTCTGAACACAGTGATAAAGACTGTGTTTGGAATGAAGATGCACCTACCGTAATTTCGTGTGCCCTTTTTTAGGACAAGCGGAGTCTGTGGTCATCTTCATCACAGGCTCTTTTTGTATTCCGCCGCCCAATGCCAGGACGGAAAGGAATACTTTATGAAGATTCGAGTTTTATATGAAGACAACATCAAAAACGGTCACAAGAACTACACCACAATTGAAATTCCAGATGGAGATTACAGCGTTATGCTGGACATTGACTATGAGCAACGTCTTGCAGAGGCAAAGCCCGAAAAGAAAGCAGAAGTACAGCGTTGTAAGACTTTACAGGAAATGTTCGACCTAATGAATTCCAAAGAATACAATCACTGGCGCCGCTATCATAGGCATCTTGGCAATCCGAAGACTCCATATCGTAAAGATGATCAGGCTGAGGATGAAACTGATGTTATGGATACATTTGCAGATAACTCTCAAGAGATAGAGCGTTCTAACCAATACGAGTACGAGGATGTTTGTAAATGGATACGCACGGTACTCGGTAAAAAAGAAGATTGGGCGGATATGTTTATCGCCGTTCGTATAGACGGTATGTCAATCCGTGAATATGCCAGCTCTATAGGTGCTGATGAAAATAACATTACTCAGAAGTTAAAACGAGCAACAAAAAAATTGGAACAAGAATATAAAAACCGTCAGATTTGACCTTCTCCCAAGGCTACCAGGTAGGAGGTCAAGACCTCCAAAAAAATTTAAGGAGGTAATTCTGATGGAATTACAAATTTACAAAAATGTAGAGTTTGGCTCTGTACGCACTGCAATTATTGGTGGTCAACCACATTTTGTCGGTAAGGATGTAGCTGAAATCCTTGGATATGCAAACACAAAGGATGCTATCTCATCTCATGTTGATGAAGAGGACAAGGCCATAATCCAAAGGTCGGAAAATGCGACCTTAGAAATTCCGAATAGAGGATTAACAGTAATTAATGAATCCGGTCTTTACAGTCTTATTCTCTCAAGTAAGATGCCAAATGCTAAAAAGTTCAAACGTTGGGTTACAAATGAGGTGCTCCCTGCTATTCGCAAGCATGGTATCTATGCAACTGATGATTTAATTGCCAATCCCGACCTTGCAATTGCAGCCTTTACTGCTCTTAAAGAAGAACGAGAGAAGAACAAGGAACTTAGGGCAGCAGTTGCGATTGGACAGCAGCAAATTGCAGAGATGAAACCAAAAGCTACTTATTATGACGTGGTTCTTAAATGTAAGGATGCTGTAAACATCTCCGTTATTGCCAAAGACTACGGTTGGAGTGCTATCCGCATGAATGAATACCTTCACGAAAAAGGAATCCAGTTCAAGCAAGGTGATATTTGGCTTTTGTATCAAAAATATGCTCCCAATGGATACACCAAAACCAACACTCACATTTATGAAGATAGCAAGGGGATAAAGCATACGAAAGTTCATACCAAATGGACGCAAAAAGGCAGACTCTTCATCTATGAGCAGATGAAGGCCAGCGGTATCTACCCACAGATTGAGATGGAGGTGTAATATGTGTAAAAAAATTAAAAAGCCAGACCAATGGGTTTATGTCATTGAAAAATGCAATAACCAAGTAAAAATTGGGGTTTCAAAGGATTATATAGAAAGAATTAACTATCTAGAAAGAACAGGTGGATTTTGTGCTACAAGATATATGGCTTTAGGACCTTATCAGAACGGATATGAAGTAGAAAGCAAAATTTTATCCCAACTAAAGGAATTAAGAATTATTGGAGAGTGGCATTTAGTTTCTTATGAATACGCTGTAACCACAGCGAAAGAAGTCGCGAAAGAAATAGGAAACTCTGATGTGATTGAAGTTTTAGATTCAAAAGATTTAATTGAATTAGTAGATGAGCTATTTCCACTTAAAGCAAGCGTTACTAATGATGAACATTTGCAAGATACGATCATCACAGGGTTCGTTGATGAAAAAAGTGTGTTGTGGCTTGAAACAGATGAATGTGGGCTGTTTTTACCAGAATTTTTAATGAGTTTTCTTAGAGTAGAGGAATTATTTAGAGGGGGTAGCTGTGATGAACATAAATAAATTCAATGCTGAAGGATACTATGACCCTACTCCCCATGAAGCACTAAGTAATATAGTAAAAAAGGAAAAGGCAGCGTCAAAACCTGCCTTCCGTCCTTTGGTTTATATATGCGCCCCTTTTCACGGAGCTGTTAAAGAAAATGTATTAAAAGCCACTCAGTTTGCAGAATTTGCTTTCAAACGTGGATGTATCCCGCTGACCCCGCACCTTCTATTCCCTTTCATGGATGACAGTAATGAGAAAGAACGTGATCTTGCTATTTTCATGGACATCATTCTTATGGGCAAGTGCCAGGAAGTCTGGGTACTTGGTGATGTTATCTCAAAAGGCATGAGTATTGAAATAGAAAAGGCAAAGAAACGTAGACAACCGGTCAGATATTTCAATAAGGATTTTGAGGAGGTAGAGGCTTTATGAAAAAAATAAAGGCAATACGGTCAAGATTTGAACATGGACAAAGATCTCGTTTGAAAGGAGGTTATTAAGTTGAGAAAATTAGCCATTGCTTATGGGAACAGCCGACAGGCAAAGAAGTGGGTCAACAAAGAAATCACTTTTGATGCGCTAAAAGATAGATTGAAGACTCCAATTAGAACCACGGAATCAGCTGAAGAATATGCCAAGTTCAGTAAAGGTCAAAAGGATAATGCAAAAGACCATGGTGGCTTTGTTGCAGGTGTATTAAAAGGTGGTCGCAGAAAAAACGACACTGTGGAACTTCGATCAATGATTGCTTTAGATGGTGACAAAATTAATAAAGAATTTCTTGAAAACTATGAATCGAATGCTGCATATACCTCTGTTCTTTATTCAACCCATAGTAGCACAGAAGAAAATCCACGGGTGCGTCTTATTTTTCCCCTAACAAGAGATGTAACCTCAGAGGAATTTGTAGCAGTTTCAAGATATTTAGCACAGATGCTTGGCATGGATTATTTCGATGAATGCTCCTATCTACCAAACCAGCTGATGTACTGGCCAAGCACTCCATCTAACGGAAAATTTGTATATAAGGAAGTAGATAAGAATTGGCTTAACCCGGATGAAATATTAAATGCTCACCCTGAATGGACAGATCCTACGAGGCTGCCGACTTCATCCAGGGAGAGCAAGGCAAATACAGTAGCAAATCAGAAAGTGCAAGACCCTCTTGAGAAGGACGGCATTGTCGGACTTTTTAACAGGGTTTATTTCCCTATATCAAAAGCAATCGATGCGTTTCTGTCTGATGTATATGAGCCGACAGAAAACGAGAATAGGTATCACCTTATCGAATCAAGCAGTATGGCAGGTGTTGAAATCAAAGAAGGTGGCAAGTTCGTGTACAGCCATCATGCCAAGGATCCGGCATACCTAAAATTATGCAATGCCTTTGACATCGTTCGTATCCATAAATTTGGTGATGAGGATGATAAGAAGTCCTTTAAGAATATGTGTGATTTTGCCATGAAAATTGATGAGGTAAAAGTCTTTGCTACCAATGAAAAACTTGCAGAAGCTGAAGTGGATTTCACTGACAGTGGAGATGATTGGAAATCAAGACTGAGGTATCAGCCTAGATCAAGTTTACTGGAAAACAGCGTATACAACTTAAACCTTATTCTTAATCATGACCCCGATTTCAAGAACTTTGCATATAACGAGCTGTCGAACCGTATCCAGGTCACGGGATCACTACCATGGGAAAGACCAGAAGGTAACGTATTTTGGAGAGATGCCGACACAGCCCAGCTTAAGTCCATTATGGATATTCGCTACCTTCCGTTTTCAAGCAGAAACCACGATGTTGCATTTACTAAGGTTGCTGATGATAGAAGATTCCATCCTATAAGGGATTACCTTGATTCCCTTCCTGCCTGGGATGGAGTAAAGCGTGTAGAAGATATTTTTATCAAATATCTCCAGGCAGATGATACCGAGTATATACGCACAGTGACCAGAAAGACCTTTGCAGCGGCTGTTGCACGTATATATGTTCCTGGAATTAAGTTTGACTGTGTTCCTGTGCTTGATGGTGATCAGGGTATTGGGAAAAGCACCATCATTAAAGACCTTGTAACAGCAGAATTCTACTCTGAAACATTATCTCTTACGGATATGGATGATAAGTCTGGTGCTGAAAAACTGCAGGGATTCTGGGTGGTTGAAATCGGTGAACTTGCTGGAATGAAGAAAGCTGATATTGAAAAAGTAAAAGCGTTCCTCTCTACATCAGATGATAAATACAGACCGTCCTATGGAAGAGTTGTAGAAAGTCATCCTAGACAGTGCATCGTCATTGCAACGGTAAATGGAGAGCGTGGATATTTACGTGACATCACAGGAAACCGCCGCTTTTGGATTATTAAGGTACATCAGAAAAAGCAGAAGAAGACCTGGAATTTTACTGAAGCATATAGGCAGCAGTTCTGGGCCGAAGCTAAAGAAATATGGAAATCGGGTGAAAAACTGTACCTCGAGGGTGATGTTTTAGAGGAGGCTGAAAAAGCACAGAAAGGTGCGATGGAGGCTGATGAGCGTGTTGGCATGGTTGAAGAATACCTAAATACTCTACTTCCAGATGATTGGGATAGTATGGACTTATTTGCCCGTAGGAATTACCTAAGCGGTAGCGAATTTGGTGGAGCTAAGCATACAGGTACTGTTGCACGAACATCTGTAAGCAATGCGGAAATTTGGTGTGAATGCTTTAATCGTAGTCTCCCAGAATTAAAGACTACCGACAGTTATCAGATTGCAGCACTTATGTCTCAGATTGCCGGTTGGGAACGAACCAGCAGTATTAAGCGTTTGCCGATTTATGGTAGACAGCGACTATATCATTATGGCGGATAGAGAACACAAGAATGCGACACAACACAACTTTTTCCCTTATATTCAAAATGCTTTTTCTTAAAAGTAGATAGTAAATAACCGTGAGCGTATACGCGCGTTAGTAAATATAGGGGAATGGTTGTGATTTTGTGTTTCTTGTGTCGCATGGGAGGAAAAAATGACTGAAAAATATATAGAGAAAAAACTTGTAGCAGCAGTTAAAGACATGGGAGGTATTGCACTGAAGTTTGTAAGTCCTGGAGTTGATGGTGTGCCAGACCGCATTGTACTACTTCCTATGGGGAGAATGGCATTTGTTGAGTGTAAAGCAACGGGAAAAAAGATGCGCCCTATACAAGAAAAAAGAAAGAAACAACTGGAGGTATTAGGTTTTTCGGTTTATTGCTTAGACAGTGTAGGGCAGATTGGAGGGGTGCTCAGTGAAATCAACAATAAGATGTGATTGGTGCGGCAAAGAGATTTCAAGATACCCATCACAAATAAAAAAGCATAATTTTTGTTCTCGCAAGTGTTTATCCGATTTTAGCAATAAAAGTATAAACCCTACTGGATATTATGAACTCAAAGACTATACAAATATGGCAGAGCATCTCTCAGAGTTAAATCGCAAGTTGAACCCAACAAAGATGACGAAAGAGATGAGAGCAAAAATGAGAAAAGTTAGGCTAGGCACAGGTGAAGGAAAAACATATACAAAATACTATGGGAGACATGCTCATAGGGTGGTGGCAGAACAAAAACTTGGTAGAAAATTAAAAAAGAATGAGGTTGTACATCACATTGACGGCAATCGAAGAAATAATAATCCTGATAACTTGATGGTTTTCTCGTCAAGTGCTGATCATATGAGATATCACGTACAAATAAAAAAGTTTTTTGAAAAAGGAGAAATACCACTAAAGATAGTGAAGGAGGTGATGCCCTTATGATGTTCAAAGCATATGACTATCAAAAATTTTGTATCGATTATATCGAAAAAAATGAGATATCAGCCCTGTTTTTGGACATGGGTTAGGTCTTGGAAAAACTGTTATTACCCTGTCTGCTATTTATGACCTATGCCTTGATAATTTTGAAATAAGAAAGGTCTTGGTCATTGCGCCACTTCGAGTAGCAAGGGATACTTGGCCTTCTGAAATAAAAAAGTGGGAGCATTTGAAAGGTCTATCCTATTCTGTAGCCGTTGGAACAGAAAAAGAAAGAATTGATGCTCTTATGACAAGATCAACAATGTATATCATCAATCGTGAAAATGTGGATTGGCTTGTAAATAAGAGTGGTATCCCATTTGATTTTGATATGGTGGTCATTGATGAGTTATCATCCTTTAAATCCTATGGTGCTAAAAGGTTTAAAAGTCTACTAAAAGTAAGGCCATCTGTTAATAGAATTGTAGGTCTTACAGGAACTCCATCGAGTAATGGCTTAATGGACTTATGGGCAGAGTTTCGCATTCTAGACTTAGGTCAAAGACTTGGCAGATATATCACTCACTACCGCAATACTTACTTCACTCCGGATAAACGTAATGCACAGGTTATATTTTCATATAAGCCATTACCTGGTGCTGAGGATAAAATTTATAAGCAGATATCTGATATTACGATTTCCATGAAATCCATAGACTATCTTAAAATGCCTGAATGCATCGTAAATGAAGTGTCTGTTTATCTGAATGAAAAAGAATGGAACATATACTCTAAATTTAAAGATGATATGGTCACGAAATTAGGTGATGAGGAGATTGATGCAGTCAATGCCGCAGTGCTTTCAGGAAAACTTCTACAGATGGCAAACGGTGCTGTCTATGATAGTGAAAACAAGACACATATCATCCATGACAAAAAACTTGATGCACTGGAAGATTTAATTGAAGGTGCAAATGGCAAACCTGTCCTTGTTGCATATTGGTTCAAACATGATTTAGAGAGAATTAAGAATAGATTTCCGGTGAGGCAAATAAAAACATCGAAGGATATTGAAGATTGGAATGATGGCAATATCCCTATCGCTGTGATCCATCCAGCAAGTGCAGGACATGGTCTTAATCTTCAAAGCGGTGGTTCAACACTTATTTGGTTCGGACTTACTTGGTCATTGGAGTTATATCAGCAAACCAATGCCAGACTTTACAGGCAAGGTCAAAACGAGACGGTTATTATCCATCACATAATTACCAAGGGTACTATTGACGAAGATGTAATGACTGCTCTTACAAGAAAAGAAGAGACACAAGCCTCCCTTATTGATGCTGTAAAAGCAAAGCTGGAGGTGATGCGATGACCACACCTTATGAAAACTTAGCCAATGCCATCATTTTAATGGCAGTTAAAGATTATAGGTCTGCGTTAAAGAAACTTAAAAAGCGTCCAAACTATGAGCCGGCTAAATTAATGAAAAACGAGGTGGAGAGGTTCTTCCGCTCTGATTGGTATAGAGAACTTACCTCTGTTGATGGGAACATCCTAATCAAAAAATTAAAATCGGAGGTAAGAGAGATATGAAAGTAAAGGAATATTTACACCAAGCTTACAGGCTTGATAAAAGAATACAATCAGACATCGAAGAAATGGAATCCTTAAGAGAAATGGCAACAAGTGTATCATCACCAAGTTGGGATGAAAAAGTTCAAACCTCACAAAATGCCGATGCCAAGTTTGTAAGGTGTTTGGAGCGGATTATGGATTTGGAAAGAAAAATAAACACGGAAGTAGATAATCTTGTAGCACTCAAGGAGCAGATAAGGCGTGTTATAAACGAGATTGCAGACACTGATGAGCGCATGGTATTACGGTATCGGTATGTCCATAACCTAACCTGGGAGCAAATTGGCGATGAACTTAATGCCGATAGAACAACAGTCTACAGATGGCATAATGCAGCTCTTAACCATGTAACTCTTCCTAAGGACCCTATTAAAATATAGCTTGCACAACTTGCAACACTTTGCAACAAGATACCACTATTGCATTTGTGTTAGTATATAATCAGCAAAATAGAATATTTACCAAGCCTTGTGGGAATTCCTCGCAGGGCTTTTTCTATGCCCGGAAAGCGAGGTGAAATGATGCCCAAAAGACCAAAGCGACCGTGCAGTACCCCAGGTTGTCCTAACCTAACCGATGGGAGGTACTGTAAGGACCATAGAGTAGTAGAGCGCAGGCGCTACGATAAATTTGAACGTTCACCGGATGTCAATAAAAAGTACGGTAGAGCATGGAAGAGAATCCGTGACAGATATGCCAGGGAACATCCTTTGTGTGAGATGTGTGAGAAAAACGGACGGCTTACCTCTGCTGAAGAAGTACATCACATCCTCCCCATTTCTTTAGGCGGTACGCATGACAAAAGTAATTTGATGTCTTTATGTAAGTCCTGCCACAACAAGATACATTTAGAAATTGGTGATAGACAGATTAGAAAGTGAGTCAGGGGCGGTTCAAATCTCTACACCTTTTATAGCGGACAACGGCCTGGGGTCTTGCGTGTAAAAATCAGAAATCAAAGGGGGTATTAAAGACTTTTAGAAAAGTGAGGTGGAAAAATGGCAAAGGACGGCACAGCAAGAGGTGGCCAGCGTGTTGGCGCAGGAAGAAAATCAAAAGCTCTAACAGATAAAATTGCTGATGGCAGATTAAACGGGGCTCAAGTACTGCCGGAGCCAGCAGAAATGGAAGGCACGGATGTTCCTCCAGTAAAAGATTATCTAAAGGCGGCTCAGAAAAACGGTAAAGACCTCTGTGCAGAAGATATTTATATAGAAACCTATAAATGGTTAAAGGATCGTAGCTGCGAAATGTTAGTAAACAACCAGCTGATCGAGCAATATGCCATGAGTGTTTCTCGTTGGATTCAGTGCGAGGAGTGTATTTCAGAATATGGATTTCTTGCAAAGCATCCTACTACATCGGCAGCCATAGCATCACCGTATGTTGCTATGAGCCGTGAATACATGAAACAAGTAAATCAGTGTTGGTATCAGATTTACCAGATTGTTAAAGAAAACTGCTCTGTAGAGTTCGGTGGCAGAAGTCCACAAGATGATTTAATGGAGCGGTTATTATCTGCTCGGAAAGGAAAATAATATGCTGATTGAAAAAAAGAATACAAAAGACCTGCTTCCTGCTAAATACAATCCTCGTAAGGATTTAAAACCCGGTGATGCAGAGTATGAAAAGCTGAAACGCTCTATCGAGCAATTCGGGTATGTGGAGCCGATTATCTGGAATAAGGTTACTGACAATGTTGTAGGTGGCCATCAAAGACTTAAAGTACTCATTGATATGGGTATATCAGAAGTTGAATGCGTCATCGTTGAGATGGATGAGGAAAAGGAAAAAGCCCTCAATATCGCTCTAAATAAAATTAGCGGTGATTGGGATAAGGATAAGCTTGCCCTCTTGATTGCTGATTTACAAGGTGCAGATTTTGACGTATCTCTTACTGGATTTGACCCTAAAGAACTGGATGACTTATTTAAAGATACCATTAAGGATGGAATTCACGATGATGACTTTGATGTGGATGAAGAATTAAAAAAGCCCGCAATCAGCAAGTTTGGGGACATATGGGCATTGGGTAGGCACAGGCTGGTATGTGGTGACTCCACAAAAAAAGAAACCTATGATGTGCTGATGAATAAAAACAAGGCGAATTTGTGTGTGACAGACCCTCCCTACAACGTAAATTATGAAGGCTCTGCAGGGAAAATCAAAAATGATCATATGACAAACGATGCCTTTTATCAATTCCTCTTAGATGCCTTTATCAATATTGAAGAAGCATTAGCAGACGATGCCTCCATCTATGTATTTCATGCCGACACCGAAGGGTTTAATTTTAGAAAAGCCTTCTCGGATGCCGGTTTTTATTTATCCGGTTGCTGTATATGGAAAAAGGACTCCCTTGTACTTGGACGTTCACCATATCAATGGCAACACGAACCAGTGCTTTATGGTTGGAAGAAGAAAGGAAGACATCAGTGGTATACGGGAAGAAAAGAAACTACCATATGGGAGTTTGATAAACCAAAGAGAAATGGTGATCATCCTACGATGAAGCCGATTCCTCTTCTTGCCTATCCTATTTTGAATTCCTCTATGAGTAACACAATTGTACTCGATCCCTTTGGAGGAAGTGGAAGTACATTAATTGCTTGTGAGCAGTCAGAGCGTATTTGCTACACAGTGGAACTAGATGAGAAATTCTGTGATGTTATTGTAAAACGCTATATTGAGCAAGTCGGAACTTCAAAAGAAGTAAGTGTTCAAAGGGACGGACTCACTTATAAATACGATGAATTGGAGGTAGCCAATGAATAAACTGACCCTAGGCAGTCTTTTTGACGGCTCGGGCGGTTTTCCTTTAGGCGGTTTAATTTCCGGTATTACCCCAGTATGGGCATCGGAAATTGAACCGTTTCCTATTAGGGTGACAACCAAAAGGCTGCCTTTTATCAAACATTATGGAGATATTTCTTGCATGGATGGCAGCGAGATAGAACCAGTAGATATCATTACCTTTGGCTCCCCTTGCCAAGATTTATCCATAGCAGGTAAGCGTGATGGCTTGGATGGTAAACGTTCAAGTCTTTTTTATGAAGCCATCCGAATCGTAAAAGAAATGAGGTGTGCAACAGATGGCAAAAAACCAAGATATATTGTCTGGGAAAATGTGCCTGGAGCATTCTCATCAAACAAAGGAGAAGATTTCAGATGTGTCCTTGAAGGCGTCTGCCACATCGAAGATGAAACCATATCAATTCCTAAAACTGATAAATGGAAACCAGCAGGAAGTATCGTGGGAGATCATTTCTCCCTTGCCTGGCGAGTGCTGGATGCTCAATACTGGGGAGTTCCCCAACGAAGAAAACGAATCTTCCTTGTCGCAGATTTTGCAGGTGGGGGTGCCGGAGAAATACTATTTAAGTCAGAAGGCTTGTCTGGGTATTCTAAGGAGAGCATCCGCTCGTGGCAAGGTGCTACCAGCTATATTGCAGACAGCACTGGAGCGGCAGGCACAATCTGCTTAAATGACCAGGGCGGTAATCGTATGGATGTGACAAAGGATATTACTTGTACCCTACGTGCTAAGTCAAATCATCCACCTTGTGTTATGGACTCGGCTGTTTTTGATAATCACGGAAAGGATACTCGTTTTAGTGGGCCGATTGATGTTGCACCAACTATTTCTGCTACTTATGGAACAGGCGGCAACAATCAGCCATTTGTTGTGGAAAATCCTAAGACCTACGATGTGCGATTTACCTCAGAAGGAACAATCAATGCACGTTCAAATGTCTATGAAAGTGATACGGCAAGAACCATTGATACGTCTGGCAATGCTCCGGATAGCAATCAAGGTGGTATTGCTGTGGTAGAAAGTTATGCCTTGCAAGGCTCTATGATAGGCAGAGATGACAAGAATGGACCACGAGGTGATGGTGTTAATGAGGAAGTCAGCTTTACTTTAAATACTGTAGATAAGCACGCTGTCGTTTATGCGATTGATAGGGAGTCTTTCAACTGTGGTCAAAACTATGCTAGAAATCTTGGAATAACAGAAGATGGGATAAGTTCAACACTAAATGCACAGGGTCCTAGCGCAGTTGCAACCCCTACTTACTCATCAAGTAAGGCATCATTTTTTACAAATGCCGAGAAAGAACTTGCTAATACTTTAGTTGCCACAGATTATAAAGATCCACCGCTTATTAATGGTAATGACGGTATAGAATACACAGTCAGAAGGCTGACACCAACAGAGTGTGCAAGGTTGCAGGGTTTCCCCGATTGGTGGTGTAGTGATTTAGGGATAGAAAACCCAACGATGGATGACCTTCGCACCTGGTATGACATATTTGAAACACACCGTAAAGTGACCGGCAGTTATTCAAAAGCCAAGACACTAAAGCAAATATCTAAGTGGCTAAAGAATCCGCATTCTGATTCTGCTGAATATAAGATGTGGGGCAATGGAGTGGCTCTTCCCAATGTATGTTTTGTGCTGTCTGGTATTGTTTGGTATACACAATTAGAAGGAAATATTAAATCCATATTTCTATTCTAAAGTAGCGATAAAAAGCTTGATAAATAAGTGTTTTAGAGTGATATATGTACATACCAAAACAAAGGAGGTTTTGTACATGATCATTAATTATAACGTAACAGGGTCAGAGCGAAAGAGGTTAGTCACAGCACTTAGCGACATCACAGGTGTTAAAGCAAAGTACCTTGGAATGCCCAGCATGGCTTACGAGGTGGATGCCTTTATCATCGACAAAAATGGGAGCCTTGAATTTAGTGATAAGGCAGACAGCGAAGAAATCGAAAACGTAGCCCAGTGTTTGGCAAGGGAGGGTTTTATTGCAGAGGAGCAAATTAACGTCACTGAGGGCAAACAAACCGCAGACAGCGAGGCTTTAAGCCTTTGCGTATCAATGCCAAGGAGTAGCTTTTCAGAAAAGGCACTTGAAAACCTAAAAGCGATTATTGAGGCAAAAGGCGATCTTATCCGTCATGCACTTGAGGCAGAAGACTTACCGATTGAAATTTCTGAAGATGAAGTTTCATTTCCATGGTTTAAAGAAATACCAGCACCAGAAGAGGTTAAGGCTTACAACCATTTTATTTCTGCACTTTGCGAGATGGCAAGAAACCAGAAACGCATTACTGCAAAAGAAAAGGAAATCCCAAATGAAAAATACGCATTTAGATGCTTTTTGCTCCGTCTTGGATTTATTGGCAAAGAGTATAAAGAAGAACGAAAAATATTGCTCAGAAATCTAACCGGTTCTGCGGCATTCAAAGGAGGAGTAAAAAATGAAGATAATCAGTAAAGAACAACTGCTAAACCTTCGTGAGAAGTACCCTGCTGGATGTCGAGTAGAACTATTAAAGATGGATGATATTCAAGCTCCAAAGATTGGTACAAAAGGAACAGTTGTAGGAGTTGACGATATTGGTTCTATTATGGTGCGTTGGGATTCAGGCTCCAGCCTCTCAGTCGCTTTTGGCGAAGACCTGTGCAGGAGGATTCACGATGATAGATAAGATAAAACAACAGATTCTTGCTATTCGTGAAACAGGTGAAACCAATATGTTTGATGTACGAAAAGTACAGGAAATAGCTCTAAGGGAAGGATATGACGAGTTATTTCTTTACCTTGCAGATAACATTGGGGCTTATTCCAGGTTCATTCTGACCGGTAAGGAGGAATAAAGCCATGTGGAAAGAAGGTAGCATCAAAGTTCATGACAGTATCATCCATTATTGGGTAAAGTGCTATGAGAGAGGCTCTGAATTTGGCATTGACGAAGGACGCATCTCTAAGTTGATGCTTAAGCGTAACGGAAAGATTATTGCAAATTATGACCGAGGCTGGGACATTGAACCTGTGGATGAGGATGCAGAAATTGCGCTTGCAATCCTATTGCTAGAACACAACTAAATAGTAAAAGAGGACAGTGCCAAAATTGGCTCTGTTTCTCGTATGGATAGAATGATAAGGCTTGCTTGATGCAGGTCTATTTTTATGCTTGTTGGGAGGTGACCGCATATTAGAAAGTTGAAGAAATATAAACCGACAGCTTTTATGGCAAAGGAATCTTATTACGATAAAGATGCTGCAGACTATGCGGTCAACTTTATTGAATGCTTAAGCCATACCAAAGGTAAATGGTCAGGAAAGCCTTTTGAACTCATAGATTGGCAAGAGCAAATCATCAGAGATATTTTTGGAACACTTAAACCAAATGGATATAGACAGTTTAATACAGCTTATATTGAGATACCAAAGAAAATGGGTAAATCAGAACTTGCGGCTGCTGTTGCCCTACTTCTTTGTTGTGGTGATGGTGAAGAAAGAGCGGAGGTTTACGGTTGTGCTGCAGATCGTCAGCAAGCATCGATAGTATTTGAAGTTGCAGCTGATATGGTTCGTATGAGCCCGGCACTTAGTAAACGAGTTAAAATCCTGTCGGCAACAAAGCGTATTGTTTTTCAGCCGACAAATAGTTTTTATCAAGTGCTTTCAGCTGAAGCCTATTCAAAACATGGTTTTAATATACACGGTGTTGTTTTTGATGAACTTCATACCCAGCCCAATAGAAAACTCTTTGATGTTATGACCAAGGGTTCTGGTGATGCAAGAACCCAACCGCTGTATTTTCTTATTACCACTGCAGGGTCAGACACCAAATCTATCTGCTATGAGACACATCAAAAAGCGAAAGACCTCTTGGAAGGGCGAAAGGTTGACCCTACATTTTATCCAGTTATTTATGGAGCAGACGAATCTGATGATTGGACTGATCCAAAAGTATGGAAAAAAGCAAATCCAAGCCTAGGGATTACAGTGGGAATCGACAAGGTAAAAGCCGCTTGTGAATCTGCAAAGCAAAATCCTGCAGAAGAGAATACATTTAGGCAGTTAAGACTTAATCAATGGGTCAAACAAGCAGTTAGATGGATGCCAATGGATAAGTGGGATAAATGTGCTTTTGCCGTAAATGAAGAAGACTTGCTTGGAAAAGTTTGCTATGGCGGTCTAGACCTT
This sequence comes from Lacrimispora defluvii, assembly GCA_013036995.1. Lineage (GTDB taxonomy): Bacteria > Bacillota > Clostridia > Lachnospirales > Lachnospiraceae > Lacrimispora > Lacrimispora defluvii. The sequence continues at coordinate 325,096 of JAAOXG010000020.1, forward strand.
TCAAGTTCCATAGATATAACAGCATTTGTACTCGTGTTTCCACCGGAAGATGAAGATGACAAATATGTTGTTCTCCCCTATTTTTGGTTACCGGAAGAAACCCTTAATCTCAGAGTCAATCGTGACCATGTCCCCTACGATGTATGGGAAAAGCAAGGTTACCTTAAAACTACTGAAGGCAATGTTGTGCATTATGGTTTCATTGAGAAGTTTATTGAAAGTCTTGGTGAGAAATATAATATTCGAGAGATTGCCTTTGACCGCTGGGGTGCAGTTCAGATGGTACAAAACCTTGAGGGCATGGGATTTACCGTTGTTCCTTTTGGACAGGGATTCAAAGACATGAGTCCACCAACCAAGGAACTTATGAAACTAACCTTGGAGGAAAAGGTCGCACATGGTGGACATCCTGTTCTTAGATGGATGATGGATAATATTTTTATTCGTACTGATCCGGCGGGCAACATTAAACCGGATAAAGAGAAGTCAACAGAAAAAATAGATGGTGCTGTAGCCACTATTATGGCTCTGGATAGAGCAATTCGCTGTGGCAATGATACGAGTGCTTCGGTTTATGACGGTCGGGGACTACTCGTGTTTTAGGAGAGGAGAGTGATGCAGATGGGGCTATTTTCGAATATTTTTAAAGCCCGTGACAAACCACAAAATCGAACTGCAGGGAGCAACTATAGTTTCCTTTTTGGCGGCTCGACAAGCGGCAAGCCTGTTAATGAGCATACAGCCATGCAAATGACTGCAGTGTATTCCTGCGTGAGGATATTAGCAGAGGCTGTGGCAGGGCTTCCCCTTCATCTATACAAATACACCGATAGCGGCGGTAAGGAGAAAGCACTTTCTCATCCGCTATATTTTTTATTACATGATGAGCCAAATCCAGAGATGAGTTCTTTCGTTTTCCGCGAGACGATGATGACTCATCTTTTATTATGGGGCAATGCCTATGCTCAGATTATTCGAAACGGCAAAGGTGAAGTCATAGCACTGTATCCACTAATGCCAAATCGAATGTCTGTGGATCGAGATTCCAGTGGAAATCTCTATTATTCTTACACCAGGTATTCCGATGATGCACCAACGATGAACGGTGTGACGGTTACATTAAGACCAAGCGATGTACTTCATATTCCAGGTTTAGGCTTTGATGGTCTTGTGGGTTACTCGCCGATTGCTATGGCTAAGAATGCTATAGGTATGGCAATAGCATGTGAGGAATATGGAGCTAAGTTCTTTGCTAATGGGGCAGCACCAGGAGGGGTACTCGAGCATCCTGGCACCATTAAAGACCCTCAGAAAGTAAGGGAAAGTTGGAATGCAGCCTATCAAGGGAGTAGCAACTCTCATCGCATAGCAGTACTTGAAGAAGGCATGAAATACCAGCCAATTGGCATCTCGCCGGAGCAAGCTCAGTTTTTAGAAACAAGGAAATTTCAAATTAATGAAATCGCTCGAATTTTTCGTGTGCCTCCACATATGGTTGGAGACTTGGAAAAGTCGAGCTTTTCTAATATTGAACAGCAATCACTAGAGTTTGTGAAATACACCTTGGACCCTTGGGTAATTCGGTGGGAGCAGGCCATTAGCAGAGCGCTTTTAAGATCAGATGAAAAGAAACAGTATTTTTCCAAGTTTAACGTAGATGGTTTACTTCGTGGAGATTATGTTTCTCGAATGAGCGGCTATGCAACCGCCAGACAAAACGGATGGATGAGCGCCAATGATATTAGGGAGCTTGAGAACCTAGACCGAATTCCACCTGAGCTTGGAGGAGATTTATACCTAATTAACGGCAATATGACCAAACTTGCGGATGCGGGCATATTTGCAAATAAAGAAGGATTGGAGGAAACAGCCAAATGAAAAAGTTTTGGAACTGGGTGCGTGATTTAGATACACAAACACGAACCCTCTACCTTAACGGTGCAATTGCAGAGGAGAGTTGGTTTGAAGATGATGTTACTCCTGCGGCTTTTAAAGCAGAGCTTATGAGTGGCGAAGGAGACATTGTTGTTTGGATCAACTCTCCCGGTGGCGATTGTATCGCAGCATCACAGATTTATAACATGCTGATGGATTACAAGGGCAATGTCACTGTAAAAATTGACGGTATTGCAGCTTCAGCCGCATCGGTCATTGCAATGGCAGGAACAGAAGTCTTAATGTCACCAACCTCACTCATGATGATCCATAACCCATTCACCATAGCCATTGGTGATAGTGAGGAGATGCAAAAGGCAATGCAAATGTTAGATGAAGTAAAGGAAAGTATCATCAATGCTTATGAACTGAAAACCGGTTTATCACGAACAAGGCTATCTCATCTTATGGATGCAGAAACATGGCTTAATGCCAATAAAGCGATTGAGCTTGGTTTTGCTGATGACATCATGTTTAGAACTGGAGAAAGTACTGTGCAAGATAGTTTTGTGTTTAGCCGAAGAGCAGTGACCAATTCATTAATGGATAAGCTTAAAAAACCAGTTGTTAAACAATCAACCGAGCCGCTTTATGAGCGGCTTAATTTATTAAAATATTAGGAGGAAATCAAAATGAGTAAAATTCTTGAACTGCGTGAAAAACGCGCAAAAGCATGGGAAGCGGCAAAGGCATTTCTTGATTCAAAACGTGGCAGTGACGGGCTTGTTTCTGCAGAGGATGCGGTAACCTACGACAGAATGGAAGAGGACATTGTTAATCTTGGTAAGGAAATCGCAAGACTGGAACGCCAAGAGGCACTTGAAGCAGAACTTAACAAACCTGTGAATATGCCTCTTACTGGAAAACCAAATATTCCAGGGATGGAAACAAAGACTGGAAGAGCAAGTGATGATTATAAGAAGGCATTCTGGAATGTCATGCGAAGCAAAAATCCTAGACATGATGTACTCAATTCCCTCTCTGTAGGAACTGATTCTGAGGGTGGATATCTTGTTCCAGATGAATTTGAACGTACCCTAATTCAAACCCTTGAGGAAGAAAATGTGTTCCGTAAGCTGGCAAAGATTATTCAGACTTCAAGCGGTGACAGAAAAATTCCTGTTGTAGTGACCAAAGGAACTGCGGCTTGGCTTGATGAAGGCGAGGAATTTGATGAGAGTGATTCTGTATTTGGTCAGACTTCCATTGGTGCATATAAGTTAGGTACGATGATTAAAGTCTCTGATGAGCTCTTAAACGATAGTGTATTTAATCTTGAAAGCTATATTTCCACTGAGTTTGCCAGAAGAATTGGAGCAAAGGAAGAGGAAGCATTTCTTGTTGGAGATGCTGACGGAAAACCCACAGGCATCTTTAATGCTACTGGTGGAGCACAACTTGGGATTACTGCAGGTTCGGCTACAGCTATTACAGCAGATGAGATTATCGATCTTGTCTACTCATTAAAAGCACCATACAGAAAAAATGCAGTGTTCTTAATGAATGATGCAACGGTGAAAGCAATCCGTAAACTAAAAGACGGACAGGGCCAATATCTATGGCAGCCTTCGCTGACTGCGGGTACTCCAGATACATTGCTAAACCGTCCAGTATATACTTCAGCCTATGCGCCAATTATTGAGGCTGGGGCAAAGACCATCGCATTTGGTGACTTTGGCTACTACTGGATTGCGGACAGACAAGGACGTTCTTTCAAGCGTTTAAATGAGCTATTTGCAACCACTGGTCAAGTTGGTTTCCTTGCAAGTCAACGTGTAGACGGTAAACTGATCCTTCCTGAGGCTGTGAAAATCCTACAGCAAAAGGCTTAATGGGAGGTGCAAATGATGAGTTATAACACGAAGAATTATACAGAGCAAGGTGGAGAAAAGACCGTAATCGGTGGTGAACTTGTCATAGAAGAGGGGGCCAAAGTAACCGGCCTCCCTGTTCTTGAGAATCAACCCGGAAGCACTGCGGCTACTGTAGAGGACTTGGTAACGGACTTTAATGCCCTTCTTACCAAGTTAAAAGCTACTGGACTAATGGTAGAGGATACTCCGTAGAGAAAGGAAGGTGACGGTGATGACAATGTTTGAAAAGGTAAAGGCAAATCTAATTCTTGAGCATGATCGTGATGATGAACTTCTTCAGACATACATCACTACTGCAACCTCCTATGCCGAGAGTTACCAGCATCTTCCGGAAGGTCATTATAGCAAAAATGCAATGCCGCCAACTACGGAGCAAGCCATTATCATGCTGTCATCCCACTTCTATGAAAGTCGGGATGGCAGTACGGGTGGCTTTTTTGCTGACAATGTGCAGGCGGGCCAGCAGGTTTGGAATACGGTAAATTTACTGCTCAGGCTTGATCGGGATTGGAAGGTGTAGCGTATGAGCTTTGGAAAAATGAATATCTTTATAGATATTATTTCTGTTGAAACAGTAAAAGACAGTGAGGGTTTTAGTAAACCCACTGATACCATTGTTGCGTCTGTTCGTGCCTATAAGGAAGACCGTCACGGGAATGAAAAATGGGCCAATAGAGCAACATTCTCTGAAGCCACCGCACTGTTTTGCTTTCGTAAGATACCGGATATTCTGGTGTCTACTAAGATGGTCATTGCGTGCAGTGATGGACGATACGAAATCACAAGTGTGGAGGATGTAAAAGGAAAAGGTATGTATATTGAAGCTTTGGCGAAAAAGGTGGTGGCATCAAGTGGCTAAAGCAGATGTTAAAATGCCGGATGATTTTCTTCTAAAACTTTCAAAGCTGGGTGATAAGACAGATGAAATTATACCGAAGGTGCTGGAGTCAGGAGGGGAAGTAGTTGTAGAAACAGTAAAGTCAAATTTACAAGGGACTATTGGTAGTGGAACAAAAGAAAAAAGCCGGTCTACGGGTGAACTAGTCGATTCCCTTGGTGTCTCCCCTGCTAAGCTTGATCGAAACGGTAATTTCAATGTAAAGGTAGGTTTTAAAGAACCAAGAAGAAATGGTGAAAGCAATGCCAAGATAGCCAATATCATAGAGTATGGGAAATCCGGTCAACCGCCTAAACCATTTTTAAAGCCAGCAAGAAGGACTTCAAGAAAAGCCTGTATAGAAGCAATGAAACAGCGATTTGATGAAGAGGTGGGTAAAATATGAGCATCTTAAAAGAATTAAATCTCATAGCAGATATGTGTAGCATTCCAGTAGAGACAGGTGTTTTTTCTGGTGTGCCTCCTGATGTTTATCTTGTAATCACACCTCTTGTCGATTTGTTTGAGGTTCATGCTGATAACAAGCCTGAATATGAAGTGCAGGAAGTTAGACTTTCCCTATTTGTAAAAGGTAACTATATAGGCATTAAAAATAATTTAGTCCGCACTCTTTTGGGTGCGGATTTTACAATAACAGATCGTAGGTATATCGGGCATGAAGATGATACTGGTTATCACCACTATGCCATTGATGTGGCAAAACCCTATGAATTTAAATTAGAAATGGAGGAATAAAATATGGCTACAATTGGTCTTGATAGACTTTATTATGCAAAAATCACCGAGGATGCAAACGGTGATGAAACCTATGAAACCCCAGTGCCCTTGGCAAAAGCCATCAGTGCAGAGCTTTCAGTAGAGCTTGCTGAGGCAACGCTTTATGCCGATGATGGTGCAGCTGAAATTATTAAAGAGTTCAGAAGTGGCACATTAGCACTTGGTATTGATGATATTGGAGTGACTGCCGCAGGAGATCTTACAGGAGCAACCATTGATGACAATCATGTGCTCATTTCAACCAGTGAAGACGGCGGTGACCCTGTTGCGGTAGGCTTTAGGGCTAAAAAAGCAAACGGAAAGTATCGTTATTTTTGGCTGTATCGTGTGAAGTTTGGTATCCCAGCCACTAATCTGGCTACCAAAGGCGATAGCATTACCTTCTCAACTCCAACCATTGAAGGGACAGTGCTACGCAGGAACAAATTGGATGGTCAGGGCAGACATCCTTGGAAAGCAGAAGTTAACGAGGGTGATGAAGGAGTTACACAATCAATTATTACCGGATGGTACAACGAAGTATATGAACCTACATTTGCCGCATCCGGTGGCACTGAAGAATAGGAGGATGTTCCATGGATAACGAACGCAGCGCAAAGATTACTATTAGTGGTCAAGAGTATGAACTTATTTTAACGACTAAGGCTACAAAAGAAATTGCAGGAAGATATGGTGGACTTGAAAACCTGGGTGAAAAGCTCATGAAATCTGAAAACTTCGAGATGGCACTGGATGAGATTGTATGGCTGATTACATTGATGGCCAATCAAAGTTTGCTTATTTATAACCTGCGAAATCCGAATGATAAGAAGAATCTTCTCACGCAAGATGAGATTGAACTTCTTACTTCACCTTTGGAGCTTGCCACATATAAAAACGCATTGATGGAAGCGATGTTTAAAGGGACGAAACGAAATATTGCATCGGAAGATGACTCAAAAAACGCACAAACCGGGTAAATGAGGAGGAGCTCTTTACCCGGCTTTTATATTACGGAACAGTCCATTTAAATCGTACTGAAGAGGAAACATGGCTAACACCTCTTGGGCTTTTGATGGATTTATGGGAATGTCACAAACAGTTCCTTGGACTGAGCAAGCAAAAAAGGGAGATTTCCATAGATGATGTTATTCCCTATGGTATCTGATTTTTAAAGGAAGGAGGCGGTGATTTTGGCAGATAACTTTGGGCTCAAAATTGGTGTTGAGGGCGAGAAGGAATTTAAAAGTGCACTTCGTGACATCAATCAGACATTTAAGGTTCTGGGATCTGAGATGAAACTGGTATCCTCGCAGTTTGATAAGCAGGATAAATCTGTACAGGCCTTAACGGCAAGAAATGAAGTTTTAAATAAGGAAATAGATGCACAAAAGAATAAAATCGGTACTTTGGAAGCTGCCCTTAAAAATGCCGCTGAATCCTTTGGTGAAAATGATAAGAGAACGCAGGCTTGGCAAATCCAGCTTAATAATGCCAACGCTGATTTAAATAAGATGGAACGGGAGCTTGGTGAAAATAACAAAGCACTAAATGAAGCCAGTGAAGGTTTTGATGGAGCGGGAAATGAAGCGGACGATTTTGGTGATGAGATAAAAAAGAGTGCCAACGTTGCAGATGATGCGGGAGGAAAATTTGAGAAACTAGGCAGTATTGTCAAAGGAATCGGTGTGGCAATCGGAGCGGCTATGGCCGCCATTGGAACTGCTGCAGTTGCCGCCGGTAAAAAGCTTTATGACATGGCTAATGATGCGGCTGCAGCTGGAGATGAGATTGATAAAGCAAGTCAACGTATTGGACTTTCCAGAAAAGGCTATCAAGAGTGGGACTATGTGCTTTCGCAAAATGGTGCAAGCATATCTACTTTAGAAAATGGCATGAAAAAACTAAATAACACGGTTGATGATGCCATCAATGGTAGTACTTCTGCCACTGATAAATTCAGGCGATTAGGAATCTCAATGGAAGATCTCCAAGGGAAATCAAGAGAAGAAATCTTTGAGATGACTGTGAGAGGGCTGCAGGGTATTGCTGATGAAGGAGAAAAAGCGGCCATTGCCAATGATCTCCTTGGAAACTCATCCGTGGAACTAGCAGCCCTTTTAAACCAAACTGCAGAAAGCACAGAAGACTTGAAGAACAAAGCCAGCGAGCTAGGGCTGGTGATGAGTGATAAATCCATCGATGCTGCAGTCGAGTATACCGATGCCATGGATAATCTTACCCGTTCTTTTACTGGTGTGAAAAACAATATCACTTCCCAACTCCTCCCCGGCTTTACCATGATCCTTGATGGTCTTACAGGTCTAATCACAGGGCAAGAAGGTGCAGCGGAACAGTTAAAAGCTGGAGCCAAAGAAACAGTTGACCAGATAGCAGTAATTCTTCCTCAAATCTTAGAAGTGGTCACTGGACTGATAGCTGCCATTGCAGAAGTTGCTCCTGAGCTAGTCATTGCTCTTGTTAACGGTATTTTGGATAATTTACCAACACTGATTGATGCAGCGACAAATATTATTATGACCATAGTGGGCGGTCTTATTGAGGCATTGCCACAGATAACTCAAGGGGCGCTTCAATTGGTACTAACTTTAGTGGATGGAATCATTGCCAATCTCCCTGCCCTTGTTGAGGCGGCACTTGTGATGATTGTTACCCTTGCCACTGGCATTGGTGAAGCACTGCCGGAACTAATTCCGTCCATCGTAGAAGCCGTGATTTTGATTGTAGAAACATTGATTAATAATCTGGATTTGGTCCTAGAAGCGGCTTTCCAAATTATCAGTGGTTTGGCACAAGGTATCTTAAATGCACTGCCTACCTTAATTGAGGCTTTACCACAAATTATTAGTAGCATTATTACTTTTATAACCACAAATCTACCTAAGATTATTGAGATGGGTGTTCAGCTGACTATTCAGCTTGCGGCAGGATTAATTCGGGCTATTCCTCAGTTAATGGCACAAATTCCTCAGATTATTACAGCAATAGTGACTGGTTTAGGAAAAGCCATACCGGCCATTATTGATGTGGGTAAAAACATCGCCAGAGGACTCTGGGATGGTATTGCCTCCATGGTGACTTGGCTTAAAAACAAAGTCAGTGACATGGTTGGTGGAATTGTCAAAGGAGTTAAGGGACTTTTAGGCATCCGATCTCCATCTCAAGTTTTCGCTGGTATTGGTGAAAACATGGGTGAAGGTATCGGTGTAGGATTTGAGAAGGCCATGGATGATGTTAGTGAAGATATGCAAAAGGTCATCCCCACAGATTTTAATTTAGACTCCGATGTAAATGTAAATGGTGGTGCAGGTGGCGGATATGGAATGCTTGGTGGCTCTTTAATTACCATTCAGCAGATGATTGTACGAAGTGAAGATGATATTAGAAAGATATCACAAGAACTCTACAATTTAATGCAGACCGGTTCTCGAGCACAGGGGCGCTTTATAACGACGTAAAGGAGGGCGATGTATGGGATTTATTTATAATGGTATTAGTTCAAAGAACATGAAGATCAAAGCAAGACTCACAAGCTGGCAGGCATCGCCCGCTCTTAGAAACTCTTATGAAATGGTGCCGGGTAAAGCGGGTGTTGCCGATTTTGGCTGTGACAGCTCAGAGCGAATTATTATCGTTAATTGTAATGTATACCCACAAAAAAGTTTTGCTGATCTAGTAGGTGTATTGGATGGGTTAGCTGAATGGTTAAACCCCATGAATGGTTTGAAACAACTTGTATTGGATGATATTCCGGATCGTTACTTTTATGCCCGTCTTACTGAGCAGGTGGATTGTGAGAGGCTACTTAGAACGGCAGGGGCATTTGATCTTAAGTTTATATGCCCAGATCCTCATGCTTATGCTTTGACTGATGAGCAATTTACAATTTCCAGTGAAGGCAACCATGAGATTGAAAGATTAACCGGAAATGCTGACTCAGAACCCGTCTATCAACTTAAGGGGACAATTAACAGTTCATCCTCTACCTATATCTCGATTACAACAAATGGTGAAGAATTACGAGTTGTTGGAGCTTTGACAGCAGATGAAGTTCTTGTCATTGACAGTGGACTAGTGACAGCCAAAATAACGGATATAAACGGAAACACATTGAGAAATGGTTTACCAGGCTTGGATGAGCTGAATTTTCCTGTTCTTCATAAGGGAGATAATGAAATAGCAATCACTGTGGCGGGAGCAACATTTTCTGAATTAAGGATTCTGGCTAAGAGCAGATGGAGGTGATCAGGTGGCCATTAAGTCGATTTTAACAGTGCAAACAGATTTCACAGGCGAGTTTCCAGTAAGTGATCAGACCGTTGGACTTTGGCGATTTAATGAATCAGTGCCAGATGGAAACACCATGCTTTTAGATGCGTCAGGCAATAACAGAAACTTCTTTGTATCCGGATGGTCAGGAACTTCAGCTAGTTTGGTCTTAGGTAGACTCGGGAGATTTTTCAGGCAAAACATTGTCAATCCTACAAGTGAAAGAACTCATTTAGTGGCTACCAATGACGGTAGCTTTTTTAGTGATTTAGGAGAAAAAATCGTAGTGGGTGGATGGATTAACCCGACAACTTATTCTATTGGTCAAAATTTTATTCCCATCTTTAATACCAGACATGGACCAGGACAGCCGATTTTCTATGTTTCCTTATACCAAGGAAGATTAAGATTAATGCTTTATAATGCGTCGGGTTCGCTGATTTATGATCAAACGGAAACACCAAGTATTACCCTTAGGAATAATGGTTGGTATTTTATAGCGTCCATTATTGAAGTAAATAGCAAAAGAGTACAAAATTTGGTCTGTGACCGAAGTGATGGTGCTATTTGGCAATCGCCCATTAGAACTTTTACAGGAGATTTGAATCAAAACTGTGTAGCTAATATTGTCATGGGAATGCTGGCTGATACTTATTATTATGCGGGCGGATTTGATGATTGGTTTTATGAAAAGAATTCTGAGCTTACCATGGAGGAGCTTATTTCCTACTTCAAATCTTCTATCTTGGCAAACGGTGGTGACAGTACCGCTGATGTAGATGCTCTAACGGAGCCGGGTACTGTTATGCTGAAGGCAACAAGTGGTGTTTATGCTCAAAATGGTCAGCTTTATACAACCGCAGCTGCCTGTGGCCTAGCAGGAACAGGACGAGTATCAGTAACCAGCGAATACACAGCAGGGGTAACTGCTATCTCCCTTGTTGAAACCTCCACCTCTGATGATTTAGTCAGTTGGACACAGTGGCAGTCAGTGGGACCCAGCGGAGAACTTCAGTCACTGAATAGAGCTTATATTCGTTATCGAATTACCTTGACCACTCAAGATACAACAAGAACACCTAAGCTTATAGAAATACAGCTTCATGATATTCCGAAACCACCTTATGAGAGACTTGGATTTGCTAGACCAGTTATTTTGGATACCACCGGTGCGTGGGAAGCGGTGTTAGAAAATGCCTTTGACATCATTGTAACCAGTGAGGTAAATGGCGCCGATATCTTGGAGTTTAAGTTGCCATTTCATGATCCCAAGCGAGAGTCTTTGGATAATGAGAAACAGGTGCAGATTGTAAATGATGTGTACCGAATTCGAACCACGACAGATGAGAAAACTTCTGATGGACGAGTGATTACACAAGTGTATGCGGAAGCTGCCTTTTATGATCTTTCCTTCAGCGCGGCAAAAGAGCCGATGGATTTTGTCGCTGAAACACCAGAGGCTCCTATGCATTATGCCCTGCTTAGTACTGGTTGGACTTTAGGGAATGTCACGGTAAGTACAAGGAGAACATGGCAATCTACCGAGAAAAACGCGCTATCAATTCTTCGAGCCACACAGAACATTCATGGAGGAGATTTAATATTTGATAGTGCCAATAGGTTGGTGCATCTTTTGACATTTGGTGGTACAGACAGTGGAGCCTTGTTTTGCTATAGAAAAAACATGAAAAGCATACAAAGGGTAGTAGATACAAGAAGCTTAATCACTCGACTTTATGCATATGGAAAAGATGGGATGACATTTGCCTCTATTAATGGAAATAAAGAATATGTGGAGGACTACAGTTACTCATCAGAAGTAAGAGTGGCAACCCTTGATGCCTCATCCTTTAGCAATCCTTATCAGATGCTCGAGTTTGCTAATATGCGATTAGCTCAATATTCAAAGCCTAGAATTTCCTATGTTCTTTCAGCTATGGATTTATCCGTGCTGACGGGATATGAACATGAAGCTTGGAATCTTGGAGATATCGTTACCGTGGATGATAAAGACTTAAATTTGTCAGTAAAAACTCGTGTGGTACGCAGGCAGTACAATCTACAAGAGCCATGGAAAACAGTGCTGGAGCTATCCACCACCTTAAGAGAATTAGGGGATGCATCTGCTGGGTGGGATAAAGCTGCCGATATTTTATCCTCAGCCGATGTCCTTGACCGACAGGAAGTAAAAGATTTAGTCCCCTTTAACCATCTGAGAAATTCAAGAGCCGATGACGGGATCACCTACTGGCTCAATTCAGGGTTTGATGTTGATCCAAACAATGGTGTCTCAGGAGATGCTTCCTTTAAAGCTGATGGGGTTTTAGGCATGACAAAAAGTCTATCTCAAACTATTTATCCAGCAAGCAGGAGGAGTTACACATTCTCAGCTCAGATTGCATCAGAGAATCTTCAAAAAGGCCCTAATGGGCAAGTCGGCATTGAAGTTATGATTGAATACGAGGATGGTACAACCGAAACCAGGTTTATTGATCTCTTTTAGGAAGGAGTGGTGCTATGGCTTATTTTTTCCATACAACTCATGTCATCTCACCGCGAGGGTTTAGTAAGATAAAGGCTCTAACCATTCGTATATATGTTTCTGATTGCACAGGTGCAGTGTTCTTTACTGATATGCTTTTACAAGGAGGCTCTATTGCTACAGGCTGGACTCCCCATGTATCAGAAATTAAATGGACACTAGATGGGTAGGTGGTGATATTGTCAGTTTCTTTTACTAGATTTGCAGAGACCCTTCATTGCAAAGAAGAAAAGCGTGTTGTTAGCATAACGGTGGAACTACTTTTAGAAGACTGCACCGGTACGGTTTATTTTACCGACATTCAAGCGCAAGAAGGAGACCGCTTGACGGGTTACACAATCAATACAGAAACCATGCTCCAGAAATTTAGGCAGAATAATAGCATTGTGCCTGTTCGTTTTTATAACGGAGTGGTTCGTAGTAGTGAAACAATCATTCTCTTTAATCTTGGTAAAACCTCAGCTGGTCTTGATTGTCACATTTACCCGATACAGGGTATGCAAGCAGGAGGTATTGAGTTATCTCAAGGAGCTGGAGCACATAAGGTTAAGTTTAAAGATTCCATAAACCCAGGAGACACACTTTCTCTTTTAGCCTCTACCAGGCAGTGTTTGAAAAATGGGAGCCTTTCTGAAAAAGAGGGCTTTTTTCAATACACCGCAGCTAGTGACAGTAAGCATGTGGTGAAGTTAGAAGATAGAAAATCTGCCAGGGTATTATTCGAGTTTCAAGAAATGCAGGAAGGAAGTGAACGCCCATGAGAGATTATTTAAAAGGAAAGCGGTGCATGGTTTGGAGCTTCATGGGCAATGCTCGTATGTACCAAGCCTTACGTGATTATGGTGATCGCTTGGATACCGTAGGGATTTTTACCTTTGAAGTAGATATTACCGGAACAATAACAGAAACAGGTACAAGCATCTCCAGCATGCTTACTTACATCAACCGATGGCCACACATCAAGTGGCTGCTTACCATCATGAATCATGGTACAGCATCCATTTTTACAGCCCTTAGAAATAATACAAACGGCGCGAAGGATAAATTCCTTACTGAGATTATTCGTATTATGAATAAATACCCTTGGTGCGCTGGAGTGGATATAGACTTAGAGCGTGGTGGTGGCTATGAAAATAAGGATGCGGCTAATGCTCTCTTTCGAGATATCTATAATACGGTTAAAGCATACAATCCATCTAAACTCGTGAATATTTGCTTACCCGGCATGACAGGGGTACAAGGCTCCGTTGGTGGTGAAAACTGGTGTGTTTATGAAGATTTAGATCCCTACTGCGATACAGCAGCAATCATGAGTTATGGCATGGCTTGGGCGGGTTCTGCACCGGGACCTGTATCCCCTAGGAATTGGCTGGAAGGGACCTATGATTATGCGGCTCGCGTAATGACTCCTGAAAAAGTGTTCTTTGGACTGCCTGCTTATGGTTGGAACTGGAGGATACACGATTCTCCTGCGAATCTAGGCATTACCTACCGAGGAATTTCCAACACCTATTATGCTGCTCAAAACTGGATGACTGGAGTCTACAACTTCACAAATGATGCTCCTCCCCAACCTCGTATTCCTATCATTGCGTATTGGGATGATTACGATAAGGTTCCTTGGGCTTTACCGCAGGTGTATGACTACATGGAAGGGTGGGATGCGGTTTCAAGAACGTATCCGTTAATTGGAGAAACCTATAACAGGCGCAGATATTTGACAGCTTATAGTAAACAGCAAAGAACTGAGTTTGGCACAATCTATGTAGACCGTACTGGAGGAAGTCCAGATAGCCATACTGGGAGCGTGTCCATTTCTACTCAAATGGTAACCCTTGGAGAAGGAGGCGATGCAGAATATGAATTTGAAATAGCTACTGCCGGTGTTTATGATGTTGCATTCCGTATCTCTTTTCCCTTTTGGGATAAGAATGGTATTCATGTTGCTTTGGATGGTGTAAGTTCTACTTTTAGTGAGAATAGACTATGGTGGCCATATTGGCGCACAACTTGCTGGCTTTCCTTGTCTTCGGGTGTATATCTTTCAGCCGGCACGCACACAATCAGCGTCAGTGCGCTAGTACCAGGTGTGCAGTTTTATGGATTTCGTGCATGCTCTAATTTCTCTGAGAGTCCTTCTGCAGGAGAGGCAGAATTTATGTTATCACCACGAATGTTTAAAGATGTTAACGGAGTGATGGCTGAACCGGATCGAGGATTTAAGCTAACCACAGAGGTGCTACGTCGAAAAGCAGACTCTGCACTAGTTTGGTATGAAGACTTTAGGGATGACAACCCCTTACCATCTAGTTATTGGACAGCTTTAAGTGGACAGTGGCAGGTGTGGAGAAATCCTAATCAAACAACTAGTCGTCCCTACTCACAGCTTGATGGATCAGGAGAGTTGGCATGGAATTACACAGGTTTTTCAGATGTTCATTTACGAGCAAGAATAGCTTTTACACCGGAAGGAAATGGCCGAGCAGGGGTATTTTGCGGGGATGTATTTTGCTGTCTGAATTTCAATACGCAACGCATCGAGCTTTATAAAGGTTCTTCCCTACTAGGTAGTACTGCCACTGAGATTATAAAAACAACTGAGGCAAATCTTCGTTCCAATCCGAGGATGTACACTATTGAAATGAGGATTAGAGGTAACTCGGTAAGGGTCTATTCAGGGGCAAGCAATATTCTTCGATTTACTGCAACCCTTAATGGGTTTTCAGGAGGTTATGCAGGGGTTCGTTCTGATGGTCGCATTCTTTGTGAACTATTAAGGTTGGGAGATGCTTGGGTCTATGAACCGTATGAAAGGTTTGATGTGATATTTCCAGGAGGAACGACCGTAGAGTATGGAAGGCTTTCAAGGACTGGTGTGACTTGGGATAATGAGTTTCAGGTATTCGCTGTAAATAGTGATGTGGAGGAGTCTTCAACAAGAAGCCAAGACATCTCCATGGATTATGATTTCTTTCACTCAGGAGTCTTGCCACTTGTATGCGGAAATGATTATTCAGTAAAAGTCGTGCCTAAGGATATCAATGTTTGGATCTCTCGCCTATTCCTTGGAGATGCTGATGGTTTTTCAATTCTTTATTACCAGGACGTTGACAGCCTTGTTTATTGGGCAAATGAAGCAGCATATCGGTGGAAACTTAGAGGAATTGCCATTTGGTCTTTAGGACAGGAGGACATGAGATTATGGGAGGCACTGCCTAAACAAATATAAGCGAATCAATTATAACGATCCAAGAGTGTTTGCGAAGATGCAGGCACTCTTTTTATATATTCAAAATCATGAAGGAGGTAAAAGTCATGAAGGAAATTTGGAACTGGGTACAAGTAGCCCTTACTGCATTAGGCGGATTATTGGGATGGTTTTTAGGAGGGTTTGATGGGTTTTTATATGCATTAGTTACATTGATGGTGGCTGATTATATCACTGGTGTCATGTGCGCCATCGCCTACAAAAAACTATCCAGCGAAGTCGGTTTTCGAGGCATTTTTAAGAAGGTGCTTATTTTTGTAATGGTTGGAATCGGCCATATTATCGACACGAACCTTATAGGAGACGGTAGCATGCTCCGAACTGCCATCATCTTTTTCTATTGCTCCAATGAAGGGGTTTCCATGTTGGAAAATGCAGGACGATTGGGACTACCAATACCAGAGAAATTAAAGGATATTCTTGCTCAGCTGCATAACAAAGGAGGAGAGCAATAATGAATCTCAGAAAGCTTATTTTTACAGAGAATGCCTGCTACAAGGCAGGAAGAAAGATTACACCAAAAGGCATCATGGTTCATAGCACCGGAGCGAACAATCCAAATTTACGCAGATATGTTGGACCGGATGATGGCATCTTGGGAGAAAACCAGTATAACAATCATTGGAATCAGCATAGACCAAGTGGTAGACAAGTCTGTGTCCATGCCTTTATCGGAAAGCTAAAAAATGGTGCCATCGCTACCTATCAGACCCTGCCATGGGATCATAGAGGCTGGCATGCAGGTGGTGACGCCAACAATAGTCACATCGGATTTGAAATCTGCGAAGACAACCTGTCCGACGTCTCTTACTTCAATGCAGTTTATAAAGAAGCCACAGAGCTTTGTGCGCACCTTTGTAAACTCTATGACCTGACAGAGAAAGACATCATTGGCCACTATGAGGGCTATCAGAAGAAAATTGCCAGCAATCATGGAGATCCTCGCCACTGGTTTTCTAGGCATGGTAAGAGTATGGATACTTTCAGGGCTGATGTTAAAGAACTTCTAATGCCTACTAATGAAAGAGTTCAAAGCTTTCAGGTGGATGATGTGGTTTCTATTAAGTCATCAGCGTCTAAGTATTATCCCGGTGGTCCTACAATCCCAGGATGGGTCAAAGAACTTCACCATAAGGTAACCCAGACGGACTTCGATAATAAGCCAGTAATTCATGCAGGAAAGGTATGCGTCCTTCTTGGTAAGCGGGTGGATAAGAAAACAAAGCAGGAATCTGCCGGAATTATGACATGGGTAAATGAAGATAACCTGATTCTTGTAGATCGTGTTAGGGATGACATTGAGGAAGATACCCAGCCTAAGAAATACTATAGAGTACAGGTTGGGGCTTTCAGTAGTCGAGAGAATGCAGAGAACCTCATGAAAGAACTGACGAAATCCGGCTTCAAGTGCTATGTGAAATACGAATAAAAATAAGGCTAATCAAACAAAATTTAATGTTTGGTTGGCCTTTATTTTTTGCCGATTAGCTGTTTGCTAAGACTGATTATTAATGAGGTGGAAACCCTTGTAATGCTTGACTTATAGGGGATTTAGAGTGATATATAGACTACCCCAAATAGAAAGGAGGATGCGGCATGCGAGTTAGGGTAATCAAACCGATTGCAGCAAAAGAGAAGAAATTAAAAGTGTGTGCATATGTGATACCGCAATATATTTTACTGAACAGCCTAGTGTATCGAAATGAAAATGAATCACTGAAATATCAAAGGTTTCAGGGGATGGGTATTCAAACACGTCGTGTGTTTTTAGTCTTTGAAAACAGAAAGAGTACCTTTAATATACCCTGCAGGATGTACGTTTTGCCGTTATAGTTGATTGAAATGGCAAAAGTTATATCCTTACTGTATTGTGAAATAGTTGGATGTAAAGTTGTCAAAGTATTCTTTACATAAAAAAGAGACTTATATATACAAGGAGGAAAAGATGCGAATTCATGAATTACTATATTTTTTTAAGACATACTTTCTATTTGGAGTTATGGGATTAATAATATTAGCTCTGCTAGGCACTTTGGGATATTTTGTTATATATAAAAGGATATTAAAAGGTAACAAAAAGTTTTCTAAGAAACAAATAATCTTTGGTAGTCTTTTTATTGCATATATTATTATGGTTTTTGGGGTTACATTTCTAAGTAGAGGTTCTCATTTTCAGGGAAGTATGAACATTCATTTTTTAAGCTCCTATAGAGATGCTTGGAATAGCTTTAGTCTACGTAGCTGGCAGTTCATAATTCTTAACATATTTATGTTTGTTCCCTTTGGATTTCTCTTGCCATTATTGCATAAAAGATTTCATAAAATATACAACACCTTGATTGCAGCTCTGTTATTTACAATATTTATAGAATTGTTTCAATTAATAACAGGAATAGGAATTTTTGAATTAGATGATATTTTTAATAATGTTTTAGGTGCTTTAATTGGATATGGTATAATAATGGCTTTATTATCTGTCATTAAATCAAGCAAGAGTAAAGGTTTAAAAGTGATAGGCTTTTTATTACCATTGATTATTACTCTAGTCGTTTTTATAAGCATATTTACTTATTATGGCAATAAAGAATTTGGGAATATCCCGCAGTCTTATATTTATAAAATAAACTTAAAAAATACAAATATAGAATTAAATGCTTCATTAAATGAAAACAAGGATTCAGTACCAATATATAAAGCTCCTACATATACAAAAGATGGATCTATTCAATGGGTAAGTGAGTTCTTTAATAGTCTGGGTATTGATGCATCAAATTTAGAAATAGATGCTTATAATGACAATTCGCTATTTTGGAGAAGAGGAGAACCTACTTATAGTATATGGTTCGATTATGTGGGCGGAAGTTATAGATTTACAGACTTTTCTCGTTTTGATGACGGAACAGAACCTATGAATATTGAAGAAGAATCACTTATAGATACTCTAAGTGATTTTGGAATAAGAATTCCAAAAGAAGCTGAGTTTATTACTCAAGATAAAGGCAGTTATCAATGGAAGGTTGACAAATTTGTGGAGGGAGATACCCTTTTAGATGGTGCCATAACTTGTACCTATTTTAATGATAATACAATAAAAGAATTAAATAATAATTTGATCACATATAAAAGAATAAAAGAGGTATCAATAAAAAGTGAGAAAGAAGCCTTTGAAGAGTTAGCCTCTGGAAAATTTCGATATTATTATGATAAGAATATAAAGGATATAACCATAGAAGATATAAGTATTGAATATATGATGGACACAAAAGGATTCTATCAACCAGTATATTCTTTTACATCAATCATAGATGGTAATGAGTATTCTATAATTATACCAGCAATAAATTGATATGTGGACTAATTAGATTATAGGAATCTAACTAAAGGGGTGAAACTTTGAATGGGGATAGAAAATAAAAATCAGCCCCTTTCAGGATAGTATTTGTTAAATTGTATAAGAGTAATGTGATACCACACGTCGAGACAATAGTTGCACTACATCGGAAAGATACGTAAAAATCCTTGATTTTAGGCACTTTGAGAGACATTTTATGTTTTCTCAGGGAGACCGAAAAGAGAAGAAAAAAGCAATTTCTGATGGTGTGAACGTGTCGGTGGTTCTGGACATGGTGTTGGGGAACACATAAATCTACAGTTCATAATTTGGACTAAACGTTGTTATTTTTATCATTCAATTAAATATTAAAATGTCGAAGAGACCGCTTATTTTCAAGCTTTTGAGAATGAGTGGTCTCTTTTTGTTGGAAACAAAAGAAACTGAAATTTAGTAATTAGGAGAGGTGGTGACTTAAATGGAAGAAAAAAATTCAATGTGTTCCAATTGGCAAGGAGACCAGGGAATAGAGAGTGATAAGGACAATAAACATGAGAAAATAGCTGTTATACCACTAAATCAGCTAAAAGATTTCAAAAATCATCCCTTCAAAGTGGAACTAAATACGGAATTGTTTGAACTGATGCAGAGTATTGAGAAAGAGGGAATGATAGTACCAATTTTGGCAAGACCAAATTTGGAGGGTGAAGGATTTGAGATAATTTCAGGGCATAGACGAAAAGCTGCTTGTGAATGGGCAGGAATTGCAGATGTACCTGTAGTTATTCGTAATCTAGATAATGAGCAGGCGGTCATTGCAATGGTTGATAGTAATTTGCAGAGGGAGAATATTAAACCGAGTGAGAAAGCCTTAGTATAACCATTGGTAAATCAAAATTTACAGAACGAGTGGATGGAGGAACGGTAATGCTGGAAGCTGTCAGTAAATGCAAGACAGGTGATGTTTATCCAATTGGCAGATTCAAAGGGTTTGATTTGCTTGTAGAGAAGAATTATATGGGAGTAAATTATATGGTTCTTCGTGGTAAGACTGAGTACAAAGCAGAAATTAGTACGAGCCCTGTTGGTAATATGGTCAAGCTTGAAAACGCATTTAATGGGTTATCTGAAAATGAAGAATTTCTGATTAAGAAGATAGACCAGTACCAACGGGACATGGAACAGTCAAAGCAGGAGTATTAAAAGCCATTTTCGTACGAAACAGAGCTTAAAGAGAAACTGGCAAGACAGTTTGCGTTAAATGCAGAGCTGGATCTTGAAAACAGCAAGGTGGAAGATGTTGATTTGAATGGCGTAGAAGTTAAGGATAATGACGTTCCAGACAGTAATGTGGCAGAGCGAGGAAATGACTACTTAACTGGACAGGATAATATGAGGAGGTAGTCATGCTCTGTCACGTTTTAGTGATTAGATTAGGAAAATTAAAGATTATAGCAGGAATATTTATTGTAGTTGGGATTGTCATTTTGGCAGTCCCTTTTTAATAAAAAAATTTTTACGTATGCCAGAAGCATACAGAAAGAGAGGATTTTATGAAGTATTCAATTAGAGCAAATGAGATTAAGGATAATGAAAGGCAACAAGGTGAGAATGCATCTCACCTGAGAGGTTTTGCAACATTAATTATTGGAAATGACTTTAAAATATCCAATATTGCAATTTTGGAAAGTAATGAGGGTAAGCTTTTTGTGTCAATGCCACGCTACAAATCCAGTGATAAAGATGAAAAGGGTGCGAATGTATATAAGGATGTATGTAATCCAATTACAAAAGAATTTCGTGAGGAACTTTATGACAATATCTTAGAGGCTTTTGAAAAGGCAAAGTGTGCAGATAAAACTGAAGAAGTTAAGAGCCAGGAGGGAACCGAGATGCCAAGTTTTTCAGTTTCAGTAACTCCTTTTGAAAGAGAGGGAAGTAATATCCGAGGACTAGCGCGAATTTATTTCGAAGATTGCTTTATTGTAAATAATGTGTCCATTCTTCAAGGCAAAGAAGATAACTTATTTGTTGCAATGCCATCGTATCGTACAAAACAGGTGGATGAGAATCAGAAGTCAATCTATCAGGATATTTGTTATCCAGTAACAAAGGAATTTCGTGAGAAATTATATGGGGAATTAATATCTTCATATCAAGAGGCGAAAGATAAGATGGAATCTGTGACACAGATACAGGCACAAGACAAGGTGGTAGTGAGTGTTGGACAACCGGATAGAGAGACACCATTTCGTTAAAAGATACTTATGATTTAGGCGGTGCGATAGCATCGCCTCATATAGAATGGAGGAAAGTTATATGGAGAAAATAAATACTACATTGACACAGGATGAGATTGTAATGGAGCTAATTATGCTTTTGAAAGAAAATCAAATGAAGAATAAAGCAAATGATATTTTTGAATCGGCAACGTATGTTGATGGACTTGAGAAAAAGCTGGATCAGGTTGTAGCAGAATTAAATGATGTAAAAAAGCAACTTGCTGATTTGCAGGAACAACAGATGATGAAATCTATCAAGGCACAATTAGCAAATGCATCCGATCGTATGGAAGCTTTATGTAATAGCATGAAAGAGCAGTTGTTCGAAGTAAAGGTAGAATTTAAGGAGAAAGCTGCATCTATTGTTACGGAAGTTAAGGCAAAAGGAAAAGAAGCCTTAAATCGTGTCTCTGAATTTTTAGGGGTAAAAGAAAAACTTGAAAAGCTTCGTATAAATGTAAGGGAAGCAGGTATTGAAACGGATAAGACAATTTCCAAGATTGATCGCTTTGGGGCAGATATTAGGGAAGCAGGGAGATCTGTTTCTAATGCTTTTCGTACTTTTGCTGATATAGAAATGGTAGATTATTCAATGGTAGAAAAAACTTTTTCTAAAACTGAGATGATAAAGAAATCTTGGGAATGGAAGAGTAAGCTGCTAGCAGGAATAGAACTGAGGTTGGATGCAGCAATTGATAAACTTGATAATCTGTCAAAAGACGTTGAGTTTAACAAAATGGAGAAGTGTGAGAATGAAAAAGGTAATGGGGACATCTTTTCACATGGGCAAATTCCAATGGTAGCTGAAAAACTGGAATATCAGTATGGAAGTGAAGCATTTGAGGTCTTTCGGAATCAGCGGGGGCATCATGAAGTTATAAGTCAGATATCTGAAATGGTTTTGAAGAAAGATAGTACAAGATGATATGCAATTATGAAACTTTTTGTTTGAACATATACATTTCAAAATTACGATTTGTACTAAGAATTTTAAATAATTCTATAAAAATTGCTTGGTTGGGGTAGGTATATCAACCGCATTATTTGTTTTAGCGGCCATACTATTATAAAGTGATTTATAGAGTATGAATATATAATTTACAACTCTTGCTATGACTTATTGTTTAGGTTGGGATATACATTTCCCAACCTTTTAATTTATTACGGTTATATTTGGCAAATTTAACTTGACAAAAGTAAGTCATGCTGAATATAATATTAATAGTTGAACAACTATTCAACTAAATTGAAAAGGGAGGTTATTTATGATTCAAATTATCGGAGTTATTGAGGTTCTTATATTTTATGTTGCATATTTTTTAAAATTAATCAATCAAAGAAAGAAAGGTATTAAAACGAATCAATTAGGTATAGGTAACAAATCAAGAAAAATTGTAATAATAGAAAGTCTATTAAGATTTTCAAGTACGGCTATTGTTATAGTAGTTTTGGTCAGCGCAATATTAAATACTTCATTGTTTTCCAATCAAATGATTCGGGGTATCGGTTTGGCATTATTAGGTCTGGGAACTTGTCTTTTTATCATCGCCATGGTTACGATGCAGGATAATTGGCGAGCTGGAATTCCGGAGAAAGACAAGACAGATATGGTTACTACGGGGATATATACAATAAGCAGAAATCCTGCTTTTTTAGGTTTTGATTTGACATACATAGGAGCAAGCTTAGCTTTCGGAAATATAATTGTATTAATATTAACTGCTTTGACAATAGCATTAATGCATCTGCAGATATTGGAAGAAGAAAAATATTTAGAGACCACATTCGGAAATAGGTACGATACATATAAAAATAAAGTGGGAAGATATTTTGTGTTTTTTTAAAAATGGGAGGTAGTTATAGTGGAGAGTTCATTGTTTTATGAGGGAATGTCTAAGATATATGACTTGCTAGATGTTATTTACTTTAAGAATAACGATGCTAATCCTCGAAAGGCTCTATATGATTATATAAATCAGCAAGATAGAAAGATACTTGACATTTGCACGGGTACCGCAGCTAATGCTATTGCTGTAGCCAATCTTAAAAGGGATGCTGAAATTATTGGTATAGATATTTCTAAGGAAATGTTAAATATTGCAGCAAAGAAAGTGAAGAAAAATGGTATTGATAATATAAAGCTTTATCAAATGGATGCAACAGATACAAAATTTAAAAGCAAAACATTTGATACAGTACTAATCTCTTTAGTTTTACATGAAATACCTGAGGAATTGGCTGAAAAAATACTGTTAGAGGCGAAGCGGGTTTTAAAACCGGAAGGAAGGTTATTGGTCATAGAATGGGAAGAACCACAAAATTTATTGAAGAGAATACTATTTTACCTAATAAGGAAATTAGAACCTAAGGGGTTTGAACAGTTTTTAAAGATTGAGACTAAGGGATATTTTGAAAAGTATGGATTGCAGATATTAGAAATAAAACATTGCGATTATACCAAAGTAATAAATCTAAAAAAGGTAACTCTTGAGTAGTATGAATGAAAAATAATCATTTCGGGGGGAAATAGAGATGAAATTAACCGCTATGGCTTATGCATACCCTTTCATAATGAAAGGTATCATTAAAAAACAATTAAAAAAGTATTATGATAAGGCAAAGCTCAAAAATATTATTACAAATACGACAAGAGGCTATAAAGAGATTGTAAAGAATTCTCCTAATATTGGAGGAAATAAAAACATATTTCTCAACAGCTATTTGATGGGGGCATATCTCGTTTCATTGTATAAAAATACGAAAGATATCATTAGCTTGAATGAATTTGATGAAATACTGGTCACTGGACTTAATAATTTTGAATTCATGAAAAAGCAAATGAGTAAAGTGGATCTGCTATCAAGACAGTATAAAGAAAAGATTGAGAAGGCTGGCCACTGGTGTGAAGCAAATAAAGATAAATATCCGACAAATTGGCTTGTATCAGTGGAAGATAAAGAAAATGTTAACTTAACCCATATAGTTTTTACCAGATGTGGATTATGCGCATTATGCAAAAGAGAAAATGTACCAGAGCTTACACCATCTTTATGTGCTACTGATTATATTACAATGAGCTTCGCTAATTGTAGACTAGAAAGACCAATTACATTGGGCAATGGTGATAAGTGTTGCAATTTTTACATCACTAAGAAAAACCATGCAGTATAAAATTTCATGATGTATATTAAAAAAAACACTTGACAATTGAGTGTGTATTCAACTATTATATACATATAAGTTGAATAGTTGTTCAACTATAACAATATAAAGAAGGTGAAAACATGAAAGATTTAGATATTAATATTAATTGTGATTGTGATGTGATTCATGCTGATATTGTAGATAAGGTCAGACAGGTTATGCCGGAGGAAGATGAACTTTATGATTTATCAGATTTCTTTAAAGTATTAGGAGATAGCACACGAGCAAAGATTATATGGGCATTAGATGAAAGTGAGATGTGTGTGTGTGATATAGCAGTGCTGTTAAACATGACCAAATCAGCTATTTCCCATCAACTTAAGGCATTAAAAGCAGCAAATTTAGTAAAGTACAGAAAAGAAGGCAAAGTAGTGTTCTATTCCTTAACAGATGATCATGTTAAGGAAATCTTTGAAAAGGGATTAGAGCATATCAGAGAAAAGTAATTATTAATATTTTTAAGTATAAGAACAAATAATATATTTAATGGAGGATAATAGTATGAAAAAGACATTTAGACTTGAAGGATTGGACTGTGCAAATTGTGCAGCAAAAATGGAAAGAGCAATTAATGAGTTAGATGGAGTAAAGGAAGCTACCGTTAATTTCATGACCACAAAATTGGTTATTGAGGGTGATGACGATAAGATGCCTACAATTATTTCAGAAGCTGAAAAAGTAGTTAAAAAAATAGAGCCTGATACAGTCATGAAGAAGGCATAAAGGAGTGTAACTAAATGAAAAAACGTCTTTGGCGCATTATTATCGGTGCAATTTTCTTTATTGTGGCTTTAATAATAAATATAGATATTAATTGGATAAGACCTGTCTTATTTTTGGTCAGTTACACTATAGTTGGTGGCGATGTGGTTTTAAGGGCTCTTAGGAATATTATTAGAGGTAAAGTTTTTGATGAAAACTTCCTTATGAGTATTGCTACAATTGGAGCATTCTTTGTAGGTGACTTTCCAGAAGGTGTCGCAGTAATGCTTTTTTACCAGGTTGGTGAATTATTTCAAAGCTATGCAGTTAATAAGTCAAGAAAGTCAATTGCAAGTCTAATGGACATTCGTCCTGACTATGCTAATGTTAAAAAAGGTGATGAACTTCTTAAAGTTGATCCAGATGAAGTTCAAATCGGAGATATTATTGTAATTAAGGCAGGAGAGAAAGTTCCTCTTGACGGTAAGGTTATTGAAGGTAGTTCTATGATTGATACATCTGCTCTTACCGGTGAATCGGTTCCTCGTGAGGTAGAAGCTGGAAATGACATTTTAAGTGGTTGCATTAATATCAATGGAGTTATTACGGTAGAAGTAACAAAAGAATATGGTGAATCAACTGTAAGCAAGATACTTGACCTGGTTGAGAATGCAAGCAGTAAAAAATCAAATTCAGAGCAATTTATAACTAGGTTTGCAAGATATTATACCCCAATTGTTGTAATTATCGCTGTTATTATTGCAATTATTCCACCGCTTTTATTTGAGGGTGCTACCTTTAGTGATTGGATTTATAGAGCTTTATCATTCCTTGTGGTTTCTTGCCCTTGTGCCCTTGTTATTTCCATACCATTAAGTTTCTTTGGAGGGATTGGTGGTGCATCAAGAAAAGGCATCTTAGTAAAAGGCAGCAACTACTTAGAGGCTTTAGCGAAAACTGAAATTGTTGTGTTTGATAAAACTGGAACGTTAACCAAAGGTGTATTTAATGTTCAGGAAATCTATCCGATAGAGATTTCAAAAGAAGAATTACTAGAATTAACTGCATATGTTGAAAGCTATTCCAATCATCCAATTTCTCTATCACTGAAACGTGCTTTTGGTAAAGATATTGATAATGGACGTATATCAGATGTTGAAGAGATTTCCGGTCATGGTGTAATTGCTTTAGTAGATGGGAAAAAGGTTATGGCCGGTAATATCAAACTAATGAAAAAAATGAATATACCTTACTTCGATGGAGAATTGATTGGTACTGTAGTACATGTTGCAGTTGATAATCAATATGCAGGCTATATCATTATTGCTGATGAGGTTAAAGCAGATTCAGCGAAGGCAATAAAAGATCTTAAAGCAGCTAATATAAAACAAACAGTTATGCTCACAGGTGATGCAAAAAATGTTGCATCAAAAGTAGCAGCAAGCTTAGGTCTTGATAAGGTATATGCTGAATTATTACCAGGTGATAAAGTTGATAAACTAGAAGAACTGTTTTCACAAAAATCCGCGAAAGGTAAACTTGCTTTCGTAGGTGACGGAATTAATGATGCTCCAGTATTAGCACGTGCTGACATTGGAATAGCAATGGGTGGATTAGGTTCTGATGCAGCCATTGAAGCTGCTGATATCGTTATTATGACGGATGAGCCTTCAAAAATAGCTACAGCCATAAAAATATCTCAAAAGACACTTAAAATCGCACAGCAAAACATGGTATTTGCTATTGGTGTCAAGATTTTATTTCTTATATTAAGTGTCTTTGGTATAACGACCATGTGGGAAGCAGTATTTGCTGATGTAGGTGTTACTATCATCGCTGTATTAAATGCTTTCAGAGTATTGAAAGTAAAAAACTTGTAAACAAAAAATAAAGAAGCAGCCAAGTGGCTGCTTCTTTCAGACTGTAGACAAAGTCCTCGGTATCCGTAAGGAAATCGGGGATATTTTTTGTGTAAAAAGCGGCTGAAAGCACTATAAAATAAGGACTTTTTAGCCTTTTTGTGTTATAATTACTGTAGCAAATAAAGGATGGTGAAAGTACGTATGATGAGTAAAAATACTGATAAGAAAAGAGAACAGATGCAATTCTTCTCCATGGATGACATGGTCCCTAAGAATCATCTGCTCAGAGATATTGATAAAGCAATCAACTTTTCTTTTATTTATGATTTAGTATCTGATAAATACTCAGAAGATCAGGGCAGACCAAGTCTTGACCCTGTAATGCTCATAAAAATCCCTTTACTCCAGTATCTTTATGGAATCAAGAGTATGCGTCAAACTATTAAAGAGATCGAGGTAAATGTGGCTTATCGATGGTTTCTTGGTTTGGATATGTTGGAATCTGTACCTCATTTCAGCACCTTTGGAAAAAACTATACCAGACGTTTTAAAGACACCAACCTTTTTGAACAGATTTTTTCTAAAGTGTTAGAAGAATGCTTGCGTTGGGATTTCGTTGATACATCGGTCGCTTTTGTTGATGCAACTCACATCAAAGCATGTGCCAATAAGAGAAAAGCCATCAGGCGTTTTGCAAAGCAAGAAGCTTTATTCTATGAAGAAGATCTTAAGAATGAAATAAATAATGATCGTGAAAGCCGCGGAAAGAAACCTCTAAAGGATAAAGATGATGACCCCAAAGGCGGAAGTGGCGGTGATGACCTAAAAGAGATTACAGAGAGTACAGTAGATCCAGAGAGTGGACTTTTTCATAAAGGTGAACACAAAGAAGTTTTTGCGTATGTTAGCCAAACAGCTTGCGATAAGCATGGCTGGGTTCTGGGCTATACCATACATAAAGGAAATGAACATGATAGTCGTACTTTCTTAAGCATTTACAGAAAAATAAAAGATATGGGACTAAAAACGTTAGTTGCAGATGCAGGGTATAAAACACCTGCTATAGCTAGGCTACTAATAAATGATGGAATAACACCAATACTTCCGTATAAAAGACCAATGACAAAAGAAGGATTTTTCAAAAAATATGAATACGTTTATGATGAACTCTATGATTGTTATATCTGCCCCAACAATAAGACCTTAAATTATACAACAACGAATCGGGAAGGTTATAAGGAGTATAAAAGCTGTGGGGCAGTGTGTGAAGGATGCCCATACCTGACACAATGTACGCTTAGTAAGGATCATGTAAAAGTGCTGACAAGACATGTATGGGAAGAATACATGGAGATGTGTGAAGAAATACGACACACGGTAGGAAGCAAAGAAATCTATGATCAACGAAAAGAAACCATAGAGCGCCTTTTTGGTACAGCCAAAGAGAATCATGGATTCAGATATACACAGTATAAAGGCAAGTCCCGAATGGAGATGAAGGTGGGGCTTACCTTTACCTGCTTAAATCTGAAAAAACTAGCAAAGATGAAAAGGAAATATGGGATTTTAGGTCCTAATAATCCTTTAAATAGTCTACGAAATCTAAAAATCTTATTAAATCTAGTAGTTCAGTCAAAATGGCACTATGAACCTAACCTTGGTATATATAGAAGGTTTTTAAGAATCTAAGCTCTAAATTAGTTTTAGAATATGAAGCTAATAAGGTTATTATTGTTCATGGAAGTCCAATGAGAACTGTTGAGTATATCTATGAAAAAGAAGATTATCTTATAGAAATGAGTTTGAGGATGATGTACCAAGTGATACCTTTTACTACGCAGGATCTGAAGAAGCTGAAAAAGGTAATTTTACAGATGCAATTCCTTAATTTGAAGAGGCACTGGCAAGAGGTGATATAAATACAGCTGATGCTATAATAGCTACATATATAAGGATATTATTGATATTTATGTATTTGAAGAAGATGATTCAAATTATTATAAGTACAGATTAATTCTTGCGCAAAAAATGCAAGAGTATGGAAAGATTATTGAATTGGAGATAAAAAGAAGATTCTGATTGGTAGATAAAATGCAGCAGGGACGAAGAAAATAGTCTTTGCTGTATTTTTTGCACCAAAATAAGACAAGTCCGTTCTTTGGGACTTGATTATATATATTATGATAGTGGGGGGCTCGGTAATTTGTTAGGTGATTTCTGACTAGCTAACTAATGAAGAAAAATAAACTATTTTAATATAATAGAGATTAGGCGTTTGCGAAACGCAAAACCCGCATATTTGCGGTGTTCTTTCTTATAAAAAACAAAACATCTCCTCAATGGTTTATGTTAAAATAGAGTTGTCTAGAAACTACTTTATCAATCCACCAAAAAAGGAGATGCACCTATATGATATCACATAGACAACTATCTTTGGCAGAAATTTTTGAAGATTGCCAAAACAAATTTGATCATGACAAATAAGAGTTTCTCTCACTTCTCAATGAAACCATTCATTTCGATGAAATTGTTCCTAGTTCTTTTGTTACTCATTTTCACGCTTCTACTGGAAGACCTCGTAAGCATCAGCTTTATCCAATGCTTAAGGCTTTTCTGATCCAGCGTATTTTCTCTATCCCAACAGATTCACTACTACTTATTTTCCTGAAATACTCGGGGGAGTTACGTGATTTCTGTGGTTTTGATGTTGTTCCTGATGCTTCAAAATTCACCCGATTCAAGCAGGATTTTCTTTTGGACTTACAATCAATGTTCGACCACATGGTGGATCTAACCGAACCGATATGCCAAAAGCTTAATCCCAAACTTGCCTCCATGACAATCTTCGATACTTCCGGAATTGAAGCAAAAGTAACGGAAAACAATCCCAAGTATGCAAACCGGAGTATGAAACAACTGAAAGCTTTTGCTAAAGCGAACAACTTTGACAAGAATTATGATCCTTATAAAGCAGCCTATGGTTCCATGCCGACTCATGCAGCCGCCAATCAGGCTATTCAGCAGATGTATATCAATGGTCACTTTTGCTATGCTTATAAATTCGGTATTGTTACGAATGGTCTTGGTATCGTTCGCGATATCACTTTTTACAATAAAGATTTCTTAAATTCTCATCCTGATATCGTGGTGGAAAAGAAATTGAATTCTCCAGATGAAGATAAATCCCTTGCAGATTCCAAAGCACTGCTTCCTGTTCTCTTTGATTTCTTTCAGAAGCATCCGCTTATCAATCCCAAAATCTTTCTTGGTGATGCTGCGTTTGATACCATTGAAATCTACAAAACCCTGTTTGGGGAACTTGGCTTTGAAAAGGCATTCATTCTTCTAAAAGTAAAACTTTCTATGGAAGAAAATGGTCATACGTTTAATGAAAGCGGTATTCCATGCTGCCCAAATGATCCGTCTCTTCCAATGAAGCGGGAAGGAAGTAAATCTCACTTAAAAAGCAAACTTCCAACCATGAAATTTGTGTGCCCTAAGATGAAATGGGAATACAACCGTGAAAATAAAACCAAACGGCGGGTATGCCATTGTGACAATCCGTGTACAACCTCTTCCTGTGGACGAATGATATACATTTATCCCGAAAAAAATCTGAGAGCCTATCCGGGTGTGGAACGTGGTTCGAGGGAGTGGGATGATACCTATAAAATACGTGTTACGATTGAAAAATCCATCAATCACTTCAAAGACAGCTTTTGTATTGCTGGTCGCAAAACCCAAAATGAAAAAACACTTCATGCAGATCTTTTACTTGCTGGAATTGCTCAATTAGACACTGTATTGGTTTCTGATAAAATACATCAGTACCAGTACCTCCGAAGTTTAAAACCACTCATTGCATAAGACTTACCAACTTCATAACTTTATGAGGCTTTTTTATTGTTCCAAAATTTAAGGGTTTTCACTTATACATTCAAGAATCCTATATGGCTGGATTTTATCCTTGTTTAAATCTGGATTGCGAACTTGTTTCGCAATCACCTAATAATAGAGATAAAGAAAAGGAGAGTAACAATGAATCAAATGAATTTATTTGACATAATGCCTGAAGATTCAGGGCTAAAACAGACAAAGCAGTTACAAGTAGTTAAAGCACAATTTATAGGAGCAAGCAGTTTTACCTGGCAGGAACTATTTGAAGGATATGATGAATTATATGCCATTACCTTTTCGTCAGGCATCCATTTTATGCAAGGATTATTAGAGAAATTTGAATATGCTGAAGTGATTTTCGGATGTGAAGATATTATTGATAATAATGTAGCAGCTATTATGGCTGTTGAAGCAAAAATGGTAGAACTGATTACTAAAAATAAAAGTGCTTATTTGATGGCTGGGTTGATGAAAGAAGACAAGCTCAAACTTTACGTTTCAAGAGATTTGAAATCACATGAGAAAGTATTTGTTTTGAAAGCAAAAGATGGAAGAGTTCGTGTAATTACGGGAAGCGCTAATATGTCGGCATCTGCATTTTGTGGATACCAAAGAGAGAATGTGACTTTTTTTGAGGAGCAGGAGGCATTTGACTGGTACTATGAACGCTTTATGGATTTTCGAGAGAAATGTGCTGACAATGTGAATCAGCAAGTGGTTGAAAGAATGATAGAGGGTGAGGATAACTTGCTCCGAGAAAATCCAGAGGAGATACCAATCTTTCAAACCGTGAAAAGTAAAAAGATAGTAGTAATTGAAAAATCAGAAGATGAGACGGATTATGAAGATGTAGCTGACGTAACAGGATTTCAGGATGAATTGAAGTCAATGTTGCCTAAACCACAGAAGAATGGAATGACACTATTGACAGCGGAATCATTGCATGTATTTAAGAGAAAATATTCAGAACACAAGCAGATAAAGGAAGTAAAGGAGAAAAAGCTACCTAAATTACATGTGGATTATGAGGCAGGAACTATGAATTTCAATGGAAAGACATGCAATTTAAATCCAGAGCAAGATAAGATAAAATCCGATATTAGTTGTCTGAAAAATTATCTATCAAGTCTAACCATGTTCTACGGTGATGTTGAACAGAGCCAGAAAGACTATTTTGGATTTCTGAATTGGTATTTTGCAAGTCTTTTCATGCCTTATTTACGATATGTGGCGGTAATGAATAATTATGATGTTACACCATTTCCTGTAATAGTGTTTTTTGCAAGTGCTTTTTGGAAAAAGTTGCAGAGCTTTTTCCCGAAGTTGCATTGGGAAATTCCTCAAAGTTGCAAATGCCTGATTTGATGCCGTTGGGCACCAAATCTGACAATGCAGACATAGTTTATTGTTATTGATTGTATAGATTTTTACCAGCCACAGA
>JAAOXG010000021.1 GCA_013036995.1 Lacrimispora defluvii
AGATAATATAGAATCTTTCAGCTTAAGGGTTGTTTAAACGTTTAAATTATAATTTATTAAGCTTTTATTACGCACATTGACTAATCTAACTATATAATATAATTTTTATTTTGTCAATTATGCATTATAAATTTGTTTTTATATTATCTTTATTCTATTTTTTTATTTAAAGGTTTAAATTCAACACTATAATATCAAATCAGGCGGAGCAGGATTTTCATTATCCTGTTCCGCCTGATTTGATATTAATTACCTACCTGCTCATCTCGCTTTGAGGTCCTTTATCATTATGTTCCCGAATTACAGTATTCACTTCACTTAAATCAGAGGTTGGAAGATCACCTGGTATGGTGTTCTTTAAGGCCGCAGTGGCATTGCCGTACTGAACTGCTTTCATGCAGTCACCGCCAGTGCTTAAAAGGCCATAAAGTGCACCTGCTATATAAGCATCTCCGCTTCCAATCCGGTCAACAACATCAATATTATGGTATGGTTCTTCCTCATAATATTCGTTTCTTGCAGCATCGTAAATAATGGAACCGAACGTATGACTCTTCGGACTATGTACGATTCTCTGCGTAGAAGCCACGATGGAAATGGGATAATCTTTTGTAAAGCTCTTCATCATTTCTTTGGCTGTTCCTTCTTTTTTGAAGGTCAGCCTTGCTGTATCTTCCGAACAGAAGAAAATGTCCACATAGGGAAGTATCTGCTCAATGCAGGCTCTTGCTTCCTCTCCTGTCCATAAATTACCGCGGAAATTTACATCAAAAGAAATAATGGTGCCGCTCTCTTTGAATTTGCGTATCATATCAATGGCAGTCTTTCTCGTATTCTCACACAGAGCAAGGGTAATGCCGGTGGTATGAAAGCAGGTGGTTGCTTTGTACATGTCCTCTGGAAAAGAGGCTTCACTGATATTATAGAAAGAGCTGTTCTTTCTGTCGTAAATTACCTTGGGTTTTCTGGGATATGCACCATATTCGTAATAATAAAGTCCAAGTCTGGCATTGGAGCTGTTATCATAAACAAAATAATCATCACTGATTCCATAAGAACGCACTTTGTTCTTTACAAAATTTCCCATATCATTGGCTGGAAGCTGGGTTACCACACCGGTATGAAGCCCTAAAAGAGCCGCTCCTACCGCTACGTTTAACTCTGCTCCACCAACCTGTTTCTGAAAGGAATCTCCCCGGACCAGTCTTTCCACTCCGTCCGGAGACAGACGTAAAAGCAATTCTCCCAGGCTTAATAAATCAAATGGTCTGTCACTCATCTTGATCGTTCCTCCATAGATTTTAAAAAGGGGGTCATTGCATAATGACCCCCGATGTCTTTCCTCGTTCAGTTAGAGGCAGTCTTATCTACTGCCGAAAACAGTTCAGTCTGATTATCTCTGAACACGTCCTGATCCGTCACCGCCAGCAAGGCTGTCAACATCTTCTCTGGATACAAGGTTGAAGTCGCCAGGAATGGTGTGCTTTAATGCAGAAGCAGCTACTGCATATTCCAGAGCAGCCTTGAAATCTTTCTTATCAGCCATACCGCAGATTACGCCTGCTGCGAAGGAATCTCCGCCGCCTACACGGTCTACGATAGGTGTGATATGATACTTTCTGGAGTGATAGAATTCACGGGTAGCTCCATCCATAATACATGCAGACCAGCCGTTATCGGAAGCGGAATGGCTTTCACGTAAAGAGCTGATTACATATTTGAAGTTGAACTTGTCAACCATCTGATTGAAGATATCAACATATCCCTGTAATTCCAGTTCTCCGGAAGTAACATCAGTGTTGCCTGGCTTGAAGCCAAGTACTTTCTCTGCATCTTCTTCGTTACCGATACATACGTCAACATACTGCATTAAGTTCGTCATAACCTTCTGAGCTTTCTCAGAAGACCATAATTTCTTACGGAAGTTTAAGTCAACGGATACAGTTACGCCATGAGCCTTAGCTGCCTTTAAAGCTGCCTCAGTCAGTTCAGCTGCACTGTCGCTGACAGCAGGTGTGATTCCTGTAAAGTGGAACCAGTCTGCGCCCTCGAAGATCTCATCGAAGTTAAAGTCTGCTGCTGTTGCAGTAGAGATAGAGGAATGTGCTCTGTCATATACAACAGTAGACGCTCTCATAGCAGAGCCTGTCTCTAAGAAGTAGATACCAAGTCTTTCACCAGTCTTTGCAATGTGCTTTGTTCCAACGTTGTATTTTCTTAATGCTGCAACTGCGCAATCACCGATTGGGTTCTTCGGAACTGCAGAAACGAATTCTGCTTCATGTCCGTAATTTGCAAGAGAAACAGCAACGTTTGCTTCGCCGCCGCCGTAATTTACATCAAACTCATCTGCCTGAATAAACTTTTCATTGTTCGGGGTAGATAATCTTAACATGATCTCGCCCATGGTTACGATCTTTGCCATTTTGTATTCTCCTTAATTCTCAAGTTGTTTTCTATTATTTGCGAGCTGCTGCTACTGCTTCAACAAATTCTTTTGCTTTTGCTGTAACTGCTGCAAAATCGCCTGTGTTAGCGCCCTTTGTCAGGCTGCTGCCTGTACCAACGGCATATGCACCTGCCTTGATCCACTTATCAACGTTATCAACGTCAACACCGCCGGATGGCATGAAATCACCCTGAGGAAGGGGTCCTTTAAAGGAGCTGATCGCTGCCGGTCCCATGATGTTGCCTGGGAAGATCTTGATAATGTCACAGCCGCACTCCAGTGCAGTGATTGCTTCGGTAGGAGTCATAACACCTGGAAGCATCGGTACTCTGTAACGGTTGCAAAGCTTGATTGTCTCTACGTTTAAGCCTGGGCTTACCACATAGTTTGCACCTGCAAGGATTGCTGCTCTTGCAGTTTCAGGATCAAGTACTGTACCTGCACCGATTACAACATCTTCATTGGTGCTATATTTTTCAGACATTTTAGCGATGAATTCAATTGGGTTTCCTTCATCCATAGTCATAGTAATTTCAATAAAATTGATTCCGCCTGCAATGATTGCATCAACGACTTTCTCACCCTGCTCCAGGCTTTTTGCACGAACAACAGCAACCAGACAGTCTTTTTTCATCTTTGATAAAACTTGTTCTTTTTTCATGATTGTTCTTCTCTCCTTTTTTAATTCGCATATACGAATTAACTTCATATTTACGATTCTTATACTTGAAATATTAATCGCTTCCAGGCATTTTGTCAATAAGTATTCCTCATATTTTTCCAAGAAAGCCTAATAACCTGGAAACCTCCATACCCTTTCTGGAAACCAGCGTTCCAAGAGCCTCATAATCTTCTGCCGGCTTATATAAGCTGGATATGCTGATCGCTCCCAGTACGTTGCCATCCCGGTCAAAAACCGGTGCTCCCACGCACTGCATATGCTCTTCCATCTCTCTTGCATCAAAGGCGTATCCTCTTTCTCTGACCTGTTCCAGTTCAGCAAGGAGGCCTTCTCTGTTTTCAATGGTTCGTTCTGTATACCGGGTAAATCGGATACGGCTGATGATCTGATCTCTGCTTTCCTCATCACTGTATGCAAGAATCACCTTTCCAAGGGAAGTGCAGTACATAGGATTTTTTGATCCCACCGTAGCGGTTGTAATGATAGGATTCTCCGGTTCGAACTTACATATGTATACAACATGATGATCCGATGGAACTCCAAAGAAAACAGTTTTTCCTACTTCTTTTGAAAAAGCCTTCAGTACCGGTTCAATGATTCCGATAAAATTCAGATTATTGGTATAATTAACTCCGATTCTGTATGCCATTAAGCCAATGGTATAATTCTGCTTCTGCCCCCGTGTCACATTGACCATGCCCATCTCTCCCAGAGTGGTGACAATATCATAGGCACTGGTCTTTGGTAAATCCAGTTTCTGGCAGATATCATCTAACGTTGCGCCTTCCGGTGTTTTCGAAATAAGCTTCAGGATTTCTACTGTACGTTGAGTGGTTCTGTTAAGTTTCATGGTATAGCCTCCGTTTCTAGGCTCTAGTATACTCCCGGGATCCACAAAAAAGCAAGATTATTTTCGCATATACGAAGTATTTGTAAGTGTTTACAGGATTATACTGATTTTATGGATTATTTTACAAAAATAATAAATGAGGGATTGTAATATATATCATAATTATGTATAATAACTTAGGAATGTAAATACTTACAATTACGGAGGGATGCTTTTGAATATTTATGATGTTTCCGAACATGCTCATGTTTCAATCGCCACCGTTTCCCGTGTGATTAACGGGAATCCCAATGTCAGTGAGAAAACCAGAAAGCGGGTTCTGGCTGTCATGGACGAGCTTGGTTATACACCGAATGTGTTCGCCAGAAGTCTGGGGCTTAACACCATGAAGACCATTGGAATCATGTGTGCGGATTCCTCTGACCCATGGCTTGCAGAGGCTGTCTATTTTCTGGAAAAGCAACTGAGAAGCAGCGGATATGATTCCATCTTATGCTGCAGCGGCTATCTTCCCGAAACCAAAAAGAAGTATCTGGAACTGCTGCGTTCCAAGCGCGTGGATGCCATAATCCTTGCCGGCTCCCATTACGTGGAAGCCAGAGAAAAGGACAATGCCTATCTTCTGGAAGCTGCAAAGGACATCCCTATTATGCTGGTCAATGGCTGTCTGGAGGGCGGACAGATTTACAGCACAGTCTGTGACGATCAGGCCGCTGTCTATTCTGCTGCTGCAAAGCTTTACCAATCAGGCCGGTCGGCTCTGTTGTATCTTTATTCCGGTACTTCTTACAGCAATTTACGGAAGCTCTCCGGATATCGTCAGGCCACTGCTGCTGCCAGTTTACCGGTTCGGGACGAACTTATGGTTCTCTGCTCCAAAGATCCGGATCTTGCCATGGAACAGCTTAAGGAATTATCTGATTCCGGAATAAAATTTGATTCCATTTTAGCTGCTGAGGATATTTTGGCCGTTGGTGCGGTAAAATATGCGAATCAGACCGGAATTTCCATCCCTGAGGGCTTAAGCATCATCGGATACAATAATTCCATATTGTCCCGTTGTACAACACCCGAAATCACTTCCGTGGACAACAAGGTTGAAGCTCTCTGCACCACTACCGTCAATACTTTGATGAAGGTGCTGGAAGGAGGCAATGTGCCTGCAAAGACCACCATTACTCCAGAGCTGATAAAGCGAGGTACTACTAATTTCTAATCACATATATTTTTAAGGAGGACTCACCAACATGAAACAGTTTATGGACAAGGACTTTTTACTGTCTACCCAGTCTGCAAAAGATCTTTATCACAATTATGCGGCAAAGATGCCTATCGTAGACTATCACTGCCACATCAATCCACAGGAAATCTATGAAGACCGCAAATTTGATACCATTACACAGGTATGGCTGGGCGGCGATCATTATAAATGGCGTCAGATGCGTTCCAACGGTGTAGAAGAAAAGTACATTACCGGAGATGCGACTGACAGAGAAAAATTTCAGAAATGGGCAGAAACATTGCCAAAGCTCATTGGAAACCCTCTTTATCATTGGAGTCATTTAGAGCTTCAGAGATATTTTGGATACACCGGCTATTTAAATGGAGATACCGCTGAAGAAGTCTGGAATTTATGCAATGAAAAGCTTCATCAGGATACCATGAGTGTACGTAATATCATCAGACAGTCTAATGTAACCTTAATCTGTACTACCGATGATCCTGCTGATACACTGGAATGGCATCAGAAAATTGCTGCTGATTCTTCATTTGAGGTAAAGGTTCTTCCAGCATGGAGACCAGACAAAGCCATGAATGTTGAAAAGCCTGATTTTGCAGCTTATATTACAAAACTGTCTGCAGTAAGCGGCATGGAAATCAAAGATTTCGCTTCTTTAAAGTCTGCTTTAAAGAACCGTATGGAATTCTTTACAAGCCAGGGCTGCTGCGTTTCCGACCATGCCCTTGAGTACGTAATGTATGTGCCTGCAGATGATGCAGAGCTTGATGCTATTTTTGCTAAGAGCATCTCCGGAAAAGCTGTTACAAAAGAAGAAGAACTGAAATATAAAACTGCATTTATGTTATTTGCAGCAAAGGAATACAATCGTATGGGATGGATCATGCAGCTTCATTACGGCTGCAAGAGAGATAACAATGGATTTATGTTTGAGCAGTTAGGACCTGATACCGGATTTGACTGTATCAACAACTACGCTCCATCCGCACAGATGGCTGATTATCTTAACGCGTTGAGCGTTACTAATGAGGTTCCGAAGACTATCATCTACTCTTTAAACCCCAATGATAACGCTTCCATCGGAACAATCCTTGGCTGCTTCCAGAGCCAGTTCCCAGGAAAGATCCAGCAGGGTTCTGCATGGTGGTTTAATGATCACAAAACAGGCATGACAGAGCAGATGACCTCTCTTGCCAACTTAGGATGCCTTGGAAACTTTATCGGAATGCTTACCGACTCCAGAAGCTTCTTATCTTATACCAGACACGAATATTTCCGCAGAATACTTTGTGAACTGGTAGGCGGCTGGGTAGACAACGGAGAATATCCGGATGACCAGAAAGCTTTAAAAGAAATTATCGAGGGCATCTCTTATAACAATGCCATTAAATATTTTGGATTCTAAATTATCAGAATAAGAACAGGGTGCCGCAAAGCATAGCTGAATTCAGCTGCTTGACGGCATCTTTTCTTTTCACTTCACAATTTATTGTTATTTTGGGGAATCAGATATACCGTTTCCCTGCCGTCATGCTCAGAATCCGGCTGTTTGACAATTAAAAGATTATCCCCATAAGACAGCATGACACGTATATTCGATGAATCATTTTTTAAATCAAAATTTTGAAGCTCAATTTTACCCGTACCCTCATCCATCCTGTAAATCTGATTGGTATTTCTTTTATAAAAGTATTTATTAGCAGTAAGACCGGAAAAATCACGAACATACTCAACATCATTTTCATATAAAAGAGCCTGATTATCGCCTTTATCAAAATCACCGACAATGGTATTATTGGAATAATCCGTAATGGTAAAATAGTGACTGAACACACTAAAAGAACCTATTCCACTGGTTATTTCGTAGGTTTTAAGCAGATCGGTTATATCTGTCTGCCCTATAAAAGCGAAATCAGAATTGAACCTGGTAATAAAGCAATTGAAACCGGAAGGGGACTTGCTTTTTTCTAAAGCATATAGACAGCTCCCATCACTGGTTATATATATAATCTGGCGGGGTGCGTTTGCTTTACCTGAAACTGGGGTACCGGCTTTCGAATCCAGTTCTACCTGCTCCATGTTCTGGTTACTGTCCATTGTTTCCACAAAAGAATTAAATGCTCCATTATCTGTATTATTACCCTGAAGAGATACCAGACTGCCCCCCAGGACTGTTAATGGAATAAGCTTCTGGGAATACATATTTTTAGATACTGCATACATCTTATCTACCGAAAAATTTACAGCATATAAGTCATTTTCCAGTTCAGATCCATTATAAAGACTTAAATAAAAATAGAGCGTGTCATTGATCAATGCGTTGCTTATCCCTTTCAAAGCAAAATCATCTACGGTCAAAATCTTCTGGTTACTTCCATCCTTAAAATTGTAAATATAAAAAGTGGCATCCGACTCGCTCATCTCCATATATAATAATTTGGATTCATAAATTTCAATATAGGTTCTCAAAGCAGAATCATCAAAAGTCACATTGTAGGCCTGGACTTTATTTGATGAGGATTCACTGGTCTTGCCTTGATCCTGCTGAATATGGCATCCTGACAGGAATATGATGCATATCATGACCAGCGGCAGGATCAAGCCTTTGGTTTTCTTATTCATATATTCAGAAACTCCCTCTTAGTTCCTTAAAAAGACCAAAGGGAACATATCCCCTCAGTCTTTTTGAGAAATCTTGCATTCTTTAAATTTAATACATAAATCCAATATTTACCCGGCTGTATGCTTTATATAAAGTAGAAGAAGACTTCGTGTATGTCCAGGATTCTCCGTTCAGTCCTGAACCAGAGTATCCAATCCATGGATCACCCAGGGCAAACGCAGACTTATCACTTTTCGCTCCATACACCGACATAAAATGACCGTTTGTTGAATAGAGCCAGCCGTCACTGGTTGAAAAGGTCAATCCAATAATGGGGGCGGCTTTTGATGTGGAAACACCGTTGTATAAAAGTCTGCACATCTCAGAGGAGGATTCATTGTATCTTCCTACGTATCTGTTTTTCGTCTGCTGCCCGTTAATATAGTTTACCATATCAGCAAGATAAGAGCCATTGGTGGTAGTCCGGCATCCTCTGGCAATGTCCGACTGATTACGGGCAACTCCCAGATAATTTAGTGCTGCCTGAACAGCTGCCGGGCCGCAATTATAGTTAGTGATCTGGCTGTATACGGTATATCCGTTTAGGTACTTCCATGAAGTGGCTGCCTGACGTGAAAGGCTTTGGTTCAGTAAATCATCCTTCTTAACGCCTGATTTATCCTGCGGTCTTGCAGATCGGGCTCCTTTGGGCGCTTTCAGGGAATCCCAGCTAACAGGGCTGCTCTCTCCACTTACAGATACAGTTTTCACTTCTATAATTTCTTTCGTGGAATCCTCCTGTGCTGCAAAGGAGATGCTGTTGACTGACAACGCCATCGTTAAAGTCAGAAACATTAAAAGTAGCTTTTTCATAATTTTTACCCTCCATTTTCTTTTGTTACCAGATTCTTTTGATTTTAATTACCGGATATCCGGCGACCTGATGCAATACTTAATATGAAATGGCACTCACCTCCCCCTCGGTCTGTTTTCCAATATACTACAAAATTCTACAAAAAACGGAACCGTGTTGAAAATAGCAGTTTATATGTAATAAATTACTGGTTTCATGCTCCACCAAATTAAACAGACCCACACCGGTTAGATTTTTATTCTACCTGTGCGGGCCTGTTAGCCTGAAAAAATGTAACACGCTTCTTCTAAAATCCAATGTAATATAGGGCTCCTGGTAACAGCAGATGCAAAGCTATAAAAAGAATGGCCAGCAACGCTATTCTCCTGTGCCATACTAAGATTACAGCTTTTTTCTTTATGGAAAAGAGTACTCCAAGAATCACTGCTGCAATACTGGCAATCCAGGCAAGGGTACCTGTATGAAGCCTGATTGAACCAAGCGCCAGGTATCCATGAATCAGGGAAATCACTGCCAGACCAAGCCCGGCAGGTTTATGAATCTTTCTAAACCCCATTCTCCAACTGGTAATTGTACGATTTTTTCCTTTGCAGAATATCCGGTTAAAATGCCTCAGCAAAAACGGCATCATAACAATTGCAAACAAAACTGCGCTTGTAATCCCTAATACTTCATACATATTATCACCTCCGGCCTATTCCACAATCTTTCCTACTTCTTTCATCTTCTTTAAAACAGAAGTTCCGTGAGGAGATACTTTCTTAATCTCTTCTGTGAGGTCCTTACCTGCCGTGTAGCCGTTGTGTTCTCCGTCCTTCCACATCTTACTTTCAGTAACATCATAGATCACGCCGTCAACCGCAATATAAGCAGGATTTCCGTCTTTACCATTATATTTTGAAAGTTCATCCAACGTAAGCTCCAGTTTTTCTGATGATCCAGTGGTATTGTCCTGAGCTTTTGAACCGGCACAACCCGCAAGCAGGAATATAATCATTAATGAAAGAACATAAATTATCATGCTTTTTTTCATAGAACCATCTCCTTTGTATCCTTTTTGTATTTGCTATTATATCAGTATATTTGTCTTTTATCAATAATTAATCTAAATTATGTTTCATTTTTTTTGCATTTTCTGTTAAATTGCTAGAAAATTAACAAAAAAAATGCTGCAACACAAGACTGTTATGAAACAAGCTTGTATTACAGCACTCTTATACCTATAGCATTTTTATATAATTACCTTAACCGGGCACTTGGCAGCACATTTACCGCAATTGGTGCATTTGTCATAATCAATGATCGCAACATTATTGTCCATATGGATGGCATCAAATTCACACTGTTTGATACACATGGTACAGCCAATACAGCCCACATCACATTTAGCCTTTACATCTTTTCCCTTATCATGGGAGTTACACTGAACTAAATACTCTGCTTTATATGGAACCATATCAATTAATGCATTGGGACAGGAAGCCACACATTTGCCACAGGCAACGCACTTCTCCTTATCTACTACCGCAATACCGTCCACAACATGGATCGCATCAAATTCACATGCTTTCACACAGGAGCCGTATCCCATACAGCCATAAACACATGACTTCTCACCAGATCCAGGTACGACTGAAATTTTACGGCAGTCATCAATACCATAATAATTATACTGAACTTTTGTTTTATCACAGCTGCCTTTGCACTTCACAAAAGCAACCTTCCTGTCAGCGGAACCTGCAGCTACTCCCATGATTTCACTGATCTTTTCTGTCACTGAAGCACCACCCACCGGACAGGCACCAACATCAGCCTGACCTGCGGCAATGGCTTTTGCAAGAGCATCACACCCTGCATAGCCGCAACCGCCGCAGTTGTTGCCTGGCAGCTCATTTCTGACCATGATCTCCTTTTCGTCAACCTCAACTTTAAATTTCTCACTTGCAATGCCGAGGAATACTCCAATCAGAATACCGATAATGCCAACAACGGCCGCCGCAAAAATAATTCCTGTTATCATATTCTTTCGTCTCCTCCCTTAAATTAATCCGGAAAATCCGAAAAATGCAATTGCCATCAGGCCAGAGGTAATCAGAACAATTGGTGATCCCTTAAAGGAATGAGGAACGTCATTATATTCGATTCTTTCACGGACACCAGCCAGCATAATAATGGCAATGGTGAAACCAACGGAAATACCCACACCGTTTACAACGCTCTCCAGAATGTTATAATCCTTCTGAACATTGGTCAGTGCCACACCTAAAACAGCACAGTTTGTTGTAATCAGAGGCAGATACACACCAAGGGCCTCATAAAGAGCAGGCATGGATTTCTTTAAAAACATTTCTACAAACTGTACCAGCGCTGCAATTACAAGAATAAATACGATGGTCTGTAAAAATTCCAGATGAAGACCAACCAATACACTCTTATAAATTAAGCTGGTAACAAATGATGCAATGGTAATTACAAAGATAACAGCCGCGCCCATGCCGGCAGAAGTTTTCACATTTTTGGAAACTCCAAGGAATGGACAAAGGCCGAGGAACTGACTGAGCACTACGTTATTAACCAGTGCGGAGCCAATGGCAATTAATAATAATTCTTTCATCGATCCACTCTCCTATTCGTCTTTCTTGGAAGTTGCAGTTTTTAATTCTGCTTCTTTTCTGGCTACTTCTGCTTTTTTCGCTGCAAGGGCTTCTTCCTCTGCCTGTCTTTTTCTGGTTTCTAAAACTTCATGGTTTGACATGCAGGAAGAACCGGTACAGGACATACAGTTGCCTCCGCAGGCTAACTTGGATGGCGGTACTGAACCATTGGTTGCAGACGGAGCTTTGAATTTGTTCTGCAGGGCAGTTAAAATCGAAAGTACAAAGAATGCGCCTGGAGCCAGAACAAAAATAGCGATATGATAGTTCTCAGGAATAAATTTAAAACCGAATACGGCACCGGACCCCAGGATCTCACGAACGAGACCGATACAGGTTAAGGCGATGGTAAATCCAAGTCCCATACCAATTCCGTCAAAGGTGGAGGCCATCACGCCGTTCTTGGAAGCATAGGATTCCGCACGTCCTAAGATAATACAGTTAACAACGATCAGCGGAATATAGATTCCAAGAGCAGAATACAGGCTTGGTACATAGGCCTGTAAAAGCAGCTGCACGATCGTAACAAGAGTCGCTACGATAACGATGTAAGCCGGGATTCTGACACGGTCCGGAATAATCTTACGCATAGCAGAAATAATCATATTGGAAAATAACAGTACCACAGTTGTGGAAAGCCCCATACCTGCTCCGTTAATCGCAGATGTGGTAACAGCCAGAGTCGGACACATACCGAGCATCAGCACGAAGGTCGGGTTCTCTTTTACGATACCGTTAAATAAACGTTCTGTACATTTGTTATTCATCTTCCCACCTCCTACTGATTCATATAGTGATGCACATAATACAATGCCGCGTTAACAGCATTGGTAGTTGCACTTGATGTAATGGTAGCGCCGCTGATGGCATTGATCTCGGCATCACCTGCATTACCGGACTTGGTAACAGTAAGTGATTCCGCACTCTTTCCGGTATACTGGCCTTTAAATTCCGGTTCC
The DNA here is from genome assembly GCA_013036995.1 of Lacrimispora defluvii. GTDB lineage: Bacteria > Bacillota > Clostridia > Lachnospirales > Lachnospiraceae > Lacrimispora > Lacrimispora defluvii. Next base: position 12,311 of record JAAOXG010000021.1, read on the forward strand.
TTTGCCTTAAGACCTAAGCCCGGAGTATCGCTGATTGCCAGAAACTCGATACCGCTTATACTTCCATCCGTTTTGATTCCTACGGAAAGCTCTACTGTACCGCCATAGCTGTCATCCGAATGTGACGTTATGACATACCCCAGCAGAGTTCCGCTTCCATCTACCGCCTGAAGTGCTTTGTTCACACCAACATTACCAAAGTCCTGTGTGGTAAGATCTGTATTGCAGGTTTCAATGGCTGCCTTCATCTTATCATCAGACTTAAAATCAGCTGCTTCCGGAAACACTGCCTTATATGCCTCAATATTTGCAGCAAGAGTTGCTTTTTCAATCGGAGCTTTGGTAATCTGATAAGCACCGCCTAAGAGGAAACCGGAAACCAGAGTAATGACAAATAAAATCAACGCGTCTTTCATATATCCGCCACTCTTCATCTTATTTGCCCTCCTTTCCAAATGCTTTTGGAAGTGAAATCTTCTCAATCAGCGGAACCAGAATATTGCTGATGATGATTGCATAAGAAACTCCCTCTGCAGAGCCTCCGAAAAGACGGAACAGACCGGTAAGCACACCTAACAGAATTCCGAAATAGATCTGCCCCTTTATTGTAACAGGACTTGTTACATAATCGGTTGCCATAAAGAATGCACCAAATATGATACCGCCGCCGCATAAGTGAGTCAGGACATACATCAGATCATGCTGGCCAAACACAAATACAAACAGAGAAAATGTAATTAAATAGGCAGCCGGAATACGGATTGATATTACTTTTCTTGCGATTAAATATGCCGCGCCAATCAGAAGGGCGATAACGGAAACTTCTCCGATTGTTCCAGGAATTTTTCCGATAAACATGGCAGCCACATCAACTGACTGACCAGCTTTAAACGCTGCAAGAGGAGTAGGGCTTACAACCGCGTCATTGTATGTAAACGTAGTCATAGGTCCTGCAAAAGAGATCAGAAGAAAACATCTTGCCGCAAGGGCAGGGTTCATAAAGTTCTGTCCCAGACCGCCATAAAGCTGTTTAACAACAATAATCGCAAACACACCGCCTAAAAATGGCATCCATAATGGAATTGCCGGAGGCATGTTAAGTCCAAGAATCATTCCGGTTACAAGTGCACTGCCATCACTGACAGTTACTGGTTTTCCCATAAGGGTTTCAAAAACATATTCACTTAATACACAGGATAAAATGCTGACAAGCAACACCAGTGCAGCTTTTACTCCAAACTGATATACACCATACGCAGTAGCCGGGATCATGGCAATTGCAACATCCAGCATAAGATTCTGTGATGTTACCTGGTCCCTGACATGAGGTGATGATGATACGTTTAATAATTTACTCATACTTCACTCTCCTACGCTTTTTTTCTGCTTGCAATAACTGTTTTGCGCATCTCTTTAAATGCCTGGGTTAATGGCAGTTTCGCCGGACAGGCATATGCACAGCAGCCGCATTCGCAGCATTCCATACCATCTAATTTTACAAATGTATCTATGTCAGATCTCATAGCTGCCTGCATCATCATCTGCGGAACCACGCGGCTTGGACAAACATTGACACATCTGCCGCAGCGGATGCAGGCAGTAGATTCACTCTGTGCTACCTCATCCTTTGACATGCAGGTAAGCGCAGAGGAGGTTTTGGTAACAGGAATATTCATGTTAAACAACGCCTGCCCCATCATCGGTCCTCCGGAAATTACTTTCTCCGGTTCTGTTTTAAATCCGCCGGAAGCCTCTAACAGCTCGGCATAATTTGTTCCTGTTCTCACATTATAGTTCTGTGGATTTGCAATGGCATCGCCGGTAACTGTTATAATTCTTCTGATTAAAGGAGTGGAATTTGCAACTGCATTGTAAATGGATATAACCGTATCCACGTTATCCACGATGCAGCCTGCATCAGCCGGAAGCATGGAAGAGTTGATCTTTCTTCCTGTTACCGCATAGATCAGAGCGCGCTCTCCACCCTGTGGATATTTTGTCTTTAAGGGGCAGACCGTGATTCTTGGCTCATCTTTTACAAGCTCCGTCATCACTCTGATTGCCTCTGGTTTATTGTCTTCGATTCCGATTACACCTTTTGCATTATCAAACAGCTGAAGAATGATACTCAGACCTTTAATAATACTTTCCGGCTCTTCCAGCATCATCCGATAATCGGAAGTCAGATATGGCTCGCATTCTGCTCCGTTTACGATAATCGTATCAATCTTTGTCTCATCCTTTGGTGTAAGCTTTACATGTGTTGGAAATCCTGCACCGCCAAGTCCTACAATGCCGGCCTCCTTTACGATATTACGTATCTCTTCTTTTGACAGGGATTTGGGATCCCGCTGTTTTCCAAAACCTTCCGCTTCCTGATATTTGCCATCATTATCAACAATGATTGACATTACCATGGAGCCGTTGGCAACCATTCTTGGTTCAATGGTTTTTACTGTTCCTGAAACAGAACTGATCACACAGGCAGAAATAAAACCGTTTGCCTCTCCGATCTTCTGACCAACTAATACCTGATCACCTGCTGCCACCAGAGGCTTCGCAGGAGCACCGATATGCTGGGATAGCGGGAACACCATCTCGCCTTTTGGCTGCAGTACCTGCACAGGTTTATTTTCCGACAATTCTTTTCCCTCATAGGTGTGAATGCCGCCTTTAAATGTAGCCAAACCCATTAGACTAACCCTCTTTCTCTACAATTCTTTATCTCTCCCGACAAAATCTTCTCACTTTGTCACCGGAGTAAGTATAACACAATCTGTAGGCTGAAACAATCCGAAATTACATATTGTATACTGTGTTCCGATTGTAATTCTTACCATTGGTGGGAGGAATGACCTGCCTTAAGTTACAATTTATTGTTAAATGTTAAACAATCAAACTTTGTAACCAATGCCTTTGTTTTCCAAAAAAAACAATCATTTCTTCTTGTATACATAAAAAAACAAAATAATCAGTTTTTTCAATTATTGTTTTTATTTTTATACATTCTTCCTTGTTAAATTTTTGTTAATTTTTTCTTTTTGCCGAAAAATTCTCTTTATTATTAATAAATATTTTTCATTAATCAGCCCATTTATTTATTAAAAAAAATAATAACAAAACAGGAGCATCCGGCTTGCTATGAGCAGAAATCCTTTCCCATTCATAGCTTTGTCCAATGCTCCCTTAGTAAATCAACTGTTAAAAACCATGGATTAATCCAGTTCTGCTGCTCCGGTGTAAAGTTGATAATATCGCCCTTTATGATTTAAAAGTTCCTCGTGATCCCCCCGTTCGATGATCTCACCATTTTCCAGTACCATAATGGCATTGGCGTTTCTGACTGTGGACAGCCGGTGAGCGATTACAAAGGTGGTCCGGTTGGCCATAAGGCGGTCCATCCCCCGTTCAATATGCTTTTCTGTTCTTGTATCTACAGAGCTTGTAGCCTCGTCAAGAATTAAAATGGGGGCCTTGGAAATAGCTGCTCTGGCTATGTTAAGAAGCTGTCTCTGACCCTGGCTTAAATTAGCTCCATCTCCTTCTAAAACCGTTTGAAATCCGTCATGCAGTCTCATGATAAAGGAATAGGCAGAAGCTGTTTTTGCTGCCTCGATCACTTCTTCATCTGTCGCATCCAGTCTTCCATAACGAATATTCTCCATTACGGTTCCTGTAAACAAATGGGTGTCCTGGAGCACCATTGCGATGTTTTCCCGAAGATTTTCTCTTTTTATATTTCTGATATTCACTCCGTCAATGTTAATTTCTCCGCCCTGTATATCGTAAAAACGGTTTAACAGATTGGTAATCGTTGTTTTACCTGCTCCGGTTGAACCTACAAAGGCAATCTTCTGGCCTGGCTTTGCATAAAGGCTGATATCTTTTAAAATCACTTTATCCGGATTATAGCCAAAGGTCACGTTCTTTAATTCCACAAAACCACTCATTGGATCCAGCACTTTTGCATCTTCCCCGTCTGCAGGCTCCGGGCTTTCATCCATAATTGCAAATACCCGCTCCGCACCTGCAAGAGCAGAAAAAACATTGCTGATCTGCATGGAAATTTCATTAATCGGCCGGCTGAACTGTCTGGAAAAGTTTAAAAATACCGTCAGTCCGCCAACGTCAAAGCCTTTTATTACACATAAAAGTGCGCCAATACAGGCAGTTAAAATATAATTCAACTGACTTAAGTTAAACATTACCGGCATCATGACACCGCCAAAAAACTGGGCATTTATCATGTTATTCTTCAAATCATCATTGAGAATCCCAAACTCCTCTTCTGCTTCGTTCTCATGACAGAATACTTTTACCACCTTTTGTCCGCTGATTGTCTCCTCAATATATCCGTTGACAGCTCCCAGTGAGCTTTGCTGGGCACTGAAATACTTCTGGCTTCTTGCACCAATCATTCCTGCTGCCTTTGTCATAACCGGTATCAGAACCAGAGTCACCAGTGTCAGCCAGATGTTGGTATAAATCATAAGAAACAGCGTTCCCACAATACTTAATGCTCCTGAGAAGAGCTGGATTAAGGTATTGCTTAACATCTGACCGATGGTATCCACATCATTGCTGAACCGGCTCATTAAGTCTCCGGTATTGTTGGTATCATAAAAACGTACCGGAAGAGTCTGCATCTTTTTAAATAAATCATCTCTGATTTTTTGAAGGGCGTTCTGGGCAACAGATATCATGATTCTTGACTGGGCATAGTTGGCCGCTACTCCCACCAGGAAAACCCCCGCCATAGCTGCAAGCCCTTTTGCAAGACCTGCCACATCTCCCCTGCTTCCGTCTAAGGGTGCAATAAACTGATTCATAATGGGCCGCAGCATATATGAGCCGCCTAAATTAGAAAGAGTTCCAATCACTACACAGACCATTGCAACTGCCATCTGTGGTCTGTATTCTCTTAAATAAGACAGAAGACGTCTGGCAGTGGCATTGGCATTCTTGGGAGTGCCTTTTTTCATGGGTCTTCCATGGCCGGGGCCTCCCATACCTCTGCCCCCTTTTTGAGTTGAGGCAGACCGGCCGTAACGCCTTTTTAAGCTCTCTATCTTCTTTTGTTCTTCCATTATGCACCTGCCTCCTTTTCCCGGTCTTTCTGTGAATAATAAATCTCCTGATAAGCCTCACAGGTTTCCATCAGTTCTCCATGAGTTCCAATCCCTGCAATTTTCCCTTCGTCAAGAACGATTATTTTATCCGCATTTTCCACTGACCCGATTCTCTGGGCAATGATAAATTTTGTGGTATCTTTCAGTGTGGTTGTAAAGCTCTGCCTGATCTTTGCTTCAGTTGCGGTATCCACTGCAGAGGTGCTGTCATCAAGAATGAGTATTTTAGGTTTCTTTAAAAGGGTTCTGGCAATACACAGCCTTTGTTTTTGTCCTCCTGAGACATTGGAACCGCCCTGCCCCAGATCGGTATCATACCCGTCTTTGAAGCTGGAGATAAATCCATGAGCCTGAGCGCTTTCTGACATCAGGACTATTTCATCCAGATCAGCTGTTTCATTTCCCCATCGTAAATTTTCTTCAATGGTTCCGGAAAAAAGAACATTTTTCTGAAGCACCATACCCACGCCTTCTCTTAAATTCCGGATGGAATAATCTTTTACATTAATCCCGTCAACCAGCACTTCCCCTTCCCCAGCGTCGTAAAGGCGGGGGATCAGCTGAACCAGGGAGCTCTTGCCGCTTCCGGTCGCACCGATAATACCAATGGTCTCACCGGGATTTGCAGTGAAATTAATGTGATCCAGAATAAGATCGTCCTTGTCATATTGAAAGCAGACATTGCGAAATTCCACTTTTCCGGCAGTAATCTGCGCGGATTTTTGAGAAGCATGATCATCTGTCAAGTCAATTTCCGTATCTAATACCTCTTTTACTCTCTTTAAAGAGGCCATGGCACGGGAGGCCTGTAAAAATACCATGGAAAGCATCATCAGAGACATGAGAATCTGAACAATGTATATGGTAAATGCAGTTAAATCTCCCACAGGCATTTTGCCTGCGATAATTAAATTTCCTCCATACCACACGACGGCGATGGTGGTGATGTTCATCATCAGCATCATTAAGGGCATGGAAGTGATAACTACCTTCATGGCATTTAAGCTGCCTTCTTTTAAGTCCCGGTTGGTAGCCTGAAATTTTTCTTCCTCATGGCTTTCCCTTACAAAGGATTTAATTACCCTGACATTGGTTAATGCCTCCTGTACGCCGGAGTTTAAGCGGTCGATCTTCTTTTGCATGGCCTCGAACCTGGGAAATGCAATGATCAGTATAATGGCAATTATAATGATCAGCACCGGAATCACCACAAGAAGAATGCTGACCAGCTGCCTGTTCATTAAATATGCCATGATTAACCCGCCAATCAGCATGCCGGGAGCCCGAAACATCATACGAAGGGTTAACATCACTACGTTTTGAATCTGCTGAATGTCATTGGTCAGCCTGGTTACCAGAGATCCGGTACTGAAATCATCAATATTTTTAAAGGAAAATTCCTGAACCTTATGAAAAACATCTTTTCTTAAATCAGTGCTGAAGCTGATGGAAGCCTTTGCCGAGAAATAAGCGGCTCCGATTCCACCGATTGCCATGGCTACAGCAATGAGAATCATGATAATGCCCATTTTTACAATGTATGTTTCATCTCTTACCAGCACTCCGTTATTGATAATCAGGGAAGTCAGCCTGGGCAGCAATATCTCGCCGAACACTTCCGTGAGCATCAGAACAGGAGCCAGAATAAAGGCACCCAGATAGGGTCTTATATATTTCCAGTATCGTTTCAAGTTGTTATTCCTCTCTTTCTGCCATGTCTTTTTCTACAGGTATTTGGGATAAATTGTCATAAATACGGTCCAGAACCTTGCCCATATTCATTAAATCTTCATCGGAAAAGCCCTGAAACATCTTCATTTCTACATTACGGAAATATTCCCGGCTTTTGCTTACCATATCCCTCCCTTTCTCTGTCAGGCACAATTGATTCATCCGATTATCCTCTTTGTCGACAATCCGGGTAATGTAACCTCCTTTTTCCAGTTTCTTTACTGATACCGCTATGGTGGCAGTGGAAACGTAAAGGCGTTTTGCAATCTCCTTTTGTGACACATTGGAATGTTCATAAAGCATCATTAAAATCTGATGCTGGCTCCGGTATACTCCGGTCTGCTTTCCCTGTTCATCTAAAATGCATCGGTGCATCTTCATGATCTTCATATATTTTGTCATAACGCTGTGCATCGGTGAGCTCATTTCCATTGATCCTTCCGCTCCAAAACGGCACATCGGTTTCATTTTCACGCCTCCTTTTGTTAGCTTGTTAATAGTTAGCTAATTAACTATATGAAATTATAACACCGCCTGATTCCCTTTACAATCCTTTTTTTAATGGAATTCAGGCGGTAAAACTTATTTTTTTTGTAAGTTTTTGATATAAAATCTCAATTATGGTTAAAAAAACTTAAGCTCCTGCTGCTCATATTCCTGACGCCGCTTCAGCGGAATCTGTCTCTCCCCCAGCATATCCCGGAACGCTTCTTTGTCAGAAAGCCAGTCTCTGATCTCATCTTTTTCCAGTATCAGCGGCATCCGGTCATGAACCGGTGCCACAAAAGAATTGGCATTGGTTGTGAGAATTACGAACCGGTCTTCCTCAGCCCGCTGATAAAAGCCAGCCAGAAACATGGTGGGATGATGTTCCCTGTAAAAGGCCGCTTTTTCCTTGTTTTTACTCCATTCATAAAATCCGCTGCATGGAATGACTGCCCTGCGTAAGAGAATGCTTTCACGAAACATGGGCTTTTGAAGCACAGACTCCGATCTGGCATTAAAAATCACACCTTTTTTCTGAAAGTTCTCAAATCCGAAGCGCTGCCGGACAGGCATTACCTGACGGTCCCTGCTGATCAGAACCATTGCCTGGCTGGTGGGATAAACGTCACCGGTAAGGCGCTCTCTGTTTATTTTATTGTCAATTTCTCTTACCAGCTGTTCAATTTCTCTTGCTGTCTCATCATCCACATAATACCTTCCGCACATGCCATTCTCCCTCCCTGTATTTTATTTTGGTAATATCATAACCCATTTGCAGGCTTCCATGTAAAAAATCAGCTTAAATTCATGGCGTATTCCTCCGATTACGGCTTCACACCCATATTCTTTGGAAGGAATTCCTGAATAAATTTTATTTTCGCTATGTTTTACCGTGATTTCCCTTACCGTCTGGATCTCTCCGTCATCGCCTTCAAATTTAAAGCTTAAGGGTCTTAAATTACAGCTGGCTGTAAACCACGCCTTACAGGCTATATGATACATTTTACCTTTTATTTCTCCGCTGTCAATCGCCTCTGCATTGATCCCGATTCCAAAAGTGGACATCCTTCTCACTTCCTGTTTTTATAAAATAGTCTGTCTGCTGTAATCCACAGTCCTTTTTTCCCTGCTGATTCCGCCTCCCATATGATCCAGACAGCGTGCTGTCGTATTCTGTGGTGATGTTAAAAAAGAGGCTCTTATAATAGAATCATTGCCGAACCGTTTTCTGATTTCATCCACGGTCTCATCAAGACGCTGCTGCTTTTCATAGTCTCCTGTGTCAAACAGGCCAAGCTGTCTATCACTCCCCTTCGTAATCCGGGTTGTGTGAATCCCAAGGTGGCGGACCGGCTGTTTATCCCATGCCTCATCAAATACCTGGCAGGCTGACTGAAAAATCTCTTCTGTTATATTGGTAGGGGAAGAAAGAATGGTCTGATGGCTGTAATAGTGAAAATCCCAGTCCTTGATTCCTACGGATAGCACTCCAGCACGGACGTTATCCGACCGGAGTCTTGCCGCCAGGGTTTCCGCAAGGGATAACAGCACCAGATGGGCATGTTCCTTATCTGCTACATCAAATGCGATGGTGGTGCTGTTGCCGTATCCTTTGTTGGGGGGCGGAACTGGTTCTACCGCTGAAAAATCCAGTCCATTGGCAAAGCACCAGATCACCTCTCCCATCTTGCCAAAATGGCTTTTTATGAGTCCAGGGTCGGTTTCCGCCAGATCTTTGATTGTTTTTATTCCCAGCTGGCTAAGTTTCCGAAACGTGGCCCTGCCTACAAAAAACAGTTCACTGACCGGCAATGGCCAGAGTTTTTCCTGGATTTCTCCGGTCCAAAGCGTATGAACCCGGTCCGGCTTTTTAAAATCGGAAGCCATCTTTGCCAGGACTTTATTATCAGCAATACCAATATTAACGGTGAAGCCCAGCTCTTCTCTGATTCTCCTCCCGATTTCCAAAGCTGCTTTCCGGGGTTCTCCAAACAGTGCTTCCATTCCCGTCATATCCATGTATGCCTCATCAATGGAATATTGCTCTACTGTGGGAGAATACTCCTTCAAAATGCGGATAAAGCTTTGGGAGGACCGCTGGTACAGATTATAGTTGGGCGGAACCAGTAAAAGTCCGGGACACTTCTGGAGTGCCTCCGTAACGGACTGACCGGTGTGGATGCCATACTTCTTTGCGGGAATGCTCTTCGCCAGAATAATTCCATGGCGCATGGTCACATCTCCTCCCACTGCGGACGGCACCAGCCGCAGATCCAGATTTCCCGAAAGATGCTTTAAGCGATAAACCGCTTCCCAGCTTAAAAACGCAGAATTCACATCAATATGAAAAATAACCCGATTCATACACTCACCTCTAAGTATATGATAACCGAATGTATGTTCGATTAATAGTGGAAATAAAAGGATGTATTTTTATCGGAATACATCCTTTCATTCTTTATCTAAAATCCGTTTTGCCTCTGTTTCCGTAATGATTTCATAGCAGTCAAATTCCGGGGCATCGGGATAAAAATATCCCAGAGACAATCCGCGTCTCACCCATTCTCCGTTCTCATATCCAAAGAACTGCACTTTTTCTATGCCTTTGGGAATTTCCATAGAATCAGAAAGTTCAAACATCTGATCCCCCAGTTCTATGTATTCCCTACTGCTGACATCCTTTATCAGTCTTTGTTTTTCATACAGTTCATGGATTTTTCCGCTCTTTACACCGAAGCTTTCCGGTGTATGATACTGAAGCTCAAAGGTCTGCCCCTGTGGTGACCGCAGTATGGTATTAATTCCATTATAGGGATTCTGATTGTCAAGCCAGTAATTCTCAATTTCAACCGTATTATAACCTGAATTTTTGTAGATCTCAATAATTTTTAATACTTTTTCTGAAAGCACTTCCGGAGAAACGGTGTAGGTGTAGCGCAGTATGTCGTTAATTTCACACGCCTGCCCTGTCTGGCTGTATTTACGGTAGAATTTTTTTAAATAAGAGCCGACTGACTTGATCCGGTACTGGGTACCGGCCATATCCACACCGGTCTGCTGTGCCACACGTTTTACCTTTGTTGTAATAAGCGGTTCCTGCTTCAGTGCCTGTTTATACCACAATATGCCTTTTATCCACGCTCTTAGTACGTTTCTTTCTTTCCTGACTGCTTTCAGGCAGTAATATGGTTCCCTTACCGGCAGGCAATCCCGGTAGTATTTCCCCCTTTGCATGGTTCTGAATTTCCTTTAATATTTTTATAGTACCATTCAGAATATGCTGCCTGCCCTTTAATTGTGTCTGTTTTCTGTTTTTGTTCATGTGAAAAGCGGAAGCCGATACCACCTGACTTCCGCTTATTTTAACTACAATCGTCGCCGCTGCAGTTCCCATTACAGTTATTCCAGCAAGATTCGAAAAAGCAGTTCAACGTTCACACCTTTCAGTTAATACACTTAGGTATTTAAATGTTCCTGACAGCAAAGAGCTTTCTGCGACGTAAAAGTTTCACTAGCCATTTGTATATTTTGATTTATCTGCTGTACACTTTATTATATGGAATACAGAGACAAGATGTGAACTGCCCCAAAAACGGAGCCGGCTCCTGCAAATACCGCTTTAATCTTCCTTGTTTTTAAAAATAATACGAAAGATGGGGAAAAAGACCCAGAATGAAACAGCTGAATTAATCAGCATTGTGATCACATCTGCCATGGTTTCACCGCTCCTGCCTAAATGAAACCGGTTCATAAAGAGATCATAGACCGGAGCCTTATAAAGTCCCTGCAGGGCAGCTGCGCCGATAGTAATGATCACATAAGCGATCACATACCACACGGCCGCCTTAAAAATACCGTTATTGGCTTTGAATGTCACATTTCTCTGAAGAAAGAAATTGATCACCTGTGCAATTGCCATGGTAATCTCCACTGCCAGAAAGTATGCAAGTCCTCCGCCTCCGCCCATGGAAAGAGTTCCTGCCCCATAATTAAAAATATAGTAAGGAGAGCCATCTAAGTTGGAACCGATGTGGCCGATCTGGAAATTGGTATTTACAAGAGCGGTCATTTCGAATACATTCCTGAAAACCGGCATTAAAATCATCTGCAGGACCGTAACCCCGTTGGATACCATAAAAAATATTATAAATTGTGCCATTGCGGGATGTCTGTCTGTAAACGACTTCCATCCTCTTTTTAAACCTGTCAGCATTCCATCACTCCAATCTATTTCCCAGACAGCTTCTTTTCATAAATTCTGTTCGCTTTTGCATTGGAGAAAAAACCTCCGATTAATTTTTTCATACCTTTCAGGAAATGTCCGTTCACAACAAGAACCATTCCCTCTGCCATTTCCATGCTGACCATGCCATTTGTCATTTTTGCAATCCCACGAAACGGTATGCTGTAAATAAAAAGGAGGTTTAAATCCGGTTTACCCTTTGCTTCACTTTTATTTTTCAGTCCCGTCAAAATGGCGTAAATAAGTCTTGCCAGCCGGCTCTTTGCATAGTACATCTGGCAGAATGCATCATTGATTCCCAGCTCTCCGCTCCATTTCCCGTTGGGAATGGGGCGTCCTAACAGCGTCTCAAATTCTTCTGCGGATACATCAGCAATTCGCCCGGAATAATAAGATTTCATTTTTTCCGGTACATATGGCAGTACATCTGTGGTACCTGAACGAGTGAGCGTACCGCTTAATCTTATATCTTCCACACTGGCTCCAATGGATATGGTGTAATCTCCTTTTTCCACTTCAAACCGGTCCGTCACCACATTCCAGTACCGGAACGTCCTGTCATCAAAGGGGATCTCTACCGTCTTACTCTCCCCTGCTTTTAAATCAACCTTTACAAAGCCCTTTAATTCTTTCTCCGGACGGAAAATTGTTTTCCCGGGCCCGCCTACATAGAGCTGGGCCACTTCTTTCCCATCCCGGTCCCCCTTGTTGCTGATGGTAAAACGAACACGGTCTTCCAACAACTGCAAACCGGAATAATCAAATGTTGTGTAGGACAATCCGAAACCAAAGGGATAACGGACGGGGATCCCTGCCGTACTGTAATACCGGTAACCCACAAAGATCCCTTCCCTGTATTCTGCACAGCGTTCCATCCCCGGAAAATAGTGATATGCAGAGGTATCTGTAAGGTTCATGGGATAGCTTTCTGCTAACCGGCCGGAGGGATTGGCCTCACCGGTTATGACAGATATCATGGCTCCTGCTCCTGCCTGACCGCCTAAGTAACCATGCAGAATGGATTTACAACAGGACTGCCACGGCAATTCTATTACAGATCCAGCACTTAAAATTCCCACAATGTTCGGATTTACCTTAACCAGATCCTTAAGCAGGCTGATCTGGTTGCCCGGTATTTCCAGATGGGTCCGGTCCTGCCCCTCGGATTCACTAAGTTCATCTAGCCCGAAGCAGTAAAGAACTGCATCGGCTTTTTCCGCCAGGGCAAGCGCCTGATTTTTCAGTGCTTCATTCTCTTTGCCGGTTCGTTCATATCCTTTGGAGCATCCCACCAGATTCAAGGGGGCACTCTTTATTACTGACTCAATGGTCTCCAGAGACAGGGGATTTACAATGGAAGACCCTGCCCCCTGATAACGGGGGATAAATGCAAAATCTCCAATTACGGCTACCTTACAACCGGAATTTAACGGAAGCAGACCTTCGTCATTTTTAAGAAGTACAATGCTTTCCAAAGAGGCCTTTCTTGCCAGTTCATGATGGGCTTCTTTGTCAAAGGATTTCTTTTTATTTTGGGGAGCTGCTGTAAGATCCAGCACAGCATCTAATAAATCATCCACACAGGTATCCAGTTCCTCCACGGTAAGTGCGCCGTTTTCCACCGCTGCTAACAGCTCTCTTGCAGAACCCAGCCCGGGTGCAGGCATCTCTAAATTAGAACCAGCCAAAACTCCCTCCACATGGCTGTTGGAACCGCCCCAGTCCGTAATGACAATTCCGTCAAATTTCCAGTCAGTGCGCAGAATATCCCTGAGCAGATGCTTATTCTCATTGGTATAAACCCCATTTACTGCGTTGTAGCTGGTCATAATGGACTTTGCTCCGCCCTCTTTTACCGCAATTTCAAAGCCTTCCAGATAAATCTCTCTCAGTGTCCGTTCGTCAAGGACGGAATCAACAGACATCCGAAGCCGTTCCTGGCTGTTGACTGCAAAATGCTTGGGGCAGGCGTAAACTCCTTCACTTTGAATTCCCCTGATATAGGCCGCTGCCATCTTACCTGACAAAAAAGGATCTTCTGAAAAATATTCAAAATTTCTTCCGCAAAGTGGGCTTCGTTTGATGTTCAGCCCCGGCCCCAGCAGGACATTTACATCCTGGCTGGAAGCCTCTTCTCCAAGGGCTCTTCCGATTTTCTCTGCAAGATCCTCATCCCAGCTGTTTGCCACGGTGGCAGCCGTGGGAAAACAGGTCGCCGGCAGGGAGGCATTGAGTCCTAAATGATCCCCTGCACCGGCCTGTTTACGGACTCCATGGGGCCCATCCGCGCAAAATATGGAAGGAATTCCAAGCCGGTCGATATTTCTGGACTGCCAGACGTTTTTTCCGCTTAAGAAAGCCGCCTTTTCCTCCATTGTCATTTTTCGGATGATATCCTCATGTTTCATTCTGTCATTCCTTCCTTTTCCAACCGCTTTTTGTAGTTTTTAATAATTTTTATTTCTATTATAATGAATCCTGCTGCCAGAATCACATCAATGATAATTGCCGCAATCTGCCACACCAGCAGACTTACATTTGCATTGTTTCCTTCATAGGCACGGCTGTTCACTACTGTATACATAATATTTTTACTGGACTTTCTCATGGCATTTAAGCTGGTAGCGCTGGTCTTGTCTTTTACATGATTTGTTTCCGTATCATAGGCAACCAGCATGGCGTCATTGCCGTTGCGGATCTCCTGATCTGCATTCTGGAAGCCGTAACCTCCAAAATAATCGGTAAGAACAAATCCCTGAAATCCCCATTCATCACGCAGAACCGTATTAAGCAGCGTATTATTGGCACCGGAATACACGGTTCCTATATAATTAAAGGAGGACATAACTGCCTTTGCGTGACCTTCTTTTACCGCGATTTCAAAAGGCTTTAGATAAATCTCACGGATTGCCTGCTCATTGGACCAGGTACATAGCATATTAAGACGGTTGGTTTCCTGGTCGTTTAATGCAAAATGTTTGATATATGCATAAACTCCGTGCTTTTCGGCTCCAGCCACTGCTCTGGCTGCCATCTGTCCGGAAAGTACACCATCCTCAGAATAGTACTCAAAGTTACGGCCTGCAAATGCACAGCGGTGGATATTCATGGCCGGTGCATACCAGCCGGACACCTTCATTTCATCCGCCATCTTACCGATCTTCTCACCAAAAGCCTCTGCAATGTCATGATTCCAGGTGCTGGCTATCATAACAGCAGATGGAAAACCGATGGATCCGGTTCCCGTAAAGTTGTTATTGATGGAAGCAGGGCCGTCACAGTCTACGGTTCCAACTTTATTTACACTTTTTGCCTCAGAGGTCTGATAACCTCCGATCGCAGTCAACGCATCCATATCACTCACAGTCAGCTGGTCAAGCAGCTTCTCCCACTTGGGATCATCAAAGGGCAGTCCCCGCATATCAGCAAGCTTTATCCCGTTTTTCGCACCTGTCACCGGCATGGGATCACTGTCATTGTTGTGGGCAGCCGGATCATAATTGCTGTTGTTTATAAAGGTTTTCTTGTATTTCTCGGGCATGCTCATATTTTTAGGCGCTGCCGTTGCTTTTTCAAAGTTGGCAAATCCATCTGCACGGGAAAGATAGGTCAGATCTCCACTGGCATCTTTAAACTGATTTACTGCAGCTGCTTTATCTGAAGTACGTGGTGCAGACTCATTATATATCACGGTTTCTGGTACGTGATACTTCTGTTCTGTAATGATATTGTGGGAATCAGACCGGATCGATATGCCATAATCACCGGATTCCAATACATAGCAGCCATTTACAGCCTCATCAAAGGAAGCCATGTCTTCCGCCTGAAGGGATATCCTGATGGTCTGGGAGTCCCCTGGTTTTATAATATCAGTTTTATCAAATGCGATCAGATTCGCGGAAGCTTTTTCGATTCCCTTATTGGTATAAGGCGGATTATAATAGACCTCCACTACATCCTTACCCGGATTTTTCCCTGTGTTGGTTACTGTAACATCAAATGAGATTGTTCCGTCTTGTTCTGTTAATTGCCCCATTTCCTGCTGAAAGGACGTATAGGACAATCCATAGCCAAAGGGATAAATTACCTCTTTTTTATAATCAATTAATCCCTCTGCTGCTGCCGTCTCGTAGAAACGATAACCGGTGTAAATGCCTTCCGTATAGTTGACAAAGCTGGGATAGGTATCCGCACCTTTAAATGCCTTGCCTTTAAATTCATTCATGTTATCGTAGGTGAAACTTCCAAAGTTATTGTAATTGGGTGCTTTTGTCAGATCAGCCGCAAATGTATCACTTGTTTTTCCTGATGGATTGACGGCACCGCTCATAATCTCCCCCAGTCCTTTAAAACCGGACTGACCGGTACCCGGACACCAGAGAACTCCTTTAATCTGGCTGTAATCATTGACAAAGCCAAGTTCCATGGCGTTGGCACCGTTGTATACCACAATGACATTGTCAAAGCTTGAGCATACCAGATCCATCAGATTTTTCTCTGTACGGCTTAACTGCAGATAATGTTCTCCTGGTTCAAAATCCTTGTAATCCTTGGAGTTATCGGTGTATGTAACCTTGCTTACATCCGTGGGAAGATCTGCCCCCTCTCCGCCAACGCGGGTAATAACTACCATTGCCGTATCAGAAAAAGCTTTGGCATCTTCCATTAGCTTACTGCTATAAGTATCAGCTGCAGGCTCCGGCAGCGTCCAGTCCTGATCCCACATGCCAACGCTTGGACGGTCTGTCCGGTATGCCGTATAGAAATCGGTCAGACTGGTGTTCAGTTTAAAGCCCGCATCCGTAAGACCCTGAAGCAGTGACTCCGTCTCATATGCCTTTGACAAAGAACCGGAGCCCGTTCCTCCATAGCACGGGTTTGTAGATGCCCATCCAAAAACGTTTAAATTGGAATTATTCTTTAAGGGAAGAAGGTCTGCATCATTTTTCAAAAGTACAATCCCTTCCCTGGCAATCTCTGTACAAAGAGCAGTTGCCTCGTCAGATGTTTCCTGTGAAATAGTTCCGCTGCCGGTTGCCAGTGAAATCAAATTAGACATCGGTCCCCAGCAGATTAAGTTTACAACCACAACCAAAGCAAGAAGCATAGCCATAAGACTGTTCTTGCGGATCAGATATCTGGCAGACCCCTTCCTCTTCCGGCATACCACCATGGCTATGACCGCAGCTGCCACAACTACAGCAAAGCCAATAAGATATGGTACACACAGCTTGACGATTTTTAACACATCATCAATATTGATCTGTAACATTTCTTTCATCCTCCTCCATACATCGTTTTTGTATCCTTACTTTAGCACAATTATGGCGGACCGGACTGTCAATTGCACAACTGGTCGGTTTTTCTGCATGAAAAGCAGTGCCGCCTGTCCGGGTGGATAGGCGGCACTGCCGGATTATTTACTTAATCCTCTCTGGGAAGGGGAATGACTACATTCAGTTTAAACCAGTTATCCTTCGTATCAATGGTTACCCAGCCATTGTACTTTTTAACCGTATATTTAATGCTTTTGATGCCATATCCATGGTACTCCTTGTTGGCCTTAGTCGTCGCTGGCTGATTATTCTCAAACTGAATATTTCCTTCAAAATAATTCTCAAACCGCAGAACAACAAAATCTTTTTTGGATAGGACTTCCACGTGAATCAGCCTCTTCTCCTTTTCTTCGATTTGTATGGCACATTCAATGGCGTTATCCAACGCATTTCCAAGAATGGTACAAATGTCCATTACATGAATGAAATTTAACAGCTTCCCATCCACCACAGAGGTCAGCTCAATCTCATGTCTCTGACAGGTCATACTTTTCCCGGTGAGTATGGTGTCCACCACGGAATTGCCCGTCTTGTTCTGGGCTTCATAGGTACGGATCTCGCTTTCCATTTCGTCTAAAAATGCCAGCCGTTTCTCAGAGTCCTGTTCTGCCCTTAAAACGGCAATCTGATGTTTTAAATCATGGTATTTCCGGTTGACCATCTCGATGCTTTCCCCTGACTTGCGGTACTGGGAATACTGGCTCTGGAGAATGTTACGCATAGCCTCTAAATCGTATTTCACCTGCATCTCCTGTCTTAATATGTGATATGCAAAAAGGATGACAAGACCGCTTAGATCCACCAGAGTCCTGATGTTAAAGATCTCTTTTGTAATCTGGCTGCTGAATGGGGAATTGGAATATACAAAGCTTAAATTGCTGACGAAAAATACAGTTGCACCGGTAGCGGTCACAAACAGCAGTTCTTTCAGCGTAATCGTTTCCTTCCGGATATGTTTTCTTTCCAAAAAATAAGCGCCTCCAAATACAGCCCCGAAGACGATGAAAAAAACAAGAATATCCAGCCACATCTCCGATATCCGGGTACTTAATACAGCATTATAATAAAGCTGCCACTCTAAAGATGCCGTAAATTCTGCCAGAATAAAAGACCGGACACAGTAATACCCTGCACTGCCCGCCGTAACTTTACAGGTGATCATAAAATATGCCTGCATCAGTCCGATTGCCAGTAGCATTCCGGGAATCCACAGTGACTTGGGAAATGTGCCAGCTGCCAGCTGTATCCCGCATTGCAAAAAGCACGCAGCACATATAACCGCCGCCAGGGAAGGCCCTTTCCATTTCCTTTTCAGATTTAAAACATAGATGGTGCATGCAGCCCATTCCGCGATCCCCGTGTACAGCCTTGGAATCTCTGTCAGTGCAATATGGTTCATCATAAAGCCCCTCCCAGATAATTGGTCAGTTCCTCCATAAATTCCTTTTTCCTGGTTCTGCTGATGGTCAGCCGGGCTCCCTTCATCAGCACACAGCCCTCCTGCACGCTTTCCACATGTTCCAGGTTTAAAAGATATCCCTTACTGCAGCGGAAGAAATTTAACCCCTTCAGTCTTTCCTCCACCTCTTTCATTGCCCCAAAGGTCACATATTCCCCTGTCAGTGTATGATAAATAAGCCGGTGTCCCAGACTCTCAATATAATAAATATCCGGCAGATACAGTTTCACCGTACCTCCCTTTATATTAACTGCCATATATTTTTTCACATTCCGGTTGATACGCCCGATTACCTTATCAAGTCTCTGGGAAAAAGAAAAATAGGAAACTGGTTTTAGTACATAATCCGTTGCCCCGACGGTGTAACCCTTAATGGCATACTGAGCCATATTGGTGATAAAGATGAGAATCACCTCCGGATCTTTTTCCCGGATCAGCTGAGCTGCCGTCATCCCGTCCATAAATCTCATTTCTATATCCAGTAAAATAACATCGTACTCTGCTTTATAATTTTCAACGATTTCATCTCCGTCAGAAAAAGTGAGAATGCTAAACACCTCATTTCGTTCGTTCTGATACCGGAGTAAATATTCCTTTAGCTGTAATACACTCCCTGCATCATCATCCACGATTGCAATTCGAATCATAACTCTCTCCTCCAGTGGTTAATCAATACATATCTTTAAGGATACACCAATTTTTTCCAGCTGGCAATCAATTTGGATTATGATTCATTCCCATAAAAATAAGAGATACCAATCGGTACCTCTCATAAAATTCTTCTTATTTTGTCCTGGATATCAGGAATTCTTTTAAATCAGAGATAGACATCTTCTGCTGATCCAGAATAGAAGATACTTCCTTAAACTGTTCCAGACTGATCTTTTCCTGGATTTCCTTTTCTTTTTCTATTAACTCAGTAATTGAATTTTTATGCTGCTGAATTGATTCCTGTACGTCTGCCAATTCCTTCTGAAGCTTTTCCAGTGATGATTTTCTTACTCCTCTAGCCATATTTAAGTCTCCTTGCTGATTCTGGTATTCTGATCATATATTAGCAATTATTGGAATAAAAATCAATATTATTTCCATAAAATGGAATTGGTAATTTCTCCCACCTGTTTTGACATAATGTTCTCTTAACACTGGAGATCGGAGGACCATTTTTCTATTATAATATCTTTGCATTGATTAAATAACGAAAATCTCCTGATTGCTGCATCAATGGCCTCATCCATCCGATATCATTTCCATCTCTTCCCTCTCTTTGCAAATGTCCCTTATTTATGTATTACTCTCAGAAAATACCAGTGTACTTCACGTAATTACTGATGTAATATAGAAAAAAAACGTAAGGGGTAATACATAATGCCAAATTCATATTTTAACAAAAATAACTCTGACCAGAACGGCCTGGTACTGGGCATCAGCGTTGGTTTGATCTGCGCTTCAGTAATTAATAATCTTATAATCGGATTAGCAATGGGAATTGTCTTTGGTATGTTATTTAAAAAAGGGGTTTTCAGAAAAAAACTGTAATACAAAACATCCTATCACAGAAAAAAAGACATCTGTATGTCATGATTTGTAAAGAAAAGGTATTAAAATATTTCAGTAAAACATCATATAAAATAAATTATTTTATAAATACACCAATATCACAATAATACGTTAAATTCTCAAATTTTCCACACTTCTCACATATTTTCAGCTTTACATAATGATGTTTTTAGGTTATACTTACTATAACTCTTCTTTGGAGCATCGTTTCCCCAATTTTTACGATGCTCTTTTTTTGTCCTCTTTTCGTTATGAAACATAATACAAAGAGAACTTCTTGAACCTTTCTGCATGAAATGATATAATCATTTCATTACAAGACAGGAGGTATTATATATGAACTTTACCTACACCCCTAATAAGATTGCACTTTATCATTCAGACAGCAACCTGCTGGCTGAAGTTACATTTCCAGACGTAGATGACAGCACAGTTAATATTAATCATACCTTTGTGGATGATTCTCTCAGAGGACAGGGCATCGCAGGTCAGCTGATGAAAGCGGCGGCAGATCATCTGCGCTCGCAAGGAAAAAAAGCAGTTCTGACATGTTCCTATGCTATCACCTGGTTTGAAAAACATCCGGAATATCAGGATTTGCTGAAATAAATAACATAAAAATTGCAGGTCTGAAACTACAGATCTGCAATTTTTATATTATGCCTCTATTTCTTTATTTTACCGTCTATAAATTCCCTGAAGCTTTCTACATCTCCTTCAATAAAACCATTTTTATCGAGAGGTATAAATATTCGGCCATCAAAAATAAGTATAATCAGATTCTTAGTCTCAATATATTTTAAAATATCCTGATACGAAATCTCCCGTTGATTTTTATTTTCTGTAGTAATCATGATAAGATCCTTAAACTCAACCATGCATTCACAATCAGACTTCCCATATATTACCTGCATACGCCGCTGATTTAATCGAATCACTTTTTCCAGCTTGGCAATCAATACTCCTGCCAGAAAAACTGGAGCTGCCACATAAAATATGGTCAACGTTCCTATGTCGTGCTTCATAAATTTCATAACAAAATTAATGATAATCAATAAGTACACAATTAAAAACGGAATTATCAGCTTCCGGTAATAATCCCGCATGACTGCATAATGGTATTCCTTCATGACCTTTTGAGTATGTATACATCTGTTTTTCATCTTTCTCCCCTTAAATCTATATTTTACATATTCTACTTTTTCATTTTATCAACTGAATCATCAGTAATCAAGGTTAAAATGGAAAAATTACGCAGATAAGTCTTTGCACCCCCATATAAAGATAAGCCGGGTAAATCAGCATTGACCTGCTGGTTTACCCGGCTTACGATTTCACTTAGGCATTGTATATTAATTTTTTATTCTACCAGGGAATTACATTGAACAACAACACAGCTGCAAGAGCGCCAATTACAGGACCAACTACCGGTATCCAGGAATATTTCCAATTGGAATCACCTTTTCCTTTAATGGGAAGTAATGCATGGGCGATCCTGGGGCCTAAATCACGGGCTGGATTAATGGCGTATCCAGTTAAACCGCCAAGAGACATGCCAACGGAAACAATGATACCAAATACAAGAAGTTTGTCAACGCCTGGGGCTAAGTTTGCCACATTTCCAACGCCTTTGATTGCAAAAACAAGCACGAATGTTCCAACTGCTTCGCTTAACAGATTCAGTCCGGTATTGGGTACAGATGGACCTGTGGAAAACACGCCCAGCTTTGTTGCAGCATCTTCTGTAAGGTCAAACTGTCCCTTAAACAACACATAAACCAGGGTTGCTCCAAGAAATGCTCCAATTAATTGTGCAGTGATGTATGTTGGAACTACATTCCAGCTTACAGATCCCTCTGCCGCCAGGGCGATGGTTAACGCAGGATTAAAGTGTGCTCCAGAAGAGGCCCCGAAAATAAAGGCAGGCAGCATAACTGCAAGACCCCATGCAAATGTTATCTGGACCGATCCGGCCCCTTTCATCCCCGACTTATTTAACGTAACGTTTGCTACTACGCCATCACCAAGTAATATGAGCAACATGGTACCGATCAGTTCTGAAATAAAAATCAACATACTCCCTTACCTCCTGAAATCTCGGTTTATAGAAACGATATCATTCCTTTGCCCAGCCATAAGAACATTTAACAGCTTTATTCCAGCCATTTACAAGATCTGTTCTCTCAGCTTCGGCCATATCGGGACGGAATACTTTGTCAATCTGCCAGTTCTTTACAACCGCTTCCTTACTCTCCCAGTAACCCACTGCAAGCCCTGCAAGGTATGCAGCTCCCATGGCAGTCGTCTCTACACACACCGGTCTGTGCACCGGCGCTCCCATAATGTCAGACTGGAACTGCATCAGGAAATTGTTAGCGCTGGCTCCGCCATCCACTTTTAATGTGCTGAGGGTGATGCCTGAGTCTGCCTGCATAGCGCTTATTACATCATTTACCTGGAAAGCCAGTGATTCAAGAGTCGCCCGGATAATATGGTACTTGTTGACTCCTCTTGTAATACCTACAATGGTTCCTCTGGCATATTGATCCCAGTGAGGCGCGCCAAGTCCTGTAAATGCAGGAACTACGTAGCAGCCATTGGTATCTTTTACCTTTTTCGCCATATACTCAGAATCCTGTGAGGAATCAACCAGCTTCATCTCATCGCGGAGCCACTGTATGGCAGCACCCGCCACAAAGATGGATCCTTCCAGAGCATAGTTTACCTTTCCATCAAGACCCCAGGCAATTGTTGTAACCAACCCATTTTTCGAATATACAGGCTTTTCTCCGGTATTCATAAGGAGGAAACATCCGGTTCCGTATGTATTTTTCGCTTCACCGGCTGTAAAACAGGTCTGGCCAAACAGAGCGGACTGCTGGTCTCCTGCTGCACCGCCAATGGGGATCGGACCGCCAAAGAACTGGGAATCAGATTCCCCGTACACAAAGCTTGATGGCTTCGCTTCCGGAAGCATACATTCCGGAATGTTTAATTCTTTTAAGATATCCTGATCCCATTTCAGCTCCTGTATATTGAATAACATGGTTCTTGATGCATTGGAATAATCCGTCACATGAACTCTGCCCTTTGTCAGCTTCCATATGAGCCAGGTTTCCACTGTACCAAAGAGAAGTTCTCCGGCTTCGGCCCGTTCTCTGACGCCCTCCACATTGTCTAAAATCCATTTCAGCTTGGTTCCTGAGAAATAAGCATCAATGATAAGACCTGTTTTTTGCCTGAACGAATCGGTGAGTCCCTTTTCTTTTAAGGAGTCACAATACTCAGAAGTACGTCTGCACTGCCATACGATTGCATGATATACCGGTTCTCCATTTGCTTTGTCCCAGACAATCGTTGTCTCTCTCTGATTTGTAATACCAATTGCAGCAATATCTTCAGCAACTGCACCAATCTTAGACATTGCTTCAACCGCTACCCCTAACTGGGAAGGCCAGATTTCATTTGCATCGTGCTCAACCCAGCCGGGTTTGGGGAAATACTGTGTAAACTCTTTTTGAGCCACACTGCACATCTCACCCTTCTCGTTAAATAAAATGCATCTGTTGCTGGTTGTTCCTGAGTCCAAAGCCATTACGTACTTCGACATCAATAATACCCTCCTTTGATTTATTCATTTATTAAGTACTTTACGTACCTTTTAAAACTTATTAACATATCCTGATTTTGTCAGATTCCGGTATATCAATTCCAAAGACTGGCCCCCGGCTGCTGCAATGGTTCCGGCAACGGCACCTTCCACCAGAGGGCAGTCAACCATTTTTACTTTGTGATTCTCCATGGATTCCAACACCATTTCTGTTGTCATAACGGCACTTCCCATATCCATAAGCACCAAAACACCGTCTCCGCTATTTGCCTTTTCTATAGCATCTGAAATAAGCTGATAGCTGGTGCCAAAACTTCCATCCTCCAATCCACCGGCCGGAATAACTGTGACACGCTCCGCCATGAGCCTGGTAAAATCAGCTACACTTTCAGCTAACATCCGGCTATGGGATACAATTACAAAACCAACCATATATCCCCTCCTGTCACATCTGGGAAGCGATTGCTTCCAAAAGGAATACAAACGACGTTGCGCCTGGGTCCTGATGGCCAATGCTGCGTTCACCAAGATAGGACGCTCTTCCCTTTGTTGCAATAATTGTCTTTGTATACTCAATTCCCTCTCTTGCAGCAGTAAGACCTGCCTCCATTGACTTTTTCCCGTCACCGGAAAGTGTCCATTCCTGTTCCATCGCACGCTTTGCAGGCAGCATGGCATCAAGCATTGTCTTTTCTCCCTCCGCAGCCTTTCCACGTGCCATTACTCCCTCTATGGCACACGCAAAAGCCTGTAAAAAATCGGGATACGTAACTTCTTCTTTCCCTCTTAGAAACATTCCTGCTTTCATAAAAGCGGTGCCATATAGTGGACCGGAGGCACCTCCGACCGTAGACACCAAAATCATTCCAAGGTTTTTTATCATATCACCGGCATCCATCTTAGCCAGTGAATCTCTTTTTTTGATTACTTCTGAGAAGCCTCTTGCCATATTAATGCCGTGGTCCCCGTCACCAATGACATTATCAAATTCTGTCAAAAACTCTTTCTGTTTTTCCATAGCAACTGCCATCTGATCAATTACCAGAATTATTTTTTCTTTGTTCATCTCATCACTCCATTATCACCATGCTTTCCATGCAGGTGTATCAGCTTTTTCATCTAACAGCGATTTTAACTGCGCATCCAATTTCAACAGGGAAACAGAAAATCCTTCCATCTCTATGGAGGTCATGTATTCGCCAACGTAAGTCTTATAGACAGAAATACCCTTTTCTTTTAAGACGTCTGATATCCGGTTGTTGATGATAAACAGTTCCATCAAAGGAGTTGCGCCGGAACCATTAACCATAACCGCCACTTCGCTTCCCTCATAATCCAAATCTGCAAGTATCTTATCAAGGAGCAGATCTACGATTTCATTGGCTGTTTTTATTTTTTCCCGGTGGGTACCAGGCTCGCCATGAATTCCAATTCCAACCTCCATCTCATCCTCTGCCAGCTCAAATCCAGGCTTACCTGCAGCGGGTACGGTACACGGGCGGATTGCTGCCCCCATTGTGCGGACATTGGCGATTACTTTATTGGCTGTTTCCTGAACCTGACCCAGGTCATCTCCTCTCTCAGCTGCAGCTCCCGCTATTTTATGTACAAACACTGTGCCTGCCACACCTCTTCTGCCTACGGTGTATAAACTGTCTTTTACAGCTACATCATCATTTACAATTACCTGTTTTACCAGAATTCCATCGGCCTCTGCCATTTCTGCTGCCATTTCAAAATTCATTACATCACCGGTGTAATTCTTTATCACCATTAATACACCGGCATCATTTGCAATTTCTTTGATCCCTTCATAAATCTGGTCGGGAGTGGGGGAGGTAAATACTGCTCCTGCCACAGCAGCATCAAGCATTCCAGTTCCTACATATCCTGCATGGGCAGGCTCGTGCCCGCTTCCGCCGCCGCTGATCAGGGCAACCTTATTTACTTTTTTATTCCTTCGGACTACTACATTACCGCAGTCAAGCTTTCGTAAATCCTTTGGATATGCTTTAACAAGTCCCAAAATCATCTCGTTCTCTGCCTGGTCCACGTCATTCATGAACTTTTTCATTTTTAACTACCTCCTCACAATTAAAAACTGTTTTTTTCACTACATAAACCATACCGCCTGGTCAGAGGTTGATATGGAAAGTGCACCGCTTCCTAAAGCTGACATAACATCTTCTTTATCTGAAATCAGTCCGCCTGCAATTACAGGCACTTTGCTGATTTTACAAACCTTCTTTATCACTTTTGGCATAACTCCCGGCAAGATCTCAATGACATCCGGATGTACCCCACAGGAAACATTCTGCTTTTCAATATTCACCAGAGCCATGGAATCAATCACAAAATATCTTAGTACTGTATATAATCCAATCTCTTTTGCCCGCTGGATCAGAGACTGTTTGGTGGTTATAATTCCATCTGCTTTTGTATGTGTTTTAATAAAATCAACAGCAGCCTCCTTTCCGCTTAAGCCAACCAGCAAGTCCATATGTACCATAATGATGTTATCTTCTTTTTTCACTTCGTCTACGATCTCACTGATATTGCAAACATCACCAAATAATATGAAAATCACTTTAACATCTGATTCTGCACACTTCTTTAAGCCAGCCATATCTTTTACTGCAGCAATGATAGGGTTGTTTTCAATAACAGTCCATAATTTGTTGTCCACATTCAACACTCCTTACTTGTCTATTGACCAGCTTTCGTAAATATGAATTTATTTTTTCTTTCAAAAAAAAAGAGTGCATAACGACTAATCAGCATTTCTGCTGCCGTATCTGCACTCTTCTCTCTAGGATTTTACTTATATACAATATAGCACACATTTGTGCATAATGCAATATTTATTTTAAATTAATTTAATTTTATTGTATGTATTGTATTGTTTTTTATTTAACATAATTCTTTTTATATACATATTGCATAGTTCATTTTTGATTTTTTGCAAATTAATACATGCCATTTGACTATTTTCTACTAGTTTCAACGGGTTTGTACCGCCGCGTGATTGAATGTATCCTACAAAAAAACAGTTAAATCTCTGTGATTATCAACAGGATAAGACTAAATGTGTGTTATCTTTGTTATTTGTTTCACATTGTTGACTTGTGAGGGTAATTTCTTCAAGCAGGGATCCAATGAAATGATTGCTTATAATGAGAATTCTGCACTAATAAAATAATCTTTACCCGGGTCTTGTTGCGGCTCAGTTCTAAACCCTTTAATGATTCGATATTCTCCAGAAGCTAATCTTCCATATAATATTTTAAAATCAACAGACCATTGGAAGCTGCTTCCCCTTTTTAGTTCATAGCCCATAGAAGTAAACATAATATCGTCATTGACCGGCAATGAATACCACTTTTGTCCATCTTTCACTTCAATAATATAATCTTCACCAAATATTACAGAAACATCAGAAGAGGAATTAATACAAACTGTAATTTTCGTATCAGTTATTGATTCAACGGTCATGGTGATATCACTAAAATCATCTAGTATTACTTTACTTTCGGATCTATGAAAAGTTTCATTGTTATTATTAAAAATGTTTATACAAATTAATAGCAAAAAAAGTGACACACTAAAAGCCAGAATAACCATCTTTTTTATCATTCTCTAATCCTGCAGTATTTCCTTATTTATGTTATAATTGCCACTTACTTTTAATGATTCCATACAACAAAACAAAATGGATGTCCGGCGGGGTCCAGCATAGTAATCCAGTCTTCACCACCATACTGTTCATCTGCTATTTTTGCACCTAATATAGTGGCTTTTTCCACTGCTTCCTTTAGCGCACTCTTATCCTCTACAGCGAAATCCAAATGCGCCATCATCTGTTGCTGTCCCAGCTTGGCAGGCCAGGTGGGGGGGACATAATTTTCATCGTATTGAAAAGCGATTCCCATCTCGTCTTCATTGGAGTGTATTCCTACAAATGTTTCTATTTCATATACTACCGGCCAATGTAAAAGGCTTGTGTAGAAAGACACTAATTGCGGTATATCCCGACATTCTAAAATTACTGTTTTTAATTTTATGCTCATTTCAATTTACTGCCTCCTCTTTATTTCTTCCATCGTAACAAAGAAGGCAAATACTTGAAACCTTAATGATAATTAGAAATAACGTTGAGTTTTAGCGACTGCTATTTTTGTTTCATACCAAAAGCAATCCATCGCCCGTCAATGTCTTCTAACACAAATTCCAAATTATTGTAATCTGTCATCTTTAGTGGGCGAACAATTTTGGCGCCTTTGCTTATAAATTCATTTTGCAATTCTTCCTGATTATCCGTAATAAAATAAGAATCTTCCCCGTAACCATACAACTCCCTGTTCGTATAAACTTTGTGGGTATTAGCTTTTGTCAAAACCACCTCCACACGATCACGGTAAAGACAAATATGGGGCTCCTCTACCTCTAAATATTTAACCACCCTAAATCCCATAACTTCATTATAAAATTTAGCAGTCTTTTCGATATCTGGTGTGGGAAACACTGCCAGTATCGAATAAAGTGTCTTTTCCATACATAAACCCTCCTTATTATAGCGTTTAAATAAAGTATTTCTATTTATAAAGTACCAATAAATTAACAACATATCAATATTAAGTCAAACGAAAAGCAACTATACTATTGACAATTCAGTGTTATAATAATACCATATGATTGAAAATTGACATTGAAAGGAGAACAACACTATGTTAGATGCAAGTTGGCTGAATATAGCAAGCCTTATATTGGGGCTGACTGCATGGGCACTTCCTGTTATTAACCTGGTACAATATAATAAGGCCAGCAATCGTAAATGGGGTATATTTTCCTTAACAAGTATTAGCGTATGCGGGATTTCTCTGTATATGCAAATCCTGTATACTGATTATCTGGTAAAAATAAATGACTGGTCTGCACTTATGGATACTTCAGGCGGAGTGGTCTCAATTACTGGATTGCTCCTTGTTGTCACAATCATGCTCAACTTAGTCACGTTGTTATTGCGTTACAGAAAAAATCAGTAAACTGATGAATCTCAGTTTTGTGCTGTTTCATTACCTCCATATTATGTTTATATTCCGATAGAATTCTGCTGAGCACTATCTTCGCATAAACGTTTGAGTCACTTAACTGATCCTGATAGATTGTATAAAACCTGCCTTAAATTTTAAACCAATCTCATATATAAAATCGGATAAGGATTTCCCTGCTCATCTGTGTCAGTTCTTTTGTAAACCTGAAATCCCATGTGCTCATAAAACGCTTTCGCTTGTGGGTTTTGTTCATTCACTCCTAATTCATTTATGGAATAATTGTCTATCCCATAATGGATCAGCTGTTTTCCTAATCCCTTTCCACGATACCCGGGGGATACAAAAAGCATTTCTAATTTTCTATCTTCAATTCCCATAAATGCAACAGGATTATTTTCATCATTAAATGCAACAATTAAATGAGCGATTGAACTCAAAGCCTGTGGAATATACCTGGATATATCTATAATCTCTGAATCAGATAAAAACAAATGTGTTTCTCGAACTGATTTGTCCCAGACTTCAAAAAGTTGCTTTGTCAGTACCGTATTTAATTCTTTGACTTCAATCAATTTCATAGTTACTCTCTCTCTTGATAACGAGTGCCCGCCGGACAAACTGAAACTGGAAAAGTCTGGATAACTTCAGACTTTTCCAGTGAAACTTACGGGTATCAATTAATAAAAACTACAGGTTTAATCAGATCCTTTGGCTTTTGATCCATTAAATAAAAAGCATCTTCAATTTTTGATAAACCATTATATCGGTGTGTAATCAGTTTTGTTGTATCTATCCTACCATATTGAACCAAATTAAGCAATTTTTTAATGCGTCGGGCGCCACCAGGACAGAATCCGCCGCGAATAGTTTTATCGGACATGCCAAGGCCCCATGATGATGTTGGCATAGAGAGCACGTCCTGAGCGTCAAAGAAATTAACATTGGAAATATAGCCTCCCGGAACCGTCATTTCAACTGCCTGCCGAAGAATATCGCCGCTTCCTCCTGCAATAATGACAGAATCCGCGCCGCCTTTGGTTAATTCAATTACCTGTTTTACGATATCGCCATCTTTGTAGCTTACGATGTCTGTTGCTCCGTATTCCTTTGCAATTTTAACACAGTTCGGACGAGTACCGATTGCAATCAACTGACCAGCACCCTGCAGTTTGGCTCCTGCAACTGCCATAAGTCCAACAGGGCCTATTCCGATTACAACAACCTTATCACCAAATCTCACATTTGCGTTTTCTACACCATGAAAACCAGTGGACATCATGTCCACTGTCATTAGAGCAGCCTCCGGTAATACGTTTTCTGGCAGAAGGACCAGGTTAGCATCTGCCTGATTAACATGAAAATATTCCGCAAAAGTGCCATCTTTAGAACCCAGAAACTTAAAGCTTTTCATGAGTCCTTCATCATGTGCATTATATTCTCCTTGTACATTTTCAGCCAGCCAATTGGGAGTAGTGCAAGGTACAACAACAATATCACCTGTTTTAAAATTATTGACCAAATTGCCCACTTCTACTATCTCACCTACAGCTTCATGCCCAAGAATTAATTCTTTACGCTCTCCAAAGCCACCATGAAGAAGATGGTTGTCAGAGGAACATGGCGCGAGTACTATTGGGCGGATAATTGCGTCTAAAGCCCCGCATTTTGGACGTTCTTTCTCAATCCAGCCCGCATTTTCAATCGAGTGCATTCCAAAACCTTTCATTATGTATACCTCCTTTTCATTATATAAAAGAGTATATGACATAGTTAAAATTATATCAATATTTTTTTACTTATTGAAAAATTAATTGTATATTGAAAATGGCAAAAAAATCGCCCAAATCCCTTTTGTCGACTCTTTTGTGTGGAGCTGAACACGCAATATCCGAACACGAGATTGTTGCCGTGTTCTGCCCAGAAACATTGAACGTGAGTACGATTCTTCTGCCTTTGTCTCCATCGTCATAGATGTAGACCGAGTTCACCAAAGTGTCAATTACTCTGCGCCTATACTCTATATCATTTATATCGCCGCTCTTGAAGGAAAGTAGCCAATACACTATTCGCTCTTTCGTCAAGAGCGGTTTCTTTATTTCCTCACGAGCGATTCTTCCTTCGATTTCGTTCTTCTCTGATTCCAGCTCCTCCAACCTATCCTTCGTGGTAGAAGTGATTATTCCTTGCTCTATGGCAGTCATGATATTTTTGATTTTCTTCTGAACTTCCTTGAGTTCGTTTTGCAATCCTTCGAGGTAGGTGGTATCTGCGGACTCCTTCTCGATTATTTCCATTGCTTTGGTGGCAATGCGGTCAATATTTTCGTCTGTCAAGACCTCTTGCACTGTGAAGCGTGTCACAAGCTCCTCTATCCAGTCCTTCTTCTCAACTTTCTTTGTACAAACGTGCTTTCGCTTCCTATCTATACATTTATAGTAGAAATGGAGCTTCCCGGTCTTTGACGTTCCGCTTTCACCCACCATAGGAGACCCACAGTGACCGCAGAACAGTTTTGTTGTGAGAAGGTAGTCTTCCTTTGCCTTGTTCCTCGCACGAGCTGTAAAGTTGTGCTGTAGCTTCGCTTGTACCTTATCGAATAGTTCCTTGCTGATTATTGCAGGGACACCACCTTCGACAACTACGTCCATGAAGCGATAGACTCCAATATATTTGTCGTTTTTGAGCATGGTACGGAGACTGTTTTTGTTGAAGGGATTACCTCTTGAGGTCTTATATCCACGCTCATTGCACACGTTTATGATTTGGGTTGCCGACATACCATCGGCATACATTTCGAAGACCTCTTGGACAATTTTCGCCCCAACAGGGTCAATTTTATACTTTCTGTCTTCCCCTACAGTGTAACCCAATGCCACACCAGCTCCCCCGGTGGCAATGCACTGTAGGGCATTTTCTTTCAGTCCTCTTTTTATGTTTCGAGACAGGTTCTCAGAATAATACTCGGCATATCCCTCAAGGACTGATTCAAGAATGATTCCTTCCGGGGTGTCCGGCATGGGCTGTTTTGCGTAAAAGACTCTCACCCCATGTTTTTTGAGCTTTGCCTTGTAGATGGCTGAGTCATATCTGTTACGAGCGAAACGGTCAAGGGTGTACATGATAACAGCTTCGAACTGTCCCTTCTCGGAGTCTTTTATGAGACGCTGAAAGCTCGGACGATTATCTGTCTTGCCGGAAATTGCTCGGTCACAGTATTCATTTATGACCGTCATTCCGTTTTTAAGAGCGAACTCATGACACTCACGAAGCTGACCCTCTATGGACTCCTCTCTTTGACTGTGGCTCGAATATCGAGCATAAATTACTGCTTTCGTAATCTCACCTCCAATAGCTTCTTACGTCTGAGCAATTCTATCGGAATGACCTTAGACTGCCGCAGTTTTATCTTTATCCCCCTCTAACTCGTTACGATTCTCGAACTCATATACCATTGACATGAACTCGTGCTTCGCCCTTCGAGACAAGGAACGGTACACTCTGAGAATGTCATTCTCGTCTTCATCGTGTGCGTTTTCCTGTGGTTCGAGGTCTTCTTCGTCAGCGAAGAAGTCCATAACAGAACAGTTAAGTATCTTCGCCATTTCCAGCATTTCATGTTCCTTCGGCAAAGACCCTTTGTTGATTTGGGTAGTGAAAGAACTCGAACCCTTTACTGCTTTAACAACTGCCGTGAGATTTGTACCTCTTTCGGCGCATATACGGTTGATGTTTTCTGCAAAAGTCACATCAATTCCTCCTTCGCAAATTTTAATTCGTGATTTTTGAATTTTACGCTTGACAATTCGCAAAAGAAGAACTATAATAAGAACATGAAGTTCGGGATATGCGAATTGGCAATAAGAAACCGACCTCTCGGAATGGCAGTTCTGAGAAGTTGACTGGTGATATAGTCTTATAAGAATAATAACAATAATTCGCCATTTTGTCAAGTCTAATTCCGATTTTCAGAACCAATGAAAGGAGGAAATTCTATGAGTCAGATTCAAGAGCGAATGAAGAAGCTCGGCATTAAACAGGTGGATATGATTCTTGAATTGCGTAAGCGAGGTATCGCAGTTCAGCCCCCGGAAATGTCCAGTATCATTCGTGGTGTTTACACCTATCCCAAGTCTAAGCGAGTTCTTGATGAAGTTGACAAGATTCTCACTGAACGTGAGTCTCACTGATTCACAAGTAAACGACCTCGCAAGACCATTGATGGGGATTTTGGAGAAGTTCTACCAAGACCCTAAGAACGAGGAGGACTTTCAAAAATGGCTACGCAATGTAGAAGCGCAAAAATCAATCGAAACAAACGCATGAAGCTCTACGCAAACATGATTCTCGTGTTGCTGGTGCTTATCGGAGGGGTGTTGGGGTTCTTCTTGGCAAAGCTCACTACACCTCCGCAGGAGACGATAACAGTCACCAAGACAGTTGAAGTCCCTGCCTACAAGTCAAATGTGCTGGTGGACACAGCGGACGTATTCCTGTTCGATGTTCCGCTTTCTGATTCATTGCAGAGGTACATCTACGAAATATGTGCAGACGAGAACGTACCTGTAACACTGGTTATGGCAATGATTGAACATGAAAGTGGGTTCGACCCGGAAGCAGTGAGTCCCACTGACGATTACGGTCTCATGCAGATAAACGCTGTGAACCACGAATGGCTCAAAGAGGAATATCGCTGTGCAGACATGATGAATCCCTATCAGAATGTGTTCTGCGGCATATCCATCATCAGTTCCTACATCGACAAATACGGAGAGCTGGATAAAGCTCTCATGGCTTACAACAAGGGGAACTACGGCGCACAAAAGGCTTGGAAAAATGGTGTCACCAGCATTGCTTACTCCGAAGAAATCCTGTCTCTCATGAAGGAGTACGAGGAGGTGTCCAATGCCACAGGTAATTGAGCTTAAAAACGGCAAATGCGAAACGCTTTTCAACGAGAGAGACTTCGCCTATCTGATTGAGCAACACATGGGTCATGAAGCGGCTGATTACTTCCGTGAACTCATGGAGGAGCTTGAGAGATACAGAGAGGAGGACGAGGAGTATGAGTAACAACAAAAAACTCGGAAATGACTTCGAGTCCCGATTCTGCGAAATCCTCTACAGCGAGGGATTTTGGGTACATAACCTCGCTCAGAACTCAGCAGGGCAACCAGCAGACGTTATCGCCGCCCGAAACGGAAAGACATACCTTATCGACTGCAAGGTGTGTAGCAATCGAGGGTTCGCCCTCTCCCGAATGGAGGAGAACCAAGACCTCTCGATGGAGCTGTGGAAGGACACAGGAAATGGTGACGGCTGGTTCGCAATTCTTCTCCCCGGAGGTCAGATTTACATGATTCCTCACTTCGTCATAAAGGCTATGCGAAATTCTCAGTCCAGCATGAGCGAAGCAGAGATTCATGAGTGTGGCACTCCTCTCTACAAGTGGATGAAGAAAAAATGAGAGTGACGGTATCAAACACTCTCGCAGTCGAAAATCCAACATCAGCGGCATTGGCATGGTGTTCGAAGAACCTAACCATTGCAAACCCCGAATATGCCAAAAAAGCTCGTATGCACTTTTGGCTTGGGGACACTCCGAAGACTATCTCACTCTATGAAATGAGAGGAGAAACGCTGATTCTTCCGTTTGGTCTTCTGAGAAATCTCCCGGACTGTATTAAGGACGAAGCATACTTCACCAGCTCTTTCGCTGACGCTGACGATGTTTTCTACGGTGGGTGTGATGTTCCACTCTATGACTATCAAAGTGCGGCTGTGGACGCTGTGGTGGCTCAGAAATACGGTATTCTTCAAAGTCCTGCCGGAAGCGGTAAGACGCAAATGGGAATAGCTCTTGTCAAGAGGTTCGGGAAACGAGCATTGTGGCTCACTCACACGCTCGACCTTCTGAATCAAAGTAAGGCTCGTGCAGAGCTTTATGTAGATAAGAAGACGATTGGCACAATCACCGAGGGCAAGGTAAATGTCGGAAGCGGTATCACCTTCGCCACCATTCAGACCATGTGTAAGCTCGACCTACCTCAGTATAAAGACCTGTGGGACGTAATCATTGTGGACGAGTGTCACCGCTGTGCCGGGACACCTACGGCAATGACACAGTTCTACAAGGTGCTGAACAATCTGTCGGCTCGACACAAAATCGGTTTGTCTGCGACAGTCCACAGGGCTGACGGTATGATTGCCGCCACATACGCACTGCTCGGACAGGTGGTCTACACCGTACCCGATGAAGCAGTCGGAGACAAAATTATGAAGGTCGGTATTCTCCCTGTCGGCACAGGAGTGGAAATCAGCAGGGCTTGTCTGAATACAGACGGCACACTGAACTACACGAAGCTGATTACCTACCTCACAGAGAATCTTGCAAGGGAGGAAGTCATTGTCAATACCATAAAGCTCAACGAGGGAAAGAGCTGTCTGATTCTGTCTGACAGGCTTGACCACTTGGAACACCTCATGAAATGGCTACCAAGTCACATGAGGAAGGACGCTGTAATGGTGAGCGGCAAAATGACAACCAAAAAAGGCAAGGCTGAACGAGAAAAAGCGATTGAGGATATGCGAACCGGGAAGAAGAAATACCTGTTTGCTACCTACACGCTTGCGAAGGAAGGTCTCGACATTCCACGCTTGGAGCGTCTTTTCCTCACCACACCACAGAAAGACTACGCAGTTATCACACAGTCCATCGGCAGAATCGCAAGAACCTTTGAGGGGAAAGCAGAACCGATTGCCTACGATTTCGTGGACAATATCGCATACCTCGTGAAGTCCTACAAGAAACGATGTACGACCTATCGTAAGAACGGTTGTTACTTCGTTGAAGAAGGAGGTGCAAGCGATTGAGATTGATTGTATATGACGTTGAGGTCTTCTGCGAAGACTGGCTTGTAATCTTCAAAGACATTGAAACCGGGAAGTACACCTGTGTCCACAACGACAACGAGGAACTGAAAGAGTGTATCTCTGAGGACTGTATCTACATCGGTTTCAACAGCAAGCACTACGACCAGTTCATCATCAAGGCGATTTGCTGTGGGTTCACACCGCAGGAAGTCAAACAGGTGAACGATTTCATTATCGGCGGAGGTCAAGGTTGGGAGTGTCCAATGCTTCGAGACTTTTTCTTCCGTTTCAACAACGTGGACATTAAAGACGATATGCAGATGGGCTTGTCCCTCAAAGCTATCGAAGGTCACTTGGGTCTTTCCGTTGAGGAGTCTACCGTACCCTTTGACATTGACCGCCCTCTCACTGAGGAGGAGCTGAAAGAGACCGCAAAATACTGTATTCACGATGTTGACACCACAGAAAAGCTGGTTGAACTTCGCAAGGACTACCTCAAGAACAAAATCCATATCGGCAAACTTGCCGGACTGGACGAAGTGAAAGCAATGGGTATGACAAATGCCAAGTTGACTGCGGCTCTCTTGAAAGCCGAGCAGAAACCGCATGATGATGAACGCAAATATGTCTACCCTCCGAACCTAAAGCGTGAGTACATTCCTCAAGAGGTCTTCGATTTCTTTGACAGAATGTACGACCCCGAAATCTCTGACAAGGAGCTTTTCAGTGACAAGCAGACCTTCTCCATTGGAGACTGTCCGGGAGTCGTTGGTTATGGCGGTATTCATGCGGCTATCCCGAATTACTTCTTCGTTGAATCAGAGGACAGAGTAATACGCAATAAGGACGTGGCGAGTTATTATCCTCACCTCATGACCCTATGCGGCTACACATCAAGGAACATTCCTTCTGCGAAGGTTTTCGAAGACGTGTTGGAAACCCGAATGAAAGCCAAGGCAAGCGGTGACAAAGCTACTGCCAATGCTCTCAAGCTCGTTGTGAACACCACCTACGGTGCGTTGCTCAACAAATACAATGACCTGTTTGACCCTCTCATGGGACGCTCTGTGTGTATCACAGGACAGCTTTTTCTCATGGAACTGGCACAGCACCTCTACGCTGACATACCCGATTTGAAAATTGTCCAGCTCAATACGGACGGTATCATGGTCGAGTGTGACAGGAAGTATCTGCCGAAACTGGACGAGATTTGTGACGAGTGGCAGTCGAGGACTGGATTTGAGCTTGAGGAAGACGCAGTTGTCCGTATTGCACAGAAGGATGTAAACAATTATGTCGAAGTGCAGGAGGGCGGAAAAGCCAAGTCCAAGGGAGGTTATTTGGTAAGAGGTATTTCCACTGTCGGTGCGTTCAACATCAACAACAATGCCTGTATCGTTGCCGCCGCTGTGAAAGAGTACCTTGTCAACGGTGTTCCTGTTGAGGACACCATCAATGGGTGCAACGACATTTTCCAGTTCCAGCTCATAGCCAAGGCTGGTGTGAAGTATCGTGAAGCCTATCACCTTGTCGATGGTGAGAAAGTCCCGGTGCAAAAGGTCAATCGTGTGTATGCCACCAAGGACGAGCGTTACGGAAAGCTGTTTAAGGTTAAGGCAGAGAACGACAGTACCGCCAAAATCGAAATGCTCCCGGAACACTGTATCATCGACAACGACAATCACTTAACCATTGAAGATGTGGGCAAGACCTTCTACATCGAAATGGCAAAGAAACGTATCAACGATTTTTTGGGAATTAAACCCGAAAAGAAAAAAGGAGGACGCAAAAAAATGGCTACTACCAAGAAAACTGAAACCGCCGAAATCACCGCAATGAACATCTATCAGAAGTTGCTCAAAGCGAGAGCAATGTTCCTCGAAGCAGATGTGAAGAAGACTGGTAAGAATATGCACCTGTCTTTCAAATACTTCGAGCTTGAGGACATTGTTCCTACGGCAACTCGTATCTTCGGAGAGGTCGGCATTGTGCCTTTGGTGAACTTCACCGCAGACACAGCTACCATGACGATTGTGAACACTGACAACCCGGAGGAGACCGTTACCTTCGTATCTCCGTTCAATCAGATTGCTCCTATCGTCTCCAACACTGGCAAACAGGCAACCAACGAAATGATGGCTCTCGGTTCTTCCATCACCTATATGCGCCGTTATCTCTACATGATTGCTCTTGACATTTGTGAGAGTGACGGAATTGACGCAAACGCTGGTGTTCCTGCTCCTGCCGCCCCTGCTCCGAAAGCTCCCCCTGCCACTCCCGAACAGAGACAGGAAGTGAAACAGGAACTCACTGCTCCGGCTGACAACGCAACTGCTTTGCAGATTAAGGGTCTCAAGGCAGTTCTGAAAAAGCTCAAGGACGCTGACCCTTCCAAGGAGGAAATGATTGCTCAGATTGCAGTTCAGACCAACGGTTTCACTGTGATTTCCAAGGCTGACTGTGAAGCTCTCATTCAGAGAATCACCGCAATGCTGGAAGGAGGTACTAACTAATGGCTGACATCAAATGGCTTGAGGGCAATCGCTTACAGATTGCTCCTCCGAAGCGCACCAAGAAAATCACTGGTACTCGTTTCGCAACGATTCTCGGTTTGAATCCGTGGTCTACCGCATTTGAAATGTGGTGTGCAATCACGAAGACCTTTG
Organism: Lacrimispora defluvii; assembly: GCA_013036995.1. GTDB lineage: Bacteria > Bacillota > Clostridia > Lachnospirales > Lachnospiraceae > Lacrimispora > Lacrimispora defluvii. Next base: position 50,452 of record JAAOXG010000021.1, read on the forward strand.
AGCTTCCCTTCGAAGATACCGTCTATACCGTGGCTGGTAAGACCATCGAACCCAAACAGGCTGAGTAAAAGATGTACGCCCGGAAATCTGCAATCGTATTGTAGAAAATAGAGCGAACGAAATCGTGTCCTTCAAAGTTGGGTATCTTTGCGGAGAACCCATTCAGTATGTAAGCCGAAATGGTAAAGACGAAACTGTCACGGCAATTAACACTCTCAACGAAATGATGTTTTCAGAGGACAAGTCTACGCAAGACCAAGAAATCGTTGAGTGGCAGATGATTTGTGGCACTTCTTTTCGTATTGTTCTTCCCGATGATTCCGGCGAGGAGGACGAAGCTCCGTTTGAAATGTACACTCTCGACCCTCGTGACTCCTTCGTGGTCTATTCCAACGAAATAGGACGAAAGCCGCTCATGGGAGTTAAGTTTTGTATCAATGAGAATGGTGTCGGGAGAACCTACACGGTCTATACCAAGAATCATTACTGGAAAATCGAGGACACCAATATTCTTGAGTCCAAGCCCCATGCCCTCGGCATGATTCCGATTTTCGAGTACCCGGCGAACAATGCTCGTCTTGGTGCTTTTGAGATTGTTCTTCCTTTACTGGACGCTATCAATGATGTAGCAAGCAACCGTATGGACGGTCTTGAACAGTTCATTCAAGCCTTTTTGGTGAGAGCAATGACGATACAGTCTATGCCACGCTTGAGGAGAACTTCACTAAGGTTGATGGTTCGATGTTCTTCCTTCCTCGCAGGAACGCTTCGCATACATACCTCGACACAGGTATTGTCAGCGAAAAGCTCCTCTCGGAAGCTATCTTCGAACTGACTATCAACCTAAACATGGCGGCTACTGACTTCAAGGGTATAACCATAAATTTCGGTGAGAATTACCCGGTCAATTTCGACATGGTGAGCAGTAGCGGTCAAGTAATTGAATACAGAAACAATACCGAGTCCCTTTTCACAACCGAGGAGGTTCTTGAAAACACGACACAAGTCAAGCTGGTCGTTTATTCCATGAAGAACCCTCAGAGCAGACTTCGTATCTACTCTATCCGCTTCGGTTACGGTCTTGTTTACTACAACAACGATGTTATGAGTTCTTCCCTTGAGAGCTATGTATCTCCCATCGGAGCAGATGTGCCGCAGATTGATTTCACGGTACAGCTCAAGAACTACGACCACTACTTCAACGTGGACAATCCGAAATCCGCAATCAACTTCCTTGAAACAGGACAGGAAATGCAAATCCATTATGGGTATCAGCTCCCGGACTCTGACGAGATTGAGTGGATTATCGGAAATAACCTGTTGTGTTCGGAATGGGAGTCGGACGATTATACGGCTACTATCCGTTGCCAAGACATCTTCCGAAACATGGACTCTGAGTTCTATAAGGGAATTTACAACCGCAACGGTATCAGCTATTACGATTTGGCTGTGGCTGTTCTGAGAGACGCTGGTTTCACAGATTACTATATTGACCCACAGCTCAAGAATCTATACACGAAAAACCCTCTGCCGAGAGTACAGCACAAAGAAGCGTTGCAGATTATAGCAAATGCCTGTCGATGTGTTCTCTCTCAGACGAGACTCGGTAAGATTCAGATTAAGTCTTCCTTCGTCCCGGAAGCACAGGCAAGTGCTGAAACCGAAGCGGAATACTCCAATGTAGAAAACATCATGAACACTGAGGTCAAGGACGAGTACGCTTCTCTTGCAACAAATTATGCCGTTGCAGACGGTTCAATGTTCTTCCTTCCTCGCAACGGTGTTGGTGTTCGTAATACAGGATATGTGTCTGCGGAAATCTCTAACGAGCAATGTGAGTTCGAGAAAAACCCGAAAGTCACAATCCGACAGGAAGTTGCCTGTATGTACTACGGAGCAAGATTCACTTTTGGACAGTCTCTCCCTTCTGCGTTCATCATTCGCACCTACAACAACGGTGAGCTTGTGAACACGGTGGAAGTTGGAGAAAACGAAATCAGCAAGGTTACAGTAGTTCATACTGAGCTGGACGATTTCGATACCATGGTGGTCGAGTTCACGAAGACAGCAGAACCTCAGAACCGAATTGTGCTGAATAATTTCAGTTTCGGTGATGTGACTGAGTTCACCATGACAAGAAACGACATGACCTCCTCTCCGAAAGCGATAAAGCAGGAGCTTGTAAAAGAGGTTATCGTCCCTGCCTACAGTTATCAGAACGGTGTGCAGGAAGAAAGCCTTATCAGTGAGGAAGTGACCGTTGCCGTTGGTGACATTACCACATTCTTTGTTGGTGAACCTTCCTACAACTACAGAGCTGTGGTGGACGAAGACGCAAGCGGTGTCACTATCTTGGAATGGGGCAACTACTATATCAAGGTACAGTTCAATGTAGCCGGAACGTATCGTTTGGAAATCTTCGGCTACAGATACAAAATCGTTGAGCAGTATGCGGTCAAGTCTCTGAATAACAGGGGCAGGACAATCAAGTGGGAAAATCCTCTCATGTCCGACATTGCAATGGCTACAGACCTCGCAGAATGGCTCGGTGACTATTATGCTTCCGGCATTGAGTACGAGTACAACACGAGGGGAAACCCGGAGCTGGACGTAAACGACATCGTTTATCAAGAGAACGAGTTCCACGATGGTATGAAGGTGACTATCTACCGACAGACCCTCAACTTCAATCAAAGTTTTTCGGGCAAGGTCACAGCTCGAAGGTTAGGAGGTTAAGGTATGGCATGGGAAACCCCGAAAACAGACTGGCATGGCTCGTCTGACAGCGAAGGTGTTTACACCGGGGACAGATTCAATGCGGTGGATTTCAACCGTATCAAGAACAACCTTGACTATCTCCGGGAGCTGGCAATCAAACTCTATGACGAGTTTTCCATTGTCTCTCTCGGAGCTGACCGAACCCCGGTAGATTACTTCTATGCTGACGAAATCAATCAGCTCGAAGAAAACCTCAAGACTGTGAACGAAAACTCCCTTCGAAGGTCGTATGGCAATGCGCCTACTTATGTAGATAACGGAAATACGATGGATTTCGTAGAACTGAATCGACTGGAAGGTGCAATCCTCGACCTTTATGACAGGCTCACAAATGAGCTGGAAGGGAGAAGAATGTTGACATGGAACTTTGGAATGAAAGGAGGAGACTTGTAAATGGCTTGGGAACTGTTACCTGTGAATTACACTGACGCTGTTTGGAGCGGACTCAAGAGATACAACGAAGTCCGAAATGAGGACGGAACGGTATCTTTCCAAGACGTGACAGTGTACAGCAACAAGGAGACATCGTTCTTTGGTGCGAAGGACGCAAACCGCATGAACGAAGCTCTGAACACACTCATGTCCATGGTGGAGAACGGCACTGACCTTTACACTGCTTTTCAGAATTACTTCAACACTCAGAAGGGTTTGTTTGAGGACACCGCAAATGCGACTCAGCAGGACTTCAATGAGTACGTTGACGGTCTGAAAGCCGAAGGTGATTCTGTAATTCTCACCATCAAGACTGATTACCGTAATGAAATCACTGATTTTGAGAATCAGCAGGAGCAACTTTTCACCACTTGGTTTGAGTTTGTCAAGGGTCAGTTGGGCGAAGATGTTGCCGGAAAGTTGCAGAATCAGATTAACGCACTGGACATCAAAACTGACGGCTTCGAAGCTCGAAACACTACTTTCTCTGAGGACGGCAAGACCATCACAGAGACCTACGGTGTTAAGAGAATCGAGACGGAGTTTGTGTCCGACAGCACCATCGTTCAGAAACTTTATGACAACGATGTGCTTACCAAGACAAAGACCATCACATTCAGTGCTGATGGATTAAGTATTAAGGAGGACGTGAAATAATGGGTTGGGCAGAAGCAAAATGGACTGTAGACCAAATCTTGCAGAAGATTGGTCAAGCCCCTAACAACATGAGAGCGTTTACCGCTTTCTCGGTATCTAAGACCGAAATCGGTTTGAAATTTCTCGAACCCGAAGACAGCTATTCTGACGGAAATCTGATTTGTTCCGTTGGTGGTGTCATGATTCGCATGAGCGAGACTGGCTATCCTACGAACACTTCCGAAGGGGAGCTGGTAATCGACAACAAAGAACTCGGAAAGTACGAGACAGAGGAGTTCGTAGTGGGAGGACTCGTTGAGGGAAAAACCTATTACTTCTCCGCTTTCCCTTATTCCACACAAGGTGTTTTCAACCTTGCCACGAATGAAAGCAATCATGCGAGTGCCGCTCCTGCGGACGGAGAAAAGGTCAATATCACAATCAATATTGACGATGATTCCGCTTTCAACAGCGTGTCTGTCACCTGTGTGAACGAGACGGACGGAACGAAAACAAAGAGTGCTACTCTGACTGCAACTCAGAGAACCTGTTCTTTCACCGTTCCCATCGGTGACACCTACCATATCGAGTACGGTGCGGAAGATGGTTACTCCAAGCCGGACAACACCGTCTCCAAGGTTTCCGTGGCTGGTGCTACCACTGACTACGAAGCAACCTATTACTACTTCACTGCAACCATCAACGTGACATTCCCTGCTGGTGCAACGCTCACTTGTGCAAGTGGTGGTACTACCTACACCGCAACGACCTCTACAGGCTCTTACCAGTTCAAGGTACACGCAGTCGGTACATGGGTTGTCACTGCAACGCAGAACGGCGAGAGCGTTTCCAGCAATGTTGTTATCACTTCCGATGGACAGACCGAAAGCATTGAGCTTTCCTTCGTAAAAATCTACGGTATCAGCAGAGACAAGACCGCTTCTTCTCCTGTATGGGCGAGAACCGATGAAGCTGTTGGCATGACTGCTACTGCTTCCGTAGGTGCGACTGCCGGGGCAAGTAATTTCGGCAACTGCTATCCTTGGTCGGGAATTGCAAGAGAAACACTTTCCACCGGGGACGTGATGGTGAAGATTCCGAAGTTCTACTTCCAGCGTTATCGTGAGGGTAATATCGAGCATATTCGAATTGCCGACAAGAAGACTACCGGATTCGAACTTCACCCTGCTTTCAATCACACTGGTGTCGAAGTAGATTACATCTATGTCGGCGCATACAAGACTTCCAGCAATAACAAGTCTGTCTCCGGCGCAAGTCCTCAAGTGTCTCAGACAAGAGCAACCTTCCGTTCCAATGCAAAGGCAAAGGGAGCTGGTTGGAGTCTTTGGGACGTTGCCGTCCTCTCTGCGATTCAGATGTTGATGTTGGTAGAGTTCGCTACCAATAATATGCAGTCTGCAATCGGTAGAGGTTACTGTGACAGCAATAGTGCCGCAATCAGCACAGGCTCTTGCAACAGCGTTGCGAACCTCACTGGCAGACCTGCCGGAACGGACGGTAAGGTGGACGTTGTTTGGAGAGGTATCGAAGGTCTGTGGGGCAATGTTTGGGAATGGGTCGATGGTGTCAACTGGAACGATGGTACTTACTACGTTTGCAATGACCCTTCCAAGTACGCAGACGATACCGCAACGAACTACACCGCACTTTCCTTCAAGGGAGCAACGAACTGGTCTTCTTCCTACATCACTGAGGAAGGTCTTGACACAGGAGATAACGAACACGTTATGCTCCCTGCCGCCGCTGGCAGTGGTAGCGAGTCCACATACGACTGTGACGCTTGCTGGTCTTCTACAGGTTGGAGGGTTTTCCGACACGGCGGTTTTTGGGATCTTGGTTCGCTATGCGGTCTGTTTACGGCTATTTTGAGCGATACTTCGTCCGATTCGTACACGGACATTGGCTCTCGCCTGCTTTATATCCCCTCCTAAGGGGGTGTGGGGGATTCTCTCCCCCACATAAGTGGGTGAACATACAACAGTAAAGGAAAAGAACTTATAAGGTCTTTAAGGCGAACAGTAAAGCGAGTTTTCCAACACGGCGGTAATTGGGATAATGGTTCGAAATGCGGTCTGTTTACGGCTAATTTGAACAATACTTCGTCCAATTCGAACACGAACATTGGCTCTCGCCTACTTTTGTTAGCACTACACACAATAATGCTGTCTCGCCGTACCCATTGGTAAAAAATAGTTTGGAGGGATAGGGTTAGTAGGTTCTTCTCGAAAGCCCTATAAGAAACAAAAGCAAATGAAAAGATTTGGTTTCCTATACGAAAAGATAGTCTCAGTGGAGAACTGCAAACAGGCTATCATCAATGCTTCGAAGCACAAGAGGAAACGCAAAGTGGTTAAGGAGATAAACGATAACCTTGACTATTATGCAAAAGACCTCTCGGAGCGGTTGATTCGTTTGGATTTCCTCACACCCTACAGGACTCGTATCATCAAGGACGGTCTGTCCGGCAAGGAGAGGGAGCTACAGATTCCTTCTTTTTACCCCGACCAGTGCGCTCACCACGCAATCGTGCAGATACTTCAACCTATCTTCATGAAATCGTCCTACCATTGGAGTTGTGCCAATATCCCGAACAGGGGTATCGACCACGCTTGCAAGGGAGTAGAACGAGCTACCATGAGGGACATAAAACACGCTAAGTATTGCGTGAAGATGGACATAAGTAAGTTCTATCCTTCAATTCCCCATGACAAACTCAAGGCTCGTCTGCGAGAGAAAATCAAAGACGAAAAAGCACTACAGATAATCTATAAGGTGATTGACTCCCATTCTCCGGGAATACCGATTGGGAATTACACTTCACCTTGGTTTGCAGAGTTCTACTTGCAACCGCTGGACAACTACATCAAGCAGGAGCTTGGTGTGAAGCACTACATTCGTTATGCTGACGATTTGGTGCTTATCGGCAATAACAAGAAGAAACTACGCAAGGCAATGTACGGAGTCATTGACTTCGTGAATGGATTGGGTCTGACTGTGAAGCATGACTACCAGCTCTACCGTATTCAACGAAACTGCAAGGACAGGAAGCACCGCAGAGGTAGAAAGATTGACTTTGTGGGTCGTTGCTTCGGTATCAGAGTCACCACGATTCGCAAGAGACGTGCTTTGGCACTCATGAGACAGAGCAGATTCATTCAAAAACTACAGCGGCAAAACCGCCCTGTGTCGTACAGAATAGCTTCCGGGTTCTTATCTCGAAGTTCCTGTTTCAAACATACTGACTCCAAGGCTATGAAGGAGAAGTATTACGACACCGTAAACATCAAAAAGTTGAAGGAGGTAATCAGCAATGAGAGTAAAAGGAAATGTCTCGCCCAATGTGCTTGACATCGAAAGCTACCGCCCTATTCCGGGGTATGTTGAAGCAAGGCTTCGTGAGAACATCAATGAGGTAACTGTGGTCGATGAAATGACTGAGCAGGAAATCAAGATGTTCGAGTATGACGAGTACACGTTCGTCATTCGTGAGCGTGAGGGCTTGCGTGAGGACATCGAAGCAAACATGGCTGACTGGCTGGTGACAGGCAGAACGCTCGAAGTCAACGAGGGAGCAAGTATCATACAGGATATGAAAGCGGCTCTCGAAATTATGGGGGTGAATGAATAATGGCACAGTCTTATATCGAAAATGCAAGAGCAATCAGAGAAGCAATGGACTTCGCAGGAGCTACTCTCAGTGAGGAAAATGCACTGGTGTGTGTACACCTCTACCGTCCTTGGTCTGTCGGTGTCACCTACAAAGTGAACGAGTATCTGACCTATGGAAAAAACTCTGTTGGAGACCCACAGCTTTATAAGGTGGTGCAAGAACACACCTCTCAAGCCGACTGGACTCCCGACATCGTTCCTGCTCTTTTCACGGCTATAGGCTTGGACGAAGAAGGTTATCCAGTGTGGTCTCAGCCCACAGGAGCGCATGACGCTTACAACAGAGGAGACATTGTGGACTACAACGGTGTCCTCTATGAATCCCTCATTGACGGCAATGTCTATTCTCCCGACACCTATCCTGCCGGGTGGACAGAGTATTCCGTATAACGGTAAGGAGGACAGGATATGGTTTCAGAGACAACAATAATCGTAAGTATCATCGGTGCTGTGTTTGCAAGCACAGGGTTTTGGGCTTTCCTCACAGCAATGATTCAGAGGAGAGACAGAAAAGAAAGTGCGGAAGCGCAAATGCTCAAGGGTCTCGGACACGACAGGATTTGTTACCTCGGCTCGTGCTACATACAGCAGGGGTACATCACGAAGGACGATTACGAAAACCTTCATGACTACCTGTTTGTCCCTTACAAGAAACTCGGCGGTAATGGCACAGCAGAAAAGATTATGAAAGAGGTGGACAAATTACCGCTTAGAGAAATGGAGGAATAAAAATGGCTTACACAAACAGTTCTTTGGTAACGTACAAGCGGCTCACGAACAATCGTACAAGCCCTCGTAACCATGCGATTGACACAATTACAATCCATTGCATTGTCGGGCAGTGGACGGCAAAACAGGGCTGTGACTACTTCGCCACGACTGATAGGCAGTGTTCCGCCAACTATGTCGTAGGTAAGGACGGTTCTATCGGACTGTCTGTCGAGGAGAAAGACCGCTCTTGGTGTTCCTCCAATGCCGCAAACGACAATCGTGCAATCACCATCGAAGTAGCAAGCGATACTTCTCACCCTTATGCCGTTACCGACAAGGCTTATGAAGCTCTCATTAAGCTGGTGGCTGACATTTGCAAGCGTAACGGTATTAAGAAGCTCCTGTGGGAAGCGGACAAGTCCCTTGTCGGACAGGTGGATAAGCAGAACATGACTGTTCACCGCTGGTTCGCCAACAAAGCGTGTCCGGGTGATTATCTCTACAACCGCCACGGAGAAATCGCTGAGAAAGTGAACGCTATCCTTGGTGGTTCTTCCGCAGGAGAGGATAAGGAGACTCCTGTCACTACGGCTACGTTGTATCGTGTCCGTAAGACATGGGCTGACGCTAAGAGTCAGAAGGGTGCTTTCAAGAATCTGTCTCTCGCAAAAGCCTGTGCCGACAAAAATCCGGGGTATTCTGTGTTCGATGAAAACGGCAAGGTCGTTTACTCCAACAGTGTATCTCAGACGGAAGACGGAGTGTTCACACCTTACAAGGTGAAGGTAACTGATTCTGCTCTCAATATTCGCAAGGGAGCTGGCACAAATTATGCTGTAAGCGGAGTTATCCGGGACAAGGGTGTCTACACCATTGTCGATGAAGCAAACGGCACAGGAGCTACGAAGTGGGGCAAGCTCAAGAGCGGTGCTGGTTGGATTTCTCTCGATTACACCAAGAGGTTGGTATAGTGAGAACGAGATACAGGCGCAGGAGAAAAGAAAAATTGGAGTTCTCGAAGAAGATACTTATTTTTGCGGCAATCGTGAATGTGGTCGTAATTGTATTCACTCTCGTTATGGTGTGGAGAACTTGCGACCTATCACCGCTGGCATATCTTATCCCGGCAGTTGCCGCAGAAACCGCAACAGGCACAGGATTCTATTACGCAAAGGCAAAGGTAGAAAATCGTATTAAGCTCATGAAGCAAAACAAGGTAGAATTGACCGAAAATTCTTTCAACGAAACAGGAGGATATTAACATGATTGATTTGACTCAGATTATCACCGCAGTAATCACTCTGATTCTCGCTTGCGTCTCCGCTTTTCTGATTCCCTATCTGAAAAGCAAGTTCAGCGCAGAGCAGTTCTCCAACATTATGATGTGGGTGAACATTGCCGTGGAAGCGGCTGAAATGATTTATGTGGGTGCTGGCAGAGGTGAAGAAAAGAAGCAGTACGTCATTGACTTTTTGAACAGCAAAGGCTTCACCCTCAATACCGCAGAAATTGAAAACCTTATCGAAGCGGCTGTGCTGGAATTGAAGCTGACGCAAAAAGAGGAAGCAAGCGTTTAGCCTACTTCCTCTATATGCACAACAAATCCGAAACAGTGTTTTACGAAAAATAAAGAGTTCGGATTTGCACCTTTTGTGAAAACAACGCAAAAAAGATTTTTAAGAATCCCGTAGTATTGCGTATATGCTGAACGATAAATAAGAATATGTAGCTATATTCTTTTAACGAACAACTTTTAAACAATAATAAGAGGGTCTGTCTTTATCAGAATTATTCCAAATTTCGCCATTATCCAACTCAAGGATATATTCTGGAGTCAAATCCGCAATGGAAACCGTGCCTGTTCGAATAACAGGCCGTTCGTATTCGGTCAGCCATATATGCCAGATTTCTACGCATTCTGTATGTCGAAGCGCAGCTTGTATATAGTCAATCAGTCGTTTTGCGCGCCCCTCTGTGAAATAAGCCCACTCCAGGTATACACCGTATCCCTTATCCGTATAAAACTTAACATCATGGAAGTGACGAAGGAAATAGTTATCATCAGCATCCCCATCATAGATAATTCCCTTGTCCACATCAATATGCATCGGATATTCAATATGGGGCTCCACTTCATAAAGTGGGCAGTCAGCAGCAATAAATGTGCAAACACTCATATTGTCACACCTCATCAAATTCCTGTCTGCCTTGATCTTGTATGAAAGCTTATATATAGTACCAAATTTTCATATTTCTTTTGCAAAATTAAAGCATTTTTTCTACTGTTTTTTTAAATTTAATTCTACCAAAAAACTCATCCTCGGTCAACCTTCGACCCCATTCAAATTACTCTAAGCAACTACCAGCTCAGGGAAAGATACTCGCTGCTGGATTTCTAATAGTGTTTTTCCACCCGGAGGTTTCTGTGGCGGTTTTCGGGTATCAATCCATAACGCAAGAAACGAAGAATTTGATGGATGCTGATTAATGAAATCGAGAGGCGGTGGCTCTCCATCGACTTTGCGTTTTAGCTTTCTTTCGGCTGAAACCTCTGCGGAAACAATGGCGGATACCCTGCCGGTGCTGTGGGGTACAGCATCCCCTTGGCGGAGCGGTTCACACGCTGGCACAGATGGCGCACACGCCGTTTCAACGGATGCTGCGGTGTCTATGCCCGTATTGGACGAAATATCGCATACAGGGGCGATACTGGGTTCAGTATTTTCAGCAGGACTTTCTTCACTATATATAATATTAAAGGCATTTTCCTGAATGGCCTTCATAAGTGCCAGCTTGGAAAGATTCTGTGCTGCTGCAAGGCAGATATAAAAAGAGCGCTGCTCATCGATTTCGCAGCACTCCAGTATAACGGTGTTTTGTGTCCAGCTAAGAGACTGAGCTTTTTCCATGAGGGCTGGAACATTTGCATAGGCGCGGTAAAAATCACGCATCCTGCGGAGATTGCGAAGGGAGAAGCCTTTCAGCGATGGAAACCGGATGGCGAGGGTTTCGAACAAATGAGCGACAAAGGCTTTTTCCCCCTGGCGGCAGATGCATCGGCCGATCAGGGTATAAAGCTCCATCAGAGATTGATTGGACGGCTTGTCATTGCTTTCGTAGCAAGCGATTATGGCAGATGCGATCTGCTCCATATAAAGGGCGCTTTCATTTTTCAGTGCTTTCATGGGTTTCTCCTTTCCAGCTCGTTGTGAGCCTGTTTTTTTATGTACCCGGCAGAGTCAGCTCTGCCGGTGGAAATCTAAAAGGTTATCAGTAGCTCTGCTCCATTTCAAAGTCGTAGTCCGGCTCCTGCTCATCCTGGGTAGAGGTGATGTTGACATATTCTCCGATGATGCAGAGCGCCTTGTCATAGCTACCGCTGGCGGTGATCCGCTCCCGCATCTCTTTTGCCTGTTCGCCAAGCCCGTTTTCCTTCAGTGCTCGTGAGGCAATGCCCATCAGGTTGAAAATGTTGCCGTCCTGCCCGATGAGGGCGCAGTCGGGCTTTTCCTTTTGAGCAGGCGGTTGGTCCATGTCGACGCCCAGCCGGTTGGGGAGATAATCACTCAGCCATGTGCCGCCAAAGGTTTCATGGCTCCGCAGTCGCCATATGGCAAGCTTTCCCATGTCCAAATCCACGTTTTTCAAAGAAAACAGCAGGTTGGTGCAGCCGTCATGTTCAAAAACGGACACATCTTTGAAAGTATCGCCGTTATGCAGGATACCCTCCTGCGTCAACATATCATTGATGCCGTTTATCCATTCCGTGAGGTCACCGCCGCAGCCCTGGATGACAAGCCCCTCACGGCCTGTCATGGTGCGGAGTTCGTCTGTTGTGATGTGCTTCATATCGTTCCTCCATTCGTTTCCTTGTAGGTTAAGAAATTAATCGTGGGAAAAGTATGGCGCTAATTCATAACCGGCCCGTTTTGCTGGTTTGAATTGGGGTCATCTGCCTGCTGGCCGTTCTTTTCCATTTTCGGCTGTTCTGGACAGCAATAGTTCAGAAGATCCGCTACCCTCCATGGGACGTTATTGAAATCCACATGATGATCCCGCTCGACAAAGACGGTGTACCAGTATTCGTAAGGGATATATACGGTTGACAGGTACTTGAACTCAGCAGCCGTGATGTTTTCACCGCCTTGTTCAATTACTCCCTTCGGCGTCAGGAAGAAGGTTCCCCAATGCTCGCCGGACGACTCCAGATCAAGCGTAACAATACCGAGTCCGATATGGCGGGTGTTGCGCCCCTGGATGACTGCGGGCAAGTCAACAATTTCATAGGTAAAGTCGTCGAAATGATCCGTGCCGTATACCTCAACGCAAAGGTCATGCATCCGTTTCAGTATCTCTTTGGCATAACTGAAATCTTTTGAATTGCAGGATCGATCCAGCTTCGCAAAATCCACTGTCGGAAGCATAGCGTTCAGGCGGTCTATATAGACCGCCCGCAAATCTTTTTCTTCCATTTTAATTCACCCTCATTCCATCTTCATGCCAAACTGCTCGGATTCGCTTTCCTGCAGTTCTGGTTGCTCCGGGCGGAAGATCACGGAAAAGCTGTCCTCGCCGGGGATGAGCGCCAAGCTCCTATCGTTATCCCACTTCATGTGGATTTGTCCGGCGTCATCCACAAAGTTCACCGTTCCCTCCGTACCGGGCATAATGGGGGCATAGGGATCATCCATTCCGACCAGACGGATGCGGGTCCCTTTCGGGTATTGCTCCTTAATCCGCTGTACCTGCTTGTGGTCCATAAACATATTTCATACCTCCCAAAGTTTTATAGTCGTATTTCCACCATCTGCTCCCATTGTAGAATGAATTGTCCCTCAACGGTGCTGTTGTCATGGTAGTGCCCGAAAAACCAGTAGTCGAAGCTGCACCGGCGTTTGACCGTTTCTAAGAAGCCAGTCAGACGATCCGGCTTGTAGGGATAGCACACCTGTGCCGCAATGCTGTCGGGAGCGCAGTGGGTCAGGACGCAGTCCACACGCCATCCTGCGTTCTCCAGCTTTTTCAGAGCAGTTTCATATTCCTCATCGCAGGGCATCTCCTCTTTCCACCATGAAATATGGTTGATGCGGTACAGCGCCCTGTTCCTGTCCAGTACCTGTTTACGATACAGGAAGTCGGGTGCGTCCGGCTCCAGTATGCCTGCGCTGATGTCGTGGGAGGCTGCGCCGCCCATTGTGAAGAAAGTCATCCCGCCGATCTCAAAGACCTGCCCGCGCATCAGGTGCAGGATATGCTCCCGCACCTGATGAACGCTGCCTCCGTTCCATTGCATGACAGGGAAACGGTTTAGCAGGTCGAAGTTTTCATGATTACCGTCTATAAATAGCGTGGTGAACGGCTGATCGTTCAGCCAGTCCAGTTCTTGATTCGATTGGGGCGTTTCATCCCATATCCCAAAATCACCGCAGATGATAACATGGTCATCCCGGCCCAAGTTCTGTCCTGCAGGGAAGAATTCCTTTTCAAACCTGCGGAAATTGCCGTGAGTATCTCCTGTGATATAAATCATCTTTGTTTCCTCCGCTATATGATCTGCTCGATTTCTGTTCCGTCCTTGAAACGGATGAGCAGTTTATCTTCGCTCAGTATTCTGATGGTGTCGACAAGCTGTCGCACCGTCAGCTCGTCAAAGCAGGTGATTCCAGTGTCCACTGTATCCAGCTCGGCGGCTATCTGCTCCGCACGTTTGTCTGCCTGCGCGATGTCCTGCTGGTTCCTTTCCAGCTCATTGCGCTTTGCGACCAGGGCGGAAAACTCCATGCTGATTTTATTCAAGTCCTCATCGTACTGGGTGGAGTTTGCTCCCACGGCTGCGGCGAGTTGAAGGAGCTTGTACTGCTGATCCCGCAGCTCCGACAGTCTGCTGTCGATGGCTGCGATGCTCATTTCCCCGCTGTTCCCTGACAGGGCGGACAGGATACTGTCCTGCAGCAGAGATTTCATGGTCTTTAGACTGAACATCTCGTTCATGCCTGAGACCACGGCGGCATGGATACGGCTTTCCTCCAGCGTGGGGGCATCCTTGCAGAACTTTTTGCCGTTCTCCAATCGATTGATGCAACGCCAGACGATTTTCTTCCCCTCCGGCCTCGTCCATGTGACACGGCGGTAGGGACTCCCGCAGTTCCCGCAGGATAAAAGCTCAGTCAGTACATACTTGCCGCTGTATTTGGCAAGCTCAGTTTTAGCGTTTCCGCTGACCTTTCTCAGACTGGAGCGTCGAGCCATTTCCTCTTGCACCCGCTGGAAGGTCAGCTTGTCGATAATGGCGGGGTGGCAGTTCTCGACATAGTATTGGGGCAACTCACCGTTATTCTTTTTTGACTGGCGGGTGAACAGGTCTGCGATGTAGGTCTTTTGGAGCAGGGCGTCCCCGATGTATTTTTCGTTTTTGAGCATACCGCGGATGACGCCGTCATTCCATTTTTCCTTGCCCCGCACCGTTTTGATGCCGTCCGCCTCAAGGTCAGAGACGATTTTGGCTACGCTGTGTCCGACCAGATACCGGGAGAAAACCCTGCGGACGATTTCCGCTTCCTCCGGATCGATTTCGGGCAGACCGTCCTCGCCCTTGCGGTACCCGAGGAACCCCGCATAGTGGTAGTAGACCTTGCCATCCTTGAAATTCTTGCGGTGACCCCAGCGGATATTGCCGCTCATGGACTCGCTTTCGGCCTGTGCCTGACTCATCATGAAGGTGAGGATCATCTCGTTGTCCATATAGAGGGTGTTGACATTCTCCTTTTCGAAGAAAACCCCGACGCCCATTCTCTTGAGCTTACGGACATAGTCGAGGCCGTCCAGTGTATTGCGGCAGAACCGGGATACCGATTTGGTGATGACAAGATCCACCTTGCCTTTTTCGCAGGCTTTGATCATCCGAAGGAAGTCCTTGCGCTTTTTGGTAGAGGTAGCGCTTTTGCCTTCGTCCGCAAACATATCCACCATGGTCCATTCGGGCTGGACGGCGATTTTTTCGGTATAGTATTCTATCTGCGCCTGATAACTGTCGAGCTGTTCCTCGGAGTTGGTGGAAACCCGGCAGTAAGGCGCCACACGCAGATGCCTTTTGCGGATGTCCTTTTGGGCATATATCGGATCGGCAGGGATAATCGTTACCTTTTTGGTTGCTGTTGCATGCATCTTCCAATCTCCTTTCCAGCCGCTTCAAGGGCTTTTCCGTTGATGAGCCGCAGCTCCAAGCCGCCGCCTGTAAATCGGACTTCTTGTATGACAGTTTTGAGAATTTCATTGCGAAGTTCATCATCCGGCGGGCGGTCTATGATTCTCTCTCGCAGTGTCTTCATCTGGTGATAAGGGGTATAATCGGGCAGTCCGCTGTATTTCTCGGCGGCGCAGGCCAGTATCAGCATTTTGGTGTATTCCGCACCCGGTTCCGCTTTGTTCAGCTCACGGATCACCTCATTCTGGATACGAGCCGCATCCAGCGTCAGCTCTCCACCATGCTCTGGAAGGTGCCAGATGAAGAGGTCGGGGTTCTGAGCCAGTGCGTTCAGCCGCTCTGTCAGTGCGGTGCGGGTGTCCTCGTCCTCTATGTAACGGCGGTTGGTACAGCCTTCCGTTTCGCAGTACCAGCGAACCTTGTTGGATGCCCTTGTATCCCGGACCATCTTCCCACCGCATACACCGCAGACCGCCTTTTCACGGATGGGCTTGATATATTCCGGGCATGGTGTGTAGGTGTTTTTATCTCCCCTGACAAGCTGGACACGCATAAAGGTTTCCGGTTCGATGATCGGCGGGTACTCTTTTTCCCCGAGGTAGCGTTCATTTTCGAGGATGCGCTTGACCATGTGCTTATTCCACTGGCCGGTGTGCTTATGGTAGGGGATGCCTTGGAGCATCATCTCATCGGCAATTTTGCTGTATGCCATCCCCTCGGAGTAAAGCCTGAAAATTTCTTTGACGGCTGCCGACTCCGTGGGGCAGCACAGTATTTCGCCGTTTTTCATCATATATCCGAATGGGATTTTTCTCTGCCATGCCATGCTACCGCACCGTCCTTTCCATGGTTTCTTTCAGTGTGAGGCCGTTATAAAGGTTGAGGTTCATCTCGGTTTCCGAGGTGATGGTGATGCTCTCCACCAGCGTTTCAAACAGTTCCTCGGCGAGCTCCCCTAAGTGCTCAGTGCTGGATTCCAGATAATCCAGCATCGCTTCGGTGGCCTTGATCTGCTTGTCCTCGCCGGTGGCTTCCATAATGCGCCGGCGCAGATTCCGCAGTTCCCGAAGCTTGAAGTCGATTTCGCCTGTTTGGGATAAATAAAGAGCAGAATCTACATATCCTTTCGACTTGAGTCGAACAAGAACGAGATTCTGCTCTGTTAACTGTGCTATTTCCTTGTCTATGTCATTTATCTTGCGGTTGGAGCGAAGCTCCTTCTCCCGTAAATCGGTGAGCTGATTTAAGAGTGGCGACAAGATTTGCTCACGATGTCTTTTCAGCTTGTGGTACATTCGGAGGATTGCCGTGATAATCTGTTCCTCCGGTATCTGAGAGATCGGGCAAAGGTCTTTGTTGCTGTCATGCCTCCGGCAAGTCCAGTAGACCTTTTCATTGTCGATTTTTCTTCGGAACAGGGTGCCGCAGTTTCCACAGTGGAGTTTCTTCGCCAGCAGTGCGGAGGAAACTGTGTCCACTGCCTGAGCCCTTCTGAGTTCCATGAGTGCCTGCACCCGCTGGAATTCATCCTTGGAAACAATCGGCTCATGGCAGTTCTCCACAAAGTATTTGGGCTTTTCCCCTTTATTCCTCACCTGCCGGAAGGGGATGTCGTTGGTGGCGAAGCTCTTTTGCCAGACCATATCTCCGGTATAGGAGATGTTGGTGAGGACATACCCTATCGTGGTTGAATACCACATCTTTCGGTCTTTCGTGCGGGGGATGCCCAGCTGATTCAGCTCGTTTGCGATATCATCCTTTCCCTGACCGCTTAGGTAGGCAGTGAAAATACGGCGCACTACCTCAGCCTGTTCGGGGATGACCGCCAGCGTGCGTTCCTCCAGCTTGTAGCCGTAGGGGGCTGATGGGGAAACATAGTCGCCCTTTTCCATTCGCATGCGGGCGCTGATCCGCATATTATTGGAGTGGTTTTGCGATTCCATCTGTGAGAAGGCGCCGTAGATGGTGGCGATCTGCTCCGACGTCATCTTGCCGGTGTCGATGTTCTCTTTCTCAAAGTGGATGGAGATGCCCAGCCGGAGGAGCTCCCTCACATACTGGATATATTCCTTGGTGTTCCTCGCAAAGCGGGATATGGATTTGACGAGAATGCGGTCGATTTTGCCATCCCTGCAGTCCTGTACCATGCGATTGAAATCATCCCGCTTGCTTGCCACAAGACCGCTGATGCCTTCGTCGGCGTAGATGTCCGCCAGCTCCCAGCCCTCATGGCCCGCAATGTGCCTGGTGTAGTAATCCACCTGTGCGATGTAGGAGTTCTGCTGGTCTTCTGAGTCACTGCTCACACGGGCGTATGCCGCCACGCGGAGCTTTGCAGTTTCTCGCTTTCTCGCTGATATGACTGTGATTTTCGGCGGTTCCGCCGATGCTAAATTAGGGTTATACATCTTTTTTCCCTCCTTTCAACGACACACACTACCACACCTTTTTGCATATAGCTACTGAATAATTGATAACAATCAGAAAACAAGTCCTGGGGTCAGCAGGTGGCGATAATCGTGGGCCGCAGCCTGCGTTCCAAGTCCTTTTTGACCTTTTCGATTTCCGGCTCCGTCATACCCTTGGCGGCCGCAAGCTGTGCAAGCTGCTGCAGGGCGGCAACGAACATGAGGTTATCAGCTACCTGAGTATTTGTCATGGCGTTTCCCTCCCAAATAAAAAAATCGCCGGACTAAGTCCAACGCTGATAGAAAGTGCCTGATTAATTGTTTCCATCTCCTGTGCATTCAGCCTGCCGATCCAACCCCGAAGCCGGGACCGGTCAATGGTGCGTATCTGCTCCAGAAGTGCAAATGACTCCCTGGACAATCTGCACGTTCCAGCAATAACCGCATGGGTGGGCAGAGGTTTTTTGGGCTTGCCTGTAATTGAGCAGACAATGGTGGTGGGGCTGTGGCGGTTGCCGATGTCGTTTTGCAGGATAAGTACGGGACGGACGCCCCCTTGTTCGCAGCCCACAACGGGGCTTAAGTCAGCATAGAAAATATCGCCGCGGCTGATGCCTTGCTTTATCGTGTTCAAATTTTGCACCTCCTTGGTTTGGGCTTCCTTTGTTTTTTCTTAATGGCACAAATATAGGGACCGCCCTGCTGTAAAGGCAGAGCGATCCCCATCGCTTCTGACATTAAGTCTTTTATTCTGTAATAACGGTGCTTAATTCGACACTACTCCCCAAGCACAAAAGGCGATGACCTGAACTGCGGCTGGCTTAACCGCATCATGGGAATCCCACCCCCGCCAGGATCTCTGCCGGCTGCCCTCATTGCGTGATCCCCCGGTCAAGGGGGGCTGTGACTGGACAGAAGTATCAATATAGGCTGACGGGATCATTGCGAGACAGGCTGCCACAGCCTGTTTTCCGGTCGGATGGGTACCGCTTTGCACCTTATTTGGCCGTCTTTTATAGGAGCAGTAAGAAATGAGCGAACAGAAAAAGAGTGATTTCACTTTTCTTACTGCCTGCCTACAGGTGGTCTTGGCGCATCCTCCGGGGTCGCTTTTCCTTTTCGGGGTCCGTCAGCTAATGTATTCAGGTCATCGGATATGAAATTTTCAAAGTACGGTTGGGGGAATAAGAAAAACCCCCTCACTACTAATCCGGTTTCGTGAGGGGGTTGGACGGAAAAATTTTTACTTTTCCATAAGTTTTTTTAAAGTACGCAGAATTTTAACCTTTCGGTCATGGATTGTCATGCGTGGAATTCCAGTTTCCGCCGCCAGTTGATGCTCACTTTTGTTCTGGAAAAACAGTGTAAAAATCAGTTCCTGTTCCTCTTTAGCAAGTTGGGAGAGGCACTGATGGAGTTTTTCCGCTACCAGCTTGTCCATGACCATATCTTCCACACGAGGTGAAGTGAGGTCTGGAATCGCATCCTCACCATTGGTTTCCTCAGTATCCAAGGCACTATAATAAAAAACGCCGTGTGCGGTGTCCTTTTCCTCCAGATGTAACTCGCGGCGTTTCATGCGGTAATATGTGAAATATACTTCTTCGGTGACAGAGATGAGCTGTCCCTGAACTTTGATTCTATACTCCTTTTTTTCTGCCATATGGCTTGTCCTCCGTTTTCTGAAATTTTGATGGTAGTCAAAATGTCAGAAGCGGAGGAGAGCGGCAGCGTGGTTTGACAGTAACGCTATTGCCAAGCCCTAAGTATGGGATAATTTGTAAAACAAGCAGGGATTTTGTCGAAAAAAATAAGTCAGCACTTCGCCCATGGCGAAATACTGACTTTTTGAAATTTACGATATAAATTTGTAAGGATAAATGACGGTATGTACAGATTCTGCCGTCTTTATTTACACCTCATTGCAGGGTAAGAAAATCGAGTCATAGGATACCTCTCCCGCCACAGCTCACAGCGAAAGCCGGTATCCTGATACCTGAAATATCCGTTAAAAGCCGCAAAAGTCTGCTCTCTACATGGAGGGCAGGCTTTTGCTTGACTTTCAGCAGCCAGACTATCATAGCGTCCTAAGACGCCTTAGACCCTCGGCTTTGCGTCCCCGGCTTTTGCCGGGTTTGCTCATAGCTTTATTGATTTGTTGTTTCTGGTTGCTTCTCTCCGTTCACTTGATGGAGCTCATTACTTATTCTGTGATAATGGTCACCTGGTTTTTACCGTCGCGTTTGGAACGATACATTGCCGTGTCCGCCTTTTTAATGAGGCTGCTGACCGAGTTCATTCCCAACATAAGGCTGTTAGCCACACCGATGCTCAGCGACAGTTGCATATCCGGAACATAACGGCTGATGTCCAGGTTGTTCACGTTGACACGAATCCGCTCAGCGACATGATATGCGTCATCAGCCGATGTATTTTCAAGCAGGATGATGAACTCGTCACCGCCGAAGCGAACCGCTTTAGAATCGCTGCGGATACTTTTTCTGACGCATGCGGCAAGTGCTTCCAGCACTTTGTCGCCAACGATATGACCGTAAAGATCATTGATGGATTTGAAATCATCGATATCAACGAACAAAAGAGAAAGCTCTGTGTCCGTATGTTCAGGGCTGTTACAGTATTGCTCGATGAAATATTGTTTATTATAAAAACCGGTCATTGGATCGGTAGACGATTGTTCGACCAGCAGGTCTATTTTTTGTTTCATTGATGTCACATCGGTGATCGTTATAAGCTTTGCCGAGTTGCGATCCTCTGGCTCAATAGGGTATTGCGTGATGGAAAGGCAGACTTCGCCGTCCGCTGTGTGGATATTTACCTCATGCTGCTTGTAGTTTGGCTCATAGGCATAGCCTGGGATATATTCGGCAATATAGTCCCCGGTTCCAATGTCGTCGTTTCGCAGAATTCCTTTCGCCGCATCATTGACGCAGATGATTCTTCGGTTTTTGTTAACCAGAATAATGCCATCGGAAGAACTTAGCAGCACCTTGCGGTAGATGTATTCCGAACGCATGTTGAGCAGCTTGTACTTCATAATAGAAACAAAGATGCATGCGATAAAGATGAGGATGGCAACGTACATAAAAGAAAGACCGATATCAAGGTGGAACTTGGCCGGCAGTATATATTCCGAAATTACACTGGTAAGACAGGCAAGCCCTACACCCAGGAAAATGTATTTTAGCTGCACCTTCTGACGCTGATCTTTTGTGGAGCAGTAATTCCGGGTAATCAGAAACAGCGCATATACTGCGGGTAAGGTAAAAACCGTGGCCATTATTGGCGCGACTACCGGCAGGGAGAGCCGCCAGAACGTCGGATCAGAATAATCAATTGGAAAGAGATAGCGCGCCAAAATGGTCAACGTGTTGATACTGACGGAAATATAGAAAGCCGCATCCAGTCTTTTCTGAAGCAGCCGGTAGACGAACAGTAAGAATGCCACGGCAAGGTTCATCATGCTAATCCAATAAACGGTCTTGAGTGCCAGCACGAAAACAGAACTATTACTGTAGCTGCTGCACAGGCTCAAAACCATCCAGAGGATAATGAGACTGATAAAATATAAAAACGACTGGTTGACCTTGTCATTGCTCTTATTTAAGAAGACAAAGCTCCAGATAAACATCATGATGCCGTAGATAATTGCAAAAATTATAAATTGTATCACCAGAAAAACTTTCACCTCTCTATTTTTTACTTTCTAACAATCCGAGCCGCCGTCAGCTTGAAGGCAATTCACGAAAGCAGCAACGATATCCGGGTCAATTTGTATTCCCACACAGCGCTGTATTTCCTGTCATGCTTCTGCCGGGCTTTTATCCAATTCTTCAAAATTGCAGTAATCTTGAAACTTCCCCGACAGAAAGCCATAGCATATAATCTCAATTATGCTAAATACGCATATTTACGGTTCATTTGTTTGGTTTTGAACGATCCGGTTGCGCCCTTTCTGTTTTGCTTGATACATGTTCTCGTCTGCGCTGTTAATCAAATCGTCCAAATTCTGCGTGGTTGTTGGAATGCCAGAAGAAATTCCAATACTTACGGATAAACGGAAATCAGGATGCCTGTCAAACCGTGCCTGTCTTACTTCGCCCATAATCCGGTTCGCGACGACCTGTGCGGCGCCGCAATCCGCCCGAGACAGCAAGGCGATAAATTCATCCCCGCCGTATCTGCAGCTCAAATCACCATTACGCAGACAGTGGGCGATCACTTCCGAAGTCCGGGTTAAGACGCTGTCTCCGAATGCGTGCCCGTAAATATCGTTTACCTGCTTGAAATGATCCACATCAATAAAAAGCACCGATATGTGATTTTGAAGACGGGTGCTGTTTTCAAACACCGCTTGCGCCACCTCCAAAAAGGCTTGACGGTTTGTGGACCCGGTCAGTTTATCCGTTGTGGCGGCCAATACCAGTGAATCGTTCAGACGCAGTAATTCGCTCAGGTTCTTTTTATCCCTCGCCTTCAGCTTTCCGATCAGCAGTATCACCGTGAAGACGTTCAAAACAATCGTCGCCATTTTTGCCATGCCGGCCGGATCATGCGTTTCAGCCAGAAAGAAATACGCCGCGTAGACGGTTGCCGTTGTCCCGCTCAGTATGCCGTTTACATAGCCGTCGGAATAAGTAAAGTAGATCACAGGGATAACCAGAATCATCATAGGGTTTGGTATGCGTAACATATTTACAATCAAGATAAATAACATCATCAAGGGAATGCAGAGCACCCTTAAAATTAATTTGCGCTTTTCTAATTCCATGCGATCACTCCTTCCGTTTGATTTCCTACACGCCATAGATTAAGGTAAAGGTTATAAATTGAATGATCGAAACGCCTTTGCCAACCCGTATTTTCTACCGCTCTAAACCGTCGCCAGCCCGAAACAATTCCACGAAAGCAGCAACGATATCCGGGTCAAATTGGGTTCCTGCGCGGCGCTGTAGTTCCTGTATCGCTTCTGTCGGGCTTTTAGCACTGGTAACGTCAGGTGTATATGTCATCCGGTCGTAGCTTTCAGCAACCGATAGGATACGAGCGAGCAAGGGTATTTTTTCTCCGCTAAGCCCTTTGGGATAGCCGGAGCCGTCCCAATTCTCATGATGGGACAATACCGCTTCCGCCAGCTCCAGCGTATCGTCAAAAGAATTGAGTATCCTGTAGCCGACGACAGGATGCTGGTTTATCTCATTCCATTCCGCCGGACTGAGTTGATAGCCCTTTTTCAGTAGCTTGGGGTCCAGAACGATCTTTCCGATATCATGCAGACGCCCTGCTTCCATAACCATTTGGACATTAGACTCAGGTAATTGCAATGCTCTGCCCAGCTTTTGAGACAGGCTGCTTACCCTAACAGCGTGCTGACTTTCCCGTTCGCTGATTTTGTTCAGAGAATTAATGATGGCGTCCAATTCACGGTCTTGTACATCGTTACGCTCAAGGGTTTTCGTGGAATACATTCTGGCTTCCGCATTGCCCAGCGTTCGGATGATATCTTCGGACATTTCCGATTTGGTATCATAGCCTATAGAAATACTGCATCCGATTGCACGGATTTGTTGCACAGAAACTTCCTTTTTTATTCTCCCAACAATTATTTGGGCTTCCTCGGGACTTGTTTTAGGCAGCAGCAGCACGAATTCGTCGCCGCCCCAGCGTGCGATGATATCATCCGCGCGGCAAACACTCTTCATCACCTCGGCAACCCTTTCAAGCAGTATGTCGCCAAAGGCGTGGCCGAAGATATCGTTGGTAAGCTTTAGACCATTGACGTCGCCCATCAGGATCGAAACAGGAAGATTACGTTCCGTATCGATGCGATGCAGTTCTTCTTCAAAGAAACGCCTGTTATACAGCCCGGTTAAAGAGTCATGGAAACTCATATATTCAATTTTGTTTCTCTGTTCTTTCTTCTCTGTGACATCTCTGAAAACCAGCACAACACCGGCGAGGAAGCCTTTCTCATCCTTGATCGGAGCGGCGCTGTCCTCCAAATGATATTTTACGCCGTTTTTTGAGGTCAGGATAGCATGGTTACCGAGTTCCTGGGCTTCACCTGTTAAAAACACCTTCTCAATTGGGTCATCGATGGTAAAGCCTTCCTGCTCATGTGATAAAGCAAAGACTTCCTTGTAATGAACGCCTGCAGCTTCATCGAGCCGCCAGCCTGTCAGTCTGCACGCCACCTCGTTGAGCATTTCGATATTTTTGTTCCTGTCGATCACAATAACGCCGTCACCGATGGACAGAAGCGTCTGATAGTATTTACCCCGCTCATAGGCAAGCGTCTCCACCGATTCCCGGCGCTGTACAGCATTCCATACACCGCTCATGAGTACGGTCATTTCATATACGTCCGTATCGTTATAATCCGTCTGCTTGTTGCCGAAGCCAACAACCGCCACGATTTTGTCATCGATGATAACGGGAACCGACATGAACCTTTTGAGCGCCACATGGCCCTTGGGATATCCTTTCTTCTGCGGGTTTGGCGCATCGAAATCATTGACGATAATGGGTTTACGCTGTCTGACCACTTCGCCCCAAATACCGGTATTCACGAGTTGATATATCTTAGGTTCTCCATGAACGGAGCATTCCTCCATGACGCCTTGGGTCCATGAATTCAGGATAAATTCCTCTTTTTCCTCATTATAAAAATAGATGTAGCCGTATTGGCTGCCTGAAAGCTTCAGCAGCCCATGCAGTGCGTAATCGAGCTGCTCCTGTGTGCTGTTAAAGCTGCGGCCCAGCACATCCAGCAGCAGTTCGTTTCCTTTCATCATCCGTTCGCGGTTTTGCTGCTGCTCATATTCTTCCGTGATATCACTGATGTAGGCGCCCACACCAAAGGAGCCGTTTAGCATTCGCACAGGAAACTTTGTGTCTCTAAAAACCCGGTTATTCCAAGTAGCGGTGGTGGTAACGAGCCTATGCTGCGCCAGGACATCCAAATCGGCCTTTGTCCAAATTTCCGCAGTTTCCGCGTCTACCAATGTGGAATCGTCACAGCCAATAATTTCATCGTAAGGCCGCTGAAAGAAGTCCTTTAGCGCCTTGTTTACGAATACATATTTCATCTGCTCGTCTTTAAGAAATACAAGGCTGGTATCCGCATTAAAAAAGGTTTCTCGCAGCTCATTAAGCTGCCTCAATTCCTCGTTGCGTTCTTTCAGCGCCTGCGTCCGTGTTGCCACCTCATCCTCCAAATGGGAAACCATATTGGTCAATTGCAATCCCATTTCGTTAAAAGACCGGGTCAGCGCGCCGATCTCATCTTTTCTGCCGTAATCCGGTATATGCGTCCGGTTTCCTCTGGCCAGTTCATCTGCGGCCTTGCTTAACGCGACAATCGGTCTTGTCACCCGCCGCCCAATCCAGGACATCAGGAAAACAGAGATGAGCAGCGAAGCCGCCAGGATGATGACCGTCTGCATCACGGCCTGCTTCACGCCGCCAAGAAAATCATCTTCCGCTGAAACGACATAAATATTCCAGTTAACGCCATGCTCCTGATAATTTGAGAGTCCGACAAAATATTTCTCCCCGGCAACAGTGAACCCCGGCAGGCTTTTATCATATTCTTCTTCCTGCAAATTTAAAGCGGCCTGTATCAACGCACTGCTGCTTTCCTTCGCCGGGATCAGCCGGGAAACACCCTCCGACACTTGATAGGAGGGACCATCAAAAGAGGTGGCAATCAACATACCCGTATTGTCGGTCACAAACACCTGTCCGGAAGCGCCGATGGGTAAGCTGCCCAGGGTATCTCCCAGCCAGGACAAAAGGTAGTCGACGCCAAAGACGCCAATCAACTGACCGTTTTGATCATAAATCGGATGACTTGCTGAAATGGTGGGCTCATGGAACACAAAATGGCTGTATACATCACTGAAAACAGGTTCTCCCGCCTCTGCCGCTTTGGTGTACCAAGGACGCGTGCGCGGATCAAAGTTGGGGAACTCCTCAATCTTTTCCGCTGCCTCTCCTGAGCTTGCGATCCGATAATACCATGAAGCCCCCTGCGTTGTACTGTCGTTGCGCACAACTTGTATTTCGCCGTCCGGAGTGCGGCGCGCGCCGTAAAAAGAACCATCCGGCCGCCCAATAAAGGTCAT
This sequence comes from Lacrimispora defluvii, assembly GCA_013036995.1. GTDB lineage: Bacteria > Bacillota > Clostridia > Lachnospirales > Lachnospiraceae > Lacrimispora > Lacrimispora defluvii. The sequence continues at coordinate 76,455 of JAAOXG010000021.1, forward strand.
CGCCACATCCGGATAGGATTTGAGGTAGCTACCAAAATATCGTTCTCTTTCGGCGGCTGACTCAAGGTCCAGTATCCCGCGCTGCAAAAGATCGGCGTGCATCTGATTTAACCGTTCCGCCGTCTGCATACGCTGGGAGAGCTGGTCGCTGACCTGCCGCATCATCTGCTGCTGCAATTCCGTTAAAATCAATTGGGAGCTGTTCATGCCCGCTTGGATCAGAAAGAATCCGATGAGGCCAATGGTTATAATCAATTGGAGCACGGAAGGTATGGTAAAGCGTTTATGCATCGAGGTATCCCTCGGGGATTTTGCCATTTTAGTAAGGGCGAAAAACATTTTTTGCATCACCTATCCCTCCTTACCTCTTGAATATCTTCAAGTCCCATATATGGATCTGTTTCATGTTCGACATGTAAAATATTAATAAAGAGTGCCGTGATTTGGGGGTCAAACTGTGTTCCCGCGTTTCCAAGCAACTCGGAAATAGTTTCCTCATGGCTTTTGGCGGCCCTGTACGCCCTGTCGTTCGTCATGGCGTCATACGCGTCTGTAACGGCCAGGATTCGGCAGGCGAGGGGGATTTCTTCCCCTTTTAGCCCGCGCGGATAACCTGTCCCGTCCCATCGCTCATGGTGAGCCAGAATGAGGTCCGCGACAACTGAAAGCTCGGGCGTCGCCTGGGCGATTCGGGAACCGATTTCAGGATGCCGCTTCATTTCCTCCCATTCTTTGGTCGTAAGCGGTCCCGGCTTTTGTAGAATATCAAGGTGAACGCCAACCTTTCCAATGTCATGCAGAAGCGCAAGCAAAGAAAGTTCGGCCATTTCTTTAGACGAGAGCCGCAGCGCACGCCCGATGGAATGGCAATGCTTTTCCATTCTGTTGGAGTGCTCCTCCGTCTCATTGCTTTTTTCATAAAGTGTTGCGAGCAGGGTATTTATGACGGCGTTTCGATAGCTCTGCCCGTTCAGCAGCTTTTGATGGCATGATGTTAGTATATTAGTGTAGACACAAAAAGCCGAACACCTTAAAATATAAAAAGGGAAGGAAGTGTCTACAATGGCAAAAGGGCAAAAGTATTATACAGAAGAATTTAGAAAGACAATTGTAGAGCTCTATAACTCTGGTAAGAGTTTGGCAGAGCTTAGCAGCGAATATGGCATCTGGCTCTTAGACACATCT
>JAAOXG010000022.1 GCA_013036995.1 Lacrimispora defluvii
GGCTGCGGAGGCCATCACGACCACGATCATGACCATGAAGAGGGAAGCTGTGGCTGCGGAGGCCATCACCACGACCATGATCATAATCACGGAGAAGGCTGCAGCTGCGGCCATGACCACGATCACCATCATGCTGACGAGGTATTCACCAGCTGGGGACTTGAGAATGTGTCTGCTATGAGCAAGGAGACACTGGACCGGATTCTTGACGAACTTGCTTACGGCGATGGTTTTGGAGACGTACTTCGTGCCAAAGGCATGATACCTGGCATAGATAAGGGAACATGGCTTTATTTTGATCTGGTTCCGGAACAATATGAGATCAGAGATGGTAACCCGGAGTACACTGGTAAAGTGTGTGTAATCGGGGCTAATTTAAAAGAAGAAGAATTAAAGCTTGCCTTTGGCAAATAAGTGGACTGGAGGGAATCATGAGTAATATCGACGAAATGGAAGATGATTTTATGCCGGTTTTTCTGATCGATGGATTTTTGGAGTCAGGAAAGACCCAATTCCTTCAATTCACTATGGAACAGGATTATTTTAAGGCGGAAGGGAAGACACTTCTCATTGTCTGCGAAGAAGGTGAAACGGAGTACAGTGACGAGCTGCTGAAAAAGACTAAGACGGCAGCTGTATACATTGACAGTCTGGAGGAATTAAGCCAGGAGAGACTTTTGGAACTGGAACTTTTGTATAATCCGGAGAGAGTCTTAATTGAATGGAATGGCATGTGGAATTTAGATGATCTAAAGCTTCCGGATGACTGGAACGTTTACCAGCAGATAACGCTGATCGATATGTCTACCTTTGATCTGTATGCTGCCAATATGAAGTCCCTTTTATATGCAATGGTACGCAATTCCGAGATGATTATCTGCAACCGTTGTGATGGAATCGAAGATCTGTCTGGCTATCGGCGTACATTAAAATCCATGTGTCCACGAGGAGAAATCGTATTTGAGGATTCAGAAGGGGAAGTAAATGAAATTGCAGAAGAGGACTTACCTTATGACATCAGTGCTGATTTAGTGGAGATATCTCCGGAAGCTTATGGGATCTGGTACCTGGACTGTATGGAGCGGCGGGATCGCTATGAAGGAAAGACGGTGGAATTTACCGCAATGGTTTTAAAAACTCCCGACTTTCCAAAGAATTACTTCGTTCCGGGGCGCATGGCCATGACCTGCTGTGAGGATGATATGACATTTCTGGGCTTTATCACCAAGTCCAGAGAGGCCAAAGATCTTGAGACAAAGCAGTGGGTTCGGGTGAAGGCCAGGATTGCATATGAATACTGGAAAGATTATGAAGGGGAAGGACCGGTTCTTTATGCCGAGTCGGTAGAACCTGCAAAGCCAGTGAAAGGGTTTGTACAATTTTAAAAGAGCTATATTGTTATTTTAATAGATTGCAGTTGGAAGAATTATTCTTTTTCCAACTGCTTTTTTGTTTATTATTCTGTTTTTAAGTGTTCATAAATAATGAATTTGATCTATGAATAATAATTAATAACAGGGTGATAATAATTCGAAAAGTAATTTGTAATATAATATAAAATTATAATTAAAACAGAAAGTAGAGAAGGAATGGAAGTTAAAGAGCGAATTGTGCAAGATAAAGGTTTAGATCACACTCTTAAATTATTGGAAGAAGGATATCCTTTTATCAAAAATAGAATGGATCTTTATAAATGTAATATGTTTGAAACTCATATAATGGGAAAAAAAACTGTTTGTATAAGCGGCGAAGAGGCTTGTAAAATTTTTTATGATGAAGATTTATTTCAACGAAAGGGGGCAATGCCAAAGAGAATACAAAAAACTCTGTTAGGCGTTAATGCTATTCAGGGGATGGATAATAAAGCACATAAACAGCGAAAACTTTTTTTTATGTCGTTAATGACTGAGGATCATCAAAAGAAACTCGGTGAGCTTTTTGAGAATGAAATGGAAGCTTCTGCTGATAGATGGACAAATACGGAAGAAATTATACTTTTTCGTGAAGCCAGAAATATCCTATGTAAGGCAGCATGTTTTTGGACTGGAGTTCCATTGCCGGAATCTGATGTAGAAAGCAGGGCAGATGATTTTTGCGCAATGATTGATGGATTTGGCGGAGTGGGGCCCAGGTACTGGAAAGGAAAGGCTGCACGAAATAGAACCGAGGCATGGATAGAAGCAATAATAGAGGATGTGAGACAAGGGAAGCTGACTGTAAAAGCTGATTCGCCACTCCATCAAATGGCTTTTCACAGGGAGCCTGATGGCAGCCAGATGGAGTTGCAGATGGCTGCAAAAGAGCTCATAAACGTAATTAGACCAATTGTCGCTATTTCAACATATATTACATTTACAGCTTTAGCAATATACGAACATCCTGAATGTCATGATGAACTGGTAGGTGGCGATAACAAATATTTTGAAATGTTTGTACAGGAAGTTCGCCGATACTATCCGTTTACTCCATTTGTAGGAGCAGAGGTACGCAAAGACTTTAATTGGAATCAGTATGAGTTTAAAAAAGGAGTTCTTGTATTACTTGATGTCTATGGTATGAATCATGATTCTAAAATATGGAATAGCCCTGATGAATTTCAGCCAAAGCGTTTTGAGGAGCAAAAAAACAGGACATTTAGTTTTATCCCTCAAGGCGGTGGAGATCCTGGAAAGGGACATCGCTGTCCTGGTGAAGGTATTACAATTGAAATTATGAAAGCAAGTTTAAATTTTCTTGTTAACAAAATTGATTTTGAAGTTCCGGATCAAGATTTAAGATACAGCCTTTCAAGATTTCCCACTTTGCCTGAAAGTGGGTTTATTATGAAAAACATCAGAAAGAAATAAGGCTGTAGAAGTACCAAAAAAAGACTGACAAACGCTGTTTTTTAATTTAACAAGCGTGTGTCAGTCTTTGCATATGGACCATTATTTCATAGGCGGAACCGGTGTAGGTCTTGCCGGATCAAATACATCAGGTACATTAAATAAATCATTCAGGCTGTCAGGATAGTAAAACATCCGGTAACCATCTAAATTTCTTCTGGCCTGTCTGAAGTAATCAGGTCCAAGCTGCATCCACACAGGCTTACTTGCGTCTACGTTACAGAAGTAGCGGAAGCCTTTGGATTTTAAATATGTAAAACGTTCGTTGCTGTCAGTGTAAGGAGTCCAGCTTCCGATATCACTTCCAAATGGGAACAGGATGATATCAGTAGGACCGATAATGGATTCCACATTGCGCTCCCATTTATCCGTATCTGTCTTAAAGTGATTCATGGAAATCTCACCCATGTTCCGGTGCCCCCAACTGTGGGAAGACAGTTCCCAGCCGTGATCCTTTAATGCCTGTGCAACCTTTGCAGCCTCCTGACGGTCTGCTTCATAGTTTGGGTTGGTATCTTTATAAGCTTCGTCAGTCCGATAACCTAAAATTCCGTTGTAACCGGTAAAGGCAAGAATTCCCCTTGCTCCCTTATAAGAAAAACCTGGGTGGGTTTTTATAAAATTCTCAAGAATTGGTACTAAATCATAATCGCCTACAGAAACACTTCCGTCATCCATCTCCATCTCACAGGTGGGATAACCGTCCTCTCCAATTATGATCCGGGTGGCAAAGCCATCGCCTTTCATATATTCATAATAACATACATCATCCTGTGACAGTACAAAAGCCTTTTTTCCAGGAGGCAGCATAATGTCTCCATATACAAACTTTGGATTACCGTTCTCATCCTTCTTTTCATATGCCAGATCATGAATTTTTACAAGTACATAACCTTTGTCATACATGGATTGCATCATCTTAATAAATTCATCTTTCGTCGTCATCATCTGGTTATAGCCATCCTGCTTGGAATCACCGTCAAACGCTTTCGAGGTATCCATAATCAGTGAATGGAAAAATATATGGGTGACTTCCTGTGAATTAATACGGACAAGGGCAGCTTTGGCCGTCTCGTAATCGGAAACCGCTTTCGTTACCTCTTCCTTTTCCACAAACCTGGTGTCTGATTTCAAAAGATTAATGGCCCCGTCATAATCGTATTGGGAAGCAAGCTGTTCCGCGTTTGATAAAAGAGCCTTCAAATCTGCTTCTGATGTATCAGCCGGGGTAGTCTCCTCAGAAGAAGGCTGTGCTTCGCTTTCAGAAGAAACAGCAGCCGATGAGCCGGCAGGTATCAGCTTATGATGCAGCTTCTTATTGATAACAATTCCACAGAGTACCATAACCATTACAATCAGCAGACCAGTCAGAATAATTGCAATCATGTTTTTTGAGTGTTTTGGCCCTTTTCCAACATTCCATTTACGATAATCATTTTGATTCATAACGAAACCTCATAATTCTGTTATATTTTTGGTTGTATCTATTACTAAAATAACATTCCCTGTCCAAGTATAGCATACTTTGTAGAAAGATGAAATGAAAATGGGGTAATTTTTTTTGGGAAAAGTGGCATATGTATGGGAAGCAGTCCCATACAATGATAGAAAGATATAGATCAGAGGAACGTGTATAACATGAAAAGAGTTACAGCATTTATATTAAGCTTTTTTCTGCTATTTTCCTGCTTCTGCCAGACGGTGACAGCGCAGGAGCCGGATATAGCGGTTGCCTCGGACATGATTGTAAAAGCAGAAGAGGCCCAGGCGGTTAATACAGAAGGCGGCCCGGCCCTGCAGTCTCCAAGTGCGATTTTAATGGAAGCATCTACCGGGCAGGTCATTTACGAAAAAGATGCAGATGAAAAAAGAAGTCCTGCCAGCATCACAAAAATTATGACACTTATTCTTATTTTTGATGCTCTGGAATCAGGTAAGATCAAACTGACCGATGAAGTAGTGACCAGTGCCCACGCAAAATCCATGGGAGGATCTCAGGTATTTCTGGAAGAAGGGGAAGTACAGACAGTTGAAACTCTGATCAAATGTATTGTCGTTGCATCAGGCAATGATGCCTCCGTCGCCATGGCGGAGTACATAGCAGGAACAGAGGATGAATTTGTAAAGATGATGAATGAGCGGGCGGCAGCTCTTGGAATGACAAATACCCATTTTGAAGACTGCTGCGGTCTTACAGAATCGCCTACCCATGTGACAACTGCCAGAGATATTGCAACCATGTCAAGGGAACTGATTAATAAGTATCCGCAGATTCATAACTATTCAACCATCTGGATGGAAAACATCACTCACGTGACGAAACAGGGAACGAAAGAATTTGGTTTGTCTAATACCAATAAGCTTTTAAAAATGGCAACAAACTTTAATGTAACAGGTTTAAAGACCGGATCTACTTCTATTGCAAAGTACTGTCTCTCTGCAACTGCAGAAAAAGATGGTGTCCGTCTCATTGCATCCATTATGGCAGCGCCGGATTATAAGGTGAGGTTTGCAGATGCCCAGACTCTCTTAAACTATGGTTATGCAAACTGTAAGCTATATGAAGATAAAGAGATGCTGCCCCTTCCGGATATGATTGTAGATAACGGTGTGGATGAGAAAGTTCCTTTGAAATACGGCGGTTCCTTTTCTTATTTAAGCTTAAAGGGAGAGGACTTTACTGCAATAGAAAGGAAACTGGAGCTTGTTCCGTCAGTGTCTGCTCCTGTTGAAGAAGGCCAGCCTGCAGGAAACCTTGTATATAGCCTTGGGGGAAAGAAGATCGGCGAAGTTCCGGTTCTGACAGCAGGAGCTGTGCGGGAAGCAAAGTTTGGAGATTATTTAAAACGGCTTCTCCATGCGTTTAGTTTGTAGGTGAATTAGTTAAAAAAGCTAAAGGAGCAGATTTTTCTGCTCCTTTCCTGATTTTGTGTGCATGGTAAACGATGCCTGTATCTGTTCCGTGTCAGCTTCAAAAGATCCAAAAACCTGAAAGGATCTTTGGCTGCCGGCTTGCAGGCAGGAAAGAAGGACTTGACAAACAGGCCAGTGCTCAGGCAATCTATACCTATACATTAAATGCAGCGATTGAATTTATTAAGATCCTGGGGGAAAAAGATCTTACTGGAGAAGGAGGAAAAGAATAATGGAATTTCTTGTAATTGATGCAGGCGGTACATTTATTAAGTATGCTCTTATGAATGCAGACGGGGAATTTATTGAAAAAGGCAAGGTTAGGACCACAGTTTGTGAAAGTGAGAATCTGGAGAATTATCTGGAAACCCTGTTTTCCATTTTTAAAAAGTATGAAGGCAGGGCAGAGGGGATTGCCATGAGTGCACCCGGGATATTAGACAGTGAGACAGGATTCTGCTATACAGGCGGGAGAATAAGCTGCGTGACAGGTCATAATATGGTTGAGCTGCTTCAGGAGAAATGTAAAGTGCCTGTTACAATTGAAAATGACGGGAAATGTGCGGCATTGGCAGAAAAATGGATGGGGAGTCTGAAAGACGTAAATAACGGTATTGTCCTTGTACTGGGAACTGCGGTAGGTGGTGGTCTGATTATCGACGGCAAGATCTATAAGGGAAACCATTTTTCAGCAGGAGAATTCAGCTATATGGCAGTCTCAGATGAAAATCTGGATCAGATGAGCGGATATTGGGGAACTGCGGGAGGTGCGACAGCCCTGATCAAAGCGGTATCAGAAGAAACGGGAATTCCTAAGGAAGAGCTTGATGGTATCCGTATCTTTGAGATGGCAGAACAGGGGAATCCGGAAGTGTTAAAGGGGTTGGACCGCTATACGAAACAGCTTGCAGTCCGGATTTATAATTTACAGGTACTGTTTGATGCGGAGCTTGTGGCAATCGGAGGCGGAATCAGCAAACAGCCTCTTCTGATTGAGTATATCAGAAAACATGTGGATAAATTCTGCAATGAAAATCCTCTGCGGAAACTGTCTCCTTATTTACCAAGACCGGAGGTTGTTGCCTGCCGCTATTTTAATGATTCGAATCTGATTGGAGCCCTGTATCATTATAGGAAGAAAAAAAACATTGATTTTCTATTTCACTGATCAGCTATTAAAATACACCTTTGACGCAAGATCGCGTGAAAGGTGTATTTTCTATTTAAATTTTTTTCTAATGGGTGTTGACAACTAATATTATATCGCATATAATAACAATATATTATACAACATATAATATAAAAACAAAAATAATATTATAGATGAAAATTAAAAGTCAGAGGAAAGGTGGTCAATCGTGGGAGCAAAGCGTTTGTACCGTTCAGTGAAGAACAAAGTTTTATGTGGAGTTTGTGGAGGAATTGGTGAGTATCTGGCTGTGGATCCGGTGATGATAAGGCTGATATGGATTCTGCTTATGCTGTTTCAGACATGGAGGCATTTGTTTCACCTGATAACCGGGGCATCCTTAATCGGCGGAAGTATTGCCATTTATATACTAGCTGCAGTGATCATACCAAAGGATCCGGGAGAAGGCAGAGAGTAAAGGAATACCCAGGCAGAAAAGATAGGAGTGGACGTATGGTTTTTAACACAGGAGCAGCATTATTGGACGCCATTGTCCTGGCAGTCGTATCAAAAGACCAGGAGGGAACTTACGGCTACAAGATCACCCAGGATGTAAGAAATGTTATTGAGATCTCAGAATCAACGCTTTATCCTGTTCTTCGAAGACTTCAGAAGGAAGAATGTCTGGAAGTATATGATCTTGCATACGATGGAAGGAACCGCAGGTATTATAAGATTACGGAGAAAGGGCGGATACAGTTAAATCTCTATAAAAGCGAATGGGTGGGTTATTCGCAGAAGATATCCCGAATTTTTGAGGAGGCACATATATGAACAGGGATGAGTTTATGAGAGAGCTGGAATATCTGCTGGCGGATATTCCTGATGAAGAAAAAGAAGATGCAATTGAATATTACAGAGATTATCTGGAAGAAGCAGGACCGGAGAATGAGGATTCTGTAATACGGGAGTTTGGAAGCCCGGAACGAATTGCAGCCATGATCCGGGCGGATATGAACGGGCATTTAAAAGAAGGCGGTGAATTCACGGAAAGTGGTTATCAGGATGAGCGCTTTCGGGATCCCAATTACCAGATGGCAAAGCGCTACGATCTTCCGGAGGTTACGGTGCAGCCGGAAAAAGACAGTGGGTTTCATGAACAAGAAAGTGAACCTGTGCGAAGAAGACGAAGAGATGACAGACGTCCGATAAAGATTATTTTGTGGATTGTACTGATTATTGCAGCATCTCCCATGCTTTTTGGCATTGGAGGCGGTATACTGGGAATACTGGCAGGTCTGATAGGAGTGCTGTTTGCGGCGGTGGTTGCATTAGGAGCTGTCACGTTTGCCTTCCTGGCAGCAGGATTTGCTCTGGCGGTAGCTGGTTTTACTACCATGATCATTCACCCTCTGGATGGAATATTGCTGCTGGGTCTGGGGATACTGATTCTTGGTCTTGGTCTTGTTTCCCTGGCCGTTTGCGGTGTATTTTATGGAAAATTTCTACCGTTTCTGTTTCGAAGCTGTATCGATCTGTTTAACCGGTTGTTACACGGAAGGAGGGCGCGGACATGAACAAATTTATGAAAAAATGTGTGATTGCAGGAATAATCCTTGTAGTTGCGGGCGGTATTATGGCTGCTACAGCGGTTACCTATGGAGCTGATCTTCGGGACATTGTTCCAAGGGGAAGCGGATTCTGGAAAGATACATTTTCTGATTTCTCATTTGAGGATCTGGATTATGAAAGCCAGCCTAAAGGTACAGAAGATTATACTGATTTTAATATTGAAGTACCGGAAGAAAAAGGCCAGCAAATTTATACGACCGGTACTGCAAAAAGTCTGAGTGCAGATATCAGAGCAGGAAGGGTTTTTATAGTAGAGGATCCAGCTGTAAGTGAGTTAACCATATATTGCAACAAAAAGGATGGTAACTGGAATCTGAAAGATGAGAATGATGAGCTGGATCTGACAACCGGGGGCGGGTTTATGTCAGATGAGACAGATCTTGTGATGACGATCAGCGTGCCCAGGGGGTATCATTTTTCAGATGTGGATTTAGCGGTTTCTAAGAAGAGAGGAATGCATGGTCTGGATCCTATTATAGCCTGCCGTTCCATATCTGCTGATGACATGAGCCTTAATGTTAAAGCGGGTGCACTTTCCGTGAGACAGAGCAATGTAGGTGATTTAGACATTAAATGCAACGTCGGAGCTGTGGAATATACCGGTACAACCACAGGTGATATTAATGGAGAATGCAAAGTAGGTGCAGTCCTGCTGCTTCTTTCAGGCCAAAAGGAAGATTATAATTATAAGATTCAGTCAAGGATTGGAGGAATAAAAATCGCAGATGAACAGATGGCAGCCATTTCCGGCAAAGATTACTGGGATTATTCCGCCGGTAAGGACATGAATTTAGATTGCAGCACAGGTGGAATAGAAGTAAAATTTTATGAATAATAGATTAACCTGGTGACAACAAGAGAGGAGATTAAAACATGGAGAAAAAATTATACCGTTCTGATACGGACAAAATGCTGTGTGGTGTATGTGGTGGAATTGCAGAATATTTTGATGTAGACCCTACAATAATCCGCCTATTATGGGCAATTCTTGCCTGTACGGGTTCCGGAATTGTAGCCTATATCATTGCAGCCGTGATTATACCAAAAAGATAACGGAAACGAAGAAGAGAGAAGCTTTTTTGCTTCTTTCTTTTTGTTTTAGTAAAATGGAGTTTATTTCCATTTGAAACGGGCATACTCTTTTTAGATTTATGAAAGGAGAACGACAGTATGCCAAAAGGAAAGAAAACAGAACCCTTCGATCCACGCAATTTAAAACCGGAGGAGGTACTTAAATTTGAAATAGCTACAGAGCTTGGTCTTGATGAGAAAGTAATAAAAGGAGGCTGGCGCTGTTTAAGTGCGAAGGAAAGCGGCCGCATCGGCGGTCTGATTACCAAGAGAAAAAGAGAAATGAAGAACGATGCATTGGAGAAAAAAGAGGAAGTATAGGTAAAAAGCAGGAAATTCCTTGCACCGGAAGCAAAAATCTTTTATAATATTTTTCGAAGAGGAAGAGAAATATGGATAAAAGAGAATTGCGATGCGGATTTACCACTGGTACCTGTGCGGCTGTTGCTGCCAAAGCGGCGGCAGCAATGCTGCTTATGGGAAACCAGTTACAACATATGAAGCTAATGACGCCAAAAGGGACGGAAGCTGATCTGCCCCTTTTTCATGTTGCCATAAAGCCGGACAAGGTGTGGTGTGCGGTGAAAAAGGATGCAGGTGACGATCCTGATGTAACAGACGGGGCGTTGATCTATGCGTCTGTGGAATTATTCGATGAAACTGGAGAAGGAGCATCTCCGGCCGGCTGTTCTTTTGTCAGAGAAAAGACCGGAGAATTCGGACAGCTGATTTTAACAGCGTCGGAAGGTGTGGGCCGGGTAACCAAACCCGGCCTTTCTTCACCTGTGGGATATCCGGCTATTAATCCAGTACCCAGAAGTATGATTTTTGATGAAGTGGATGAAGTAAGAAGAGCGGCGGATTATAAAGGTGCTCTGTTAATCTGTATCTGGATTCCAGAAGGCAGGGAACTTGCTGAAAAGACCTTTAATTCAAAACTGGGAATTATGGGCGGACTGTCTATTCTTGGAACAACCGGAATTGTAAAACCTATGAGTGAAGAGGCTCTGACTGCCACCATTTCGCTGGAGCTTCATATGAAAGCGGTGGCCGGTCTGAAACGGGTGATACTGACACCTGGCAATTACGGGGAATCATTTATAAAAGAACAGTTAAATCTTCCGGTGGGGGAAGGTGTTACCATCAGTAATTTTATCCGCCAATCCTGTACAATGGTAAAGGATGAAGGGTTTGAACAGATCCTTTTTGTGGGGCACATCGGGAAACTGATTAAGGTCGCGGGAGGGGTGGAAAACACCCACTCCAGATACGGAGACCGTCGTATGGAGGTGCTCTGGGATTGTGCCAGAGAGTTTTTAAGCAGCGATAAAAAAGAAGTGATTTTACAATCCAACACCATGGAGACGGCAGCCGGGATATTAGAAGAGATGGGAGTCCTAAAACCGGTGATGTCCCAGGTGGTAAACAGAATAAAGGCATATATGACAGAGTGGACAGGAGGAATTCCAGTGGAAGTAATTACATTTTCCAATACACTTGGTATTCTTTCCATGACGCCGGATGCGCTTAAGATGATATAACAATAGATAAGTAATGGATACAGGAGGATAACAAATGGCTGGAATCATGTATGGTATTGGGGTAGGTCCGGGAGATCCGGAGCTGATGACTTTAAAAGCGGTACGAAGAATCCGGGAAATGGATGTAATTGCCATCCCTCACAGCGATAAAAATATCTGTACGGCATACCAGATTGCAAAAGCGGCAGTTCCTGAGATTGAGGAAAAGGAATGCCTTTATCTGCCCATGCCCATGACAAAAGATAAGAAAGTTTTAAAAGACAGTCATGAATCTGCTGCAAAAGCGGTGATGGAACGGCTGGACAGAGGGGAGAACGTGGGATTTATCACCCTTGGAGATGTTACGATTTATTCCACCTGCAGTTATCTTTTAGAAAGGCTGTGGAAGGAAGGTTATGCCACCCGGCTGGAAAGCGGTATCACATCATTTTGTGCCGTTGCTGCCAGGCTTGGTATTCCTCTGGTAACAGGAGCGGAAGAGCTTCATGTAATCCCTGCTTCTTATCAGATAAAAGATGCATTAAAGCTTCCTGGTGTTAAGGTTCTTATGAAAGCAGGAAGACAGATGAAAGCAGTTAAGGAAGAGATCGGTGCCGGGGGGTTTGATGCTGTTATGGTGGAGAACTGCGGCATGTCAGATGAGCGGGTCTATCATTCCCTTGTGGAGATACCCGACGAGGCAGGTTATTATTCATTGATCATAGTGAGGTAAATATGGTACATATAGTTGGAGCAGGTCCGGGAGCACCGGATTTAATAACAGTCAGAGGAAAAGAACTTTTAGAAAAAGCGGATGTCATTATCTATGCAGGTTCCCTGGTAAATCCCGCTCTTCTGGATTATAAAAAGGCAGACTGCGCTGTTTATGACAGTGCAAAGATGACCCTGGAAGAGGTGATTGAAGTGGTGGTACAGGCAGAGTCAGGAGGGAAAATGACGGTACGCCTCCATACAGGAGATCCATGCATTTACGGTGCCATCAGAGAGCAGATGGATGAGCTTGATCACAGAGGAATTTCCTATGAAATCTGCCCGGGTGTCAGCTCCTTTTGCGGCGCGGCTTCTGCAATGAAGATGGAATATACACTTCCTGAGGTAACGCAGAGTGTGATTATTACCAGAATGGCAGGGCGTACTCCGGTGCCGGAACGGGAATCCATCGCGTCTTTTGCAGCCCATGGTGCAACTATGGTGATTTTTTTAAGTACAGGAATGTTAAAGGAACTGTCAAATGAGCTGATTCGCGGCGGATACTCACCGGAAACACCGGCAGCCATTTGCTATAAGGCAACATGGCCGGAGGAAAAGACTGTGGTTTGTACCGTTTCCACATTGGAAGAATGCGCCCAGAGGGAGCAGATACGAAAAACAGCTCTGATTCTGGTGGGAGATGCGGTGTCACAAAGTAATTACAGCCGTTCTCTTCTTTATGATCCATCGTTTACCACTGAATTTCGGAAAGGAACCGGGGAGACGGTATGAGAATTGCTGTCATTTGCTTTACGGAGTCAGGAGCCAGTACAGCTATTACGCTGATGGAAGGACTTCTAAAAGAGGGAGAGCTTTGTGAGGGCTTTGGAAAAGGACCGGGATTAAAGCCCCTGACTTCGTCTTTGGGAGAGTGGACAAAAGAGCAATTCATTGAAAAAGATGGAATTGTCTTTATTGGAGCCATGGGGATTGCAGTCCGTTCCATAGCTCCCTATATAAAAGGGAAAGCGGTTGACCCTGCAGTGGTGGTATTAGATGATCAGGGGAGATTTAGTATTTCCGTACTTTCCGGGCATTTAGGGGGAGCCAATGAACTGGCAGAACGTAGTGCCAAAATTACGGGAGGTCAGGCGGTGATTACCACTGCTACCGATATACATGGAAAATTTGCAGCTGATTTATTTGCCAAAAGGCTGGGACTTGCCATTTCAGAACTTAACATGGTTAAAAAAGTATCAGCGGCTGTTTTAAGGGGAGAAACGGTTGGGTTTTACAGTGATTTTCCCATAGATGGAAGTCTGCCGGAGGAATTAAGCTTTGAAGCAAAAGCGGATACCGGTCTGTATATCACAATTGCAGATTCTGGAGAGAAGGGAAAAACGGATCATTTTCTCAGGCTTATTCCAAAGATTCTGATACTGGGAATCGGATGCAGGAAAAACACCTCTGTTACTGCCATAAAAGACGGGGTAACCCGTGTGTTAAAGGAGCATAATATATCCTCTCTTGCCATAGCGGGGTGTGCAAGCATTGACTTAAAGAAAGAGGAAGAAGGACTCTGTGAATTTGCCAGAGATACAGGCGTTCCCTTTTATACCTATCCGGCAGAAATTCTTGCAGGAACAGAGGGGGAATTTACCTCTTCTTCCTTTGTGAAGCAGATTACAGGTGTGGACAATGTATGTGAGCGGGCAGCACTTTGCTGTGTAAAGGAGCTGGGGGGCGGAAAACTGATCATTAAAAAAGAAGCGGCTGCCGGCGTGACAGTTGCTGTTGCAGTCTTAGATTGGAAGGTAATGATATGAGAACAACAGGTAAATTATATGTGGTAGGAATCGGCCCGGGTTCCTATGAGGATATGACAATCAGGGCCGTGAATGCGTTAAAAGACAGTGAAATCATTGTGGGGTATACGGTGTATGTCGATCTTTTGCGGGAACATTTTCCGGAAAAAGAGATGCTTACTACTCCTATGCGTCAGGAGCAGGAACGGTGCCAGATGGCTATATTAAAAGCCCAGGAAGGAAAACGGGTTGCCATGGTATGCAGCGGTGATTCCGGTGTCTATGGAATGAGCGGCCTTATCCTTCAGCTGGCAAAAGAGTCACCAGACTTAGAAATTGAAGTGATTCCAGGCGTTACAGCGGCCCTCAGCGGCGGAGCTGTACTTGGCGCTCCTCTTGGCCATGATTTTGCAGTAATCAGTTTAAGCGATCTTCTTACTCCTATGGAACTGATTGAAGACAGACTGAGGAATTCAGCCAGTTCTGATATGGTGATCTGTTTATACAATCCGTCTAGCAAAAAAAGGGCGGATTATCTGAAAAATGCCTGCGAAATTGTGCTGCAGCACCAGAAACCGGAGACGGTCTGCGGGATTGTAAGAAACATTGGCAGAAATGGGGAAGAGATGGAGGTATTAACTCTTTCCCGGTTAAAAGATACCAATGTGGATATGTTTACAACCGTTTACATAGGAAATTCCATGACCAGAGAGATCAATGGACGAATGGTCACACCGAGAGGATATAAAAATGTGTAAAATACTGATTTTTGGAGGAACAACAGAGGGGCGGCTTCTGGCCGAATTCTGCCATGAAAACCAGCTTGAAGCATGGGTCAGCGTTGCTACAGGATATGGGAAGATGCTCCTTTTGGAAAGCAGGTTTCTCCATATTCACAACACTCCCATGGACGCAGAAGAGATGGGGGCATTTATCAGGGAAAAGGGAATTACCCTTGTATTAGACGCCACCCACCCCTATGCAGCGGAGGTAAGCCGGAATATTCTTCTTGCGTGTACTCAGACGGGAACAAAACGCCTCAGGATATTTCGGGAATCGTTAAAAGACAGTGGGGATGGAGATCATGTGGTCTGGGTGGATTCCATGGAGGAGGCCATCCATTTTTTAAACCAGAATACAGGCAATGTGCTGGCAACTACAGGAAGCAAGGAGCTTGACTGGTATACAAAGGTTGAGAACTGGGAGGAACGGGTCTACGCAAGAGTGCTTTCTTCTTCCTCCGTTCTGGCTGCCTGTGAACAGCTGGGATTTAAAGGAAACCGGATCATTGGAATGCAGGGGCCATTTTCTCTGGAACTGAATCAGGCTATGATCCGGCAGCTGGATATCCGTTATCTCGTCACAAAGGAGGCTGGTCATGCAGGAGGGTTTTTAGAAAAGCTGCAGGCAGCTTCTTTAAGCAACATTACAGCCGTTGTAATCGGACGCCCCACAGACGAAGAGGGTGTTGGATTAGATGAAGTAAAGGATATTTTAATAAAAGGGAAGACCTCAGAGACCTCTTTTTGTAAAGGAGCCATTTATTTAATAGGAACTGGAATGGGCGGGCCGGAGCAGATGACGGTAAAAGCGTTAAAAACTCTTAAGAGCTGCCAGGTTGTATTCGGGGCTAAGCGGATTCTTCATGATATTGGAGACTTAAACCCTGAGATATTAAAGCTTCCCTATTATTTAAGCAAGGATATCCTTCCCTGGCTGAATGAACATGGAGAGTATCAGCGGATTGCCGTTCTTTTCTCTGGTGATGCCGGTTTTTACAGCGGTGCGGAGAAGATGGCAGCAGCTCTTTTCGAAGAACCGTATTCCCAGCTTTATGAGACGGAGATCCTTCCTGGAATTTCATCCGTATCCTATTTATGCGCAAGACTGAAAACCGGATGGGAGAACGTGCGGCTGATCAGCCTTCATGGCAGAGACTGGGATCTTCTGGAGGAAGTGAAACATCACCAGAGAATATTCGCCCTGCTGGATAAGCGTAATTCCGTAAATACTTTGTGCAGTCTTTTGGAGGAGAATGGATATGAGCATGCACGCTTATCTGTAGGTGAGCGGCTATCCTACGAGGATGAGAGGATTACCACAGGGACACCTGTAACGCTTAAGAACCAGACGTTTGATATCTTATCAGCAGTATTGATTGAGAGGTAAAAATGAGAGATGAATTGTTTATCCGAGGCGATGTTCCTATGACCAAAAGCGAGGTCCGGACAGTCTGTATATCCAAACTGGAACTGAGTCCGGACTCTGTTCTTTATGATATCGGAGCAGGCACTGGCTCCGTATCCATTGAAGCATCGGGGTATTTAACCAGTGGGAAGGTCTATGCTGTGGAAAAGAAGCCGGAAGCACAGGCTCTCATAGAGGCGAATAAAGAGAAATTTGCGGCGGACTGCGTTACCTTGGTAAAAGGGACTGCTCCGGAAGCATTATCCGGACTGGAAGCTGCTACTCACGTATTCCTGGGAGGCACATCAGGAAATTTAGAAGAAGTTTTAGAACTTGTTTTGAAAAAGAATCCCAAGGTCCGGGTAGTTGCTAATTTCATTGCTTTGGAATCCTTATGTGAAATGTTATTGTGGCTGAAAAAACATTCCATAGAAGCAGAGATCGTTCAGATGCAGGTTTCAAAAGCCAAAACAGCAGGCAGCTATCATATGATGATGGGGCAGAACCCGGTTTACATTATTTCCTTCGGAGGGGAAGGAGGAATGTTTTTTGAGTCAGGAAAATAAGAGAATCATGCTTGCTGCACCCAAAAGCGGCAGCGGAAAAACCATGATCACCTGTGGACTTTTACAGGCGTTACTTTTAAGAGGTATTGTCTGCCGTTCTTTTAAGTGCGGACCAGATTATATTGATCCCATGTTCCATAAGGCGGTTCTCGGCATAGACGGAGGAAATCTGGATACATTTTTCCTGAATCAGGAATCGGTAAGAGAGCTTTTTCTCAGGGAATCAAAAGAAGCTGAAATATCTGTAATAGAAGGTGTCATGGGGTATTACGACGGAATGGGAGGAGACAGTACGTGGGCAAGCTCCTACGAAGTAGCCTGCGCTGTGAAAACACCGGTGGTACTGATTCTTGACTGCAGGGGTGCCAGTCTGTCTCTGGCTGCTGTGTTAAAAGGTTTTTTGGAATACAGAAATGACAGCCGCATCAAAGGCGTGATCTTAAACAGAATCTCACCTGTTATGGCACAACGGCTGACTCCTCAGATAGAGGCACTGGGAATCCGGGTTTTTGGATATCTTCCCCAATGCGACGAGGCGGATTTTTCCAGCCGCCATTTAGGGCTGGTTCTTCCCGGGGAAGTGGAAGGACTGAAAGACAAACTAATAAAACTGGCCTGTAAAATGGAAGAAACAGTTGATATAGACGGACTTCTCCAGTTATCAGGAACTGCCCCTGTATTATCTTTAGAAGCTGGTAAAAAAGAACGAAATGAACGAATAGCTTCCGGTGAGAAGATACCGGTGGGAATCGCCGTTGATGAGGCCTTCTGCTTTTATTATCAGGAAAACAGAAGGCTGCTAGAGGAGATGGGGGCACAGCTGATCCCGTTCAGTCCCCTTCGGGACAGTCATCTTCCAGATGGAATCTGCGGGCTGATTCTTGGAGGAGGTTATCCGGAGCTGTATTTAAAACAGCTGTCTGAAAATCAGAATATGCTTAAGGAAATCAGGGAGGCCAGGGATAACCAAATTCCCATACTGGCAGAATGCGGTGGTTTCCTCTATCTTCACGAGGAACTGGAATCACAGGAGCATGATGTGTTTTTGATGGCAGGGGTTATTCCGGGCAGAGCATTTCCTGTAGGAAAACTAAAACGGTTTGGATACATAGAAGCAGCTGCAAAAGAAGATATGACGTTTTTAAAAAAAGATGAGTCCATCAGGGGACATGAATTCCATTACTGGGACAGTACTAACAATGGAGAACAGATGCAGGCACGAAAGCCTGGCAGGGATGTGAGCTGGGATTGTGTTCTGACCAGAGATAATGTAATGGCAGGCTTTCCTCATTTTTATTACCCTTCCAATCCCATGCTTCCCAAACGGTTTTTAGAAGCTTGCAGACAGGTTATGACACAGAAGAGGAAGAAATTATGAAAGAATTTACCATAGTACAGGGGAGTTCAGAGGATATAGAACAGATTACAAATCTTTATGATGCGGTAAATGACTACCTGGAAAGTCATATCAATTATCCGGGCTGGAGAAAAGGAATTTATCCTACCAAAGAAGATGCGCAGGCAGGTGTGAAAGAGGGAACTCTTTATGTGCTTTGGGCAGAAGATAAAATAGCCGGTTCCGTAGTCGTCAATCAGTTACAGGAAAAGGGATATGAAACTGTATCCTGGAGTCAGGAGACGAAACCGGAGGATGTCGCAGTTATCCATACCTTCTTAGTACATCCGGACTTCCTTGGAAGAGGGTTTGGAAAAATATTATTGGAATTTGCAGAAGAAAAAGCCAGAGAGCAGAAGAGAACCGTAATCCGCCTTGATGTAAATGAAAGGAATATGCCTGCCATTCAGCTTTACCGGAAGCTTGGTTACTGTTTTGCCGGAAAGGCGGATTTAGGTTACGGAGAGTATGGAATCCCATGGTTTGAACTCTATGAAAAGATCTTAACCAGAGAGGCATAAAGAATGAATGAGGAACTAAAGAATTATTTATCAGTGATACAGCCGCCTGATAAGAAAGCAATGGATACAGCACGCCTGCGCTGGGCTCATGTAGCCAAGCCCTTAAACAGCCTTGGTGTGTTGGAAGATGATATTGTAAAAATCGCGGGGATCAGGGAAAACTCACTGGTAACATTAAAAAAACGGGGACTTCTGATTCTGTGTGCAGATAATGGAATTGTGGAAGAAGGTGTTACCCAGACCGGTATGGAAGTGACTGCAGTAGTGGCGGAAAATATGACACGAGGCAACAGCAGTGTGTGTATTATGGCAAAACGGGCAGGAGTGGACGTGTTTCCGGTTGATATAGGAGTTGCGAGAGATCTGGAGTCAGGTTCCACCTATCCGTTAATAAACAGAAAAATTGCATATGGAACCAAAAATTTTAGTAAAACCAATGCAATGACCAGAAATGAAGCTGTACAGGCAATCACAACAGGAATCGAGCTAATGGGAGAACTCTCTGAAAAGGGATATGATCTGGCGGCAACTGGTGAGATGGGAATTGGAAATACAACCACCAGCAGTGCGGTTGCAGCCCTTCTGCTAAAGCAGGATCCCATGGGGCTGACTGGAAGGGGTGCCGGGTTAAATGATGCTGGTCTGATAAAGAAACGAAAGGTAATCCGGGAGGCGGTGACCAGAAACAGTCCCAATTGCCAGGATGAAATTGATATCCTGTCGGCAGTGGGCGGTTTTGATCTGGCTGGTATGACGGGAATCTTTTTAGGAGGAGCCATTTACCGCATTCCTGTACTTTTAGACGGCTTTATATCAGCAGTTGCGGCACTTTTGGCAGAACGGATTTATCCGGGGTGCCGGGATTTTATGATTGCCTCCCATGTATCAGCAGAACCCGCAGGTCGCATTCTTCTGGAAGAACTGGGATTGTCTCCTCTTATTCAGGCAGGAATGTGTCTGGGAGAAGGGACGGGAGCGATTGCGGCAGTTCCGCTGCTTCAAATGGCGGCAGATGTATATAGTACCATGAGCTCTTTTGAAGATATCGAGATTGAGGCTTATAAACCCATGGAGGATCGGTCATGACTGCCCTGATTATCGGAGGAAGCGGGAGCGGAAAATCAGAATATGCAGAAAATCTGGCGGTATCTCTGGGCGGAGAAAGAAACGTCTATATTGCCACCATGAAACCGTGGGATGAGGAGTGCAGAAACAGAATCCTGAGACACCGGAAAATGCGGGAAAAAAAGCAGTTTGAGACGGTAGAATGTTACCGTTGTTTAAAAAATCTGGTTTTTAAATCCCGACCTTCCGTTGTTCTTCTGGAATGCATGTCCAATCTGGTTTCCAATGAGCTGTTTGGCCTGTGGGAAGAAGGAGACTTACCGGTTCTTGATAAAAAAACGGCTGCAGCAGAGATTGGAGAAGGAATCCTTCATTTAGAACAGCAGACCGATCATCTGGTTATCGTGACAAATGAAGTTTTTTCTGATGGAGACCATTACAGCCCCGAAACCAATGAATACCGCAAGGTTCTTGGTAACATCAATCAGCTTGCAGCTAAAAGGGCTCAGATGGTGGTGGAAGTAGTGGCAGGAATCCCCATTAAAATCAAATAAGGAATTAATTGAAAAAAATCCTCAAGTATGTTATATTTATCACATAGTAGCATCCTGATACCAAAAACCAGTTTTGAGGTAGAAGGTTCGGCAATTGAGGAATTGTTTGTTTGCCGCGCCTGATTGGCGCGGCTTTTCTTGTTCAAATGAGAAAAGGAAGACGAAAAAGAAGGGGATAAGCATGGAAACAAGAATTGCTGTGATCGGTATTGTTGTGGAGGAGGAAGATTCTGTAGAAATTTTAAACGAAATTCTACATGAATACCGGCATTACATCATCGGGCGTATGGGAATTCCATATCCGAAAAAAGGAGTGAGTGTCATCAGCATTGCGGTAGATGCTCCTCAAAGTACCATTTCCGCGCTTACCGGAAAGATCGGAAAGTTAAGCGGAATCAGTTCCAAAACAGCCTATCAGAATGTGAATGCTTAGAAGTACAAAAAAACACTGACGGGAAAGCAGATGCTGACCCAAAAGAAAGGGTGAATTACGATGTATGATCCAAAATCGCTGAAAGCGGAAGAATTCATTTCTCATGAAGAAATTCTGGAAACTCTTGATTATGCGGAACAGAACAAAAACAATGTGGAACTGATTGATCAGATTATTGCAAAGGCCAGAGAATTAAAGGGGCTGACCCACAGGGAGGCTTCCGTTCTTTTAGCCTGCGATATCCCGGAAAAGATCAAAGAACTTTATGATCTTGCAGAGGAGATCAAAAAGAAATTTTACGGTACCCGGATTGTTATGTTTGCACCTCTCTATCTGTCCAATTACTGTGTAAATGGCTGTACCTACTGCCCCTATCATTTAAAGAATAAACACATTGCAAGAAAGAAGCTGACACAGGAAGAACTGGCCAGAGAAGTTGTTGCCCTTCAGGACATGGGGCATAAACGGCTTGCCCTGGAAGCGGGAGAAGATCCTGTTAATAACCCCATTGAATATATCCTGGAATGCATTAATACCATTTATTCCATCAAGCATAAAAATGGTGCCATCCGCAGAGTGAATGTTAACATAGCAGCTACGACTGTGGAAAATTACCGGAAGTTAAAAGATGCCGGAATCGGAACCTATATTTTATTCCAGGAAACATATCACAAGGAAAGTTATGAAAGTCTTCATCCAACAGGACCAAAGCATAATTACGCCTACCACACAGAGGCCATGGACCGGGCTATGGAGGGCGGTATTGACGACGTGGGAATTGGAGTTTTATTTGGACTGGAACGGTACAAATATGAATTTGCAGGCCTGTTAATGCACGCGGAGCACTTAGAAGCAGTTCACGGAGTAGGCCCACATACCATCAGTGTCCCACGTATTAAGAGCGCTGATGATATTGATCCCAATGCATTTTCTAACGGCATTGATGACGAGATTTTTGCAAAGCTGTGCGCACTCATCCGTGTTTGTGTTCCATACACTGGCATGATCGTATCCACAAGGGAAAGCCAGAGTGTGAGAGAAAAGGTGATTCGCCTTGGGGTTTCCCAGATCAGCGGCGGTTCCAGAACCAGTGTGGGCGGTTACGAGGAAGCGGTTCGTCCTACCGATACGGAACAGTTTGACGTTTCAGACCAGAGAACCCTTGATGAGGTGGTACACTGGCTGATGGATTTAGGCTATATCCCTTCCTTCTGTACGGCATGTTACAGAGAAGGAAGAACCGGCGACCGTTTTATGAGCCTTTGTAAAAGCGGTCAGATTCAAAACTGCTGCCAGCCAAACGCGCTGATGACATTAAAGGAATATTTAATGGACTACGCTTCCGAGGATACACGGAAAGTAGGCGAGGCGTTAATTGCTGCTGAATTAAATAATATTCCCAAAGAGAAGGTACGGCTGATCTGTGAAGATCATCTGGAAAAGATTGAAGCTGGAATCCGGGATTTCCGGTTCTGATATCACGCAGACGACATAAAAGAGGAGAGTAACATGGGACTAAATGAGACGCCGTCATCTGAGAGAATTCATATCGGCTTTTTTGGCCGCCGCAATGCAGGAAAATCAAGTGTAGTTAATGCAGTAACCGGACAGGAGTTGTCTGTGGTATCAGATATCAAAGGAACCACAACAGATCCCGTTCATAAATCCATGGAACTTCTTCCCATGGGGCCGGTAGTGATTATCGATACACCAGGCTTCGATGATGAAGGCGCTTTGGGTGAGATGCGTGTGCGTAAGACAAAACAGATCTTAAACCGCGTAGACTGTGCAGTCCTGGTGGTGGATGGAACTGCAGGAAAGACAGAAGTGGATGAGCAGCTGATCGGATTGTTTAAAGAGAAGAATATTCCTTATGTGGTTGCGTATAATAAGTCGGATCTTGTGGGAGAAGGAGATTATGAAGATGGTCTTTCTGTCAGTGCCCAGACAGGGTTTCGAATTCATGAGCTGAAAGAACGGATCGGAGTTCTGGTCAATACAGGAGACATGAAGATGCGGATTGTAGGGGATTTGCTAAAGCCCTGTGATCTTGTAATTCTGGTTATTCCCATTGACTCTGCAGCTCCAAAGGGCAGAATTATTCTGCCGCAGCAGCAGACCATGAGAGACATATTAGAGGCCGGAGCGGTTGCCATATCCGTAAGAGATACTGAGCTTAAGCAGACCATTGAAAAGCTTGGAACCAGGCCTTATCTGGTTATAACAGACAGTCAGGCATTTGAACAGGTGAATAAAGATACGCCGGAAGACATTCTCCTGACCTCATTTTCTATTCTGATGGCACGGTACAAAGGCTTTTTAGAGGATGCGATCAAAGGAGTGGCGGCAATCAGCACCCTAAAGGATGGAGACAGAGTTCTCATATCAGAGGGCTGTACCCACCACAGACAGTGTGATGACATCGGTACAGTGAAACTGCCCCGGTGGCTGAAGGAATTTACGGGTAAGGATCTTGTGATTGAGACATCCTCAGGCAGAGAGTTCCCGGAAGAACTTTCTGATTATAAGCTGATTATTCACTGCGGCAGCTGTATGTTAAATGAGAGGGAGATGGTTTACCGCAGAAAGACAGCGGCGGATGCAGGAGTGCCCTTTACCAACTATGGAACTGCCATTGCTTATATGAAGGGGATTTTAAAGAGAAGCTTAGAGGTGCTTCCGGATCTGGAAAAACTGATTTAGGCAGAATTATTAACAGGGCTGCCGCATCAAGGACCATGGTGTCTTTGAATGCGGCAGCCTGTATATTTTAAGGAGTTGTTAAATGACCGGTTAAAAGCTGTCGGAATGCGCTGATTTCATTTTCTGAAGCAAAAATACGTTTTGGTATTAAGGTGTAGGTACGTTTTTTCTGAATAATATAAAAATAGTCCTTGTTTTCCATATAGTGTTTGTAGATATCCCAGGATAAGGTAGAATGGATGGCGTTGGCGTCAAAGGTGATTTTATCGTCTTCAAACAGCAGCTTATAAGGATGATGAAGCTGTTCATATTCCTGATAAAACATGTAGGGCCGTATGAAAAAGACTGCAACAATGGTAATGTTAAAAAAATATATTACGAAGGCCAGCATGATATAAAACCTGGTAAAGCCATATTGGTAGAACAAATAGAACGGAATCAGTAAAGAAAGTGCCATAACAACCAGATCAAATTTCTTAATTACTTTTGTCAGGAAAAAAAATCTCCTCCAACCGTCTGCATACTCCTTTTTTGTATAAGTGAATTCTAATAACATACATTTCCCCCTGTATAATTGATAATTTAAGTTTATCATAAAAGATGAAAAAGGAAAAGAACCAAGCTGCCCCCCTGAACATCTACGGTCTAAAATGGATCATGATTAGGAAATGACATTTACCAGATTTTGTGATATTATATTTTTTAATGGCTGAAAGATGCTAATTACTAAGTTGTTTGAAAGGGGCAGTGCCATGAATCTACCCGGCAGTATGATGATAGCGTTTTCCATGTATTCCAGGATTCCTGTGCCCCAGGTTCAGTGGACAAAAGAACGGATGAAATATGCCATGTGCTTTTTCCCGCTCATAGGAGCTGCAATCGGTTTGATGGAATACGGTGCCATCCTCCTTTTTCGTACCATGGGATTCCCCTTTTTGGCACAGATACTGCCTGTTGTTATCCCTGTAGCGGTTACAGGCGGAATCCATATGGATGGATTGTTAGATGTAATTGATGCTAAATCATCCCACAGCGAAACAGAGAAAAAACTGGAGATACTCAAAGACCCCCATACAGGAGCCTTTGCCATCATTGGATGCGGAATCTATTTTCTTTTATATCTGGCATTTTTTATAGAAATGCGACCAGTGATGATCCCTGCATTTTGTATTACATTTGTTATAACAAGAGCGCTAAGCGGGCTTTCTGTAGTTACCTTTCCTATGGCGAAAAAAAGCGGACTGGCTGCGGCTTTTTCAGATGGAGCTCATAAAAGAGTGGTTGGAACTGTTATGGTTCTTTATCTTATAATTTCTTTGCTTGCTGTATGGCTCCTGACTGGAGTTCCGGCAGTCTTAGGAGTATCTGCCATGTCGTCTACAGTGTTTTTATATTATTATCACATGTCAAAACGGGAATTTGGAGGTATTACAGGAGATCTTGCGGGATACTTTCTCCAGGTTCTGGAGCTGGCTCTTGTGATGGGACTGGCTATTCTGTCTCATATGAAATAATATCGGCATCAGAAAGGAATTGGAATGAAGTTAATTATCGGAGGAGCATGGCAGGGGAAGCTTGATTATGCTCTTCAAATCGCAAATATAGAAATGAAAGACAGTGAAAAGGTGGCGGAGGGCGCCACAGATCCCTGTGAGGCAGCCCTTGAATGTACAATCATTCATAATTTCCATAAATACGTCAGAAGGCTGTTAAAAGAAGAAAAAGACCCTGACCAATTAATCCAGGAAATTGTGGAACATAATCCGAATGTGATTATTACCATGAATGAGCTTGGCTGCGGAATCGTACCCGAAGATCCATTTGACAGACGGTGGAGGGAATGTTCCGGCAGAGTGGCGGTGAAACTGGCAAAAAACAGCTGTGAAGTTTACCGTATGGTATGTGGAATACCTGCCCGGATAAAATAGAAGAGAAAAAGGACTGACTTATGTTTAAATATCATATAATAGCGGTTCTGATTGGCTGCTTTCTGGATGCGTGCTTTGGAGATCCCTTATTCTTGTGGCACCCCGTTTGCGGAATTGGAAACCTGATAAGCTGGCTGGAGAAAAAATTAAGACCCCGGTTCCCGGAAAATGAAGCAGGGGAAAGACGGGCAGGGGTATGTCTGGTTTTGTTGGTCCTGCTTGCAGCAGGAGGGAGTTCCTTTGCACTATTAGCTGTTTCTTACGGCATTTCCCCCATGGCCGGAGCAGCTCTGGAAAGCATCATGTGTTACCAGATGATGGCATGGCATTCATTAAGGAAAGAGAGTATGAAGGTATACCGTGCATTTTTAAAACAGGATACGGAAGAGGCAAGGCATGCGGTATCCATGATCGTGGGCCGTGATACAAAAAATCTCACTGATATGGGTATAACAAAGGCAGCGGTGGAAACTGTGGCGGAGAATACCTCTGATGGTGTGATTGCACCTTTGATTTTCATGGCCCTCTTCGGAGGAACCGGTGTATTCCTATATAAGGCAGTTAACACCATGGATTCCATGGTAGGTTATAAAAATGACCGGTATCTCTGGTTTGGACGGTGCGCTGCAAAACTGGATGATCTGGTTAATTTTATTCCAGCCCGAGTATCCGCTTTTTTCATGCTGGCGGCAGGCTATATATGCCATCTGCTTTTCGGCAGTAAATTTAACGGGAAAAATGGTTTCCGGATCTGGAAACGGGACCGTTTTAATCACAAAAGTCCCAACTCTGCACAGACAGAATCTGCCTGCGCCGGAATTCTTCAGATTGAGCTGGCTGGAAATGCATGGTATTTTGGAACCTTATATGAAAAGCCTGTGATCGGAGATCCGGTGAGGGCAGTGGAGTATAAAGATATAGTAAGGGCTAATGTACTAATGACCGTTACTTACATACTGGCACTGATTCCCGTTGGAGTCCTGCTTTTAATCACGTTTTAGAAGATACACATAATTGGGAGAAATAAATATGGAATATCAGCATGGAGGAGACATTTACACAAACCAGGTCACCATGGATTATTCAGCGAATATCAATCCTCTTGGGCTTGCAAACGGTGTTAAAAATGCATTATTACAGGCGGTTGAAAACTGTTCCTGTTATCCGGACAGCCGCTGCAGCAAACTGATCACAGAACTTGGAGCTTTCCATGGTTTTTCCGAAAAGCAGCTTATCTGTGGAAATGGAGCGGCAGATTTGATTTTTCAGATTGTACAGGTTATAAAACCCAGAAAGGCTCTGTTAATAGCCCCCTCTTTTCTGGAATATGAGCAGGCTTTAGAGACAGTTTCCACAGAAATTGTATGGTTTGATTTAAAAGAGAGAGATGGTTTTCGCTTATCTGTAAAAGAAATAATTAAATGGCTGAAAGAAAACAATCAGGAAGTAGAAATGTTATTCCTGTGCAATCCCAATAACCCTACCGGGTTCGCACTTTCCAAAGAGGAGATGAAAGAACTCCTGGATGTCTGCTCACAAAAAAGAATCTATTGTGTAATCGATGAATGCTTTAATGAATTCCTTGATAATCCGGAATCTTTTTCTGTACTGGAAGTGATTTCAAATGGCGGCTATGACCATGTATTTGTTTTAAAAGCATTTACAAAAATTTATGCCATGGCAGGAGTCCGCCTTGGTTATGGAATAACCACAGGCGAAAAAACCATAGAACACATGAACCGGATCCGCCAGCCCTGGAGCGTGTCTGCTCTTGCTCAGGCAGCCGGTGAAGCGGCTCTTGGTGAAACGGAATATGTAAAAGAAACAAGGAAGCTGATTTCCAGTGAACGGGAATACTTAAAGAAAAACTTAAAAGACCTGGGCTTTTTGGTATATGATTCGATGGCAAACTATTTGTTTTTTAAAGATACAAGAAAAAACGCCCGTAATATGGAAAAGCTTTTATACAATGAATTGCTTGAAAGGCAGGTGCTCATAAGGTCCTGTTCCAATTACAGAGGACTTGATCATACCTATTACCGGATCTGTGTCAAGCAGAGAAGAGAAAATGATGCATTTCTTGCAGTATTAAAATCCATACTGACAAAAGGAGAATGAGAACATGGCAAAGACTATTATGATTCAGGGAACCATGTCCAATGCAGGCAAAAGTCTGATTACGGCAGGACTATGCCGGATTTTTAAGCAGGATGGATACCGGGTTGCACCTTTTAAATCCCAGAATATGGCACTTAATTCCTTTATTACTGAGGAAGGGCTTGAGATGGGGCGGGCGCAGGTAGTACAGGCTGAGGCAGCAGGCGTCAAGCCGGTTGCAGCCATGAATCCGGTTTTGCTAAAGCCCACCAATGATACCGGTTCCCAGGTAATTGTCAATGGTGTTTCAATCGGCAATATGCCAGCAAAAGAATATTTTGCCTATAAAAAGAAACTGATACCGGAAATAAAGAAGGCGTTTGATACATTGTCAGAGGAATACGACATCATTGTAATTGAAGGCGCGGGAAGTCCGGCTGAGATCAATCTAAAGCAGGAAGACATTGTCAATATGGGCATGGCTAAGATGGCGGATGCGCCAGTACTGCTTGTGGGAGATATTGACCGGGGCGGGGTATTTGCTCAGCTTTATGGCACTGTTATGCTTTTGGAGCAGGAAGAGAGAGACAGAATCGGCGGCCTTATCGTTAATAAGTTCCGGGGTGATAAATCCATATTAGAACCTGGTCTTGACATGATAACAGATCGGCTTCATATACCGGTGGCTGGAGTGGTTCCTTATATGGATGTGGATATTGAGGACGAAGACAGTTTGGGAAATCATCTTTCCTTAGCAGCAAAAACAGAGGGAGCAGAGGTAGAGATAGCAGTCATCCGTTTTCCAAGAATCTCTAACTTTACTGATTTTTCTGTATTCTCTACCATACCATCTGTGGCACTTCGCTATGTGGACTGTGTATCGGTTCTTGGAAAACCGGATCTTGTGATTTTACCGGGAAGCAAGAATACCATAGAGGATCTTCTATGGATGCGTCAGAATGGTCTGGAGGCCGGAGTATTAAAGCTGAGTTCATCAGGAGTTCCGGTGTTTGGAATCTGCGGCGGCTTTCAGATGCTTGGAGAACAGTTAAAGGATCCGCTGGCAGTGGAGTCTGATTCCGGTCTTTCCTCTGTACGGGGCATGGGACTGCTTCCCATACGGACTGAATTCGGAGCAGAAAAAACCAGAACAAGAGTGACAGGTTCCTGCACGGCAGTGGAAGGGATCTTTGAAGATTTATCAGGAATGAATATAGAAGGCTATGAAATTCACATGGGTCAGACACAACGTGCGCTGCCGCCCTTATCCTATGTGATGGAAAGCCAGTCCGGTTCCCATCTGGCAAAGATGGACGGCTGTCAGAGAAAGAACGTGTACGGAACCTATATTCACGGCTTCTTTGACAGTGATCAGATTGCAGATACCATTGTAGGGGCACTGAGAAAGAAAAAAGGGCTGCCCAGCCAGCCGGGCACAGCTTTCAGCTATCAGGATTATAAAGAAAAACAGTATGACAGACTGGCAGACCTTTTGCGGGAGAGCCTTAATATGGACCGGATTTACAGCCTGATGGGATTAACCGGTGACAACGGAGGAAAGAATGGAATTTAGAGAACTGGAACAGGTTCGCCCTGAAGAAATAGAAAAAAGAAGTTTTGAAATTATAACACAGGAACTGGGAGATAAGAAACTGGACCCGGAGCAGGAGCTGGTAATCAAACGGGTCATTCATACAACGGCAGATTTTGATTATGCCGATCAGCTGGTTTTTTCGCCCCATGCGGTTAAGCTTGGAATAGAAGCATTAAAAGAAGGAATTCCGGTAATTACTGATACCAACATGGGAAAAGCGGGAATCAATAAAAAAGCGCTGGAACGGGCAGGCAGCAGCGTTCACTGCTTTATGGCAGATGAAGATGTAGCGGAGGATGCGAAAAACAGGCAGACGACGAGAGCTCATGCCAGCATGGATAAGGCGGCCAGATTGTCAAAGGAATGTATTTTTGCCATTGGCAATGCACCCACTGCCCTGGTTCATCTTCATGAGCTGATACAGGAAGGAATCATCAAACCCAGATTAATCATCGGTGTACCAGTGGGGTTTGTCAATGTAATCCAGTCCAAGGAGATGATTTTATCTCTTTCCGATGTGCCCTATATTGTGGCAAGAGGAAGAAAAGGCGGCAGTAATGTAGCAGCAGCAATTGTCAACGCAATGCTTTATCAGATTTCATAACAGTAAGGTTTCTTAAAGGGGTAAAACAGCATGGATCTATACAGTATCATTTTAGTGGATGATGAGGAAGAAGTCCGCAAAAGCATTATAAAGAAAATCGAATGGCAGTCAGCTGGCTTTAAAGTGGTGGGTGACGCGGAAAACGGGGAAGATGCAATTGAAAAAATTGAGGTGCTGGAGCCGGATGTGGTGCTGACGGATATCCGGATGCCTTATATGGATGGTCTTGCACTGGCGGAGAAGATAAGACAGCGTTATCCGTCTATGAAAGTTGTTATTTTTTCCGGATACGACGACTTTGAATACGCCCAGAAAGCAATTAAGCTAAATGTGACCGAATACATTTTAAAGCCTGTCAATGTGGAGGAGCTTACCTCAATTTTAAAAAGAATTAAAAGCAACCTTGACCGGGAAATTGAGGAAAAGCGTAATATAAACAGGCTCAGGGAAAATTACAGAAAGAGTCTTCCTGTATTCCGGGAGCAGTTCTTTAATGATCTGGTACACAAGAACCTTTCCAACGAAATAGCAGAGCAGAAGCTAAAAGAATACGATATCCCAATCGCAGGCGCATGGAAGTGGATTATAGCGGCCGTCTCGGTTGAACGGGCTGAGGTAAATGATACACTGAGTCTTCACAGTGAGGAGGAGCTGATCCCTGTATCCGTTATGCAGATTATCAGGGAGAAACTGGAAGGATATTGCAGATTTGCGCTGTTTCAGTCTGTTTTGGAGGCTGAGATGGTAGTGGTGGTAGCTCTCGATGACGATTTCATCACCGGGCTGATTGATGTATTTGGAGATATCTGTAAGGAAACAAAAAGGATTCTGGAGGTTCCCGTTACCATAGGAATCGGCCACAGCTGTGAGGAGCTATCCAATATCCCTTATGCATACCAGTCGGCGATTGATGCGCTTGGCTATAAGGCGATCGCAGGAAAAGGCAGTACCATCTATATCAATGATATGGAACCGGTGGGAAGCGGAAAGCTGGAATTCGACAGTGTGTTGGAGGCAGATCTGATTTCGGCAATCAAGTTTGGTCCTGATGGGAAGATTGAAGCTGCTGTGACACAGATTATTCAGAAAATGGAATCTGCAAAAGTTCATTTCAGACAACAGCAGGTTTATATGTTCGGAGTATTAAACAGTGTGATACAGATGGTACAGCAGTATGATCTTGATCTGGAAGAAATCATGGGATGGGATCTGGAGTCCATGACATTTTTTGATAAGATGCAGAAAGGGGAATTTGGCACCTGGCTTTACAAGGCTGCAGAAAAAATCAATCAGGCAATTAATCAGGAGCGTGATCTTACCACAAGACAGGTGATTCAGGAGGCGAGACAGTATATTATGGATCATTATCAGAATCCGGATTTATCCGTTGAAATGATCTGCCGCCATCTGCATATGAGCCCGGCTTATTTTTCCACACTGTTTAAAAAGGAAACCGGACAGGCCTATATTGCCTATTTAACTGATCTTAGGTTAAACAAGGCAGTGGAGCTGTTAAACAAAACCGAGGATAAAACCTATGTTATTGCGGCAAAGGTGGGGTATCCGGAGCAAAACTATTTCAGTTATGTGTTTAAAAAGAAATTTGGAGTTTCACCTACTAAATTTCGCGGAGTGAGGTAATGGAAAAGAAGAATAACAGCATTCGTTATACCATTTTCGTATATTTTACCATAACGGCGCTTGCCGCAGGCCTGCTTATTTCCCTTTCCTTATACCAGCGTCTTTCCTCTCAGGTTGCAGAGGTGGTACAGGAGGAAAACCAGAGCCTGATAAATCAGGTGGCACGGTCTGTGGAGTCCTACCTGCGGACTGTTATGAAACTATCTGATTCTCTTTATTATGGGGCTGTGAAAAATGCAGACCTTTCTTCCCAGTCCATTAATAATGAGATCACTCTTTTGTATGACAACAATAAGGACAATGTGGATAACATTGCCCTTTTCACCCAGGGCGGAGCAATGGTGGAGTCTGTTCCGGCAGCAAGACTGAAAAAGAATCTTAATATAACAGGGGAGAAATGGTTTGCCAATGCTCTTGAAAAAACGGAGAACCAGCATTTTTCCGATCCCCACGTCCAGTATATATTTGAAAACAATGAAAACCAGTACCGATGGGTGATCTCCCTGTCCAGAGCGGTGGAGCTGACGGAAGGTACATCTACCACCCAGGGCGTTCTGCTGGTGGATTTAAGCTATTCCAGTCTGGAGCATTTATTTGAAGGAGTCACCACAGGGAAAGGCGGTTATGTCTACCTGATTGGAAGTGACGGGGAGATCCTGTATCACCCAAGAATTCAGTTAATTGACTCAGGGCGGCTGAAGGAAAACAATAAAGTGGCATCCGGATATAAGGATGGAATCCACCGTGAAGTTTTTGAAGGGGATAACAGAATTATAACGGTTAAGTCAGTAGGCTATACAGGCTGGAAAATCGTGGGGGTTACGCCTAATAGTGTGGTTTCCTTAAATACCATCAAAACCAGGCTTTTTATTGTATTCATGATTACTCTTATCTTATTTATACTTGTACTGATCAACTCCTATATCTCATCTCGTATAACAAATCCTATCAAGGAGTTGGAAAAATCCGTAGGAATCCTGGAAGAAGGGGATTTGGAAACTGCAGTTTCCATCGGAGGCTCTTATGAAATTCAGCATTTGGGTAATTCCATAAAAAATATGGCAATTCAGATCCGTGTCCTGATGGACGATATCGTAACGGAGCACGAGGCCAAACGAAAACAGGAATTTGATACCCTGCAATCACAAATTAATCCCCATTTTTTATACAATACTCTGGACATTATCGTCTGGATGATTGAAAATGAACAAAAGAACGAAGCAGTTAAGGCGGTTACTGCACTTGCCCGGTTTTTCCGGATCAGCTTAAGTAAAGGAAAAAGCATTATTACAGTCCGGGATGAACTGGAACATGTAAGAAGCTATTTAATGATCCAGCATATGCGATTTAAAAATAAATTCTCCTATGAAATTCAGGCAGAGGAAGAATGTATGGAATTAACCAGTTTAAAGCTGATTCTGCAGCCGCTGGTGGAGAACGCTATCTATCACGGCATGGAATTCATGGATGGGGAGGGGGAGATAAAATTATCGGTGATGCGAAAGGAAGATAATCTGATTATCCAGGTTTCTGATAATGGCCTGGGTATGACAGAGGAACAGGTGAAAAGCCTCTTTTCCCATGAGGTTCATGTCACCTCTAAAAAGGGTTCCGGTATTGGAGTGAAGAATGTAAATGAAAGAATCAAGCTTTATTTCGGGGAAAACTACGGATTAACCATTGATTCCGAGCCAGATGAGGGAACCACCATTACCATTCTTCTTCCTGCTGTGACCTATGATTCCGTTTTAGAAAAGGAGAAACAATCATGACAAAACAGGAAAAAATTTTGTGGGTTATTTTGCCGGTAGTGCTTGTGATCCTGTTTCTTTTGTCCTCCACGGATTTGATCATTAAGGAAAAAAAGACGGTTATTTATCCGATTTCCATTATTATCAGCGATACCTCAGATGATTATTTTGCTAATTTCAGAAAAGGCGCAGATAAGGCGGCGGACGAATATAATGTTGACGTCAGTTTCATTACCCTTTATGAAAAGGGAGATCAGGATCAGCAGCTGGAGCTGGTAAAACGTGAAATTAATGACGGAGCGTTAGCGGTTGTATTAGTTCCGGTAAAGCCGGAAGAATGTGCAAAAAAAATGGATGACATGGTTTTAAACTGTCCAGCAGTCATTGTTGGTAACTTAATACCCAATGAGAAGGTGAAAAGCGGGATTGCTCCGGATTTTGAAGAGGAAGGACGTAAGCTGGGACAGGCAATTGCAAGGGAGAATTCTCCTGGTAAACCAGTATGGATCTTTATGGAAGGGTTAGACTATGGATACAACCGGGATATTTATGCAGGTGCTGAAAGTGAACTGAAAAATGCCGGTTTTACTGTGAAAATTTATAAAAAGACCATGGAAGAAACCTTTCGCAAAGCCATAGAAGGGCTGGTCTATCCAGGGAGTGAAAAAGTGATTATAGCAGCGATAGACACGAAAAGTCTGGATGAAACGGCAGAAATTATTGCAGGAAGTCCGGTTTATGGCAGCTATGTGGATGGCCTTTACGGGGTAGGAAGTACCACCAGGCTTTTGACTGATCTGGACAACGGGGTGATAAAAGGACTGGTGGTAAGTGATCAGTTTGATGCGGGGTACAGGAGCATTGAAAAAGCAGTTGAGTCGGTCCACAGAGGATTTCAAAAGGAGCAGATTGTACTGGATTCTTATTATATCCGAAGAGAAGATTTAAGAGAGAGCAAATTCGAAAAAATCTTATATCCGATTGACTAAATGGGGGAATGGAAATGAAAAAAAAATATGGAGTGCTGGCAGCGGTTATTCTTTTGTTTGTTGTTGTTCTGGGCTTTTTTTATCAGAACTATAAATCCGGGAAAAAAGAAGGGAACAAAGCAGTTCGCATTGGGGTGACTTTATACCGGGGAGATGATTCATTTATTAATACCATAAGGGGAAAATTAGAAGATCAGGCCAAGGAATATGAAAAGAATACCGGGATTAAGGTTGTTATGGAAATCGTGGATGCAAAGGGAAACCAGAATACCCAGAACAGCCAGGTAGACCGTTTTATTTCTCTGGGATATGATGCAATCTGCGTCAATATGGTTGACCGGTCGGCTGCATCAAATATTATCGGAAAAGCAATGGATGCAGATACGCCGGTAGTATTTTTTAACCGGGAGCCGGTGGAAGAGGATATGCGGCGCTGGGAAAAGCTTTACTATGTAGGGGAAAATGCGAAAGAGTCCGCTACGCTCCAGGGAAATATGCTGGTTGAAGCTTACAAGGCTGACCCAACTTCTCTGGATATAAACGGAGATGGTAAGGTGAGCTATGTCCTTTTGGAAGGAGAGAGCAGCCATCAGGATTCTCTCATCAGAACCGAGTGGTCCATCCAGACGCTAAAGGATGGAGGGGTCCCTCTGGAAAAGATTACGGGTGCCATAGCAAACTGGGACAGAAGCCAGGCGTCTGCCTGGATGGATCAGTGGCTGACCCAGTATCCGGGTGAAATTGAGGTAGTGATCTGCAATAACGATGATATGGCACTGGGAGCAGCGGATGCCATTGAACGCAAGGGTAGTTCCAGGCCAATCAAGGTAGTTGGCATTGACGGAACCCCCCAGGGAATTGAAGGCGTCCGGGAAGGAAAACTCTTTGGTACAGTACAATGTGACAGCGATGAATATGCCGGAGTGATTTTTAAAATTGCGGCAGCGGAGGCTCTTGGTAAAAATGTACAGGAAATAGTGGATTTAAGCCGGGATAAGTATTATGAATGCAGACAAAATACCATGACTGCCAAATAGGAAAACAGGAAAACTGGCATTTATCAATAAAAAATTATAAAAAAACTGAGTAAATCATGAAAAATCTAAAAAAATCGATACATATACCAAGAAAATTATATGGAATAGTGCACAAAATAAAGTTATAATGTGCATGTCGATGAGGTAAAAGTACCAATCGAACACAATTATATAATGATAAGGGAGGATTTATCATGAGATTACTCAAAAAAGTAGTAGCAGTAGGTCTCGCTTCTGCAATGGTATTTTCCATGGCAGGCTGCGGTTCCAGCTCAAAGGCCACAACAGCAGCATCTGAGGCAGCCACCACTGCAGCAGAAACAAAGAAGGAAGAAACCAAATCAGCAGAAACTACTGCAGCAGCCGTTAAGGATGCAGTAGGCGGGGATTTAGCTGATAAAAAAGTTGGTATTTCCATTTACAAATTCGATGATAACTTCATGACACTATATCGTACAGAACTTCAGCGTTATTTAACTGAAGACCTGGGCTTTAAGAAAGATAATGTAGTAATACAGGATGGTAAGGGCGATCAGGCAGAACAGACCAACCAGATCCAGAACTTCATTACCCAGAAATATGACGTACTTATTTTAAATCTTGTTCAGGCTTCTTCCGCTCCGGAAATCACAAATATGTGTAAAGAAGCAGGAATTCCAGTTGTTTATATTAACCGTGAGCCAGATCCGGAAGAAGAGCAGAGATGGAAAGATGAAAAGATCAATGCAACTTATGTAGGATGTGATGCAAGACAGTCCGGAACCTATCAGGGTGAAGAAATTCTTGAAACTTCCAACAAGGGCGATATCAACGGCGACGGCGTAGTTAACTACATCATGATCCAGGGTGACCCGGAGAACGTAGATGCTCAGTACAGAACCGAATTCTCTGTAAAAGCACTGACTGACAAGGGCGTAAAAGTAAAAGAGCTCTTAAAGCAGCGTGGTGACTGGGATCAGGCAAAAGCACAGCAGATTGCACAGGATGCTCTGACACAGTATGGCGATCAGATCGAAGTTATCTTCTGCAACAACGATGCTATGGCACTTGGTGCACTTCAGGCAATCGAAGCAGCTGGACGTACTGTAAACAAAGATATCTATTTAGTAGGTGTTGATGCGTTAACAGAAGCTGTTCAGAACGTTATTGATGACAAACAGACCGGTACCGTATTTAACGATCATTTCTCTCAGGCTCAGACAGCAAGTGATATGGCTGTTAAGTTCTTAAAGGGTGATTCTGTTGACAACGTTAACATGGTAGACTATATCAAGGTTACCAAGGCAAATGCACAGGATACTCTTGACAAGTTAAAAAAATAATATCCAGCAGCCGAAATAGCGGGTGTGTCGGTAAGGCACACCCGATTTTTAAAAGTTGAATGAAGTACCTTAACAGGTATCCCTTTATGTCCGGAAAAACGGACGAATCAATGAAATACCTTAACAGGTATCCCTTTATGTCCGGAAAAACGGACGAATCAATGAAAGGAGAAGCGGGATGGCAGAGAATTACAGACTGGAAATGGTTGGAATCAGCAAATCCTTCCCTGGCGTCAAAGCGCTCGATAAAATCAATTTAAAAGTACGTCCCGGTACCGTTCACGCTCTGATGGGAGAGAACGGAGCAGGTAAGTCAACACTGATGAAATGCCTGTTTGGCATATACAAGATGGATGAAGGTGAGGTTCTGATTGATGGTGCAAAGGTGAGTATTGCCAATCCGGATGATGCACTTCACAAAGGCCTTGCAATGGTACACCAGGAACTTCAGCCGGTACCGGCTCGCTCTATTGCAGAGAATATGTATCTCGGACGGTTTCCAATATATAAAATAGGACCGCTTAAAGTAATCGATCATAAAACCATGAATGCAGAAGCAGAAAAGTGGTTAAAAGATGTTAAAATGACGTTCAATCCCAAAGCAAAACTTGGGAGCTTATCAATCGGACAAATGCAGTCAGTAGAAATTGCAAAGGCAGTCAGCCAGAATGCAAAACTGGTGATTCTGGATGAACCTACTTCATCACTGACTGATAATGAGGTAGAAGCGCTGTTCCGTATTATCAGGGACTTAAAGTCCCGCGGAGTTTCTATGATATATATCAGCCATAAAATGGCAGAGATCAGACAGATTGCAGATGACATCACCATCATGCGGGATGGAACTTACGTTGGTTCATGGGAAGTGGCAGATATCTCTGACGAAGAGATTGTAAAACAGATGGTAGGAAGAGAACTGGGAAATGTTTACCCTCCAAAGGATGATTACCGGACAGATGAAACCGTTTTAAAGGTAAGCCATTTAAGCAGTATTCATGAACGTTCTTTTCAGGATTGCTCCTTTGAACTGAAAAAAGGAGAGATTCTTGGATTCGGCGGTCTGGTAGGAGCCCAGAGAACCGAATTAATGGAAGCCATATTCGGAATGAGGAATATATCCGGGGGAGAAGTCGAAGTCCTTGGAAAAAAAGTTGAGATTAAATGCCCAAAGGATGCCATAGGCGATTCAGTGGGAATGATTACAGAAGACCGAAGAGGAAACGGTATCTTTGGATGCTTAAGTATTTCTGATAATACAGCCATTGCTTCTTACCGCAATTATACAACAGCGGGAGTGATTCAGAAGAAGAAAGTATCATCGGTAGTAAAGGACAGCATTGCAAAGCTGAGTATAAAAACTCCAAGCGACAGGACTCAGATCCAGTCCCTTTCCGGCGGAAATCAGCAAAAAGTAATTATTGCCAGATGGCTGGCAAGCAATCCTGAAATTTTAATCATGGATGAGCCGACAAGAGGTATCGATGTAGGCGCAAAGTATGAGATTTATCAGATTATGATTGACCTTGTAAAGCAGGGAAAATCCATCATTATGATTTCCTCTGAAATGCCGGAGTTAATCGGTATGTCTAACCGGATTATCGTAATGTGCGGCGGACGAATCACAGGAGAAGTAGAGGATAGTGAGGCAACCCAGGAGAAAATCATGGCATTTGCCACTAAATTCGATATAAACAAAACGGAAAATAATTCCAAACAGGAGGTTAAGTCATGACAGCTAAGAAGATAAATATGAAGGATTTCCTTATAAATAATGGACTCAAACTTCGCACATAGA
>JAAOXG010000023.1 GCA_013036995.1 Lacrimispora defluvii
GGTATATCATACCAAAGCTTTTGACAAAAGTCAACATATTTTTTGAAATATTTTAATAATTTTGAAAAACATGATTTTCATAACAATCGTGGCAGAAAAGGAGCCCATCTCTTTTAGCAGATGAGCTCCTTTTTTCCAACTATAGGTCAGGCATTTTTGCCGCAGCATTTCTTGTATTTCTTACCGCTATTGCAGGGGCAGGCATCATTGGGATAGATCTTCTGAATATTCTTCCTTTGAACACTCACTTCAT
This sequence comes from Lacrimispora defluvii, assembly GCA_013036995.1. GTDB lineage: Bacteria > Bacillota > Clostridia > Lachnospirales > Lachnospiraceae > Lacrimispora > Lacrimispora defluvii. The sequence continues at coordinate 254 of JAAOXG010000023.1, forward strand.
TAAAACCTTTCATTACCATCTCATAAGGTTTATGTCCCCTGTTTAGCACCATTCGGGTATTGTTCCAGATATCAGTCACAATTACAGCAAGCTTCTCCATATGTTCGGAATATTCCATGAGTATTCCTGCTGCCTCTAAATCGTTTACAACTTCCTGAAGCTGTCCGCCCATACTGATCTCAGCCTGAACCTGGCGGAGAATAAGAGGAATCATGTCATCCGGCACACTTAATTCAGAAATCAGGAATTCACTAAGCCTGCTTAATTCGCCCCCCATTAAAAATCCGGAATTATCCGCCATAAAGCGGATCTCCTGCTGAGCAGGAATATAATAGGGAACTTTCTTCTGCGTAAGCAAAAGATGGGTATAGCTTTTTTGCTCTGCCAGTGCTGCATCTACAAAATTACCATCGATATAAGTTACCATTAAACGATAAGGTCTTAAAGATTCGTATGCGCTTAAAAGTTCCTCCACTGTCAGCTTCTTTTCTTCATACTTATTAAATGTTTCCAAAAGGACAGATGGAGGGGTTATGGCATACAGGGAATTGGCAGCACAGATATAGTCACCGATTCTGCTTATGCGGCTGCGCTCTTCCTGGAACTTAGCAGTATTAAATGCTTCGTATGCTTTTACAACTTCCTCTGCAATCAGAAAACTGCGGTCTGCTCCGGAGGTTATATATCCTCCCGCATATAGATATTCTAAATTTTGTTCTTCCAATAAGTTCAGCTTTGTACAGCCGGATATTATCTTCTCAAATGCATTCATTTCACAATCACGAACACAAAGAAAATAAGGCTTCATTATTTTTTCATTTAATATGTAAGAAATGGTCTTCTTCCCCAATTCTTCTTTATTTAACTTACTGGTTCCAGTCATATGATGTCTTTTCGCTATTTCCAGTATGCTGTTTTTATCGTAGCAGTCAAAAATATCTGAAATAATGATGTGCTCAGATCCGTCAGCCATCTGTTCCAGACGCAGATTCACTGCCGCCATATCATATTCCATTCCATTATCAGATGTACCTTCGCCTTTATATTTAATAACTCTGGCTGCGGTCTCCTCATACTCATCTATATAGTCTTCTGTCTGAATTGTAAACTCCCAGTTACTGGTGCCATAAGACACATATGTAAATTTGGAATCCTTTCCTATCTGGTCGTTAATGGCTTGGGCTGTTGGAAGATACTGATAGTTTCCCGTCCGTTCTATATTATCTGAGGCCACCCGTATTTTCTCTGAACGAAATTCAAATTGATACGGTGTTTGGCCAGACCAGCAAAATGACGCCTGAATCGTATAGTGAAGTGTTTCAAACGTTACTCCTTGCGGTACCAGAATCCTTCTCCAGATCGGCGGCTTGCTTCCTTTGATCGTGATTTTCAGTTGATATGCTCCCATGAAAACGTCCTCCATTCTCGTATCCTTTGTATCCGTTCTTAAAAATTACGGAATCATTTTTTGTTATCTCCATAATAAAATGCACGTAACAATTTACCACATTTTCTCCCATTCTGTCCAGTCCATCCCGTTATTTTTATAAAGAATAAAGGGATTTTTCCGTAATTCAGCGGTTTTTACCGTTTTTACCGGACGGGAAAGAATAGATTATGAATCTAGACTACTATTCTGCAGATACTGGTTTTAGAAGAATTATACACCAGTTGCCGTGTTTTACACAAGCTTTACAGACTCTATACCAAAACATGATTTCAGAAAAAAGTACCGACTGCTATACTCCAACTTGTAAGCGAAAGCAATTTAAAAAGAAAAGAGGAGATAGTAATTATGAAAAAAAATTTAATGAAAATACTTGCAGCAGCTGGTATGGCTGTGTTAACAATGGGAGCATTAGCCGGATGCGGAAATAGCACGACTGAGACAACGGCAGCCGGAACAAAAGCGGCTGAAACAACTGCAGGTACAACCCAGACAACGACTGCTGCTGCCACAACAACAGCTAAGGCCGCTGCAGAATTAAAGGGTTCTATCAGTATGGTTGGTTCTACCTCAATGGAAAAGCTTGCAACTGCTTTAAGTGAAGTATTTATGGAAAAATATCCCGGCGTTACCGTACAGGCTGAGTTTGTTGGTTCTGGAGCAGGAATTGAAGCTGTTACCAACGGCGCTGCTGATATCGGAAATGCTTCCCGTAATTTAAAAGATGAAGAAAAATCGAAAGGAATTGTTGAAAATATAGTAGCAATTGATGGTATTGCGGTAGTAACCGATCCTTCTAACAAAGTTGAAAATCTGACAAAGGATCAGCTGATTGCCATCTATAACGGAACTACCACCAGCTGGAAAGATTTAGGCGGTGCTGATCAGCCTATTGTAGTCATTGGACGTGAATCCGGGTCTGGTACAAGAAGTGCATTTGAAGAGCTATTAAAGCTGGAAGACAAATGTAAATACAGCAACGAACTTGACAGTACTGGTGCAGTAATGGCAAAGGTAGCATCTACTCCAGGCTCCATTGGCTACGTTTCTCTTGATGTACTCGACAAAACTGTAAAAACATTAAAGCTGGAGAATACTGATCCTACACCAGAGAACATCAAAGCAGGTTCCTACTTCTTAAGCCGTCCCTTTGTTATGGCAACCAAAGGTGATATCTCCAAGCAGAACGATAATGTAAAAGCATTATTCGATTATATCCATTCTGATGAAGGAAAAGAATTAGTAAAATCTGTTGGTTTAATCCCAGCTAACTAATCGGAACAGGGATAGCCGTTCCTTCCTATATTGAATGCACTACATGGGGACGCAGCTGAATGCTTTAGCTACGTCCCCATCTCACGAAAGGAGCCATTATATGCAACCAAAGTCTTATTCCATATTTGGCGGTCACGGAAGTAAATCTGGTATTGAACATGCTGCAGAAGTGATATTTACCATCTGCGGCTTCTTTGCTGTTCTGGCTGTGGCGTCAATCAGTATTTATATGTTAACAAGCGGCACTCCTGCATTGCTTAAAGTGGGAATTCTGGATATTTTATTTGGTTCTGTCTGGAAGCCAGATGCGGCCGTACCCAGCTTTGGAATTCTATATGTTATCTTAACCTCAATTGTTGGTACTGCTCTTGCTATCTTAATAGGCGTTCCCATTGGTGTAATGACATCGGTGTTTCTGGCAGAGGTTGCCCCTCAAAAACTGGCTGATATCGTCCGGCCTGCAGTCGAACTTTTAGCTGGGATTCCATCTGTCATTTATGGTCTTTTAGGAATTCTCATATTGAATCCGGTTATGTACGATCTGGAACTGAAGATTTTTAAAGGCTCTCCCACCCATCAGTTTACGGGCGGAGCTAATTTAATTTCGGCGGTACTGGTCCTCGCCCTTATGATTCTTCCGACTGTAATCAATATCAGTGAAACAGCCCTCCGCTCTGTTCCACAGCATTTTAGAAGTGCCTCCCTGGCATTGGGCGCAACAAAGATTCAGACCATCTTCCATGTGGTAATTCCTGCTGCAAAATCGGGTATTATAACTGCCATAGTTCTGGGTACCGGCAGAGCGATCGGTGAAGCCATGGCAATTAGTCTGGTATCAGGAAGCTCTGTAAACTTTCCGCTGCCCTTCCATTCCGTCCGCTTCCTTACAACAGCCATTGTATCAGAAATGTCCTATGCCTCCGGCCTTCATAAGCAGGTTCTGTTTACCATCGGACTTGTCCTGTTTGTCTTCATTATGATGATAAACGTAATTCTCAACAGTCTTTTAAAGAAAGGGGCGGATAAAAATGACAAATGATCTCACAATACCTGTTCATAGGGATTCCATTATTGTAAATAGTATTTATAATGGTAAGAAAAGAGTTTCAGACTCTCTTCTTATAATACTTATTTATTTATGCGCCCTGATATCAATTTTTATTCTTATGGGCATCATGGGATATGTGTTTGTAAGAGGAGTTCCCCAGATAAATGTTTCATTTTTAACTACAGTGCCAAGCACCATAAAAGGAACCTTTGGTATACTGGGAAATATAGTCAATACATTGTATGTGGTAGCAATTACACTGGTTATCGCAACCCCTCTTGGTGTGGGCTCTGCCATTTATTTAAACGAATATGCAAAAGGGGGTAAAGTGGTTCGTATTATCGAGTTTACCACAGAAACATTATCCGGTATCCCTTCCATTATATTTGGACTTTTTGGGTATGTATTCTTTGGCACTACGTTAGGACTTGGTTATTCCATACTGACCGGTGCGCTGACCTTATCCATTATGGTTCTTCCGCTTATTACACGAACCACACAGGAAGCTTTAAAAACTGTTCCAGAAAGTTACCGCTCCGGCGCATTGGGAATCGGTGCAACGAAATGGTATATGATCCGCACTATTTTGCTTCCCAGCGCAATGCCTGGAATTGTAACGGGAATAATTCTGGCAATCGGACGAATTGTAGGGGAATCTGCAGCTTTGCTTTTTACAGCAGGCAGCGGTTATATACTCCCCAAAAGCTTCCTGGGAAAGATATTTGAATCCGGCGGAACACTGACCATTCAGCTTTATCTTTGCATGCAGAAAGCAAAATATGACGAGGCCTTTGGAATTGCTGTGGTACTGCTTGTTATCGTACTTGCAATAAATGGTCTTGCCAAATATCTGTCCCATAAATTCAACACGGAGGCGAAAGAATCGTGAATACAAATACAATTAAAATATCCACCAGCCAATTAAATTTATACTATGGCACGAATCACGCTTTAAAAGACGTGAATATGGAACTTTACACGAACAAAATCACTGCATTTATCGGACCTTCCGGTTGCGGCAAATCAACTTACTTAAAGACCTTAAACCGCATGAATGATTTGATCCCGGGTGTTAAAATTGAAGGTGAAGTACTTTTAGACGGAGAAAACATCTACGACTCAAGAGTTGACACTACACTGTTGCGCAAAAAAATCGGTATGGTATTCCAACAGCCCAATCCGTTCCCCATGAGTATCTACGATAATGTAGCTTACGGTCCCAGAATTCATGGCATCAAGAATAAATCTGAGCTTGATGATATTGTGGAAAAAAGCCTGAAAGGTGCTGCACTTTGGGAGGAAGTTTCCGGTCGTCTAAAGAAATCCGCACTTGGTCTTTCCGGCGGCCAGCAGCAGCGCCTCTGCATAGCCAGAGCCTTAGCTGTGGAACCTGAAGTTCTGTTAATGGATGAACCCACCTCAGCCCTTGATCCTATTTCCACGTTGAAAATTGAGGATTTAATGGATGAGTTAAAGGAAAAATATACAGTTGCAATTGTAACTCATAACATGCAGCAGGCAACCCGTATTGCTGATCACACCGCTTTCTTTCTGGTAGGTGAAGTTGTGGAATATGCTCCGACTACCGAGCTGTTTACTGCTCCGAAAGACTCCAGGACAGAGGATTATATCACAGGCCGTTTTGGCTGATTTATGATTAAACGTATAAAGGAGATATAAATATGACAACAAGAGTGAATTATGAGCATGAATTAAATCTTTTAAATGATGACATTAAGGAAATGGGACGTTTGGTGGAAAATTCCATTGAACAGTGTTTTATCGCCTTTGAAGATCAGGACTTTGAAAAAGCAGAAGATATTATAAAGGGTGACCGTACCATTAATGATCTGGAACGTTCCATAGAGGCACGGTGCCTCTCTCTTATTCTTCGACAACAGCCGGTGGCCGGAGATTTAAGGGTGGTTTCCAGTGCTTTAAAGGTGGTTACAGACTTAGAGCGAATCGGGGATCATGCATCTGATATCGCTGAACTGATTCTTCGCATCAAAGGGGAGCATGTCTATCATGTAGTTCGCCATATCCCTTCCATGGCAACTGCTGCCAGAGAGATGGTAAGATGTTCCATTGAGGCATTTATTAAACAGGATTTAAGTACTGCAAAGGAAATTGAGAAGCAGGATGATGTGGTGGATGAACTGTTTGGCAAGGTAAAGGTTGATGTGGTAGACTTATTGAAACAGTCCACGGAGCATATTGACCAGTGTATAGATTTGCTGATGATTGCCAAATACCTGGAGCGAATCGGAGATCATGCAGTAAATGTATGCGAATGGACAGAATTTGCAAAAACAGGCGCTTTGAAGAATGTAAGGATCTTATAAAGCATTGTACAATACAAAATGGAGGTACTGCATCGTAGACTTATCTACTTATACAGTACCCCCACTGCTGTCATCGCAGCTTTTACTAATCCATTTCCTCACCGTTACTTTCAATCACTCTTTGGTACCAGTAAAAGGACTTCTTCTTCATGCGTTCCAATGTGCCATTTCCATCATTATCCCTGTCTACATAAATAAACCCATACCGTTTATCCATTTCACCTGTTCCTGCGCTTACCAGATCAATACAGCTCCAGGCCAGATAACCAAGGCATATCACACCGTCTTCCATGGCTGCTTTCATTGCTTTTATGTGGTTTCTGGTATATTCAATACGGTAATCATCATTGATACTGCCATCTGCCTCAACTTTGTCTGCAGCTCCCAGTCCATTCTCCACAATAAACAACGGTTTCTGGTAACGGTCATACAAATCATTCATTGTGATACGCAGTCCCATGGGGTCAATCTGCCTCCCCCATGGCGTAATATCCAGATGAGGATTTCGTAATGTGTAAATGGCATTGCCGTCAGCAACCTTACCGTTAATATCAGGACTCACACCTGCCAGACGACTGGAATAGTAGCTGAATGCAATATAGTCCACCGGATTACAGCGCAGTATTTCTTCATCCCCGTCTTTCATATTGAGAATAACTCTTTTTTCTTTCCAGATCCGCTGCGCATAGGAGGGGTATTTTCCCCGTGCCTGCACATCAATAAATAAATAGGAATCCTGATTCTTTTCTACCGCTTCCCAGACATCTTCCGGATTGCAGCTATAGGGATAAAAAGATCCTGCTGCCAGCATACAGCCTGCCAAAAGCCCCTCACCACACTCATGTGCCATTTTTACAGCCAGTGCACTGGCAACCAGCTGATGATGAGCCGCCTGATAAACAATCTGGCTGACGTTTTCATCTTCCTTTATCACCATTCCGCCTCCAAAAAAAGGAATGTGGGTAATCATGTTGATTTCATTAAAGGTAATCCAATATTTCACCTTTTTTCCATACCGCTTAAACAGTACTCTGCAATAGTCTAAGTATAGATTTATCAGTGCTCTGTTCCCCCAGCCGCCATATTTTTTAGTCAGGGCAAGAGGTGTGTCAAAATGACAGATGGTCACAACCGGTTCCATATGGCGTTTTTTGCATTCATCAAACAGGCTGTCATAGAATTGAAGACCGGCTTCGTTGGGTTCGCCTTCTCCATCCGGAAAAATCCTGGCCCAACTGATTGATGTACGAAATGCTTTGATTCCTAATTGCTCCATTAACTCCAGATCTTCTTTGTACCGATGATAAAAATCAATCGCTCCATGGCTGGGATAATAACCATAATCTTTCTCAAGAGCCAGTTCCGGGTGATACATTGCCTCTTTTCTGCCAAGCTGTACCGTGGGGAGTATGTCCATAGGCGATAAACCCTTTCCATCTTCCAGATAAGCACCCTCGCACTGGTTAGCCGCCACAGCTCCTCCCCATAGAAAATCCTTGTTCAATTTCATAATAGCTCCTTAAAGTACTGTAAAAAGTGGCTGACCGCTTTCAACAGCCCCTTCTTCACTTGTAATAATATCCAGATAATTTCCTGTATTGGTCACAATAACCGGGACTACCGTTTCGTATCCTGCCGCTTCAATAGCCTGTTTATCAAATTCCATTAAAAGATCTCCGGTTTTTACAATATCTCCATCTGCTACATGGGAGGTGAAGTATTTCCCATCCAGCTCCACCGTATCAATACCGATGTGGATCATTAATTCTACTCCCTCACTGCTTCTAAGTCCAATGACGTGTTTTGTACGGAATACGGTTACAACCTCACCGTCAAACGGAGCCGTAATTCTACCGTCTGCTGGTTCTACTGCCATCCCTTTTCCTGCAATTTCTTTCGCAAACGTCTCATCACTCACCTTTGAAAGCTTCACTTTCCTGCCATTAACAGGACTATAGATCATGATTTTTTTACTCTTTGGAACTGGTTTTCCTGTTTCTCTGCCGTTATCCGCTTCCACAGCTCCGTCAATTTCCGGTTCTTTGAATCCATAAAACCAGGTTAATGCAAATGTGATGCAAAAACCAATCATACAGGAAATGAGAGCATGTATTACATTCATTGGGTTTTCCCCTATAAAAATAGGCAGAGAAAGAAGGCCCGGTGTGCCTGATGTATAACGTACCACTCCCATTAAGCCGGCATAAAAACCGCCTGCCCCACCTCCAAGCATAACTGACAGCAATACTTTCCTGTATTTGATGGTGACTCCGTACATGGCAGGTTCTGTAATTCCCATTAAAGCAGTAATTCCTGCGGAAGACGCCTGTTGTTTAAACTGCCTGTCTTTTGTTTTAAGGGCAACACAGAATGCGGCAGCGCCCTGACAGATGTTTGAAACCAGGCTTCCAGGCCCCATAACAGCCTCATATCCGTAAGTACTGTAAGATGTCATCAATATAGGAAGGAAGCTCCAATGCATACCGGTTAAAACCAGCAGGGGCATAAAAGCACCCATGAGCATGGGAACCAGCCAGCTGACGTGGCTGTTCAGAAAGTCAGTTACTGTTGCAATGACTGTACCAACATAAGAGCCCATAGGCCCCAGTACAATTAATACTATTGGCGCAACAATTAAAATGGTCAAAGTCGGTTTCATAAAAAATTTTACCGGTTTGGGTGAAATTTTATCCGCAAAACGTTCTACATAGACCATCAGCCAGACCGCCAGTATAATTGGAATTACACTGGATCCATAATTAACCAGTTTAACAGGAAGTCCTAAAAAGAAAACCGGATCACCTGCAGATACCATTTTAGTAAAACCCGGGTGTAGCAGTATCCCTCCCATCATGACTGCCAGATAGGGATTACAGCCCAATTTCCTGGCGGAAGAAAATGCCAGCATTACCGGTAGAAAATAAAATCCGGCATCTGCTATAAAGTTTAATATGGAATAAACCTGTGATTCTTTGTTCATTCCAAAAAGAACACAGATTACCAGAATCGCTTTTATCATACCGGCAGCAGTAATTGCCGGAATAACCGGGGTGAAAATGGAAGCAAAAATATCCATTAAAGCATCTAACTTTCCTGTTTTCTGAATAGGAGCTGATGATTCAGTAATCTGGCCCATTTTTCTTATCTCATCACAAACATTTGACACATCAGTGCCTATAATAATCTGATATTGTCCGGATTTCTTTGCGGCTCCCAACACACCTTGTATTTCTTTTATTTTATTTAGATCAATCTTTGATTCATCTTTCAGATTCATTCTCAGGCGGGTGGCACAATTATTCAGCTGTGCAATATTTTCGCTGCCGCCTACCAGCACTAAAATTTCTTTTGCCAATTCATAATGATTCATAATATCCTCCTGTGGTGATCTAATATCTATATGAAATAAAAAGGTGTCGACGTTCCTTTTTATTAAATCCTTAGCGTTTGCTGTCCTTTCTTTCCCTTTCTGCAACCCGGTTTATGTGCAGCATAAAATAAATCATTTCCTCCTGGGAAATCGCAATGTCGTATTTTTTAATAAAATAGTCCTTTACTTTATCCGCACACGCCTTTGCCTGAGGCATTTTCATTACGATCTGGTCATAAAGAAAATTATCATCTGACATAAATATCTCTTTTTTTAACAGCCTTCTGGCAAAAAAGCGAATGTGAGTAACAAAACGGCTGTAGTTTAATGTATCTTCGTTTAATTCTATCTGATAATGGTATTTAACAAGGTTTAGAATGTCATGTTCGATTTCAGCCACAGCCATTGTCTGCTGAATCTCTTCACCGTTCTGTTGGGCATTTATAAAATGAAGAGCAATAAATCCAATTTCATCATCAGACAAATGGATTTTTTCATAATACCTGATCAGTTCAAGTGAATTACGTGCCGCCTCATATTCCTTTGAATAATAATTTTTTATCTCCCAGAGCAAGGCATTTTTTATAGTCAGTCCTGTTTTATATCTGGATATGGTATAGCTGATGTGATCTGTCAATCCAATATAAATACTGTCGTGAAATGTGACGCCCAGTTCCATTTGTGCCTGTTCTATAATTTTATTTGCCAGCTCTACCTGATTTAATGGAACTTCTTTCAATAACGTAATATATTTCGAATAGGTTTCGGGGGATTCAAATATAAATTTTTTATCAATCTTATCAATGTCCGCCAGATCTCCAATCTGCTTCTGAAATGCTATTCCTCTTCCTAAGAGTATCACTTCAGACATTTTATCATCTTCGGCTAAAATAATATTGTTGTTGTATATTTTTTTAACATGATAATTCATCTTCCGATTCCTCCTTAATAAATAAAAAACACCTAAATTAGTATGCATAGTTTTATACGCACACTAATTTAGGTGTTGCCTGCTGAACAGTTACAATCCCATTATAGTAATACAAGTATAACATATTACATCGGGTCATAACAACTGTGTATCATTACATATTAATAGATTGTTTTTTGTGCACATTCCACAATCATTCAGGATTGACCGTCTGTCTCATCAACCATTCCCACTCCTCTGCAATAGGTCTGCACGACTTCATAAGAATCACTGAGCACCACAAGATCCGCATCGTATCCGGCAACTAAACGCCCTTTCCTGTCATCCACTCCCAGACACTTTGCAGGGTTTATGGTACAGGAATTGAGAGCAGAATCAAAAGGCACCATAGCTTCCTCTACCAGAAGTTTTAAGCCCTTGTTCATCTTCAAGGTACTTCCTGCAATGGTTTCTGTTCCCTTTAAGTAAGCAAGACCATTTTCCCTAACCTCGATATCATGACCGCCCAGCTGGTACTGGCCTCCTGCCGGACAGTTTTTAGCTCTCAGGGAATCGCTGATCATGATGGCATAGTCCCTGCCTTTTGCCGTATAATAGTTGTTTAAAGCCGCCAGGTGGCTGTGACAGCCATCACAGATGATCTCGCCGTAAATATCACGTACTCTGAGAGCCGTCCCTACCAGTCCCGGATCCCGGTGATGATAGGGGGTCATGCCGTTATAGACATGCGTCATGGAGGTGGCGCCGTTGGCAATTCCCATGAGAGCCTGGTCATACGTAGCAGCCGAATGCCCCATACTTACCACTACACCATGCTTTTTACAATATTTCGTAAGAGCGAAGTTTTCATCCCGCTCTGGAGCAAGAGTAATATATTTAATCTTCCCTTTTGCTGCTTTCTGATAACTTTCAAACTGCTCCACCGAGGGCTTTGCTATGGCTTCCGGAGGCTGTGCCCCTTTGTACTTCATGTCCAGATAAGGACCCTCAAAATGAATACCCAGAATCTCGGCACCCTCATAACCATCATTTACAACGTTGGCTATATTGGAAACTGCTTTTTCCAAAACTCCGGGCATCTGAGTCACTGTTGTGGGTAAAAGTGCAGTAACCCCCTCTTCGGGAATTCTTTTAATCCAGTCCCTGAGACCCTGAGGCTCACCGTCATTGGTATCATAGCCATATGCTCCATGAGTATGAATATCGATAAACCCCGGTACGATCCGATCATTTCCATAATCACGATCGGCTGGCTGGGTTCCATACCCGTTTACTGCTGAAATTTTACCTTCCGACAGCTCAAGCTGTGCCGGAATAAACTGTCCTGCAATCCACACGCGTCTGCTTTGTATTATCATATTCCTACCCCTCTTTCTTTCCGGATCACTATACTGATGTGACAGGCCAGACCTGACCTTTCTTTCAGTATATACAGTTGTTTTCCCGTTTTCAAGAAGTTTTGGAAATTTTTTTTATTTTTTTCTTTATTATAAAAATCATATCCTTACATAATTGGCCAGCGTATGATCACCCGGAATAAATCGGCTTCTGTTTCAACGGTGAGTTTTCCGTTCTGCAGCTCCACAAAGCTTTTGGCTATTGCCATACCAAGACCGGATCCTTCTGTATTGCGTGCCTGATCTCCTCTGGCAAAACGTTCGGTTATCTCCTCAGGATTAAAGGTCAGCTCTGCAGCTGATATGTTTTTTAATATGATTTCAACCCAGTCATTTTCTTTTCTCATATCAATGTAAGCCCGGGTTCCTGGCATGGCATATTTGATAATGTTGGTCAGCAGGTTATCAAAAATCCGGTAAGTCTTCTGACTGTCCAGAGAAAGAATGATTTTCTCATCCGGAAGATTCCAGCGAAATTCAATGGTGGATTCCTCAATCTTATCACTAAGTTCAAAACTAACCTCTTTTAACAGACTGACAATATCAACATCCTCCAGATCCAGTGTTACATTGTTGCTGTTCGCCTTGCTGATCTCAAATAAATCCTCAATCAGCGCTTTTAACCTCATGGATTTCTGTTCCAGAATATCGATATAGGCTTTGCGCTGCTCCGGTGTTGCATGATCATCCTTTAATAAATTTACATAGGTTATTATGGCAGTAAGGGGTGTTTTTAAATCGTGAGACATATTGCTGATTAAATCAGTCTTTAACTTCTGGCTTTTGACTTCTTCATCAACAACTCCCTTAAGGCCGCTCTGAATCTTTTGTATTTCTTTTTTAAATGGCTCAAATACACCTAAATCCTCTTCAATTACAACCTCTAAATTTCCTTCTGCTATCTGATTGGTAGCTTTCAACAGCACGTTGTATTTACTGCTTAAATCGATATAATATTTTCTCATTACAAAAAACAAAATGACAGAGTAAAGGAATAATGCTCCAATACCTAAAAACCAAAGGCTGCATAAGATAGTAAGTACAATAAAATTTACCGCTGCAATTTTAAAAATTGTACGGTCTGATTTTTCCTGTAAATTAATGTTTCCTAAATATCGATATAATTTTTTCAGGCTGTTAACTACCCAGCCACAGAATAACCCGCATAAGGTTCTCTCCTTATAATAACGGGTGATACCAATGTGAAACACGTCTCTCATACACAGGACTGCCCAGTATATCACAGCAAAAGGCACTGCCCACCAGAGCAGATTCCATAGCTTAACCATGATATCTGCCGCTTTAGGAATAAAATTGGCACGTAACAGCGCACTATATAAATCACCCCGGTTTGTAACTGCAACCAGACTTGTAAGTCCTGCTCCAAAGGCAACGGAGCCGGCTACGATTCCAACCACCAGTTCCAATGGGGTTCTTAAAATAGCAATTCGATCTGCCAGATTCACATCCATACAGGAAAACAGAAATGCAAGAGCTGCTACGGCGCATACCAGTCCGATAAAGATACGGGTGACACTCCCCGAGTTTTCATAAGCAGTCCAGATATTCCCACTGGTATCTTTGAATGAAGAAATCTGCTGCTCTGACATACCATAGGCAAATGTCATATTCCGTGGATTGGACAGTTTCAGAGTACCCCTCTGGAAATAGTCATCATAATAACTTTCCATAGGATCCTTATCACCAAAATCCTGAAGAGTATTGAGTAAGTAAGCTGTATTTTCCCCTCTCACACAGGTGATATCCATGCGCCCAAGTTCATCGTAATGCAAAACTGCCTGAAATACATAATAATTGTTATTGGGTATAAACCGTCCTTCCGCATGATCCAGGATCACTTTGCCGTTTTCATCTATCATCTGATAATCAATGGAGTTGCGGATATTCGAAAAATCCCGGTTCCAGTTTTCAAATTCCCGGATGCTGTTTTTGCGTAGTCCCCTTAAATATTCTGTTCTTTCGTTCTCTCCGTCCCCTTCATCTTCCGTTATCTGGATATTCGATGAAGAAGATCCGGATAATTCAGTGACTGTGCTTTTTTCGCTCCCATCGCTGCTTGCCGCTTTTAGTTCTGCCTCAGCCTCTGGTAAAAAATATTGAAAGGGCGAAAGTATTTTATTCTGCTCTTTCTGTGCATCCTCCAATGCCAAAACGTAATTGCCGTTCACAAGATGTTTTAAAAAAGCACTCTCTTCGTAGATTGGAGCCCCACTTCTGGAAGACTCATTTTCAAAGTAAGGATAAAGTTCTACCATTGCAAATGCTGCAGCAAGAATTACCGCCGCGGCCAGTAACCCGCTGATTCTATGCCTGTTTTTCAATTTTATATCCAACTCCCCACACCACCTTCAAATATTTCGGTTCCTTCGGATTTAATTCAATCTTTTCCCTGATTTTTCTTATATGCACCATAATGGTATCGGTATTAATTGCCCGCTCATTCCATACTCTTTCATAAATTTCTTCCGCAGAAAATACCCTTCCAGGATTTTTCATAAGAAGCGCAAGGATTTTAAATTCAATGGGAGTCAGCTTTACCAGCTTTTCATCTACGGTTACCTCCACCGTGTCTTCATTTAATTCAAGACCACCAATGGAATAGACATTGCTTTTTTCTTTTTGTTCTTTTGCTTCCAGCATATCCATATACTTTCTATACCGTCTCAACTGGGAATTTACTCTGGCAAGAAGCTCCATGGGGGTAAATGGTTTTGCAACATAGTCATCTGCACCAATGTTGAGACCCATAATTTTATCCACCTCTTCTGATTTGGCGGACAGAATTATAACCGGAAAATCATGTTTTTCCCGCAGCTTCACTGTCATGGTGATTCCATCCATACGAGGCATCATGACGTCGACAATAGCCAGATGTATTTCTTCCTGCTCCAGAATCTTTAACCCCTCTACTCCGTCTGCTGCCTGAAATACTTCGTATCCCTGACTTCTTAAGTATATTTCCACTCCCTGCCTGATCTCTTTGTCATCTTCAACTAATAAGATGTGGTTTGCGTCCATGTGATCTCTCCTTATCTATCATAATCCGCTGATTTCTCCCAGCGTTCCATGTATTTATTATACCTCACTCTGATTATTTCTCTATATTCTAAGGATAAAATACCAATCTTAAAATGATTGTCACAGAAAACGAAAGAAATTCTAAAATTCCCTGTATCCGGCATTATTTAAAAAAGGTGCTAAGGAAAACAGCCTCCTTAAGCACCTTATCATTTAGATTTCGTTTGTAGTCTTTCTGATATTTGTATCCATCAGCCGGTTAAAGCCCAGCCAGCCGTTATTATCTCCCGCCGCTCTCAGCACTTCAATCATGGTCTCCATCTTTGCATCTGTGTTATCTGCAAAATTAAGAGCAAGAGCCTCAATCAGAGCCGGTTTTTTCGGTGAACCGTATTCCAGTTCTCCATGATGGGCCAGAATACAATGCTTTAATTCGGTAGCGGACTTCTCCGGGAATCCGGGAATGGTACGGATTCTCTCTCCTATCATCTCAGTTCCGATAATGATATGTCCAAGAAGCTGACCGTCATCGGTGTAATCATTCTCCGGAAATGTGGAAAGTTCTTTCGTCTTGCCGATGTCATGAAACATAGCAGCGGTGAGCAAAAGATCCCGGTTAATCAAAGGATAATATCCTGCATAATAATCGCAAAGCTTCACTACACTCAGGGTATGTTCCAGCAGTCCGCCTACAAAGCCATGGTGTACGCTCTTGGCTGCAGAATGGAACTGGAATGCTTTGGCAAATGCAGTATCCTCTATGAAAAAGCTTTCTAATAAAGCCCGGTAATAAGGACTTTTTACAGAACGGATAAAGCCTGTCAGTTCTTCAAACATCACTTTAATATCTTTACCGGAAACAGGAAGATAATCCCCTGGGATATATTCTCCTTCTTCCGCTTTTCTGATTCTCTTAATATTCAGCTGATTGGAATTCTGGAACACCGTAACATCTGCATCTATGTATACATAATCCAGAGTCTCAAAGTTTCCGATACCCGGGGATCCCAAATCCCAAATTTTAGCATCCACAGTGCCGGTTTTATCCTGAAGTATCAGGTTGCCGTACTCCTTTCCTGACTTTGTCAGGGAAATCTGCCTGTTTTTGCACAAAAACACATCAGAAACATGCATTCCTTCCCGGAATGATTCAATATACTTCATTTTTTTCCTCCATATCTCACTGACAGCAACAAGGAAGCCAGGATAATTACCTGGCTCCGATGGTTACCTGATATTGTATCTTTTTATATTCTTCCCTGCCATTACGGGATACAGTCACAGGAATGATCTGTCCCGGACTTGTTTTTTCCAAAACTACCTGAAAATCCTTCATGGTAACAATGGTTGCACCGCCCATCTCAGTGATAATATCACCGCTCTGTATTCCTGTATTGTAAGCAGGGCTGTCTGTATTCACTTCCACTACATAGACTCCCAGAGGCATACCGCTGCTGTTCATGGCTGAACTTACTTCCTGTCCTTTGATTCCAAAATAGGGGAATGGCGCACCATTACTCATCTTTTCCAGTATACTCTTGTAATCGGATATGGCCATGGCTGCGGTCATATCTTTACTGCTGTCGTTTTTATATTGATCCGTCACCCAGCCGATAATCTGACCTGACGTATTCATAAGAAACGTTCCCACTCCGGCATTCCCTCTGACATCGGTATACAGAACTCTGGTCATTCCGTCAATGATCTGAACATTCTTGGTTATAAAAGAAATAAAACCATATCCGGTTGAATGAACCATTCCTGCAGGTCCGCCGATTGCAACAACAATGTCTCCCTGCTTGACCGAATAAGAGTTGCCAAGTTCAATCGCTTTCACATCTTCCAGCTGGGTTCTGCTAAGTTCCGCTGTGGAAACGCTGACAATCGCCATACCAGACAGCTTATCTGTCTGTTTAATCTTTCCCTGAACCTCTGTCCCGTCGGAAAAAGCCACACGAATCGCTTCTGCATCCTCAACTGCACCTTCCGGTGTTAAAATGAGGAGCTCCTGATTAGCAGATGAAATGATAACGCCGGAAAAAAGTCCGGAGTTTTCAACCGGGTTATTAAACCAGTCCGTCTGAGTCTTTACGGAGTGAACCGTAACGATTCCCTTGTCCGCCTTTTGAACCACAGATTTTAAGCTTCCGTAAAGAGTACTTAAATCATCTACGGAAAATGGATACTTCTCCATAGCGGACTTAAGTATATCCTCGATCGGTTCCGTCTCAACCGCAGTTGTAGAAGTTTCAGCAACAGAAGTAACGGTCTCAGGCTCATCCTTTGGTATGGTCACCGGAGTCGTCTCACCGGTGGATTCTCCCACAAGTAATCTCTCAGCTACAGGTTTGGATATGACAAATGTAACCGCCGCAACCATTCCGAAAATAACTGCAGTCACTAAAAGACCCAGAAATCTTTTCAGCATATCCTTTTTTGACATGGGCTGTTTTACAATCTTTTCATTGATAAATCGGCGCGGCTCCGCCTTTCTATCGTCTGGCCCGTTATTTTCCGGCATACTTACCCTCCTTTTCAGAAGACCTAAGTACTATTATAAGGTTCTTCCCGGTTTAATGCAAGAAAAACATATGAAACAACCATAATAACAGGGAAAAACAATCGCCTGAGGATTGCAGTTTTTGTCTCTCCTATGCTATACTGTAACCGATCCCATTATTCAAGAGCCGGTTCTCACGCCGGTTAAATATCCAGAAAGAAAGCAGAATAATCAAGGTATAAACTTATGAATCAAAAAGCATTGAAAACTTTAGAATACTATAAAATAATTGAACAGCTCACCGAATATGCATCCTGTGAATCGGGAAAAGAACTGTGCCGCAGACTGGTGCCCTCCACCGATTATGAGGAAATAACCACTTCCTTAAGGGAAACCACCGATGCAGTCACAAGAGTCCGTCAAAAAGGCGGAATTTCATTTGGGGGTGTTAAAGATATCCGGGCTTCCTTAAAACGTCTGGAGGTAGGAAGTTCTCTTGGAATTATTGAGATTTTATCCATCAGCTCCCTTCTTAGCGCATCCGCAAAAGCAAAGGCATACGGCCGCCATGAGGATCAGGAGATTTCCGAAGATTCTCTGGAAGAATTTTTCCGCATTCTGGAGCCATTGACTCCGGTTAACAACGAGATCAAGCGCTGTATCATTTCTGAGGAAGAAGTCAGTGATGATGCCAGTCCCGGACTTCACCATGTCAGACGTTCCATGCGTTCTATTAATGATAAGATTCACACACAGATGAACTCCATTTTAAATTCCAACCGTTCTTATTTACAGGATGCCGTTATTACCATGCGGGATGGAAGATATTGTCTCCCGGTAAAAGCGGAGCACAAATCCCAGGTAACCGGAATGGTTCATGACCAGTCCTCTACCGGCTCCACTTTATTTATTGAGCCAATGGCAATCGTAAAGCTGAATAATGATTTAAGAGCTCTGGAGATCCAGGAACAAAAAGAAATCGAGATGATTCTGGCAGATTTAAGCAACCAGCTGGCGCCTTATTTAGAAGAGCTGGAGACCAACTTCCATACTCTTACCACACTGGATTTTATCTTCGCCAAAGCAGCTCTGGCCAAACATTACAATGCCAGTGAGCCAATTTTTAACACCAAACATGAAATTCATATTAAAGACGGGCGTCATCCCCTGCTGGACCCGAAAAAGGTTGTTCCCATCAACATCCATTTGGGAAAAACCTTTGATCTTTTAATTGTAACAGGTCCAAATACCGGCGGTAAGACGGTATCACTAAAAACAGTAGGCCTGTTTACTCTGATGGGGCAGTCCGGTCTTCACATTCCGGCATTTGACGGTTCTGAGCTGTCCGTATTTGATGAAGTGTTTGCTGACATCGGTGATGAACAAAGTATTGAGCAGAGCCTTAGTACCTTTTCCTCTCATATGACAAACATTGTGCAGATTTTAAATCAGGCAGACAGCAATTCTCTCTGCTTATTTGATGAGCTTGGAGCAGGTACAGATCCTACAGAAGGAGCTGCCCTGGCAATCTCCATCCTTTCCTTCCTTCACAATATGAAATGCCGCACTATGGCAACCACTCATTACAGTGAATTAAAGGTCTTTGCACTAACTACACCAGGTGTGGAGAATGCCTGCTGCGAATTCAATGTGGAAACACTGCAGCCCACCTACCGGATCCTTATCGGCGTTCCGGGAAAAAGTAATGCCTTTGCCATCTCAAAGAAGCTGGGACTCCCGGATTATATCATCGATGAGGCTAAAAACCATCTGGAAGCAAAGGATGAAACCTTTGAGGATCTTCTGACGCATCTGGAGGAAAACAGGGTTACCATTGAAAAAGAGAGAATCCAGATTGCCTCCTATAAGCTGGAAGTGGAACAGCTGAAAGCCCGCCTGACTCAGAAAGAGGAACGGCTTGACGAGCGCCGTGATAAGATGATAAAAGACGCCAGAGAAGAGGCACAGAGAATCTTACGGGATGCCAAGGATACAGCAGATTCCACCATACGTCAGATCAATAAGCTGGCCAGTGAATCCGGTGTGAGCAAAGAGCTGGAAGCAGAACGAAGCCGGCTAAGAAACAAGCTTCAGGATGTGGACTCTTCCCTGTCTTTAAAGAGAGAACAGAAGAATCCGAAAAAGGGAATTGACCCGAAAAAACTGAAGCTGGGAGACGGAGTGAAGGTTTTAAGCATGAACTTAAACGGAACTGTAAACTCCCTTCCCAATGCCAAAGGGGATTTATACGTTCAGATGGGGATTTTGCGGTCACTGGTTAACATATCCGACTTAGAGCTCCTTTATGATGATTCCGTTTCTGCACCGTCAGAAAACCGGACAAAAAAGGCAGGAAGCGGAAGCAGTTCTACCCGTATGTCCAAATCCTTCTCCATTTCACCTGAAATTAATTTAATCGGCATGACCACAGATGAGGCAATCCCTCAGCTGGACAAATATTTAGACGACGCTTATCTTGCCCATCTTCCCCAGGTGCGGGTGGTCCACGGACGTGGTACCGGTGCTTTAAAGAATGCAGTGCATAAGCATTTAAAGAGATTAAAATATGTAAAAGAATTCCGGCTTGGCGTCTTCGGCGAAGGTGATTCCGGAGTGACCATTGTCTCATTTAAATAAATATTAGAACGGGGGATCCATTATGGCAGAAAAACAGCGGATTTTAATTGTGGACGATGACAGCAATATTGCAGAACTCATTTCCCTATATCTTTTAAAGGAATGCTATGAAACAGAAATTGTGGGAGACGGAGAGGAAGCGCTTCGGGTTTTTCCTGAATTCAAACCCAATCTGGTTCTCCTCGATTTAATGCTTCCGGGCATGGACGGCTATCAGGTCTGCAGAGAGCTTCGCACCGGATCCCAGGTGCCCATTATTATGCTGTCGGCAAAAGGCGAGGTCTTTGACAAAGTCCTGGGGCTGGAGCTTGGTGCTGATGATTATATGATCAAGCCTTTTGATTCCAAAGAGCTTGTGGCACGGGTTAAGGCAGTCTTAAGGCGCTATCAGACCTCTCCTGCAGCATCTGCTTCCCACACCGACCAGCAGGGCGACTATGTGGAATATCCGGATCTGATTGTTAACTTAACCAATTACTCCGTCATCTATATGGGGCATTCCATTGAAATGCCGCCAAAGGAGCTGGAGCTTCTCTATTTCCTTGCCTCCTCTCCCAACCAGGTATTTACAAGAGAACAGCTTTTGGACCATATCTGGGGGTATGAATATATTGGTGACACAAGAACTGTGGACGTTCACATCAAGCGTCTGAGAGAAAAGATAAAGGATCATTCCGGCTGGTCACTCTCCACTGTGTGGGGGATTGGGTATAAATTCGAAGTGAAACGGTAGTTTTATAGATATCAAAGAGGCTGACGTAAAACGTTCCATATATTTTACGTCAGCCCCTCTTTTAACCAACGAAAATAAGGAATGACATGAATACCAAAAAGAGTTATACTTGATGCATTAGACACAGGTAAGTATATATCTGCACAATATAGAGGTGAACATTCCATGACACATTCTTTGTATTATAAATTTATTATGGGTTACTTACTTTTTGGACTTTTGGGTTTTGTAACCATCGCATCCTTCTCTTCCAGGATTACAGACCAGTATCTGCTTGGCCAGCAGTCAGAGTGTCTGTATGACGAAGCCAACCAGATTGCCTCATCCTTTAGCAGCATGTATCACGGAAAGGATATGAAGCTTTCCTCTTCCTATCCTGGTCTTGTAAATGAAGCGGATTATCTCCACGCCCGCATCTGGATTGTGGACCGTCAGGGCAAGATCGTATCCGACAGCCAGCAGCCAGGTAAAGACGGGGATATGATTGAGAATTTTGACCCAACCATTATGGGAAATAAATCCTATACCATCGGTAATTACTACAACGAGTTTCCTTATGATGTATTAAGCGTACACGCTCCCATAACAGGGAACTATACCACTCATGGGTATGTGGTGATTCATCTTCCCATATCCTATTTACAATCCCAGAGAAACGGTATATTAAACATCGTATACATTACCTCAGCGGTAGTTTTCGGTTTTTCTCTGATCATCTTGCTGGTTTTTACAAAAAATGTCTATATCCCCCTGAAAAAGATTACAGCCGGTGCCAACGAATATGCACAGGGTAATCTGACCCATCACATTGATGTGAATACAAGGGATGAGATGGGATATCTGGCAGCCACTTTAAATTATATGTCTGATGAGATCAATAAAATGGAAGAGTACCAGCGGACCTTTATCGCCAATGTGTCACACGATTTCCGTTCCCCCCTGACTTCCATCAAGGGATACTTAGAGGCGATCTTAGACGGAACCATACCGCCCCAGATGCATGAAAAGTATTTAAACCGGGTGATATCCGAGACAGAACGGCTCAATAAGCTGACTCAAAGCATGCTGACCCTTAATTCCCTTGACTGTAAAGGATACTTAAACCGTACAAATTTTGATATTAACCGGGTGATTAAAGATACGGCTGCTTCTCTAGAAGGTACCTGCAATACAAAAAACATTACATTTGACCTGACTTTCTCTGACAGCATTCAGATGGTCCACGCAGACCTTGGCAAAATCCAGCAGGTTCTTTATAATCTTATCGATAATGCCATTAAATTCAGCCATACAGATTCCACTATTTATATACAGGCTTCCGGCAAGTATGAAAAAATCTTTATCTCAGTAAAAGATACTGGTATTGGGATTCCAAAGGACAGCATTAAAAAGATATGGGAGCGGTTTTACAAAACTGATCTGTCCAGAGGAAAGGACAAGAAAGGGACCGGACTGGGACTTGCAATTGTCCGGGAAATCATTCAGTCTCACGGAGAAAATATTGATGTAGTCAGCACAGAAGGGGTTGGATCTGAGTTTATTTTCAGCCTTCCTAAATCAACCAGTTTATAGGAACTTCTGTGAAATATAAAAAGCAGATAAGAACAGACGCTTTGATTGTCTGAACTTATCTGCTTTTCACTTATGCTCATCCCGGCTGTCAGATATTCTCTTTTCTTTTTTATCTTTCAGAATACGTTCCAGTTCTTCGATCTGTTCCATTGACAGTTCTTCTTCCAGAAACTTCGTAAAAAGCATATTTAAAGCACCGTCATAGACCTTTTTTAAGAAGGATTCATTCTCAGACCTGATGCACTCTTCTTCCGAAAGCAAAGGATAGTAGTAATAAACTCTGCCCTTCTTTTCAAATCCAATCACTTCTTTTTTGATTAGTCTTGTTATAAAGGTTTTTATTGTCTGTGCTGACCACATCATTCTGCCAGATAGCAGGTTAATGATCTCTTCTGAGGTTATGGGGTTAGACTTCCATATAAGTTTCATAATTTCCCATTCTGCATCTGATATTTTCGGAAGTGTGCTCATATATATAACTCCTTTTGGGTCTGCATTTGTAAGCTGTATCTTAGTTTAAACCTGCGGAGTATGTTTGTCAATTAACTCTTTTATCAAACAGAAAAGCACGCCAGCCTCCTGTTCAGGAAAGACAGCATGCCTTTTTATCAATAAAATCTTATAATCGTTTCACTGCATCCATTGCCAGTACAGACCGTTCGCATTCCTCGGCCTGCAGGGTAATCTGCCAGCACAGAGAACTTCCTTTCATATGCTCAGCCGCATAACTGAGTCCATTGGTCCGTTCATCAAGAAACGGGCGGTCAATCTGATTGGGATCTCCAAGCAGTATGATCTTTGTTCCTTTTCCTGCACGGGTTATAATTCCCTTGACCTGATTGGGCGTCATATTCTGGGCTTCATCGATAATTAAATAAGTCTGAATGATGGAGCGCCCCCGGATAAATGTCAGCGCCTCTGTTTTAATCAGGCCTCTGGCAAATATTTCCTCGATTTTGCCCGATAGTTCATCCTCATTTTCATAACGCTTCTCCTCATTGGAATCAATGAGCTGTTCCAGATTGTCAATCACAGGTCTCATCAGCGGAGAGATTTTCTCCTGCTCGTCTCCCGGAAGAAATCCAATGTCAGAATCAAACTGGGCATTGGGACGGCTGACAATGATCCGTCTGTATTCTCCGGTTGGATTGTTTAAAAGCTTTTCAAGCCCTACTGCAAGAGAGTAAAAGGTTTTGGCTGTCCCCGCCATACCTTTAATGATAACTAACGGCGCTATTTCGGCAGGCTGCATCAGGGCTTCCTGAGCAAAATACTGACCTGCATTCCTGGGCGCAACCCCATAGGGCCTGCTTTTCTGGTAATCGAGAGGGATTATTTTATCTCCCTTTACCCGTCCCAGCACCGTTTTTCTGGCTGACTGATCCGCTTTTAATATTACAAACTGATTCTCAAACAGCTTTGGACTGCTTTTAGCACCCGATTCATCGGTGATGTATACCCAATCAGTTTGAATTCCCTTTTTCTTAAAATCCTTAAAATTCTCCTCTGGAGCAAAAACTTCGATTCTTCCTGTGTATTGCTCCTCTCGCCCGGATACCTGCTCGGTTGTAAAATCCTCCGCACGGATTCCGATAATCTGCGCTTTAATACGCAGCAATATGTCCTTCGTTACCAGCACAACCTCTCCCTCAAGTCCTCTGCATACCTTGAGAATACGGTTATCCATTTTGTCGTCGGGAAGATCTGGGGGAAGCACAACATCCACAAAGTTTTTTTCAATCCTGATTGTTCCTCCATGCTCCAGTTTTACTCCTGTCAGTAAATCTCCCTGATGACGCAGCTGTTCCAAAAGCCTTATGGCCTTTCTTGCATTGGCACCTGTTTCGCCCTCAGCCTTTTTCAGGTGATCCAGCTCTTCCAGTACAGCCACCGGAAGAACTACCCGGTTATCCTCGAAACAATTGATGGCGTAAGGGGCCTGAATCAGAACATTGGTATCTACCACATAGGTTTTTATCATTTACCGGACTCCTTTGCAATTTCAGAAACCTTGGATTCTGTAAATCTGATTATACCTTCTGCCAGGGACTCCTGTAATCACAGTATGGTAAAAGAAATGTAAAAACAGATTCAATTTTCTGGAATCCGGTTCCAGATATCCTAAATCTTATATTATATGTTCCTGTTCATCCTCATTCCATGACCCGGACTGTTCCGGTCCTTTAAAGAGCAGTCTTTTCAATGACCAGATAATCATAATGGAACCAGTAAGAAAAAACAGGGTCATAAAGACCAGCTGAATGAGATTTCTGATTCCGGAAGAGATAAGAAGTTCCGGAACCAGCTGAAACGCCAGCCAGATCAGATATCCGCCTCCGGCCAGTCTTAAACCCAGAGTAATGGGCGCAGGTGACTCACCCTGCTTCTTTTTGTCCTCGCTCATGTTATACTCCTATACTCTGACACGAACGGATTTCCGCTCTACTGCCTCTGAATCAAAAAGATAATTTCCATTAAAATAGGGATTTTCAATCATGCGTATCATGTTTTCCGCTGCTTTTTTCCCCAATGCCTCCATAGGGTGGGGAAATGAAGTAATGGGTACCTCGCCCAGGGATGCCAGCTCCGAATTATCAATGCTGACCAGGGATAAATCTTCGGGAATCATAATCCCCCGCTTCATGCAGATACCCGAAAGCAGATAAGCTACCTCATCGTTATAACAGACCAGTGCCGTACAATCTTTTAACCGGTCAAAAAGATAATCAGACCAGGCTTCCAGATCATTCTGGCTCTCCGAATCAATCCAGACAATCCCCCTTCTGTCTATGCCGATACCTGCCTGCTTCATTGCCTTTACAAACCCCAGATAACGAAGATGCCCCTGTCCGTCATCACATTTAAAGATCCCCCCGATCTTTTTATGCCCTGCATGAATCAGATATTCAACCGCTTTTTTGGTCACCAGTTCATCATTGAGTGCTACACAGGGAAATGACAACTGGGGATAACTGCTGTTAAAAAACAGGACGGGCAACTGCTGTTTTGCCAGCCTGCGGTAGGAATCCAGATTGGGATTTGGCAGCGCACTTTTTGCCGGTTCCACAATCAGCCCGTCTATAAATCCTTTGTCTAACAGCTTATCAAGAATTTCTCCTTCTTTTTCGATTCTGTTTCCTGTAAATGCCACCTGCATGGTATAGCCTGCTTTTGACAATGTCTTTTCAATCCCTTTTAATACGGGAGGAAAAATATAGCTGTCTACATAGGTACTGATTACTGCAATGTTCTGGTAGCGTTCTTTTCTCACTTCCCGGTTTCCCACTCCCAAATAAGTTCCGCTTCCCCGAATTCTGGTCAGCATGTTTTTCTGTTCCAATACATCAATGGCATGACGGACAGTCTGCCTGCTGAGATCAAATTCACGGCTTAGTTCGTTCTCTGACGGCAGCTTATCCCCAGTTTGGAACACCCCGTTTTGGATCTGCTCCATGACCCAGTTTACAACAGCCATATATTTTGCTTCCTGCAACTGCATCTTCTCTCCTACTGTCTTTGATTATTTTTTTCTTTTGGATAATAAGTCAACCGTAACCGCTCCTAATAGTACAGCTCCTTTTACGATTTTCTGAATATCCGTAGACCAGCCGTATAGAGACATTCCGTTGTTTAAGATTCCCATAATAAATGCTCCGACTACCGCTCCTATGATGGTTCCAATGCCTCCAGATGTAGCAGCACCTCCAATATAACAGGAAGCGATGGCATCCATTTCAAACTGATCCCCTGCTTTGGGTGTTGCCGATGCATTTCGTGCAGAAAGCACAATTCCAGCAATTGCACACATAATTCCCATGTTGGTATACACCCAGAAGAATACTTTTTCCGTGTTAATACCAGACAGACGGGCTGCTTTGGCATTTCCGCCCAGTGCATAGATCTGCCTTCCTGCAACAGTCTTGCTGGTAATAAAGTGGTACAGGGCAACAAGAAGTCCCATAATGACCAGAACAAAGGGAATTCCGTTGTAACGTGCCAGCTTATAGAAGAAAAACCACACAATTATCATGATTACACCCACTTTGACAATTGTCTGCCACAATGGATTAACCGGAAAATCGTATTTCTTTTTTGTTTTTATACTTCTGATTTCCGATATAATAATAAAGGCAAATGCAATGAGCGCTGCTCCGATGGAAACCAGATCCAGTGTCCCTCCGCCAAAGGCTATTTTAACCGTTGGAAGAAAGCCTGCACCTATGTATGTATAGTTTACCGGAAGAGGACCTTTGGTCTGCGCCTTTAACAGCGTATAGGTAAGTCCGCGCCCCATAAGCATGGTTGCAAGTGTAACGATAAAGGGAGGTATGGAAAGCTTGGAAACAAAGAATCCAACAAACATACCGGAAAGGGTACCAATTGCAAGAGCCGCCAGTATTGCAACCCACATGCTGGTTTTGTAGTCTACAATCATAATACCCACAACTGCTCCGCATACGGCAACAATGGAACCGACCCCCAGATCTATGTTACCGGTCAGAACACAAAGAAGCATGCCTACCGCCAGAATAACAATATAGCTGTTCTGCATGATTAAATTGTTAATGTTTGCCGGAGACATATTTTTACCGCCGGTCATTGCAGCAAAGATTAAGAAAACCACGATCAGAGCCAGAATCATACCATACTGCTTCATGTTAATATTAACTGTTTTCTTCTTATCCATCTTTATTCTTCCTTTCCGTTGTCTTCCATGATACACTTCATAATCTTTTCCTGTGAAACCTCTTCCCTGGTAAGTTCTCCGCAGATATGCCCTCCGTTTATGACATAGATGCGGTCACAGGTTCCGATTAACTCCTGAAGCTCTGACGATATGACAAGAATGGCTTTACCTGCCTTTGCCAGATCATTGATGATGCAGTATATTTCATACTTTGCACCAATGTCAATGCCCCGGGTGGGTTCATCAAGAATCAGGATATCAGGTTGGGTCAGCATCCATTTTGCCAGGACCACCTTCTGCTGATTTCCTCCGGACAGTGAGCTGACTGACTGATTGATGGAATTCGTCTTAACATTAATTTTCTTCCGGTAGTTTTCAGCGGAAATGATTTCATCATTCTTGTTCACAATTCCTTTTTTGGAAAAAAAGTTTCTAAGAGCTGCCAGCGTCATATTTCCTTTTACCGTGTCTATGAGGATCAGGCCGTAGTTTTTGCGGTCTTCCGAAACATATGCCAGCTTGTTATTTATGGCATCTCTTACATTTCTTATCAGAACCTGCTTTCCGTTTATCTTTATGGTTCCGCTGATTTTCTGCCCATAGGACCTGCCGAAAAGGCTCATTGCCAGTTCCGTTCTTCCTGCACCCATAAGTCCGGCAAATCCCACTACCTCGCCGGCCTTAACATGAAAGGATACATCCTGAATGACATGACGGTCAGGATCGTCCGGATGATACGCATTCCAGTTTTCCACCTCGAATATCTTATCTTTGATTTCACTGGTCCGCTCCGGGTAACGGTTGGTCAGTTCCCTTCCCACCATCCCCTTAATGATCCGGTCTTCATTGATCTCATCTTTCCCCTTATCCAGAGTCTCAATGGTCTTTCCATCTCTGATTACGGTAATGGAATCTGCAACATAGCTGATTTCGTTCAGCTTATGGGAGATCATAATGCAGGTGATTCCATGCTTTTTCAGTTCCAGCATAATGTTTAAAAGACGCTTGCTCTCTTCGTCATTTAACGCTGCTGTCGGTTCATCTAAGATCAGAAGCTCCACCTGCTTTGCCATTGCCCTTGCAATCTCTATCAGCTGCTGTTTACCGACTCCAAGGCTGCTCACCGGTACATTTAAGTTTTCATTCTCAAGTCCGACCTTTGCCAGCATTTCCTGTGCCCGCTTATGGGTTTTTGTCCAGTCAATGACTCCTTTTTTTCCTGTCTGCTCATTTCCCAGGAAAACATTTTCCGCTACTGACAGATAAGGGCTTAATGCCAGCTCCTGATGAATAATTACAATCCCCTTTGCCTCGCTTTGTTTAATGTTATGGAACTGGCACACTGCTCCGTGATAGACAATATCACCGCTGTAGGTTCCATAAGGATAAACACCGGAGAGTACGTTCATAAGCGTAGACTTTCCGGCACCGTTTTCTCCGCAGAGAGCATGGATTTCCCCGCGTTTCACCTTGATATTCACATCATCAAGTGCCTTAACACCATAAAATTCTTTGGTGATGTGATTCATCTCCAGGATATAATCGGCCATCTTTCCAACTCCTTTTCTTTTTATCCTTCACGAAAACAGGCGGCAGTCTTTTCCACCGCCGCCTGTATGTACGTCTCTGCTACTGTGTCAGCTGTTGTTCTGTATAATAACCGCCATCAATAATGATCTTTTTATAATTGTCCTTGTCAACCGCAACCGGTGTACACAGATAAGAAGGAACTACCACCTTACCATTGTTATACTGGGTTGTATCGTTAATTTCAGGTTTTCCGCCTTCTAACACTGCCTGAACCATGGTTACGCATTTTTCAGCAAGAAGTCTGGTGTCCTTATAAATGGACATGGTCTGATAACCGGAAATAACATTTTTTACTGCCATTAATTCCGCATCCTGACCAGTGATCAAAGGCCAGTCAACGCCTACTTTATAGCCTGCTCCCTCTAATGCAGCCTTGCAGCCATAAGCAAAACCATCAAATGCAGATGCACAGATATCCAGCTTTTTGTCTGCATAAAATCCGGTTAAGTAGTTCTCACAGTTTTGCTGTGCTGTTTCCTGAGACCATCTTAAGATACAGGTATCTTCAAATGAAGTACGTCCGGATTCGCATTTTAAGGTTCCGTCATCCAGATATGGCTTTAATACTTCCATTAAGCCGTTATAGAGGAACAATGCGTTGTTATCATCAGGAGATCCCATAAAGAATTCGATGGTATAGGATTTTCCTTCTGCTTTTGCCTTATCTAACTGCTTTGATTCTTTGATGTAATTACCAATGGCTGTACCTACGCCCTTGTTATCAAAGGTTGCATAATAGGAAACAGCATCTGTATCCATCAGCAGACGGTCATAGGCAATAATCGGGATTCCGGCGCTCTTGGCCTGAGCTTCCACATTGACCAGAGCTGAGGAGTCGATGGATGCAATTACCAGACACTTAACACCAGAAGCAATCATGTTTTCAATCTGGGAAACCTGCATCTGGACATCATCCTCTGCATACTGTAAATCCACCTGATATCCAAGGGCCTCCAGCTGTTTCTTCATGTTTGCACCATCATTGATCCAGCGCTCAGAAGACTGGGTAGGCATGGCCACACCTACTTTTCCGCCGCTTCCCGCTGCCTTTGCTGCTTCTGTTGTTGCTGCTGCCGCAGCGGTTGTTGCAGCTGTGGTTTCTGCTGCTTTGGTCTCTGCTGCTTTGGCTGCCGCCGTGGTTGCAGTTGTCTGAGACGAGCTGCATCCAAATAATGCAGATGCCGCCAACACCGCACTAAGCATGACTCCAAGTACTCTTCGTTTCATCATTTCATACCCTCCTAATAATTACATTTTAGTATATACAATTTGCACATATTGCAAATATGTATTTTGTTTGATCCGACATGTTTTGTCGAATTATGGCAGATATTAAATGTAACATTTGTTATAATATCTTTTTCAATATCTTGTTTTATGGTTAATTTTACCAAATTCATTTATAAAACAAATATATAATTTCATCAATGTTTTGTCAATACATTTTTTAACATTTTAAGTATTTTTATTAAGTTGTCTATACAACTATATGCAATTGATGGCTTACGCTCGACAATTTTAGACATGAAATTACAAAAAATGGCTTGCTCTTAAATTTAAGAACAAGCCCGCTAATGATTTCCTTATCATATGAATTTTTTAATAGATAACATGAAGCTTTTTTTCATAAGAATTTCCCAGAAGCGTATCTACGTAAGCAGATGGAGTAAATCCTGACATCTTCACAAATTCCTTTATGAAGTGGGATTGATCATAATATCCGGATACCAGTGCAGCATCTGCTCCATTCGCACAGTGTATGGTTTCCACCAGTCTGCTTACTGATTTCTGAAAGCGGATAAACCGGATCAGATTTTTGGGATTCATGCCAAAATCTTCGTGGATTTTCTGATTTAAGTATCGCTCTGAATAGCCTGTATAGCTGCTTAACTCCGAAAGTTTCAGGCTTCCGTCTGACTTTAGTATCTGTTGGTGTATTACGTATTTCAGACTGTTTTTATCTTCGGCATGATTATAAAAATATTTCAGATAAAAATCAAGAAATACTTCTGTTTTTTCATGGAAGGATCCAGCTTCATACATACGTTCCAGCAGCCCTTCCCGCTTTCCGGTACTGCTCAGCATATCTTCCAGACTAATCTCATTATTCACCAGTTCATTAAGTTTCACGTTACCGGCAACCGGATTGACCCCCGGCAGAAACCGTACTCCGAAATACTGGCAGTTTAATTCAGTTTTTGCCGTTCCTTTTTCTAACAGGGTACCTGCTGCCTTGGCTTTCATTACTCCATCCTTTTCCCAGAACAGCATATCAATACAGGCATCGGGTATCACTCCCATATGGTCTGATTCGGCAGTAAACTGATAAAAATGGGAGAGATTATATTTCATAATACATTTTTTAGAATAATTTGTGGTTGCCAGCACAAACTCAGGCTGTCTGGGATTTAGTGCCGGAACATCTTCTTTTCTCCATCCATTATTCATATTGCCCGCTCCTTTCTGCTCTGTTCTTATTTTATGGTAAAAGAGGCGCATCCTTATTGAAACACAAAAGACACAAAGGGTTTAGAACGCCTTCGTGTCTTTTGATGCATTTTATCACTTTCTTTTTTCGAGGTCAAGAAATATTATCATTTACCGCCTGTCAGTTCTTTCCTTTTGACTTCCGATTTTTACAATACCTGTATACAGTAAAACAGGTAGAATGACAAAAAAGACAGCGAGGTCTTATGATTCCATATCATAAGGCTTTTTTTAATGAAAGGAGGTACACAGGTGAAACGTATCAACTTTTCCTCCGGTGCTCCGCTAGAAGAGCTGGTGGGATACTCCAGAATGGTAAAAGTCGGAGAACATATTTATATCGGGGGCACTACTGCCGTCCTGCCGGACGGAACTGTCCACGGAGATACAGCACTGGAACAGGCGGATTATATCTTCAGGAAGTTTATTAACTTGTTAAATGAGGCAGGGGCAAACCCCAGTGATGTTATAAAAATTAAGGCTTATGTAACAGATATGAGTTTTGCAAAGGAAGTGGGGGAAGCCTACTCCCCTTATTTTAAAGATGTCCGTCCTTTGTTTACCATGGTCGAGACACCCAAACTTAACCGCCCGTCTCAAATGGTTGAGATAGAGCTGGAAGCATTTATAACTGATGAAAATTAAGAAAGACGAGGTAAAACATATGGCTTATCCTGAGGTTGATTTTATTTATCTGAATGAAGAAGACATGGTAAAAGCAGGAGTTACGGATATGAAAGGCTGTGTAGAGGCCATGGAAGAAATGTTCCGGCTGTTAAAAGCAGGCGATTTCAGAATGGGCGGTTCCAATGCCAACTCACATGGTATTATGATGACATTTCCGGAGGCTTCTCCATTTCCAAATATGCCGACAGACGGACCAGACAGACGATTTATGGCAATGCCGGCCTACCTTGGCGGCAAATTTGATATGGCAGGCATGAAGTGGTACGGTTCTAACACAGAAAACCGGAAAAAGGGACTACCCAGGTCCATCCTTATGCTGACATTGAACGATAAGGACACAGGCGCACCACTTGCCTATATGTCAGCAAATATTTTAAGTGCTTTCCGCACAGGAGCAGTACCAGGAGTTGGTATTAAATATTTCTCCAGAGAGGATTCCAGGGTGGTGGGTATCATCGGACCCGGTGTTATGAGTAAAACCGCTTTCGATGCTGCAATGGCAGTAAGAGATCAGATTGATACCGTAAAAATAAAGGGACGAAGCCAGAAATCCATTGATGGATTTATCCAATATGTCAGGGATAAATATCCCCAGATCAAAGAATTGATTGTGGTAGATACTGAGGAAGAGGCAGTCAGGGATGCAGATATTGTAAGTATTGCTACCTCCAGTCCTACAGGAGATCCTTCCCTGTATTCTTATATCAAGGAAGAATGGATCAAACCAGGGGCAATCCTCTGCTGTCCGGCAGCTGCCAGATTTGATGACGACTTTATCTTAAACAGGGCAAGAAATGTGGCAGACAACATTCAGTTATACGAAGCCTGGGCAGAAGAACTTCCCTATCCTTCCTACAACTCCGTTCCCATACCTGCAGTTCACTGCATGGATTTAATCAAAGACGGAGCCATGAAGGCCGATCAGGTGGATGATCTTGGAGATGTACTTACCGGTAAGGTTCCTGTTCACAGAAAAGAAAATGAAATCGTGATTTATTCTGTGGGAGGAATGCCGATTGAGGATGTGGCGTGGGGAACCATTGTATACAGAAATGCTCTTAAAAATGGAATAGGAACGAGACTGAACCTATGGAAAGAACCTTACCTTGCTTAAAAATTCAGGAACAGGAGCTGACGAAATGAGAATTGAAGAACACCCAATACTAGGGAAACCGGAAGAAAGAAAAGTCATTTCATTTATATACGACGGTACACCGCTTACTGGTTTTGAAGGGGAACCAATCGCCATGGCTCTGGAAGCTGCAGGCATTATGATTCACCGATACACAAAAAAATACCATAAGCCAAGAGGGGTTTTCTGTGCAATCGGCCGCTGTACGGACTGCGTTATGGTTGTAGACGGTCTCCCCAATGTCAGAACCTGCATCACTCCTTTAAAAGAAGGTATGGTGATACAAACCCAGTACGGAGTATCGGCACAGGAGGAATCAACATGAATCGATTTGATTTAATAATTATAGGAGCCGGTCCTGCAGGTCTGTCCGCGGCAATCAGCGCGGCTAAAAACGGACTTTCTGTGATTGTTTTTGATGAAAATTCCAAACCTGGAGGACAGCTCTTTAAACAGATCCATAAATTCTTTGGCTCGAAAGAGCATAAGGCAAAGATCCGGGGATTTCGGATCGGAGAAGAATTATTAAAGGAAGCAGAAGATTTAAAGGTAACAGTCGTGTTAAATGCAATTGTAACAGGGCTTTACCAGGATAAGGAAATAACCGTAAAGATTGGCGAAGAAATCTGCCACTATAAGGGAGATGCCGTGATTGTTGCTACCGGAGCCACGGAAAATATGGTTCCCTTTGAAGGCTGGACACTTCCCGGTGTCATAGGAGCCGGAGCTTCCCAGACCATGATGAATCTACATCACATCAAACCGGGGAATAAGGTTCTGATGCTTGGAACAGGAAACGTGGGGCTGGTGGTCAGCTTCCAGCTGCTTCAGGCGGGCTGTCAGGTTGCAGCACTTGTGGATGCCGCTCCCAAAATAGGCGGATACGGTGTACATGCAGCCAAAGTCGCAAGATGCGGTGTTCCATTTTACCTCTCCCATACCATTATTAAGGCTGAGGGTGAAGATCGTGTCACAGGAGTGGTAATTGGAGAAGTGGATTCTTCCTTTCAATTAATTCCCGGCACAGAAAAGCATTTTTCTGTTGATACGATCTGTCTAGCAGTAGGCCTGTCTCCCATGTCACAGCTGCTTCATATGGCAGGTTGTAAGATGCAGGATACTCCCCTTGGATATGTTCCAGTGATTGATGAGAATGGGGGAACCAGCATACCCGGCATTTATGCAGCAGGAGATGTTTCCGGTATCGAAGAGGCCAGCTCTGCCATGATAGAGGGGCGGATTGCAGGAATAAAAGCGGCACAGTATCTGGGTTTTCTATCTGAGGATGGGGCAAAAGAAACAACAACAGAATTAGAACTGGCATTAGACCGTTTAAGAAAAGGCATGTTCGCTCCGGAAAACCGGGGAAAGAAAATCGCCCTGACCGATGAAGGTATCCCGGTTTCAGAAAGCCTTTTAACCAAAGGATATTTAGATGAGGTGGAATTAGACCGTTTTCCTGGAATTGCAAAAGGAAGGGGAATCCACCCGGTCATGGAATGCACCCAGAACATTCCATGTAACCCGTGTCAGGATGCGTGCCCCAGAAAATGCATTAAAATCGGGGATACCATCACGTCACTTCCGGTCATTGATGAAGAAAATATATGCAGCGGCTGTGGTATGTGCGTTGCTTCCTGTTCCGGTCAGGCCATCTTTCTACTAAATGAGGAGTATGAGCCAGGATACGCTTCGGTTACTCTCCCCTACGAATTCCTTCCAATACCGGCGAAGGGGGATAACGGAACTGCTCTTGACCGTAGCGGAACAGAGGTATGCAAAGCGGAGATTATTGAGGTGAAAACGCTGAAAGCCTTCGATCATACCACCTTACTTACCATGAAGGTTCCACTTGATATGGCAATGAAAGCAAGATTCTATAAAAGCAGGGGGTGCAGCCATGAATAAACGTAACGACCGCTTTGCAGACATCGGACCACTGATCCCCCAGCCAGATGATGATATGATTATCTGCCGCTGCGAAGAAGTGACAAAAGGCGAAATCCGAAAAGCTGTTCATGATGGCATGTTTACTTTAACCGAAATTCGAAGGTATTTAAGAACAGGCATGGGACTTTGCCAGGGGCAGACCTGCTCAAAACTTGTGAAGTCCATTGTAGCAAAGGAACTGGGGCTTACCCCGGGCGATATAGAGCCGGCAGTATCCCGTGCGCCTATGAGACCCATAGAGATGAAAATTTTAGGCAATGACAGAAAGGAGGTCTGATGGAATGGGAAACTGCGCAGATGTAATTATCATAGGCAGCGGAATTATTGGAAATGCAACCGCTTACTATCTGGCAAGGAAGGGCTGTTCTGTCATAGTCCTGGAAAAAAGCGATCACATAGGAGGCGGTGGTTCTTCCCGAAACGGAGGCGGTGTCCGCCAATCTGGAAGAGACAAACGGGAGCTCCCCCTGGCTATGTACGGTGCTGCCAACCTTTGGCCAACCCTTTCTGAAGAACTTGGAATGGATGTGGAATATTATCAGAAAGGCAACCTGCGCCTTGGAAAAACAGAAGATCATCTAAAAATACTAAACGGTCTTACTGATCGGGCAAGCGCACAGGGTCTTGGAGTCACCATGATTGACGGGAAAGAAGCGAAGGAGATCTGTCCTTACCTTTCCGATGAGGTAATTGGAGCAAGCTGGTGTCCCACCGATGGTCATGCCAACCCTATGCTGGCAACACTTGCCTATTACAGAAAGGCGAGACAGTTGGGTGTGCGTTTCATCACTGGAGAGACGGTAATTGAGATAAAAAAATACAAGGGAAAAGCAAGACAGGTTATTACTGACAATGACGTGTATGAAGGAGAAACCATCATACTGGCAGCCGGATATGAAAGCCGTAAGATCGCAGCTTCCGTTGGAGTGGATATCCCCATGACCCAGGCACTTTTAGAGGTTTTAGTCACAGAGGCCCAGCCCCCCATGTTCTACCAGATGCTTGGCACTGCAATGGCTGATTTCTACGGACACCAAAGCACTCACGGATCCTTTGTCTTTGGCGGCTCCTCCGGGTTTGAGGACTTTAACAAAAGCAATGGAACACCTGTAACCAATAGTCAGACCGCATCCTGCATCTGCCGTGGTATTATGAAATATTTCCCCTGCCTCTCAAGTGCAAAGATTGTAAGAACATGGGCAGGATTCATAGATGTCTGCGCCGATCATGTCCCTGTAATCAGCCATGTGGAGGAAGTCCCCGGACTGATTCTTGCCTGTGCTTTTACCGGTCATGGATTCGGTATTTCCCCTACGGTTGGGATGATTCTATCCCAGATGGCCACTGGAGAGGAGCCTGTTTTAAGCATAAAAGATTTCCGGTACGACCGGTTTCATACAAAGATTTGACCCAATGGCAAAGACGTCTTATTTTAAGATGTCTTTGTTTTTTACTTCACTGACCACATAAAGGAGGAGCTATATGAACAGTAAAAAAATGGGACTTGGAAGCGCAGTTTCCGTATGTGTTGGATTAATCGTTGCAACCAGCTGTCTGTTATCACTGGGACTTGGTACCGGACTTGCCGGAAAAGGCTTTATCGTTGCAATGTTGATTGTTGTAGTTTTAAACATTCTTCTTGCACTTTCTTTTCGTGAACTTCACAGTTTAATGCCGGAAGCCGAAGGCGGACTGGGACAGTATACCCTGGCGGGACTGGGACCTGTTCCTTCCATTATTTCCAATCTTTCCGCCTATGTTATTACCAATATGCTGGCTGGTTCCGTAGAGCTTGCCATGTGCGGACTGGTCATTCAGGAAACCTTTTTAAAAGGAGTTCCTGTACTGGTAATCAGTCTGTCCCTTCTTGCTTTTTTAACCGTTGTCAATTATCTGGGAGTCGATATCTTCGCTAAAATTCAGAACATAACTGTTATAGCGCTCATCGGTTCTCTCATTCTTCTGGGGATCATCAGCACTTTCAAACTAGGAGTTGGAGCCCCCCTTGCGCCTGGCACCCAGACACCACCTGTTGTAACGGGAGTTTCAGGAATTCTGTCTCTAACCGCTTTGGCATTTTGGATGTTTATCGGGATTGAATTTGTCATTCCTGTTTCCAAAGACTTAAAAAATCCAAAACGGGATGTTCCACTTGCCATGATCCTTGGTGTATGTCTTCTTTTTATTGTTCAGAGCCTGTTAAGCACCGGTATGAGAAACTACGTTTCACTGGAAGAACTCCGTTCCAGCAGCATGCCTCATATCATCTTTGCAGAACGGGTTATGGGAAAAGCGGGCAGCTACTGGATGGGTCTTATCACTATACTGGCCGGAATCAGCACTATCAATACTGTACTGGGCAGCGTAACAAGAATCTTAAGCGGCATGGCAGATGCCGGTTTAATGCCGGCTTATCTTAGTAAAAAAAATAAAAGCGGAACTCCTACACCAGGACTTTTCCTTATGACAGGCGTCATCTCTTTTATATTGGTGAGTGGTATTGCAAACTATTCCGGTTTAACCAATTTCCTCCTTGCTGCTTCCTGTTTCTGGCTTACCTCCTATATCCTGGTTAATCTTACCGTCCTGGTACTGCGCAGGCGTTATCCCAATGCGCCAGGAAGAGATAAACGGTTTACATTATGGGGAATCCCTCAGATTATCTGTATCATCGGAGACGTTTATATGATCTGGCATATTGCAGAGGGAGATGCCCGGATATTTATCTATAAAATATATTTTGTACTGCTTATTATTACTTTACTTTTCGCTTTCTTCTGGGTAAAGGTTATAAAAAAAGCCGATGCGTTTCGCCCCGTTTCTTTAGATGAAATCAATGATGTGAAACTGGAAAGCCAGGAGGAGGAAGGCCAGACCTGCCCTTCCCTGATGGTCAATTAACTCCTTCTGATAAAAAAGACACGTCTTTGCCAACGGCCAAGACGTGTCTTTTTTATTCTTTCCAATGCAGATGATGCAATTCTCCCTCCATGGTCATACGGTCAAATCCATTCTGCCTCAAAGCTTCATAAAGAACAATAGAAACAGAATTAGATAAATTCAGGGAACGGATATCGCCCCACATGGGAATTCTCACACATCGGTCCTCATTGTCCACAAGAATCTCTTCTGGTATTCCGGCACTTTCCTTTCCAAACATGAGAAAGCAATCCGGCTCATATTTTACATCGGAGTAAACATGATGTCCCTTTGTAGTGGCCATATAGATTTTTGCTCCCGGATTCCGGTCTAAAAAATCCTGATAGTCACTATACACGGTAACATCTAGCTTATCCCAGTAATCAAGTCCTGCCCTTTTGATCAGTTTATCATTCAGCTTAAAACCCAAAGGCTGAATCAGATGAAGCCTGGTATCCGTTGCCACACAGGTTCTTCCGATATTCCCTGTATTTGCCGGCATCTCCGGTTCCAATAGTACAATATTCATAGTGATTACGCCTTTCCATCCAGTCTTTTAATAAATCGCTCCATACGGCTTAAAGCTTCTTTTAGGTTCTTCAAGGAATATGCATAGGAAATACGAAGATACCCTTCTCCGCAGTCTCCAAATGCAGTTCCGGGGACAACCGCTACCTTTTCTTCCATCAGAAGCCGGGTGGCAAATTCATCGGAGGTCATGCCAAACCGTTTGATGCACGGAAACGTATAGAAGGCACCATTGGGCTCAAAGCATTCAAGTCCCATCTCCTGAAACGCATGCATTAAATAACGCCTTCTCTGATCGTAGGATTCCCGCATAACTGCCACATCCTTATCGCCGTCCCGCAGAGCAGCAACTGCTGCATACTGACTGGTGGTAGGTGCGCACATAATGGCGAACTGGTGGATCTTTAACATCTGCTCTAAAATCAATCTGGGGGCAGCGGCATAGCCAAGCCTCCAGCCGGTCATGGCATAGGATTTGGAAAATCCATTAATTAAAACGGTTCTGTCTTTCATTCCAGGAAACGCCGCTATGGTGGAGTGATCCCCGCCATAAGTAAGCTCTGCATAGATTTCATCTGAAATAACGAATAAATCCTTCTCAATTACAATGTCTGCGATTTCCTTCAGCTCTCTGCCATCCATGACAGCCCCTGTAGGGTTGTTTGGAAACGGGAGAATGAGAACCTTTGTCTTTGGTGTGATCTTCTCCAGAAGCTTTTCCTTTGTCAGTTTAAACTGGTCCTTTGCTTCCAGATCAATGATCACTGGAACTCCATTGGCCAGAATGGTACAAGGTACATAGGAAACATAGCTGGGCTGGGGAACCAGCACCTCATCGCCTGGATTTAACATGGCACGGAGTGCAATATCAATGGCTTCGCTTCCGCCAACCGTTACCATCACCTCATGATCAGGATCATATGTAACTTCAAAGCGGCGGCTTAAATAGCTGCAAATCTCCGTCTTTAGTTCTTTTAAACCAGCGTTGGATGTGTAGAATGTACGTCCTTTTTCCAGTGAATAAATACCCTCTTCCCGGATATGCCATGGCGTGTCAAAATCAGGCTCGCCTACACCCAGAGAAATGGCATCCTTCATCTCACTTACAATATCAAAAAATTTACGGATTCCCGAAGATGGAATCTCTGTTATACGGTCTGATAATGGGTTTCTCACGGCGTAATCAACATCCTTTCATCTTGTGTCTCTTCCGCAAGAACCGTCCCGTGATCTTTATATTTTTTCAGAACAAAATGGGTGGCTGTGCTGAGCACGGATTCCATGGGGGAGAGTTTCTCAGATACGAACTGGGCAACTGCTCTCATGGTCTTTCCTTCGATAAATACGGTAAAATCAAAGGCTCCTGACATTAAATAAACTGCATTTACCTCACTGTACTGGTAAATACGTTCTGCAATCTTGTCAAAACCCATACCTCTTTGGGGTGTTACCTTAACCTCAATCAACGCAACCACCTTTTCATCGCTGGTATTATCCCAGTTAATCAGGGTGTGATATCCGCAGATGATATGTTCCTTTTCCATTTCAGCAATCTCGTTTGCAATGGCTGCCTCACTTTCTCCAAGTAGAACCGCCAGATCCTTTAAATCAATTCTGCTGTTTTTTTCAATAATTGCCAGTATCTTTTCTCTCATATCCTACCTCCGATTTACCTGTTTTGGGATAACACCTTATATAGTTCGTCCTCTGAAGGACGGTCAAGATAGCCGTTTCCGTCTTCATGGACAATAATCCGTTTGATTCCGTCTGTTACTTTCCCAATGACTGCCGCTTTCATTCCATACTCCTTTAAGGCAGATACCAGATCTCCTCCGTTATCCGCCGCCAGCACAAAGCAGCCCTCTGAATAAAGACGGTATGGGTTTAAGTCATACCGTTCACAGATCTCAATGGTTTCCTGCCTTACTGGAATTTTATGAAGGTCAAAACGAATTCCCGTCATATAGGCGCCGGATAAATCCCAGAGAGCCTTTAGGATTCCTCCCTCAAGTACCGGCTCCCATTCCGTAGCCCCCAGATTCTTAAAAAACTCCGGATCATTTACCGGTAATAAATAATCTCCGGTTAAAATCTGGTCAATATATTGCGAGGAGAACCACTGATGCAGTTCTCCCTCTCTTTCACTTACTATTTTTAACGTTCCGGCTAATCCTGCATATCCTGCAGCCACAAGATCCTGCCCCGGCTTTATCGTTCCTGTATTTTCTCTTTCTATCCGTCTCATGTTCTTTTTTTATTCTCCCGGCCCTGTCTGGGAACCATCCACAGCATCTTCCCATTCAGTTACTGCCGGGGAATCCGGTTGCTGGGTTGTTTCCTGAGTTGGCTGTGTAGTAATATCAGGAACTTCAGAAGGATGGACTGGTACTGGTTCTGCAACTGCGGGCGCTGCCGGACCAACCTTTATAATTGCCTTGGAGGGATTGTAGGTATCCGTATGAAGTATCTCTCTGCTCTGTTCCGCACCATCTACATACACAATCTTCCAGAGTCTTGATTTCATTCCTTTATGTGCGGACTGAACCTGCTTTCTGGATCCAGGCGGCATGGAAGGATCCACAACCTCTTTTGCCTCTCCCGGATCAGTGACACTGAGTGTTTCTGAAACAAATTCAAAGGTCCGGTTGGCTGGTCTGGTCTCTTTCCCGTATATGGTAAAGGTAAGAGTCTTTCCTGAAGTATAGCCTTCCACATAAATAGGTGTGCTGTAATTATTGGTAAATTTAATGTCTTTATAGGTTCCTGCGATTGCTGCATCCTCCGACGGCTTTACATAACTTACCACCATAGAGTGATTCTGTCTCTGACTGATCTCTAACTCTGCTCTGAGTGCGGCATTATAAATGGTAGTGGCGATCTGGCATACTCCGCCACCCACACTGTCAACCACCTGACCGTTCTCATATGCAGCAGCTGTGGCATAACCATTATCAACCGTAAAGGGGTGCATGCAGTCATAACCGGATAAGGTCTCTCCAGGCATTAACACATGGCCGTTTATCTTTCCGGAACCAACCTGCAGGTTTTTGGACCTGGAAGCACCACTTGATGAAAAATTGGTGGAAAAGGTTCCAAGTACATCCTGAATGGTAGATAAATCTTCGGTTGTAATCGCCGGCTTTACTTCGGCAACAACTGCGTTAACAGTTACCGGATCTTTTAATCCATTTGCAAACGCCGCATTAAGAGCCTGCTTTGTGGCTTCCACATCCACTGTTTTTCCAATTACAGAAGGTGTGACTATAAATGCCCCGTTCTGGCGCACAATGGTGGCATTCTTTG
Organism: Lacrimispora defluvii; assembly: GCA_013036995.1. GTDB lineage: Bacteria > Bacillota > Clostridia > Lachnospirales > Lachnospiraceae > Lacrimispora > Lacrimispora defluvii. Next base: position 41,831 of record JAAOXG010000023.1, read on the forward strand.
GCTCGGCCACTGCAGGTGCACATTTTTCGGCCACAAATGACGCTAACCTGCCATCATCCAAAGAAGTTTCCAAAGGAATGATCACAGGATTGTGTTCGATATCCTTTTTATTAAAGTATCGTTTTAATAAATTCCCACCCTGCCAGGAGGATGCTGCCTGAGAAACCGCTTCCGGGTTGCTCCAGTGAAATCCCAGATCCTTAGCTGTCGTATCAACCGGCTGTCCGTCCACAACCAGTGTGATTTTCTGATTTTCCATTTCATTAACCAGGCCCTGGACTTTCTGCCCGGCTTCTTCCTCTGTCAAACCGCCCAGATTATAATCTCCGACATAGATACCGTCCGGAAGCGTATCAGCCATAACGTATGCTGGTGAGAAAAAACCGATTCCCACTGCCAGCATGGAGGCTGCCAGGCATATGGACAAAGTTTTCTTTTTCATATTCAATCCTCTTACTCTACTGTTTCCGCCTGACGTTTTGTCAACAGAAACTATCTCATAAAACTAAACATCATGGGGAGTACCATTGCTATAATCAGTAAAACTACGACTACGATTAAAACCACTGACATAAACTTCTTGTTGTTCTTATTGTTAAAATTAATCATTTTGTATCACCTCTCTTATATTCTTCCATATTGTGCGATGATTTTATCCGTAATTCTGGATATTTCATTTCTGGATAAATGATCCAATTGCACAGATAAAGCTATTTTATGATATTTTAATAAATCCTGCAAGTGTTCTTTTTGCCGGTTTGACGCTGGTTGTTCCTTTTTTACCTTATAAATCAAGGGGACAGAGTCAAAGACTTCCGGATTCCTTTCACCGAACTCCTTTTTCATTGTCTGATACAGCTCATGAGCTGCAATGGCATCAAATCTGGCACGATGGCTCTGTTTTATTTCTATCCCAAAATAACCGCAGGCTGCTGAAAGACTTTTTGATTGATCTTCCGGCATAAATTTTCTTGCAAGCTTTAATGTATCAATTCCCTGTCGTTCAAAACATAATCCTTTATTTACTGCTGCACGTTTTAAAAAACTGTAATCAAAGATGATATGATGTCCCAGAATAGGCAGTTTACCTGCGAAATCAAGGAAATGGCCAATTATGGATTCGATGCCTGAAGCAGGCTCCAGCTGACTGTCAGTAATACCAGTCAGGGAGACCACACGCTCTTCCAGATTGCGGTAAGGATTTACAAAGCATTCAAATGTATCTTCTGCTTTTCCATCCTTCACCCGCACTGCTCCGATTTCAATAATTTTATCCCGCTTTGGGTCAAGACCGGTCGTTTCTAAATCCACGGCAACATAAGATGATATCACGTTTTGTTCTTCCTCTCCTTATTTTCCCCCGTTACAGCACTGGGACACAGCTCCTTTAGGAAGCAGTCTCTGCATTTGGGACTTCTTGCAATGCAGATGGATCTTCCCAGCGTGATAATCTGGATGTTCCAAAGGATCCAGTGATCTCTTGGCAGTATCTCCATTAATTCATATTCGATTTTTTCCGGGTCATCTGATTTGGCAAATCCCAGTTTTTTGGATATCCGTTTTACATGGGTATCGACTACAATACTGGGTTCGTTATAAATATTGCCCAGTATTACATTGGCCGTTTTCCTGCCCACTCCTGCAAGCCCAGTCAGCTCTTCCATGGTCTTTGGAACTTCGCCTCCATACTTTTCCACCAGATCCGTACAGCAGGAAATAATATTTTTGGCTTTCATGTGATAAAATCCCAGGGAGTGGATATCCTGTTCCAGCTCTTTTAAATGGGCATTTGCAAATTTTTCCGGCGAATCGTATTTTTTAAATAAATCTGCAGTCACCAGGTTGACTCTGGCATCAGTACACTGGGCACTTAAAATAACTGCAATGAGCAGCTGCCATGGTGTTTCATGGTTTAAATAGCAGATATATTCTGTTCCGAATTCCTGGTCAAGAGCCTCTAAAACCCTGGTTACCCTGGCTCTTTTTTCTGCTTTTGTCTCTTTTTTAGCCATCATCTCCTCCATATGCCAAGCTCATGGACTGCTGCATTATGGGTAAGCACATCCCTTTTTTTATAATCAAAAAGAACCGCTCTTCCATCATGAAATACCTCCACATGAGCCATCTTGATCAGCTGCCTGGCTTCAAATCCTTCATAACCTTCTTTTAAATAACGATATTGAACCGCTTCATCGGCAAAAAAAGCTTTTATCTGATCTTTATAAGGTTCCTGATCAGCGGAAAAAGCAGGACGGCTCTTTAAGTTTTCTCTCAGATATAAGTCATATACCAGAAGATCCCTGTAATAAGACTGTTTATCAGGAACCCGAAGGCTGATAAACGTCTCTAATATCTCGTACCTGGCCATTCGGCTATGACTCAGCTTTGACAATTCCTGTTTATCATAATATTCAGCCAATGACTCAAACATATCAAAAGGAGTATGAAATTCCTTGCGAAATTCTTCTATTGTAGTTTGAAACTGACCGCTGTTGCCATAAACCTCCAGCATCTCTTCCAGTCCCTTTAACTTAAGAACTCCGCCATAGTCAAGCCATCTGGTGGACAAAACTTCATAGGGAGGCTTTTCCTTATAATGGATCTCATACTCTTGTGCCTTTTGCGCCATATAGGAACCCTTTAATACCTTTAAAAATCCCAGCTGAAGCTGTTCCGGCTTCATATCATAAACCTGGTTGAAGGAACGTCGGAAGCTTTCATAGTCTTCAAAGGGAAGTCCAGCAATCAGGTCCAGATGCTGATGTATATTCCCATAGCTGTTTATGATCTCCACATTCTTCCTTAATACAGACAGATCCATACTCCGGTGGATTTCCTTAATAGTGGATTCATTGGTACTCTGCACCCCGATCTCTAACTGGATCAGTCCGGGTCTCATACGGGACATCAGCTGTAATTCATCCTGATTCAGTAAATCTGCCGATATCTCAAAATGAAAATTAGTCACACCATTATCATGTTCGATTAAATACTCCCAGATGCGAAACGAGTGATCCCTGCTGCAGTTAAAGGTTCTGTCTACAAATTTCACCTGGGGAACTTTTTTCTGTAGGAAAAAATCCAGTTCCTTTAACACCAGATCCGTATCACGGAACCGGACGGACTTATCAACAGAGGAAAGACAGTAGCTGCAGGAAAACGGGCATCCACGGCTGCTTTCATAATAAACAATACGGTTTTCAAACCCGGCCATGTCCTGATAAAGAAATGGAATCTTGTTTAAATCAACCGGAGATTTTAAAGGGTTAATAACCGGTAGTCCATCTTTATCCCGGACAGCAGCTCCATCTATCTCCTGAAAGGCTGTCTGATCCCACCCCGGAGTTCCTCTCTGCTGGTCCAGATAACAGCTGACTACTTTTTTAAAGGTTTCTTCCCCTTCTCCCATCATAATGCCGAAAACGTGTGGCTCTTCTTCTAAAATCCGGGCTGCATCGTAAGACACCTCAGGACCTCCCAGCCAGATCTCCACATGAGGGAGAACTTTCGGAAGGTCCCGTACCAGTTCTATAATATTGGAAATATTCCAGATGTAACAAGAGAATCCCACTACATCTGGTTTTCTTCTATAAATATCACTCAATATTTCATCCATCTGATTATTAATGGTATATTCCCCGATTTCTATCTCAAACCTTCCGTCTCTAAGTTCCGGCTCTTTCAGCCACGCCTGGGCATAAGCCTTTAAACTGTAAACTCCAGGATTGGAATGAATATATTTGGCATTCAGCGCCGCCAGTAAAAACTTCATATTAAACCTCGATCTCTATTTTTCTGCCGGAGGGCTGATATTGATAATAGCGGACTCCTGCTGCATTAAGCATACGCTTGGAAGCATTCACCGCAGGTGTTCCGGCATACTTGTCCGAGCCGTATACAATTGTTTTAATTCCGGACTGTATGATTGCCTTTGCACACTCATTGCAGGGGAAAAGGGTTACATAAAGCTTAGAACCTTCCAGACTTCCTCCCCTGTAATTAAGAATAGCATTTAATTCACTGTGAGTGGAATAGAAATATTTGACATTATAGGGATCCTCTGCCTCATTTTCTCTTCCCCATGGAAACTCATCATCGGAACATCCCAGTGGAAATCCGTTATATCCCATGGATAAAATTTTATTATCCTGACTGACAATACAGGCACCTACCTGAGTGCTTGGGTCCTTGGATCGTTTTCCTGACAAAACAGCCACTCCCATAAAATATTCATCCCAGGTAATATAATCTTCTCTTTTTCCAGTCATCCTTCCTGCTCCTCCCTGTCAAACTTTAATAATGTGGTAACCCGCTGCCTTAGTCAGCCGGTTCATGATTGCCTGTCCCAGATGACTTCTGGAAAAGCTCTCAGAAAATATATAATCAGCATCCAGATCGTCAAATTCCCGTAAAACTGCATATAAATTGTGGGCCACAGACTCCTCTTTCAGACGGCTGCCAATACTCCTTATAATACCACCTGGATAAAGATCTGACGTCTCATCGGTACAGATCACACCTACCCGGTATCCCGCTTCCAGCTTTTCCTCTGTCATTTTATTAATAGCAGAAACCACAGCTTCTGTATTTCCCTCAACCAGAGTAAGATCTGCTTTAGGTGCATAATGCTTATACTTCATTCCCGGCGCTTTTGGCCTTACATCGGCTTTTAACGGGCCTGAGATAATAGCAGGATCCAGACAGATCTCTTTCCCTAAAACTGCAGATGCCATCTCCTGGGTAACTGCACCTGGTCTAAGTATCATGGGTTCAACTCCCGAAACGTCAATGATGGTGGATTCCACACCGATCCCAACAGCACCGCCATCAACGATCATCTGGATCTTTCCGTTCATATCCTGCCATACATGGTCTGCGGTGGTAGGACTGGGACGGCCGGATGTATTGGCGCTGGGAGCTGCTATGGGAACCCCTGCCAGACGGATCAGCGCGCTGGCTGCCGGATCAGCAGGCATACGAACCGCTACTGTATCAAGTCCGCCGGTCGTTCCATAAGGGACCAGACTGCTTTTGGGAAAAATCAGCGTAAGGGGACCAGGCCAGAATGCTTCCATAAGTTTTTTGCCTGCCTCAGGGACTTCCGTCACCAGGGGAAGCAGATCATCAAAATCTGCAATGTGGGCGATGAGAGGATTATCCGATGGTCTTCCCTTCGCCTCATAGATCTTCTTTGCAGCCTCTTCGTTTAAGGCATTGGCCCCAAGACCATAAACCGTTTCCGTTGGGAATGCCACAAGACCGCCTTCCCTTAATATCTTTGCCGGTTCTTTTAACTGTTCTGAATCCGGATTCTCTCTGTCTTTTAATACAATTCGTTTTGTATTCATATCTCTCTGCTCTTTTCTTTTCACTTCCATTTATCATATCACAGCGTAAAGGCTCATGCAATGCTTTTGCCCCTGACAAAACGGGCTTTTAAAGCCCTGTACAAATAGCAGTTGTAAGTTTTTCGTATCAATGATACCATAATAACAGTATATGTTAAAAGAGGAGAAAAACATGGAACTGATTATACCGCAAAACTATGATCCCAGGCTCTCTGTCCGGGAAACCCAGGAAGCAATCAAATACATAAGAGACACCTTTCAAAAGGAACTGGGTAAGGAAATGAACTTAGAGAGAATCTCCGCCCCATTATTTGTAGAACGAAGCAGCGGATTAAATGATAATTTAAATGGTGTGGAACGCCCGGTGCAGTTTGATCTTTCAGGAGTTCCCGGCGAAACCATGGAAGTGGTACACTCCCTTGCCAAATGGAAACGTATGGCACTCCACGAATACGGCTTTCAGCCAGGAGAAGGACTTTACACCAACATGAATGCCATCCGCAGAGATGAAGATTTAGACAATCTTCACTCCTGTTATGTGGACCAGTGGGATTGGGAAAAGGTAATTACCAGAGAAGAAAGAAATGAGAACACATTAAAAGAGACCGTGAAAATCATTTTCAAGATTATTAAACACATGGAACATGAAGTCTGGTACAAATATCCCCAGGCAGTTAAAACGCTTCCTGATGATATTACTTTCATCACCTCCCAGGAGTTGGAAGACCTCTATCCGGAACTGTCACCCAAGGAGCGGGAAAATGCCATTACAAAAGAACACGGCTGTGTCTTCCTCATGAAAATCGGAGATAAATTAGGCAGCGGTAAACCCCACGATGGCAGAGCACCTGATTACGATGACTGGCAGCTTAACGGAGATATTCTCTTCTGGTTCGAGCATTTAAACTGTGCATTAGAAATCTCAAGCATGGGAATCCGCGTAGATGAAGCAGCTCTGACAGAACAGTTAAGGAAGGCAGGATGTGAAGACCGCAAAGAGCTTCCTTATCACAAAATGCTTTTAAACGGAGAACTCCCCTATACCATCGGCGGAGGAATCGGACAGTCACGCCTATGTATGCTATTATTAGACCGGGCACACGTTGGTGAAGTTCAGGCCAGTATCTGGCCAGACGAAATGCGCAAAGAGTGCAGAAAGAACAATATATTTCTGCTTTAATTCTTACATAGGAAGTGGACGCAATGAACGTATTTCTTTGTGATGACCAGGCAGAGTTTATGCATGGATTTGCAAATGATCTGGAAGGGTATTTTCTTACACGGAATATCCCCTTCCAGCTTTTCCTTTTCAAAGCCGGAACAGAGCTTCTGTCCTCCAAAGCTGTGCCTGACCTTATTTTTCTGGATATTAAGATGGGAGAAGAATCCGGACTGAATACTGCCCGTAAAATCAGGGAGACCAATACAAGGGCAAAGCTGGTATTTCTAACTGCATATAAACAATATGTATTTCAATCCTTTGACGTAGATGCTTCCCATTATCTCATTAAGCCAGTAAGCAGTCAAAAGCTTTATACCGTGCTGGATCACATAATCAGACAGCTTAATCCCATAAAAGAACCTCCCATTATAGTTAAATCCGGTCAGACTACCGTATGTATTTCCTGCTCAGATCTTATGTATCTGGAAGTAAATAATAAAACAGTAACTCTTCACAACAAAAATGATACCACAGAAATTTCTGGTAAGCTGGAATCCGTCGAGAAGAATCTCCCCGCCCGTTTCTTCCGGTGCCACAGAAGTTTTATTGTTAACATGGATTATATTGTCCGTTTTGATAGAATGGATCTTCATCTTGCCAACGGAGAAATAATCCCGGTAAGCAAACGAAAGTATCAGGATTTTTCCAGTACCTTCCTCAAATATATGAAAAAGGAGGTATTGTTATAATTCTTCTTATTTTTACCGCTTACATCCAATATCGTTTCTTTAGTAAAATGTTAAAATGCCGTTTTCACAAGCTTTTAACCTTTATTGGAGTTGTCTTTTTTTCCATGGCCTCCGGCTTTATCAACGTTAATTGCAGACTTGCCCTGTTTTTTCCACAGGAACTGTTTTATTTTATCACTTCACTAATCATGATCTGGGTATTATTCCAGGCCAGTACCGGGAAAAAGGTAATGTTGGCTATTTTCACTGACGGGCTGGGATATACATGCAATTTTGTTTTTCTGCCATTAATTCAATTTTTAAGCAAAAATATGATTCATAATTCATCTGCTTATGATATAGCTTATAAACTATGTGATATTTTATCCTTCCTGCTTTACGCAGCCATATTGGAATGGGTGGGCAGAAAATGCCGTAATCTGCATGGTGAGATTACTATGCCGGAAAACCTGTTTCTCCTGATCTTATGTTTCTTCACCAGACAGACCGTTATTTATTACGGATGGAACCACATCCAGTACAACAACACGCTGTTATCAAACATGATTGCAACCGCTGTAGCAGCTGGCGGCGTTTCACTAATTACTTTTTCCTCTTACTATGCAGACCGGAAACTGAGTTTACACCTTGCAAATGAGAAAAATTCAATACTGGAAAAACAGATCGCAGCATGGCAGGGTGAGGAAAAACAGCTGTCCGGTTTTCGCCATGACTTTAAGAACCATATGCTGTGCTTAAGGAATCTCCTCTCCATGAATAAGAATGAAGAGGCTTTCAATTACCTGGATTGTATAACCGGAACTTTTAATACTTTTTATCCCGATTATTCTTCTGGCAATGCTTATGCAGATGCAATTATCAGGGAAAAGCTTGCCCTTGCCAGAGCATGGGAAATTCGTTTGGATACAGATTTCATTTTTCCCTCCTCTGATCTGATCAATCCTTCTGACCTGTGTATCATTTTAAGCAATGCTTTGGATAACGCTCTGGAAGCCTGCCAAAAATTAACCGACCGGAATGATCCTCCACTGATAACAGCAGTTTCCTGTGTCCAGCGTTCCTTTCTTATGATTGAAATTACCAATCCGGTTCCACATACAGCAAGCCAAGGTATCAGCCCTTTCCTGTCGTCAAAAGAAGACCCCCATCTTCATGGATTCGGCTTATCCAACATTCGGGATGCAGTTGAACGATGTAATGGAACTATGGACATGTCAACTTCAGAGGAGCTATTTCATTTTTGCGTCATGATTCCGCTTTTTCCACCACCTCTTTGATAGTAAGACCGTTTATACCGTAATCTTTACCGTCTGCGCCAAAATAATTATATTCTCCCTCTATCTGCCGAATAAATAATCAGTACAAAAGGAGGGTATGAGATGTATATTGGTAAAATGGAAACCCAGCCGGCGAAAATAAATATTGCTTCCATCAACCGTTCTGCTAAAAATAAATACCAGGCAATATACGGAAAAAGTAAGGAAAGCAAGCAAACCGATGATGTATCGATTTCTCCTGCCGGAAAAAAGCAGGGTATGCTGAAGCAGCTGATGGATCAGAAGCAAAGGATTCTGGAACAAAAACAGTCGATGTTGGACTCCGATCAGGCAAACGGCTCAGAAAGCATGAATGATAAACTGAAAGAATTTGAGATGCAGCTAAAAGCCATTGACGATCAGATCGCACAGATTCAGGCGGATGAATCAGATAAATCGGAGCCTTATTTCATTGATGAAACCGGTAAAATTTATAAAAAACCAAAATCAAAAGAAGATGCCCAGGCTGAGCAGATGAGTGCGATCACAAAAATATCATCCGGTGTTTCTCAGGCAGAAGTAATCTCTTCCGCGAAAGCCATGATTGATGGAAAAATCAATGTCTTAAAAAGTGAGATTAAACAAGGTTACGGAAATACAGATCAAAAAATCGAGGCTGCCTCCAGGCTGCAAAGCAGATCTGATCAATTAGCAGCAAAAACTTCAGAAAAAATGGGAGAAATTAATAAGACTGCTGCCGCGATGACAAATAACGCAACAGAGAGCACTGATACGGAAACTGAAACGGAACCGGAAACTGAGAAAGTAACTGGTTCCCAGTCGGAATAACATTCATTCCATCTAAAGGCAAAAACAGGAACCTGTAAGCCAAAGGTTCCTGTTTTTTATATATTTAGTTATTATTTAAATAGCTCATGATTCCCATATGTATGGTCCACGCTACCCGGTCCTGGTAATCTTCATCATTCAAAAGCTTTGATTCCCTGCTATTGGTTAAGAATCCGCATTCCACAATTACAATCGGTGTTCTCACATGAAGCAGCAGGTAATAATTATCATTGGGTTTTGCAAGTCTTGTATTCTTATCCCCCAATAAAAAATCGAATCGTTCCTGTATGGTTTCAGCAAGCTTTTTTCCTTTTTCTGACTTTTTATAATAAAACACCTGTCCTCCGGAGATTTCCTCCTGATGATAACTGTTTTGATGAATGCTTACAGTCAATGCAGGCTTGGTTTTATTGATGATATCACACCGTTTGGTCATATCCGCCATCTTTTTTCTGTTGTCTCTGGCTGAGTAGAGTCCATTGTCATCATCTCTGGTAAGAACAACATCCACATCCGATGCTTCCAGATATTTTTTCAGCTTCATGGCAATCTTCAGATTAATATCTTTTTCCAGAGTACCGTCAATCCCGATCTTTCCAGGGTCATTCCCCCCGTGGCCTGCATCAATTACTACCACAGGCCGATTCTTTTGTGCAGATGGAGCATTATTTACTGCTGCCATCTTTCCCGCCTGGCTGGATATAATATAAACCAATATCAGCAAAATCACCGCCATGAACGGTTCCCATTTTTTTAATTTCACGCTCTTTACCCGATTCACGTTCTTATTGAATTATACTTTTTGGTGAATTAAAAAAGAACCGGTACAAGTGACTTTCCTTTTATTTAACGCTTAATGTGTTATAATCTCTGCCGCCATCTGCAGTGATCCACTCCAGATACTGGGATAAAATACTGGGATACCCCTCTTCCTGCCACAATTTATATCCCTTTTTAGCCATGACCTTCTCACGGATATCTGCTACTTTACCTTCATAACACGCAGAATTCAGTTCTGCGTATACCTTAGCCATCATATCCCGTTGACTTTCAGTCAGCCCCTGAAGGGTATTTAAGCTACTAAACTCATCCTGAGCCTGATTATAAAATACTTTACTCAAATATTTTTTACCATAATTGCTGAAATTCAAAAGATTCTTGTCCTTATTTCCTGTTTTCTCCGCCCAGGCTTTCATATCAAGAGATTTCGTATGGTAGTTAAAGGTTCCTTTCGGTCCATACTCCAATATTCCATACAGACATGGAGGGGTAGACAAAGAGCCTGTCACTATTTCATAAATTCCAGAATCGCCATGGGATCTCTTATAATGCTGAACATGAAGATGTCCGCTTAAAAATAAAGGAACTTCCCAGCTCTCCAGCTGATCAATGAGCTGTTCACTGTGCTCAATGGTACAATCCTGAAGATAAACTTCACTTTCATCAAGTAAATTATGATGGGCCACAGGAATCACTTTCATCCCCAGATTCCAGGCCTCTTCCATCTGCTCCTCAATCCAGGTGTATGTATCATCCTTTATCATGCCTCCGACCAGGTTCTTGGGATCGTACTGGCAGCTGTCAAGCATCAGAGCTCTGGTTTTATCATTGATCTGGTATACATAGCTTAGGGAAGCCGGGTCCCGGCTCACCGCCTCACTATATCCGAATTCGTCATATATCTCTTCAAATTCTTCTGGTGTAATACTATCCGTACTAACTATGGACTCTCCCTCAAACCGACAGGCTTCAGGATTATTAATATCATGGTTTCCAGGAATAACGATTACAGGAATTCCCGCCTCTTCTATGGCCTCCAGTTTACTGGCAAATTCTATATGGCTATCCCGCTCTCCGTTATAAGTTAAATCTCCCTCTAATATTACCAGATCCGGCTTTTCTGATTTCACTTCTTCAATGAATGCATCTGTAATTTCCCAGATATATTTCATTACTTTGCCATCTCCGTGATCAGCTGTATATTCATAGCTCATCTGCATATCGGTTAAATCTCTGGCCAGATAATGAATATCTGTAGCTATTATTATCCTGGCGGTTCCTTCCTCAAGTGCCTTAAGTTGTTCTGGCGAAGATTCTCCGGAGGTTTCAGGAACCTGAGCTGAGGAAGGTGTCTGAACTTGTGTAACGGTTGTCTCCGGCTGCGCCGTACTCTCTATCTGCGTAAGTTCCTGTGCTCCTCTTTTAAAAGAGCAGCCCGAAGTTACACAAACTGCAGCCGCCAATGCTGCCAATAATACCCTTTTTTTCATAAACTGACCTTCCTGCTTATCCCTTTCTTCTGTTATTCCTTGTCAAGCCGTACTTCATCCCACAAATCAGCCGGCTCAAATCCCAGCTTCCAGCATGCCACACCTGCCAGATCGTACTTCCGGATTAAATTCATCTTCAGACCGATGGAACGTTCTTCCTCAAGCCATACGGTCTTTTTGCCTTCATCTGTCTGAAGTTCTCCGTAATACTGTCCCAGCTCTTCCTGCCAGTACAGCTTCACATCATTTTTCGTAACCCATTCTTTGGATTTTGCGATACCAATGGAAGAGGATGAAGTCTTTCCATCTGTTCCTTCCGTCCATATTCTGGTATAAAAAGGTATACCATTAATAACCTTTTCCTTTGGAACAACTTTAAGCGTATTCTTAATTCCATCTTCTACATATTGAATAGAAGACACGGATCCGGCCTCTCCGCCTGCATAATGTTCATCGTAACCCATAATGATCACATAATCAGCTACAATCCCCTGCTCCTTCCGGTTATAAAACTCATTTCCTGCAACGGGCACATAATTATCCACGGAAAGGACAAGCCCCTTCTCTCTGCATGGGATGGACAGTTCTCTGATAAACTGAATGTAATGGGGACCCGCTTCCTCTTTTATGCCTTCAAAATCCAGATTAATGCCGTCAAATCCATAGGTCTTTGCCTCTGCCATCAGGGCATCAATCAGTTTCTTCCTTGTTGATGTTTTAGACATCAGGATCTCCGTATTCACATCTGAACTAAAGTTATTAATCAGTGCCCAGACCTTCAATCCTTTTTCGTGAGCCTTTTTTACATACCCTGCATCTGCCAGGGAATGAAAACCACCTTCATTATCAGTTAATTCGTACCATGTTGGTGAAATCACGTTAACCCCTGCAGTATTAGCAATCAGACTGTCAAAGGTAGAATTTCCATCTGCCGAGGTAACCTGATGCCATACCAGGCAAACCGGCTGATCCATGGTTATATTCTTATAAACCGGCTTTATAAAATTACTTACGGAAGCCTCTTTTTGCGTTTCTCCAAGGCGTCTGCGTTCTACATAGCCAATAAAACCGTCCTCTGTCCTGATTTTATCCCATTTGTCCATGGAATCCAGAACCGTTACTTTGCTCCCCTCATTCACATGAGTTGCAATGGGACTCCTGACTCCTCCCTTGATACGCACATTACCGTCCTTAACAACTGTAGCCCGTTCTTTATCTGTCCAGTTATTATTAATAAACACCCGCTTATTTACAGCTGTATCATACGCGGTAAACTCAGCATCTGTATAGTTAGCAATAAGACCCAGGGATAAATACACAGTATCCCCTTTTTCCAGAATCAGTGATTTTCCGGAAGAACCTTTTGTATTCAGGTCTGCATAAACAATGGAATCTGGAAGCGTATACACAAGCAGCTTCTCATTGTTATCCCAGTAAAAACGCTCATTTAAATTTTCATTGATCCAACTGATGGGTAGGTAGGTCTGATCCTCTGCAAAAAGACCTTTGGTTTCCTGAAGATTCTCATTTAAAAAAACTGCTACCTCATCCCCTGTGACCCCAAAAATCTCATTCAAATCTGCCTGCTCACTGGATGGAATATACCGTTCCAAAAACCGAACTCCGAAAGTACCGGTCAGAACCAGCAAAATCAATCCCAGCACCACCATAACCGGTACTGCTTTCCTCTTCATCTGTTTTCCTCCTGCTTATGGATCATATCTTATGAACTCATTTCTGTAATATCTTTTAGATTATATCATACTTCTTACTTTTTGGAATTTACATTTTCATTACATTCTGATTCCCCTGTCCCTCCCTGACGCGCATAAACTCATTCTCTCCGGGCTGAAGATGGAATCCGCCAACGCGCCCCTGATCCCATGTTCCCTGAAATTACCGGTTGTAGACACGGTCAAATCTGATTTCCTGCAGTTTACCGGTCTCCTCATTAGGAACATAGTCTGCCATATAAAAGCTGTCATCCTCCCTTATTTCAAATATTCTTCCCCAATCTGTCTCCGGCAGTTCTTCGCCGTCGATTACAATGGGTACCCCCTTATTTCTGTACCTCTTCAGTCCTTCCAGATACTGGTCTCTTTTACCTTCTTTCCATATACCACTGTCTTCTTTACTCATATTGCAATCTCCCCGCCGTTTTATCTTTTGTATTTATAAAATAATTGTTCGTAAAAACTCATAGTCTCAGCAGTGACAGAAAATGGATCTATGGAAAACGGAATTCTTATCACCGGATCTTTTAATCTTTTTTCCAGACTTGTTCTTGCTTCTTCACTGCCAAATGATACCAGGCTGTCCCAGCTTTTCTCCGTTTTTATTCCCTTCTTTTCAAATTCCAGAAACTCACCAATCTGCCACTCACTAAGACTTCCTATTACAAGTTGCCTGCTGCATCGAAAAAACTCTTCCAGATTGCCTTCCTTTACAGTCCCATAATCCACAATTACAGCATGGTAGCCGGACTTTTTACACAACAACAGTGTATCAATCCCCGCTTTTCCAAAATAATCTGTCTCCAGAACCCGAAACGGGTTCTCACCATTTTTTCCACTGGAACAGGCAGCCTCCATACACGAAAAGGACTCATGATGATTCCATTCTAAAACTGCACACCGCATTCTCATCACACCAGATAAATATCCGGCTGTCATGACTGAAAAATGAGTCACTCCGGTCCCTCTTCCGGTACCAATAATACCTATTAATTCAGGGGGCTGGACTTTACCAAACGGATTACCCAGTTTCCAGCCTCTTTTTGCAAATTTCTTCATAGAAGCTTAACCCTTTCCTGGCAGACCGCGCTCCTTTATCCTTAGTTTTTTCATTGCTTTTCTTCCCCAGCGCATAACTGGAAAATCCCATTTTCCTCCTCCCTTGGTTTCCGTCAGGATTTCATTGGTAACAGCCTGATAAAAAGTCTCCAGTTCATTACTGACCGTAAATGGATCAGAGAAAAATGGGGCCCGAAAAAAGACTGCCTGTGCACCTTTTGGAATATAGATTTTTTTATCAATCCCCCAGTGATTGTATATGACGGCATAGGGAATCCCGGATCTCATTACTTCTTTTACAGATTCAAAGGCATGAATCCGATTCCATATACTGGCATCACACACCAGTATTACAGCATCTGGTTCCATACTAAGTGCCTGGCTTAAATTCTCTCCCCAATCCATCAGGTGCACACGAAAGGGTGGAGCCTTTAATTTCACTCCAGCTCCATAATATGGCTTTATAATTAAGTTTCTGTAATGCAGCAAACCATAGCTGTCACGCTTTGCTTTCGTGAATTTAAAAAGACCGGCTCCCATAAAAGAGTCCTGTTTTTCTTCTAATAAGTTGGGAATTCCTTGATTTTTAAGGTAGACAGACAGGCCGATTCCAATGTGGGTTGTTCCTGCCCCAGATTTGCTCCCTGAAAGAGCAATTGTAAGAGATGATGATTGCAGACGTTTTTTTGCATCCGTTTCCGTTTCTTTTAACTGACGGAGCTGTTCCATAAGCTCCTGCGCCGTTGAATACCTGTTCTCCTTTTCTTTACAGATACATTGCCCGATAACTGCTGCCAGCCCCGGGTCCATGGACGATGCTGGTATAAAAGGCAGCCTGGGAAATTCCCCTGTGCACAGATAACAGAGGATCGTGCCAATGGCATAAATATCTGTTCTTTCATCAAGCACTGCTTCTGCCTCATACTGTTCCGGTGCAGCGCATCCCACCGTACCATAACGTTCTCCCGGTTTATTTGCTTCTTTTAACGATGCAGCCAGTCCAAAGTCAATGAGTTTAATGGTATCATGGCATAATAACAGGTTTTTCGGCTGTAAATCTAAATGTAATATAGGGGTTGTTCCTGCGAGATGCAGGTAATTAATGATGCTGGCAAGCTGAATTCCATAGAAAATGGTCAGCTCCCGCGACAGATGACCCTGTTTTTTCACAAGATCATATAAGGAATCTCCTTCCAAATACTCTTCAATTAAATAACTGTAACTTTCATCTTCTTCTACGTCATATACAATGGGAATACCAGGATGGCGCAGCTCTTTTAAAATCAATGCTTCACGCCTGAATTGTTCATAATTGAGAAAGCTTTTGGATACACGTTTCACTGCCCTGTATTCTTCAAGCCCAAGATGAACCGCCAGAAAAACTGTTCCTTCCCGACCGGTTCCCAGGATACCGCATAGCTGATATTTTCCAAACAGAACGGTGCTTACTAAAATCACCTCCTTGTGTCTGTTCAATATCATCTCTTGGGGATAATTGTAATATAATATACTTTGTTTTTCAACCATTTTATAGTTTTTGTTTGTGTCAAGCGTTTATT